>JH599941.1:20599-68402 GCA_000245075.1 Acetobacteraceae bacterium AT-5844
GGAGCGGCTGCCGCAGGCCGGCGCCCCGCTTGCGCTGGCCGTGGCGCCGACGCGTGAGCTGGCCCTGCAGGTGAAGAACGAGCTGTCCTGGCTGTATGGCCCGGCAGGCGGGCGCGTGGTGAGCTGCGTCGGCGGCATGGACCCGATCGCGGAGCGCAGGGCTCTGGCCCAGGGCGCCCACATCGTCGTCGGCACCCCCGGCCGCCTGCGGGACCATCTGGAGCGCGGCAATCTCATCCCCAACGCGCTCCGCGCCGTCGTGCTGGACGAGGCGGACGAGATGCTGGACCTCGGCTTCCGCGAGGAGCTGGAGGCTATTCTGGACGCCGCGCCAGAGACCCGCCGCACCCTGCTGTTCTCGGCCACCGTGCCGCGCGAGATCGCCGCTCTGGCGACCAGCTATCAGCGGGACGCGCTGCGCATCTCCGCGGGCAAGGAAGGCGGCCAGCACCGGGACATCGAATACCGCGTCGTCAACGTCGCGCCGCACGACATCGAGCGCGCCGTGGTGAACCTGCTGCGGGCCTCCGATTCGCCTACCGCCATCGTCTTCTGCTCCACCCGCGCGGCCGTTGCCCGGCTGCATGGCAACCTGAACGAGCGCGGCTTCTCCGCCGTCGCCCTTTCCGGTGAGCTGACCCAGGCCGAGCGCAGCCGCGCCCTGCAAGGGCTGCGGGATGGCAAGGCGCGCGTCTGCGTCGCCACCGACGTCGCGGCGCGGGGCATCGACCTGCCGGATCTCGGCCTCGTCATCCACGCCGAGCTGCCGAAGGAGCCGGAGACCCTGCTGCACCGGAGCGGCCGCACAGGCCGTGCGGGCAAGAAGGGCGTCAGCGTCCTGGTCGTGCCGCCCAATCGCCGCCGCACCGCCGAGCGCCTGCTGATGGCCGCGAAGCTGAAGGCCGAGTGGGGCGAAGCGCCGACCGTCGAGGAGATTCGCGCCAAGGACAGCGAGCGCCTTGCCGCGCAGGTGAAGGCCATGATCTCCGAGGAAGCCGAGCCGGAAGATCTCGCCGCCGGCCGTGCGCTGCTGGAGGAGGCTGGTGCGGAGGCCGTGGCCGCCGCCCTGCTGAAGGTGCTGCGCGCCCCGCTGCCCGCACCTGAGGAACTGACCCCGGCACGGGAGCTGAGCCGCCCGGCCCGCCCGCAGCGCGAGCTGGCGCCTGGTGGTGGGGAGGGCGCATGGTTCCGCATGAATGTCGGGCGCGACGGGCAGGCCGATCCGCGCTGGATCCTGCCTTTCCTCTGCCGTCGTGGCCATGTGGCGCGGGAGGAGATCGGGCGCATCCGCATCATGGGCCGGGAGACGCGGTTCGAAGTGGCGCCCCAGGTTGCCGCTCGTTTCGCGGCAGCGGCCCGGAAGCCCGATCCGGCGGAGCCGCATATCCGTGTGGAACCCTTGCCGCAGGGATTTTCCACCGAACAGCGTGACCGCAAGGAGCGGCGCTACCGCAAGTAGGGATCGTTATAACGCTTCCCGAAATTATATCGTTTAGGTTGACTTGACGGTCTTCAAAAGCCCGTGCTTCACGGGAAGTGGTCTCTGCGGGCTTGGCAGGACCCGGTACATCTCGGCGGCTACCTGGATGAGCCGGGTGGCCCGCCACGGTCTGTGGCGGCATGTGTTGCGTCGGATAAGGGAACGGCCGGTCAGGTGTCCTGGGCTGACCCATCGATTGAGCAGGGCGACGAGGACACGGGCATCGACCGTCTCGGTCTTGCTTCTCCTCTGCTCGGTGCGACGGGGTGGATAGACGGCCTTTCCCGTCTGATCGCCATCGATACCTCGGCTGCCCGCGGCATGTGTTCCGAACCCTTCGCGAGCGCGCTTCAGGATATGTTCGCGCCGCTGGGGTTCGGGTTCCGCCGCCAGGAAGTTCCGGCCCATTTCGTGCAGGGCTCCGACGGCACCCCGATCAACATGATCGCAGCGCGCCGGACCGGGCGCCGGGTCTGCACCATCTATTTTCACACCGACACGCTGCCTGCGGGCGAAGGCTGGGCCCGGCCGCCTTTCCTGCTGAGCAGGCAGGGCAACCGGCTCTACGGGCGGGGCACCGCTGGCATGAAGGGGGCCATCGCCGCCGTATGGTCGGCGCTTCGTGCCGCCGATGCCGTGGGGCTGGGCCTGCGTTTCGATCCCGTTCTGCTGTTCTGCACGGATGAAGAAGGCGGCTTCTATCCCGGCCTGCGCCACCTCGCCGCCTCCCGCATGGTGGAGGGGCATGTGATGTGCCTCGACGGCAGCGCGGCGCCGCGCATCTGCGTCGGCATGCCAGGCAGCTTGCGGCTGCAGGTGCGCATCACGGCGAAGGACGCTACCCGGCAGGGGAATGCCGCCGAGGCTGCCGCCGCCCTTATCGCTCAGCTCCATGCAATGAAAGCCGGGTTGGAGGCGAAGACCTCTCCCCTCGTGCCGCCCAGCCAGACGGATACGGGGCTGCGCGCTGACCTTGCCGTTTCCGCCCCGGGCAGTGAGCCGGGCGTGGAGATGCCGGCTGGCTGTGAGTTGACGGTAACGCGCAGCTATCTCCCGGAGGAAACCGTCTCCACCGTCCAGGCGGAATTGATGGAGGCGCTGGAGCAGGCGGCGCGGAATCTCCCCGCCTTCGACGTGCGAGTCGCGCTCCGGGGCCACTACGCCCCCGTCGTCGCTCCCGACCGGGGGACGAACACGCCGCGCTGGCAGCAGGCTCTGGGCTGGGGCTTTGGTTACTCTTCTGCCCAATTCCGGCGCGGCGCCTGCCGGGAGCCCTCCGCCATGGGTTTCGTTCAGCAGGCGGGTGTGCAGGAAATTCTGTTCGGCGGCCTTGGCCGGCCCCACAGCCAGCGGGGCCAGGCCAATGAATTCACCACCATCGAGGATGTCGAGGCACTGGCGCGTGCCGTCCTCGCCTATCTGGCCGACATCCCGGACATTCCGCCCTACTGAGCTGGCGCCGCCAACTGGGCGTAGCGCTCCCTGCTGGCCGCCAGATGCCGGCGCATGGCGCTACGGGCCGCGAGTGCCTGCCCGGCAATGATGGCGGCGGCAATGCGGTCATGCTCCTCCCGCACCATGCGCAGATAGGAGGCGCGGCGCTCTTCCTCTACCACTTGCGTCCGCAGCGTATGGCGCGGGATCAGCATCGGGCCGAGGAATTCCATGAAGCGCGGGAAGAAGCTGTTGCCCGTCGCGGCGAAGATGGCGCGGTGGAATTCAAGGTCCTGCTCCACCGCATTCTCGCCCTGATCGACCGCGGCGGCGAAGCGCCGGGCCGCGTTCTCGATGCGCTCCAGCGCACCGCCCTCCCTGCGCTCCGCGGCCAGGCCGGCGGCTTCCGTCTCGATGGCCAGACGCAGCTCCATCACCTGCAGCACATCGCCGAGCGAGCGCATTTCGTCCGGTGCGATGCGCACCTGCCCACGGCCAGCCGGGTCCGCGACGAAGGCACCGACGCCCTGGCGAGTGATGATCAGCCCTTCCGCGCGGAGTGCCGATACGGCTTCCCGCACCACCGTGCGGGACACGCCTGCCTGCCGCATCAAGGCCTGCTCGGTCGGCAACCGGTCCCCGGGATTGAGCCGGCCGGCGCGGATTTCGGAGGACAGGCGCCGCACCAGCTCAGTCGTCAGGTTGGCGGGCGGCGCGAGCGGTGCCAGCTCGATGCCATGGATCAGTTCAGGCTGCCCTTTTCGGGTCATGGGGCCAGTGTTCCTCCGCGCCATGTTGTTCCACCATTTATGACAGATCGGCCGCTGGGGGGCGCCTGGTAAAACGACGCGGAGGCAGTGGCCCGGAACACGATCCGCTGGCATCTTCCCGCCCCGCATCCGCAGGAGACCGCCTTGATGTCCGCCACCCCCTCGGACCATGCCGCTCGCACCGTCATCATCGACTGTGATCCGGGCACTGACGACGCCGTTGCCCTGTGGCTGGCCCTCGCTTCGCCGGAACTGAATGTCGCGCTCGTGACGGTGGCAGGGGGCAATGTCGGATTGAGCCGGACCCTGGCCAATGCCCGCGCCATTGTGGGGCTGAGCGGCCGGGAGGTGCCCGTGGTGGCGGGGGCCGACCGGCCGTTGCTCGGCGCCTTTCAAGCCGAGGAGCGGGTGCATGGCACGGACGGGCTCGGCGGCGTTCGCCTCCCGGAGGGACCTGCGCCGCAGCCCGGTATCGCCGCGGACGCCATACGAGACCTGCTGCGCGACGCCCCGCCGGAATCGGTGACGGTGGTGGGCATCGGCCCCGCGACGAATCTGGCGCTGGCACTGGCCACGGAACCTGCGCTGGCAAACCGCGTGGCTGAATTCGTGCTGATGACCGGTGCGCTGAGCGAGGGAAACTGGACCGTCGCCGCCGAATTCAACGCCGCGATGGACCCGGAAGCCCTGGCTCTCGTGCTCGCCTCTGGCCGCCCCGTCTCGCTGGTCACGCTGGACCTTACGGCGCAAGCGCTGGTGACGGCGGAGCGTATCGCCACGCTGCGCGGCCTCTGTGACGGGGAATGCCTGCGGGCCTGTTGCGACATCATGGCCTCCGTTCCCACCTCTCGCCGCCTTGGGCATCGGGGCCATCCGCTGCACGACCCCTGCGCCATTGCGTGGCTGCTGGCGCCGGAGCTGTTCACGGTGCAGGAGGTGGCGGTGCAGGTGGAATGCGGCAGCGGCATCGGGCGCGGCCGGACCCATATCGACCGCTGGGGCCGCAGCGGTCTTCCGCCTCAGGCAAAGTTCCTGGATCGGCTGGATGCCGATGGGTTTTTCCGCCTGCTGGGCGAAAGGCTGCCACGGCTGCCCTGAAGCCGGCTCAGCCGGTGGGCTGGTTGCCTTCCTCCGCCATGCCCGGCTGTTCCAGCCAGCGCAGCACGGCGGGAAGAGTCTCTTCCAGTACCCGCCGCGCGCGCGCCACGGCCCGCGTGGCATCCTGGCCTTCATTCAGCGCGCGAGAGACGCCTTCCATCGCCCAGACCATGCGGGCGGCGCCCAGTGTCCGGCACACACCCGCCAGCCGGTGCAGCGCGGCGCGGAGCTGGGTGGAATCGGTAATGGGGGAAAGGTTGGCGAGGGCCTCGGCTCCCCGGCGCAGCTCGACCACGAATTCCGCGATGACGGCCGGCGCGGCGGCGCCGAGATCGCGGGCCAGCGCCTCACGGATCGTGGTGTCCAGCAGCGGCGGCATGGTGGTGCTGATGACCGGCTGCGGCGTGGCGACCTGCTCGCCCTGACTGGCGACGATGCGCAGCAGACTCTCGCGGTCGATGGGCTTGGCCAGATGCGCATCCATGCCCGCTTCCCGGCAGGCTTCCACCTGTTCCGGCAGTACGGAGGCGGTGACGGCGATGATACGGACGGCGTTGCGCGGCGGCGGCAGGGCGCGAATGCGGCGCGTCGCCTCCAGCCCGTCCATGACCGGCATCTGCAGGTCCATCAGGATGAGATCGAACTCGTCGGCCTGCACGGCGGCCAGGGCAGCGGCACCGTCTTCCACGAGCACCACATGGTGGCCGGCGCCGGTCAGCATGGCGCGGGCCACGAGCCGGTTGGCCGCCACGTCATCGGCCACCAGCACCCGCTTGCGCGTCTCCTTCGTGGGCGCGGCGAGAGCCGGAGGGCTGTCGGAAGGTGGCGGCGGCAAGGAGGGGCGGGGCAATTCGGCGGCGGGCAGGGGAAGCTCCACCCAGAACAGGGCGCCGCCCTGTGTCGGGCTCTCATAGCCGATGGAGCCGCCCATCAATCCGACGAGCTGGGACACGATGGCGAGGCCAAGGCCGGTGCCGGCCGGCGCTTCGCCGCCATTCGCCGCCGGCGTGGAGAGCTGCATGAAGTCCTGGAACAGGAGGTGCCGTTCGTTCTCCGGCACGCCGGGGCCACTGTCCTGCACTTCGATGCGCAGCCCTTTGCCCAGGGCGCCAGGGCGGACGTGAAGCCAGACATCGCCCTCGGCCGGCGTGAACTTCACGGCATTGGAGAGCAGGTTCAACAGCAGCTGCCGCAGCCGCATGGTATCGGCCATGATGGCAGCCGGGACATCGGGGTGAATGTCCAGGTGGAAGCGCAGCTTCTTGCGCACCACCTCCGGCCCCATCAGCGTGGCGCAGCGCTCCAGCAGAGGGCGCAGCTCGGTGGGGGCGGGGCGCATCTCCAGACGCCCGGCGGCGATCTTGGACAGGTCGAGCAGTCCGTTCACCAGGTCCAGCAGATGCCGCGCGGCGTCGTAGAGGGTCTGCAGCTGTTCCTGCTGGTCGCTCATCACGCGCGGGTCGTTCAGCAGCACCTGGGCGAAGCCCAGAATGCTGTTCAACGGCGTGCGGAGCTCGTGGCTCATCCGCGCCAGGAACTGGCTCTTGGCCTCACCCGCCGCGGCGGCCGCATCACGCGCGGCGGCGAGATCCTCGATGGTGCGGCGGATCTCGGTGATGTCGGTCCGGATACCGACGGTGCCGCCGCCGGGTGTCGCCCGCTCCGTCACCAGGACCCAGCGGCCATCGGGCAGCAGCCGCTCCATCGGGGGGTTGTTGCCCCGATGCCAGAGCCGCATCTCGGCGAGAAAGGCTTCCAGATCGTCACCGGCCTGCGGGTACTGGCCGCGCTTGAAGCCCTCCCGCATGATGTCTTCGAAATGCGCTCCGGGTTTGATGAAGGGCGCACTGACCCGGTAGAAATCCTTGTAGCGGGCGTTGCAGGCGACGAGCCTGTCCTCGGCATCCCACATGACGAAGCCATCGGTCATGGAATCGATGGCGTTCTCCAGCATGGCGCGCCAGCGGTTGCGCTCGACCTCCACCTTCTCCCGCTGCCGTAGCGCGACGATCAGCGTGGCGGCGATGACCAGCACCAGCGCGGCGAATCCGGCAGAGACGAGATAGGCGCGGGTGCGCTCCTTCTCCCAGCCGGCGAGCGCGGATTCCATGCGCATGCTGGCGAGCAGCGAGAGCGAGGGGTAGAGCGTCGGCCGTACGGTGGCGATGATCTGCGACTGGTCGAAGCGGCTGACGGTCGTGAAGGCCGGCGGCCCGCCTGGCGCCGAAAGCTGCTCCGCAGCCGGCGGCAGCAGCTGGTGGCCGATCATCGTCTCATCATGCGGCACGCTGGCCATCAGGACGCCGTCGTCCCGCTCCAGCGTGATGTTCAGCCCGGCGCCTTCGCCCGAGACCGACAGCAGAGTGCCGATCACCGGCACCGGAATTTCGGCCACGGCCATAAGCGGCCCCAGCTCCGGCAACACGACGCGGCGGGCAAGAAACAGCGCCCATTCCCCCGTGGCCGGATTGCGGTAGGGCCCGCCAATGAGCACCGCACCAGCGCGCCGGCCTTCATAGAATGAATTGGTGAGCGTTTCGGGCAGGGGACGGCGGCGGGAGACCGACAGGCCCGTGGCGAGAGGCACGCCGTCCCGCCCCACCAGCAGAATATCCCGCAGCACGAAATTCTGGTTGTTCAGTTCCCGCAGCACACGGTTCACCAGCCCCGTGTCCAGCTGCCCGTTCGTCGTGAGCGGCGAGAGGATGGCCGGCAGCCCCGCCAGGGTCGCGTCCACGGAGACGAAGCTGCGGTTCAGCGAGGCCTCGACCGCCCGTGCGATGCGCTGCACCGTATCGGATGCCGCCGACAGCGCTGCCTCTCGCGCGCGCCCGACGAGTTGCCCGGTGG
Source organism: Acetobacteraceae bacterium AT-5844 (assembly GCA_000245075.1). GTDB lineage: Bacteria > Pseudomonadota > Alphaproteobacteria > Acetobacterales > Acetobacteraceae > Pseudoroseomonas. The sequence continues at coordinate 28,232 of JH599941.1, forward strand.
TGACCCATTGCGCCAGCAGCAACATCGCCGCCGCGGCGATGACGGCGAAGCGCAGGCGCCTCGCCTGGGGTTTTTCAATGCGCATAGGCGGGAATGCCGAGGGCAGGGCCCAGATAGCGGTTCCATGCCTCCGCGCAATCCGGGCCGCAGCGGTCCACCCAGCGCGGCAGGACCGTCTGCACCAGCAGGCTGCGGCGCCGGGCGTCATCCGCCGGCGTGACGGGAACCACGCTCAGATTGCCGCGCGGCCCGGTGGAGCATCCGGGGCGGCTGGCGGCGCAGTCGAAGCCTTCCACCGTCTCGCGCGCCGCGCTGTCCCAGATCGTCTCCTCCAGCTCTTCCAGCCCCTTTCGGATGGTGGCGCGGATGTCCTCCGGCAGGGAGCGCCAGGCCTCGCGGTTGGCGCCAAAGACGGAGACACCCCAGGTCAGCGCCATGCTGTGGATATGCGTGCTGACCTCCTGCAAGCCGATGGCATTGCCGGAGAGCGTGCCCGTCACCGCGCACTCCACCACCCCGGCCTTCATGGCCTGCACCATGCCCGCGAAGGGGATGACCACGGGCGTCGCGCCGAGCGCCTCGAATATCTCCGCCTGCCCGACCGAGGAGGCGCGGATGCGGCGCCCGGCAAGATCGGCAAGGCCGTTAAAGGGGCGGCGGCACCAGGTGACCTGCGCCGGATAAGTATAAACCGCCAGAAGCTCGATTCCGTATCGCTCAAGCAGCAATTCCCGCAGATGGGGGCGGTAGAGCCGCACCGTCTGCCGCAGGCTCGCGAAATCAGGATTCAGCGCAGGAAGGTCCACCGCGTTGAACTCGGGCTCCTCGGACGAGACGATGGCAAGCAGCGCGGTACCGAAAGGCACGACGCCGAGGCGCATCAGCTGCAGCATCTCCTCCGCCCGGAAGCCGGCGCGGTCGAAGGGCGCGATCTCGCCCACGACGCGGCCCTGGGTAAGGGCGGAGACGCGCTCACGCCAGAAGGGCTCCTCATAACGCACGTACTGGGAAACGTCGGCCAGGCCGCCGACGATCTTCAGCCGGAGCGGCTCCTGCGCCTGAAGCGGCTGCGACAGGCAGGTGACGGCGAGGAGCGCGGTGCCAAGCAGCTGGCGACAGTGACGACGGAGTCGCTCCGGAAGACTGGCGGACATCGCTCTCCTCTCGCCGGGGCGGCGCTTCATGTTCCCGCTTAAGGTTACATGAGCCGTAAGGCAGAACCAACTGCGCAACTTGCCCGAAACGGTAAGGCATTGCGCGGAGATCAAGCTTCGGGCACGCAGCGGCCATGCCCAAGCGCACCGACATCGTCAGCCACCGTGGTGGCACCTTCCTCTGGCCTGAAAACAGCCTGGAGGCATTTGAAGCGACGCTTGCCCTGCCGATCGAGCAGGCCGAATGCGACGTGCATCTCTCGGCGGACGGGGTGCCCGTCGTCATTCACGACGCGCTGCTGAACCGCACCACGGATCGGCGCGGCCCCGTTGCGGGCTGCACCGCAGAGGAACTTTCCCGCATCAGGCTGCGGGGCGGGCGGGGAGGGCATGTGCCGAGCCTCGCCGAGGTCGCGGCGCTTTTCGCCGGCCGTTCCATGCAGTTGCAGGTAGAGATCAAGAGCGATGCCTCGGGGCAGCCCTATCCCGGGCTGCTGGAGCGTACGCTGGCCGTACTGGATGAAGCGGGCATCCGCGAGCGCTGCCGCATCATCGCATTCGACGCCACCATCGCTGCCGCGGCGCAGCAGGCCGGCGGGCTGGCTGGCGTGATCTGGCTGTTCGAGGCCCAGATGCTGAACCGTATCGGGGTGGAAGGCGTGGCCGCCGTCGCGCGCGTCTATGGGTTCGGTATGGTAGAGACGGAGATTGGCGGTCTGGACGCTGAAATCAGCGCCCAACTGCGCGGCCACGGCCTGAAACTGGCGACCTGGGGAGCAAACCACGCCGATAGCCTGGAGAAGGCCCTCGGCCTGGAGCTGGACGCCGTGGCGACCGACGACCCGCTCCTCGCCATGCGCCTGCGAGGCTGATCCTAGGGCGCGGCAAGGATACCGGCGCAGGCGGCGGGAAGGCGCGGCGGCGGCCCCGGCGGTGACGGCTTTGGTGGGCGGCGGGCCTCTTCGCTGAACCACCAGTCCAGGCTGGCATCGCAACCATCGCCTGCGGGAATGGGCGCCTGGTCCCGGCACTCCGGCTGCCCCGCCGGGCAGCGCAGCCGGATATGCATGTGGGAATCATGGCCACGCCAGGGGCGGATGCGCCGCAGCCAGGATTCGCCGGCATGGGCCTCGCACAGAGCGCGTTTGATGGCCGGGTTGACGAAGATGCGGTCCACGCCCGGTTGTTGCGCGGCGAGCCGGATCAGGGTCGCATGGCCCTCGGTGAACACCGCGTGGTTTACCGCCATGCCATCGCCGCGAACGAGGGACGGTACCTCGATCCGTTCGCGTGTCGTCGCTGTAAGGGGTGGGCGGCGGGAAACATCCAGCCAGACATCCGCGTCCAGCCCGATCTGGTGGCTGGAATGGCCCCAGGGCATCGGCCCGCCGCGCGGCTGGCCGAGATCGCCGATCCAGATGGGCGGCAGCCCGGCGCGGGTGGAGGCAGCAGCGAGATTTTGCAGGGTCTCGACCAACGCCGGGTGGCCCCAGAAGCGGTTGCGCGAGAGGCGAACCACCTGCCAGCCCGGGCCATCCGCCGGCAGGGCCACCGCGCCGGCGATACAGCCCAGCCCATGAGCGCCTATCACTCTGGGTGCCTCAGTGGTCGGTCGGCTGGCAGCGGCCCAGCGATCGGCCGGGCCAGCGGCCTTTGCCTGGGGTGCGGCGAAGGCGACAAGAGTGGCGAAGGCGAAGGCGGAGGCCAGCAGGCTGGTGGTGAAGCGCATGCGCCCATCATGGCCGCGCTTCGGGCACAAGGACAACTCGCCTCGCCTGCTGCTTTGCCGTATCGACAGCAGGCATGCGGCGCGCCGGGACTCGCGGGGCCGCAAGGGAGATGATGCGCGTGAAGGGTATCTTGCTGGCCGGCGGTGCCGGTACTCGTCTGCATCCGGCGACCCTGGCGGTCTCCAAGCAGCTATTGCCTGTCTATGACAAGCCCATGGTCTACTACCCGCTCTCGGTGCTGATGCTGGCAGGAATCCGGGAGATCATGGTGATTTCCACCCCCCATGACCTGCCGCTGTTCCAGCGCCTGTTGGGGGATGGCAAGCAATGGGGCCTTTCCTTCACCTATGCGGAGCAGGACAAGCCGCGCGGCATCGCCCAGGCGCTGACTCTGGCGGAAGAGTTTCTGGATGGTAGCCCCGCAGCACTGATTCTCGGCGATAATATGTTCTATGGCAATGACTTGGACCGTCATCTTGCCATAGCGCATGAGACGCTGAAGAAGGGTGAGGCCGGTGCCGTGGTCTTCGCCTATCGCGTTGCGGACCCGCACCGCTACGGCGTGGTGGAGTTCGATGCCGCGAACCGCGCCCTGAGCCTGGAAGAGAAGCCGAAGGCGCCGCGTTCCGACTGGGCGGTGACAGGGCTCTATTTCTACGACGGCCGTGCGGCATCCCTGGCCGGCACGTTGGAGCCCTCCGCACGCGGAGAGCTGGAGATCACTGACCTGAACCAGCGCTACCTGACGGAGGGAGCGCTAAGCGTGCTGCAACTGGGCCGGGGCTTCGCCTGGCTGGATACCGGCACGCATGACAGCCTGCTGGAGGCCGGAGAATTCGTCCGCGCCATTGAGAAGCGGACGGGCCAGAAGATTGCCGCTGTCGAGGAAGTCGCCTGGCGGATGGGCTTCATCGACGAGGCCCAGCTGCTGGCCCTGGCGGCGCCGCTGCGGAACAGCGGCTACGGCGCCTATCTTGAGAATCTGCCGAAGCAGACCTGAGTAAGAGAGCCGCGGGCCGGGCAGGGGCGCCAAGCGCCCAGACTGCCCGGCGGCGGTATCAGTCTCCGCTACCGGAGAAGCGGAAGGCATCCGGCATGTCGCCTCGGGGAGCTCCGTCGCCACTGGTCTGCGCCTGCTTCACCTTGGCCTCGATCTGCTTCAGCAGGGTCAACAGGCCATTGGTGAAGCCGGGAAGCTGCACGACCGGCAGCAGCAGCTGGCCGCTGGGGACGGGCTTACCATCCGGCCCCGTCTGCGCCAGGGTGATGCGGGCGACGCCAAAATTGACACTCGCTTCCAGAATTCCGTCTGCGAAGAGAGTTTGCTTATCCGACATTAAGGCGTCCCCTACATCTGTCACTGTTCGCGGAAAGCGCGATGGAAGCTGTCTAGCACCGGCTGGACTATATAGCGGAAGAAACTGCGGCTGCCCGTCTGGATCTGCGCTTCCACGGGCATACCGGCCCGCAGCTCTACATTCTCCAGCCGCGCGAGCTGCTCCTCATCCACCACCACCTGTACACGGTAGTGGCTGGCACGCGTCCGCTCATCGGTCGTGACGTCGCTGGCGACGTAGGTCACGTGACCATGCAGGAACGGCACCAGGCGCTGCTTGAAGGCCGGCAGGCGAACCTCGGCCCGCAGCCCGGGATACACCACATCGATATCGCTGGGCGAAAGCTCCACCTCGGCCACCAGCCGGTCATGCGCGGGCACCAGTTCCATCACCGGCTCGCCGGGGCGCACTACGGCTCCCAGATTGAAGAACTTGCTGGCCATGATAGTGCCGTCCTCCGGCGCCGTGATTTCGCGGCGTTGGGCGGCATCCTGCGCGGCACGGAGCTTCTCCTCCGCCTCGTTCAGCCGCACGCGGACGTCGCGCTGCTCGGTGGAGACATCGGCCAGGCGCTGGTCGCGGGTCTGGCGGATCTGGCTGCGGGCTTCAGCGGCCGAGGCTTCGGCGCGTTCCACCTGGCCACGCAGGTCCTCCATATTGCCTTCCAGAGAGGCGACATTCCGCTGCAGTGCCAGCAGGCGGGGCATACGCTCCAGGCCCTGGGAGACCAGGGTGCGGACGTCCTGCTCCTCCCGCCGGATCAGCTCAAGCTGGCGACGCTGGCTGGCGATCTGACCGTGGGCGGAGGCAGCGGTCGCCTCATGCTGAGCCACGCGTGCGTCGAGCACCTGTATCTGGCTCACAAGGCTGGCCTGCCGCGCCGCGAACAGCGTGCGCTGGCCGGTGACGGCCTCCAGCGCGCGAGGGTCGGTTGTGGCCAGCAGGTCGGCGGGGAAGGCGATCTCCGTCAACCCGTCATGTTCCGCCCGCAGGCGTGCATCCTGGGCAATCAGCGCCCAGCGCTGGCTGCGCAGGGTCTCAAGGCTGGCGGCCGACTGGGCATCGTCCAGGCGCATCAGTACCTGGCCGGCCTTCACTGTGTCGCCGTCGTGGGCGAGGATCTCGGCCACGATGCCGCCTTCCAGATGCTGGATGGTGCGGCGGCTGCCCTCGCTGCGGATCTGGCCCGGGGCGATGGCGGCCTCGGCCAGCGGGGCCATGGTGGACCAGGCGGTAAAGCCGCCGAAGAACACCAGGATGGCGATGGAGCCGAACAGCAGCGGGCCACGCGTACGGGGCCGCGGCGAATCCATCAGTCCGGGCGAGAGCGGCGGAAGGGCCGGCTTGCGCGGCTCAGCGAGCGGGCCGCCGGCGGGGGTGGTGGTGATGCTCATGCGGCACCTCCCGGAGAAAGGCGGGTCTGAGGAGTGGCGTCGGGCACGGCGGCCGGGCGCTGCTTCTGCATCAGGCGCTTCAGCACCTCGGTACGCGGGCCGAAGGCTTCCACCGCGCCTTCACGCAGCAGCAGCACCTTGTCCACGCCCTGCACCAGGGCTGGGCGGTGGGAGACGAGAATGACCGTCGTGCCCTTGGCCTTCAGTGCTTCCAACGCAGTGCCCAGCGCTGCCTCGGCATCGCCGTCCAGATTGGAGTTCGGCTCGTCGAGGACCACGAATTTCGGCGAGCCGAACATGGCGCGGGCAAGGCCCACCATTTGCCGCTGGCCACCGGAGAGATGCTGGCCACCATCGCCGATTTCGGTGTCGTAGCCCTGCGGCAGCCGCAGGATCATCTCATGGCAGCCCGCCAGGCGGGCGGCAGCGAAGACATCCTCCGGCGCGGCCTCACCCATGCGGGCGATGTTCTGGAAGACGGTGCCGTCGAACAGCTCCACATCCTGCGGCATGTAGCCGACATGGCGGCCGAAATCGTCGCGCCTCCAGGTGTAGACGTCCACGCCATCCAGCCGGACATTGCCGGCGGTGGGTGCCAGCGTGCCGATCAACAGGCGGATCAGCGTGGTCTTGCCAGCGGCGGAGGGGCCGATGATGGCCAGGCTCTCGCCCGGTTCCAGATTGAAAGAGACACCCTTGATGATCGGCATCGGCTGGCCGGGAATGCCGTAGGAGACGCGCTCGGAGGCCACGGCGCCCTTGGGCTCGGGCATGGGCATGCCAGGGGGGCGGATGCGGGGCATGGCGAGGAAGGCGGTCAGACGCTTCAGCGCCTGCCGGGACTGCACCAGCCCTTTCCAGCCACCAATGAGCTGCTCCACCGGAGCCAGGGCGCGGCCCATGATGATCGAGCCGGCGATGGAGGCGCCCGAGGTGATCTCCTGCTGCAGCACCAGATAGGCACCCGTGCCGAGCACGGCGAGCTGCACGGCAAGCCGGAAGAACTTCGTGGCCGAGAGCAGCAGCGCCGCGCGGTCGGCGGCCTTCTGCTGCGGGCCGGTCACCTTATCCACGCCCAGGCGCCAATGCTGCATCACGGCGGGGGCCATGCCCATGCTGTCGATGACCTCGGCGTTGCGGCCCATGGCGTCGGCCCGGCGCTGGCTGCTCATGGCGGCCGTGTTGGCCTCCTTCAGCAGGGAGGAGGTCGAGAACTCGTTCAGCAGCGTCAGGGCGAAGAGCAGAACGGCACCGGCCAGGGCGATCCAGCCCATGGTCGGGTGCAGGACGAAGATGGCGCCGAGATAGATGGGGACCCATGGCACGTCATAGACGGCGAGGGCGCCGGGCGAGCCCAGCCAGGAGCGGCAGACGGCGAGGTCCCGCAGCGCCTCCATGCGGTAGGGGCGGCCGCGGAGCTGGGCTTCCAGCGCGCGCTCGAAGCCTTCCGGCGCCACGCGCGCCTCGATCCAGGCGGCGGCACGCTGCATGACCTGGCCGCGCACGGCCTCCAGCATCGCCAGCAGCAGAATGGCGGCCATGGCGATGATGGTGAGGAAGGCCAGGGTGTCCAGGCTGCGGGTAGCCAGCACCCGGTCGAACACCTGCATCATGTAGATGGAGACGGTCAGCTGCAGCAGGTTCACGACGCCGCTGAACAGGCCGACGGCCAGGAATTCCTTGCGGCACGCCCCGATCGCCTGGGACAGCGGCGTAATGGGGGCGCGGTTAGCGCCAGGGGCGCGTGGAGCGAAGAACATCCGTCAGCCCTGCCGGCTCTTGCCGCCAGCCAGGCGGTGGTGCCGAATGTGGATGGAAGGGGCTGACATCAAGTTAAGGCTCCATCGACTCAAGGTTGTGCTCCGAAGGATACTGCTAGCTTGCTGACTGAGCTGTAAATTTTCTATGGCGCGGCGCAGCAATGAACCGAATGGCCCGCAGAAACAAGCTTGTCGGAAAACATTACAAGAACTGTCCGGCAACTGTCATCGTACTGACCGGATACTGTTAAGAACACGTTCAGGGGTTTTCCGTCGCTGCCGGGCGGAAGACAAAGCGCCGACTGAGCAAAAAGTTTCCTGCCATGCCGGCGAGAGATCCTGCCGCTACACCAATGACGGGGTGAGCGGCCGCCAGGGGCCAGGAGCTGACCAGCGCCGTGTAAGTTCCGTAATTGGTTGCGAAGCCGACCAGATTGACCAGCAGGAACATCGCCCACTGCTTCCGCCGGCTGCTCCGCTCCGCCTGGCGAAAGGTCCATGCCCGGTTCAGGGCCCAGTTGGCCGAGGCCGCCGTAACATAAGAAAGTACCCGGCCCAGATAGAGGCCGGCCCCGGCCGCCATGGCGGCGTACAGCGTGGCCGTATCGACCACGAAACCCAAGGTCCCGACCACGCCGAACCGCAGCATTTCGCCGATCAGGGCGGCATGGGCGGGGTTCAGCCGGGGCAGGAGAGGAAGCATGTTCTCCCATAGGCATGGGCCTGTTCGCTGCCAAGGGACTTCAATCGAAGATCGCCCCTTGCGCGCGAGGCATGCCTCGGCTTCCCTTCGCACCACAGGAAGGCCTAACCGGGAGAACCGTGAGAATGTTGAGACGCCAGTTCATGGGCGGCGCCGCTGGTGCTGCCATGGCCACCGGTCTGCCGCGTTTCGCTCTCGCCCAGCGCGGAAACGCCCGCGTGCTGAAGTTCATCGCCCAGGCGGACCTGGCGGTGGTCGACCCCATCGTCACTACCGCCTATGTCAGCCGCAACCACGCCTATATGGTGTGGGACACGCTCTACGGCTTCGACGAGAACTACAAGCCGCAGCCGCAGATGGTGGAAGGCCATACCATCGAGGACGACGGCAAGCGCGTGACAATGACGTTGCGCGAGGGGCTGAAGTTTCATGACGGCGAGCCGGTGCGGGCGCGGGACGCCGTGGCCTCCATCCGCCGCTGGGGCGCGCGGGATGCTCTGGGCCAGGTATTGTTCTCCCAGACCGACGAGCTGTCGGCACCCGATGACAAGACCATTGTCTTCCGGCTGAAGAAGCCTTTCCCCCTGTTGTTCGAGGCTCTGGCCAAGCCTGCCACGCCGGTCTGCTTCATCATGCCGGAGCGCCTGGCCAAGACCGACCCTGGAACGCCGGTGCGGGAAGTGATCGGCTCCGGGCCCTTCCGCTTCAAGGCGGATGAGCGCGTACCGGGCAGCCGCGTGGTCTATGAGAAATTCGCCGATTATGTGCCGCGCGCCAATGGCACGCCGAGCTGGACGGCCGGGCCCAAGCATGTCCATTTCGACCGCGTGGAATGGCACGTCATTCCCGATGCGGCCACGGCCGCCGCCTCGCTGCAGAATGGCGAGATGGATTGGTGGGAGCAGCCGACGGGCGACCTGCAGGCCGTGCTGCGCCGCTCCCGTGATATCGTGCTGGAGATCCCGGACCCCACCGGGCTCTGCGGCATGGCGCGCTTCAACCACCTGCACCCGCCCTTCAACAACCCGGCGATCCGCCGCGCCCTGCTCGGCGCGGTAAGCCAGGAAGACTACATGACGGCGGTGATCGGCACCGATCGCAGCCTGTGGCGCGACAATGTCGGCTTCTTCCCGCCAGAAACCCCGCTGGCCAGCGACGCCGGCATGGAGGCCCTGACCAGCCCGCGCGACTATGACAAGGTGAAGCGGGACCTGGCCGCTGCCGGGTACAAGGGGGAGAAGGTGGTGCTCATCGCTGCCTCGGACTTCCCCTCGTTGAACGCCCTCGCACAGGTTGGCAACGACATGCTGACGAAATGCGGGATGAACGTGGAGTTCGTCTCCACCGACTGGGGTACCGTCGTCCAGCGCCGGGCCAGCAAAGAGCCGGCGGAGAAGGGCGGCTGGAGCATGTTCTTCACCTTCTGGGCGGGGCTGGATATGTTCAACCCCGGCGTCCAGCAGGCGCTGCGTGGCCATGGTCAGGCGGCCTGGTTCGGCTGGCCGACCGCGCCGAAGCTGGAAGAGCTGCGCAATGCCTGGTTCGATGCGCCGGACGCTGCCGCGCAGAAGGCCGTGGGCCGTGAGATTCAGCTTCAGGCCTTCCAGGACGTGCCTTATCTTCCGGTTGGCCAGTATTTCCAGGCGACGGCATACCGGCGGGACCTGACGGGCGTGCTGAAGGGCCTGCCACTGTTTTGGAATGTGAAACGCGCCTAAACGCCAACTCTGCCGTTTTCGTGAGCAGAGGCGCGGGCAGGGCGGAGGTTCACTACTGAACTTCCAGCCCCGCCTTGGTTGGCACGCTGCATGCAAGGGAGGAAACAAGGCCGGGCACCAAGCCGGGCCCCGGACCGCCAAAGACGCGGCCGGTAAGAAAGCAGGGTGATTCCGTATGGAACGAAGGTCTTTCCTGAAGGGGGCGGCGGTTGCCGCCGCCTTCTCGGCTACCGGCGGCATCGCAGCGCCGGCCCTGGCACAGGGTGCCGCGGCGCGGACGCTGCGCTTTGTCCCCCAGGCCAACCTGGCCAATTTCGACCCGATCTGGGGCACACAGTATGTGGTGCGCAACGCATCCCTGCTGGTGTGGGACACGCTGTATGGCATCGACGATCAGTTCGTCGCTCATCGCCAGATGGTGGAATCCGAGGAAGTCTCGGCTGATGGCCTGACCTGGACCTTCAAGCTCCGCCCGGGGCTGAAATTCCATGACGGCTCGCCCGTGCTGTCCAAGGACGTGATCGCCAGCCTCAACCGCTGGGCGGTGCGCGACCCGATGGGGCAGATGATCCGCGCGATCCAGAACGAGCTGGTGGCGGTGAACGACACCACCTTCCGCTGGTCGCTGAAGAAGCCCTATCCGAAAATGCTGTACGCGTTGGGCAAGAATAACGCGCCCTGCGCATTCGTCATGCCGGAGCGCATCGCCAGGACCGATCCGTTCCAGCAGATCACGGAATATGTCGGCTCTGGCCCCTTCCGCTTCGTGCGGGACGAATGGGTGCCGGGCGCGAAGGCTGTCTTCGCCAAATTCGAGGACTACGTATCCCGCGAGGAGAAGCCGAACTGGCTTTCCGGCGCCAAGAAGGTGCTGGTGGACCGCGTGGAATGGATGGTGATGCCCGACCCGGCCACCGCGGCGGCGGCGTTGCAGAATGGCGAGGTGGACTGGTGGGAAAATCCCATCACCGACCTCGTGCCGGTGCTGAAGCGCAACCGGAACATTGAGGTGGATATCGCCGATCCGCTCGGCAATGTCGGCTCCTTCCGCATGAACCACCTGCACGCGCCCTTCAACGACCCGCGCGCCCGCCGCGCTATCCTGATGGCGCTGAGCCAGGAAGACTACATGCGCGCCCTGGTTGGGGACGACGAGAGCCTGTGGAAGGTGATGGGCGGCTTCTTCACGCCGAACACGCCGCTCTACACCGAGGCGGGCGGCGACATCATGAAGGGCGAGCGCAACATCGCCGCCGCGAAGAAGCTGTTGCAGGAGGCCGGTTACGACGGCCGGCCGATCACGCTGGTCGTCGCGCAGGACCAGTCCATCACGAAATCCTTCGGCGACGTCAGCGCCGATCTGCTGAAGCGGCTTGGCATGAACGTCGATTTCGTGGCGACCGACTGGGGCACCGTCGGCTCCCGCCGCGCCTTGAAGACCCCGCCCGAGCAGGGCGGCTGGCATATTTTCCATACCTGGCACGCCGGCGCGGATTGCGTGAACCCCGCTCCCTACACGGCGATGCGCGCCAATGGCGAGAATGCCTGGTTCGGCTGGCCGGATAGTCCAGCGATCGAGGCTGCGAGAGACGAATGGTTCGCGGCCTCCGACCTCGCCGGAGAGAAAGCTGCGGTTGACAAAATGAATGCGTTGGCAGTGGACTTCGGTCTTTACGCGCCGACAGGATTCTTCTTGTCGTACCAGGCTTGGCGTAAGAATATTGCCGGCGTCGTGAAGGCGCCTGCGCCATTCTTCTGGGGTGTCTCTAAAACCTGATCGGAACCACATGTTCGCCTACATCGTCAGACGTATCCTGGCGACGATCCCTGTCATGGCGATCGTTGCATTGTTTGTTTTCAGCTTGCTCTACATCGCTCCGGGCGATCCTGCGGCGGTGATTGCCGGTGACCAGGCCACGCCTGCCGATGTGGAGCGGATTCGCGCCAGCCTCGGCCTGGACCGTCCATTCCTCGTGCGATTCGGGGAATGGGTGTTCCGGATCATCCAGGGCGACCTCGGCCTGTCCATCTTCACCAACCTGCCTGTTACGCGGATGATCGCGCAGCGCATCGAGCCCACGCTCTCGCTGATGGTCGTCACGCTGGTGCTCGCCGTCAGCATCGCCGTTCCGATGGGCGTGATCGCGGCCTGGAAGTCCGGTTCGCTGATCGACCGTATGGTGATGGGCTTCGCCGTGCTGGGCTTCTCCGTGCCCGTCTTCGTCGTTGGCTACCTGCTGGCTTACTTCTTCGCGCTGGAGCTGGATTGGCTGCCGGTGCAGGGCTACACGCCGATCGAGAATGGCATCTGGCCTTGGTTCCAGAATCTGATACTGCCATCCGTGGCGCTGGGCGGCGTGTACATCGCGCTGATCGCCCGCATTACCCGCGCGACGATGATGGAAATTCTGCAGCAGGACTACATCCGTACCGCGCGCGCCAAGGGCGCCGGGCAAACCACCATCCTGTTCCTGCACGCGCTGAAGAACGCGGCGGTGCCCATCGTCACCATCATCGGTATCGGCCTCGCCGGCCTCATCGGCGGCGCGGTGGTGACGGAAAGCGTGTTCGCCATTCCGGGCCTCGGCCGTCTGACCGTCGACGCGATCCTGCGTCGTGACTACCCGGTCATTCAGGGCGTCATCCTGCTGTTCAGCTTTGTTTACGTGCTGGTCAATCTGCTGATCGACCTGAGCTACACTCTCTTTGACCCGAGGATCCGGTATTGAGCACCACCGCACTTCCGCCCGGCGGAGTTCCCGCCGCGGCGCCCGCCATGCCGGATGTCATGCCCGTCCGTAAGGCACGGAAGGGTTTCATCGGCTACGTCACGCGTCACCCGACGATCGCCATCGGTGGCTTCCTGCTGCTTCTGCTGATCGCCGTGGCCGTCTTCGCGCCCTTCCTGTGGACCAAGGACCCGACGGCCCTGGCGCCCGCGATGCGTACGCGCGACCCCTCCGCTCGCTGGTGGTTCGGCACGGACATGTTGGGGCGCGACGTTTACTCCCGCGTCATCTACGGCACTCGCGTCTCGCTGATCGTCGGCTTCGGCGTGGCCATCGCCTCCTCCGTCATCGGCCTGTTCATCGGCCTGGTGTCGGGCTTCGTGCGGTGGGCGGACAGCATCATCATGCGCGTCATGGACGGTCTGATGTCCATTCCGTCCATCCTGCTGGCCATCGCGCTGATGGCGCTGACCCGCGGTTCGGTCGGCAACGTCATCCTGGCCATCACCGTCGCCGAGGTGCCGCGTGTCGCGCGTTTGGTGCGCGGCGTGGTGCTCTCCCTGCGTGAGCAGCCCTATGTCGAGGCGGCAATCGCCTCCGGCACGCGTACGCCGGTTATCATCTGGCGGCACATCCTGCCCAACACCCTCGCGCCGATGATCGTGCAGGCCACTTATATCTGCGCCAGCGCGATGATCGCCGAAGCCATCCTCAGCTTCATCGGGGCCGGCACGCCGCCGATCATCCCGTCCTGGGGCAACATCATGGCCGAGGGCCGCGCGCTCTGGCAGGTGAAGCCGTATATCGTCTTCTTCCCCGCCATCTTCCTGTCCATCACCGTGCTGGCGGTGAACCTGCTGGGCGATGGCCTGCGGGATTCGCTCGACCCGCGCCTGGCGAAGCGGGTGTAATTCCTATGGCTCTGCTCGAAATCGAAAACCTGCAGACGCATTTCCGTACCCCCGACGGCGGCGTGAACCGCGCCGTCGATGGGCTCAGCTTCTCGGTGGAGGCGGGTGAGACCGTCGCCATCGTCGGTGAGTCCGGCTGCGGCAAATCCGTCACCTCCATGTCCATCCTGCGGCTCATCCCTGAGCCGCCGGGTAAGATCGCCGGCCAGATCCGCTTCAATGGCCGGAACCTCCTGGAGCTCTCCGACAAGGAGATGCGGCAGATCCGCGGCAACGAGATCTCGATGATCTTCCAGGAGCCGATGACGTCGCTGAACCCGGTGCTCTCCATCGGCAAGCAGATCGGCGAGGCCCTGGTGCTGCATCAGGGGCTGAACAAGAAGCAGGCTGAGGAGCGCGCGGTGGAGATGCTGCGCCTCGTTGGTATTCCGGCGCCCGAGCGGCGGGTGAAGGAATATCCGCACCAGCTCTCCGGCGGCATGCGCCAGCGCGTGATGATCGCCATCGCTTTGGCCTGCAACCCGAAGCTGTTGATCGCCGACGAGCCGACGACTGCCCTGGACGTGACCATCCAGGCGCAGATCCTGGACCTGATGCGCGACCTGAAGACCCGTGTCGGCGCCGCTATCGTGCTCATCACCCATGACCTCGGCGTCGTCGCCGAAGTCGCGGAGCGGGTGATCGTCATGTATGCCGGCCGCAAGGTTGAGGAAGCGCCGGTCCACGAGCTCTTCAACAACCCGAAGCATCCCTACACCAAGGGCCTGCTGGGCGCGGTGCCGAAGCTCGGCTCATCGCTCGAGGGCGAGGAAACCCGCCTCGCCGAGATTCCCGGTCTGGTGCCGAGCCTGAAGAACAAGATTCAGGGCTGCGTCTTCGCAGGACGCTGCAACCAGGCGACCGAGCTTTGCCGGGAAATCGCCCCCGCACTGGAAGAGAAAGCACCCCGCCACATGGCTGCCTGCCATTACGCACTTAAGGAGGCTGTGGCCGCATGAGCATGTCGATGGGCCAATCCCCTGCCAACCCATCGGCTATCGCCAGCCGGCCGCTGCTCGAAGTCAACGATCTGAAGAAGCACTTCCCGATCAAGGCGGGCTTCTTTGGTGGTACGACCGGTTACGTTTATGCCGTGGATGGCGTGTCCTTCCACATCAACAAGGGTGAGACGCTGTCGCTGGTCGGTGAGTCCGGCTGCGGCAAGTCCACTGTCGGCAAGACGCTGCTGCGCCTCTACAACCCGACGGACGGTCAGGTTGTGCTGGACGGCCAGCGGATCGACGACCTGACCGAAGGCAAGCTGCGCCCTGTGCGCCGCCGCATCGGCGTGGTGTTCCAGGACCCGTTCAGCAGCCTCAATCCCCGCATGCGGGTGAGGGACCTGCTGGCCGAGCCCATCCGCAACTACGGTCTGGCGAAGAATTCCGCCGACCTGGAAGCGCGTCTGGCGAGCCTGATGGATCGCGTCCGCCTGCCGCGCGACGCGGTGAACCGCTATCCGCACGAATTCTCGGGCGGCCAGCGCCAGCGTATCTGCATCGCGCGCGCCCTGGCGGGTGAGCCGGAGCTGATCATCTGCGACGAGGCCGTCTCGGCTCTCGACGTGTCGGTGAAGGCGCAGATCGTGAATCTGCTGCAGGACCTGCAGCGCGAGCTCGGCCTGGCGCTGCTGTTCATCAGCCACGACCTCGCCATCGTCGAGCACATGACGCACCGCGTGGCGGTCATGTATCTCGGCAAGATCGTCGAGATCGCGCCGAAGCGCAGCCTGTTCGCTGCGCCGAAGCACCCCTACACGGAAGCGCTGCTCTCCGCCGTGCCGGTGCCGGAGCCTGGGGCTGCGCGGGAGCGCATCATCCTGAAGGGTGACGTGCCGAGCCCGATCAAGCCGCCGAAGGGCTGCCGCTTCCACACGCGCTGCCCCTACGCCTTCGATCGCTGCAAGACGGACGAGCCGCGCCTGCAGCAGACGTCTGAGGGCCATTGGGCTGCGTGCCATTTGCACGACCTTTCGGCCAATCAGAACCCGATGGCGCGTAACTCGGTGAGCTACTCGTAATCAGCGGAAAAGGGGCTTCGGCCCCTTTTCTTGTGGCGGTATTTGCGAACGCCTCGCAATATCAAAATCCGTGACCGCCTTTTCATGGTGTCGTCTTGCTGCCTTCGCTTGACGACTACCCAGGGCTTGGATGACTCTTGCCAATGTAAGGCAGCCGCAGCTCGCGGTGCCGTTGCTTGGGGGAGACGAAGGATGCCGCAGGTCACGGTGACCGTGAATGGCCAGACCCATTCGGTTGATGTCGAGGCGCGCACACTGCTCGTCGAGCTGCTGCGCGAGAAGCTCCGCCTGACGGGCACGCATGTCGGCTGCGACACCAGCCAGTGCGGCGCCTGTGTGGTCCATATGGACGGCGAGAGCGTGAAGTCCTGCACCCTCCTGGCGGTGCAGGCGGAAGGGGCGCAGATCACCACCATCGAGGGGCTGGCCGCGGCCGATGGAACACTTCACCCGATGCAGGAGGCGTTCCGGGAATACCACGCCCTGCAATGCGGTTTCTGCACGCCCGGCATGGTGATGAGCGCCATCGATCTGGTGAACAAGAACCCGGAAGGGCTGACGGAGCATCAGATCCGCGAGGGGCTGGACGGCAATATCTGCCGCTGCACCGGCTACCATAACATCGTGAAGGCGGTCTCCGCCGCGGCCGAGGTCATGCACGGCCGCTCGGCCGAGCTGACGCCGGCGGCGTAAGGGGAAGGCCATGTACGATTTCGCCTATCACAAGCCCACCACCATCGCCGACGCGGTGAAGATCCTCTCTGAAGATCCGGATGCGAAGCCGATCTCCGGTGGCATGACACTGCTCCCTGCGCTGAAGCACAGGCTGAACCAGCCCACCGCACTGGTGGATCTCGGCGGCATTGCCGAGCTGCGCGGCGTGAAGCGGGAAGGGGATGCCGTCGTCATCGGCGCCATGACCACGCATTACGCCGTGGCGACCGATCCGCTGGTGAAGCAGTTCATCCCCGCCCTGGCCCGTATGGCTTCCACCGTGGGCGATACCCAGGTGCGCAACCGGGGCACCATGGGCGGCAGCCTGGCCAATAACGACCCTGCGGCGGACTATCCTGCGGCCGCGATTGCGCTGGGCGCCACTTTTATCACCAGTAGCCGGCGCATCGCGGCCGATGATTTCTTCCTTGGAATGTTCACCACGGCGCTGGAGCCCGGTGAGTTGCTCGTCGCCATTTCCTTCCCCATTCCGGAGAAGGCCGGCTATGCCAAACTCCGCAACCCGGCCAGCCGCTATTCCATGGCTGGCGTGTTCGTCGCCAAGGGTCCGGCAGGGGTGCGGGTGGGCGTGAACGGGGCGGGACCTTGCGTGTTCCGGCAGAAGGAGATGGAAGCCGCGCTTTCCGCCAACTGGTCCGCATCCGCGCTGTCGGGAATCCGCCAGTCCGCGGAAGAGCTGAACAGCGATATCCATGGTAGCGCCGAGTATCGCGCCAATCTGGTGGAAGTCATGGCGAAGCGCGCCCTGGCGGGTGCCGGCTGAGGCTGGAGAGGGCATTTCACCACGATTTTTGCCCGCGAAATGCGGGACGAATCGCAACGAGCTTATCGATTCGACTGGCAATCGGTGCTGCGGGATGCAAGGATGATGATACCGGTCCTGCATCCCGTCGGACCGTGTACTTTTACGGATACGAAACGCAGTGTTTCCGGACAACGATTCGCAGGGTGGCGCCGGGCCGATTGAGGCCGAGGTGAAGTGGTACAATGGCCGCAAGGGTTTCGGCTTCGTGCTGGGGCCAGATGGCCAGGATGTGTTCTTCCACGCATCGGCGCTGACCGAGGCAGGAATCGAACCGCCTGAGACTGGCGACAAGTTGGTCTGCGAGATCGGCTCGGACCGCCAGGGCCGCCGACTGGTGACCAAGATTCATGAGCGCAAGCTGGGTCCGGGGGGCGGAGACCGTCCGCCGCGCCGTGACTTCGGTGGCGACCGCTTCGGCGGCGGCGGCTTTGGCGATCGTCCGCCGCGCCGTGACTTCGGTGACCGCCCGCCCCGCCGTGAGTTCGGCGGCGGCGGCTTTGGTGGCGGCTTCGGCGGCGGCGGCTTTGGCGATCGTCCGCCGCGCCGTGACTTCGGCGACCGTCCGCCCCGCCGTGAGTTCGGCGGTGGTGGTGACCGCTTTGGCGGCGGCGGCTTCGGTGCTCCGCGCGCTTTCGGCGATCGTCCGCCGCGCCGTGACTTCGGCCGCGACGAAGGTGGCCCGACCTATGCCGTCAGCGGTACGGTGAAGTGGTTCGACCAGGTCCGTGGCTTCGGCTTCGTGACGCCGGATGACGGTGGGCAGGACGTGTTCCTGCATTCCTCCGTTCTGCAGCGCGCGGGCAAGCAGGACGTGCAGCAGGGCGAGAAGGTCGCCCTGGAGGTCAAGGACGGTCAGCGTGGCCGTCAGGCCGTGGTGATGAAGGACTGAGCCTCAGGCTCTTTCCCGAAGCTTGGAGAGCCCCCGGTGTTCCGCACCGGGGGTTTTTCATGTCTGGACGATTGGGTGTTTAGCGAAGAATCGCTGTTGAATGTCTCTTTATTCGCGCTTCCCGGCGGACAATCTCTGCCCTATATAACGCGAGATCAGCGTTTATAGAGAATTCCGCAAGGAAAGGCGCCACGCTATGTCCAAGGTCCATGTTATTCACGAAAACCCCGCCTGGTTGCCGCCTCTGGCCGAGGGATTTGACCGGATCGGGCTGCCTTGGGGTGAGCTGGACCTGTCGCGCGGGACCTTCGACCTGTCTTCCGTGCCGCCAGAGGGCGTGTACTACAACCGCATGAGCGCTTCCTCTCATACGCGCGGGCATCGTTATTCGGCGGAACTCACAGCCGGCGTGCTGGCGTGGCTCACGCGCCATGGCCGCAAGGTCGTCAATGGCCCTCGTGCGCTGGACCTCGAGATCAGCAAGGTGCGGCAGTATGCGGCGCTGGAAGCCGCCGGGCTCACCGTGCCGCGTACGGTCTTTGTGCAGGACGATATCGACGCGATTCTCGATGCCGCACGCCGCCATTTTGCCCCTGGCCCGCTGATCCTGAAGCCCAACCGGGGCGGGAAGGGCCTGGGCGTGCGGCTGTTCCAGTCTGTCGAAGCGCTGGCGGATTATTTCGCCTCGGCTCCGGCGGATGAGGCGCCGGTGGATGGCATTTGGCTGCTGCAGGAATATGTGCGCGCGCCTCGTCCCGTGATCACCCGGGCGGAGTTCGTCGGCGGCCGCTTTGTCTATGCGGTGGAAGTCGACACCACCGCGGGGTTCGAGCTGTGCCCGGCGGATGTCTGCGCTGTAGGTGATGCGGCCTGCCCGGTGGGCGCGCAGCCCGTGCCGCAGGCCGCCGCCGCGCCGCGCTTCACCATCCTGGCCGATGGCATCGAGCCTCTCCTGCGTACGCGGCTGGAAGGTTTCGTGGCCCAGGCCGGTATCGACGTGGCCGGCATCGAGTTCATCCGCGACACGCAGGGCCGCGTGCTGGTCTATGATGTGAACACCAACACCAATTACAATCAGGCGGCTGAGGAAGCCGCGGGCGTGGCCGGCACCAACCGCTCCGGCCCGGGTGCGCTGGCGGAGTACCTGGCTGCCCAGCTGGCGGAGGGGCGCCGCCTCGCCGCCTGAGCGCGGCCAAGCTCTCTCGAACAGCTTCATTGCGGGCGGGGGCAGGGTAGCGGCATCCTGGCATGCCATGTCTCTGCCCTTGCAACTCTCCCGCCCCGCCAGCGGCTTCCGTGATACCGCCCTGTTCCGCCCGCGCTGCGTTGTGCTGGTGGCACAGGCGGACATCGCGGAGGCGCGTGTACTGGCCGCCAACCTGGCCAGCGGCGGCTTCAAGGGAGTTCTCTACAGCGTCGGCATGCCGGCGGCGGGCCTGACTGAGGCCGGCAGTATCGCAACACTGTCAGAGGTGCCCGATCTCGCGGTGCTATGCCTGCCGGCGGAGGCGTTGGAGCCGGCGATGCAGGCTCTGGCGGAGCGTGGCTGCTTCGCCGCTGTCGTGCCGGTGGCCGCGCCGGATCTTGCTTCCATTTGCGCACGGACTGGCGTGCAGGCCTTGGGCGCCCACAGCTTCGGCCTGTGCCTGCCGGCCTTCGGCCTGAATGCCAGCCTTTCTCACATGCACCCGAAGCCGGGCAGGCTGGCGCTTCTGTGCCAGTCCGCGGCGATGGCGCGTGCCATCATCGACTGGGCGGCGGGCGAGGGCCTGGGCTTCAGCCATATCATCGGCATCGGAACGAATCAGGGGCTGGGCTTTGCCTTGGCGCTCGACTGGCTGGCGCGGGATTCGGCCGCCGGTGCCGTGCTGCTGGACATTCGACGCATCAAGAATCGGCGCATGTTCATCTCGGCTGCCCGAGCCACGGCGCGCACGCGTCCGGTGGTGGCGCTCAGGCCGGGCGGGCGGCAGGGCGATGCCTCCGGCACCACCGATGCGGTGATGGAAGCGGCCTTGCGCCGCGCCGGCGTGCTGCGGGTGGAAAGCTATGAGGATCTGCTTGCCACGGCGGAAACCCTCGCGCGCGCGCGTCCGGCACGGCGAACCGGAGCCGATGCGATGGCGGGGGACCGCATCGCCATTGTTGCCAACGG
Source organism: Acetobacteraceae bacterium AT-5844 (assembly GCA_000245075.1). Lineage (GTDB taxonomy): Bacteria > Pseudomonadota > Alphaproteobacteria > Acetobacterales > Acetobacteraceae > Pseudoroseomonas. The sequence continues at coordinate 48,311 of JH599941.1, forward strand.
GCAGGGACCAGCCCTGCTGGCGGCGGATGCGCTGATTCGCGGAGGCGGCCGCCTCGCCGGGTGGAGCGATGCGGAAGCAGAGACGCTTGCCATGGCATTGCCTGGGGCGACAATCAGCAACCCCTTGCTGCTGCCCCCCGGGGAAAGCCACCGGCTGGCGGAGGCGGCGGCGCTGCTGGCGGCGATTCCACAGGTGGATGCGGTGGTTGCCCTGCATGCGCCGTCTTCCGGGGAGGGCGAGGTCGCGGCTGCGGCCCTGATGGCGGCCGCACGCGCAACGCGGGGCGCGCCCGTGCTGCTGGGCTGGCTGGGCCAGGGCAGCGCGGAGGCGGCGCGGCGGCAGCTGGGGCAGGCGGGCATCGCCGTGTTTGCCTCCCCAGAGGTTGCCGTCAAAGGCGCGCTGCATCTGGCGCTGGACCACCGTAACCGTGCTGCCGCGGCAGAGCTCCCGCCAAGGGACGTGCTGCGGCTCACGCCGGACCGGTTGGCGGTGCACCGCATCTTGCAGACGGCCCGCCTTGAAGGCCGCATGTCCCTGAGCGAGCAGGAGGGCTTGGCCATCGTGTCAGCCTACGGCCAGGCCGTGGTGCGTGGCGAGACGGTGCCCGATGTCGAAGCTGCCACCCAGGCGGCCGAGCGCCTGGGCTTTCCCGTGGTGCTAAAGCTTTCCAGCCCCGATCTGCCCCGCAAGACCGAGGTGGGGGGCGTGGTGCTGGGGTTGGAAGATGGGGAGGCGGTGCGGCACGCGGCCTCCGCCATGCTGGCAAGGGTGAAGCGGGAGCGCCCTTCGGCGCGGATCGACGGCTTCCTGGTGCAGCGGCAGGCGGGGCTCGGCTGGCCCAAGGCCCATGAGCTGCGCCTGCGCCTGGGGGATGATCCGATGTTCGGGCCCTGGATCGGCTACGGGCGCGGCGGCACTACCTCGGATTTCGAGCCCGATGTCGCCTTCGATCTGCCCCCTCTGAACCGCACCCTGGCGCTTGCCCAGATCCGCCGTACGCGAGGGGCCCGGCTGCTTGAGGGCTTCCGGGATCTGGCGCCGGTCGAGTTCGACAGGGTGGTGGACGCTCTGGTGCGCCTTTCACAGATTGCCGTGGATTTCCCGGAAATCGAGGATCTGATCATCAACCCGTTACTGGCGCGTGGGGCGGAGGTGGTGGCGCTCGATGTCTCCGTCCGTCTGCGGCCGCCGGGGGTGTTGGGCGTCCTCGCCATCCCACCTTACCCGGCAGAGCTGATGCATGGCTGGAAGGCGCGCGACGGCCGCGAGTTACTGATCCGGCCCATCCGGCCCGAGGATGCGGAGGCCCATGCCGAGGCTTTCCGGCAGCTGACACCAGAGGATGTCCGCTGGCGCTTTTTCAATCAGCTCCGTGCCCTGCCGCCGGAGCAGATCGCCCGCATGACGCAGATCGACTACGACCGCGAAATGTGCCTGATCGCCGTGCAACAGCGGGAGGATGGCCCTGACCGCACAGTGGGAGTGGCCAGGCTGATCCGTGAGCCGGGGAGCCAGACGGGGGAATTCGCTGTCGTGACCCTGCCGGACTGGAAGGGACAGGGCCTCGGCAGCCATCTGATGCGGCGCCTGTTGGAATGGGCGAGAGCTCAGGGCTTGCGTAGCGTCACCGGTCAGGTGCTGGCGGATAACCGGCCCATGCTGGGCTTCGTCCAATCCCTGGGCTTCACCCTCAGGCGTTCGCCTGAGGATGAGGACATCATGGAGGCGAGCCTGGCCCTCTGAAGCGGGCGCTCGGCTCTACACTGATCAGCGCGCCGCCGTCTCGCGGATAAGGTCGCGGATGCGGCCAGCGGCGGCGGTGCCCTTCAAGGCATCCCGCCATGCGGCCTCGGCCACGCGCTGGTGTGCGCCAACGGCTTCATCGGCGGCGGTAATGCTGCCGACGCCAATGCCCGGCCCGGCCGTCGCCTCCGCGGCGAAGGGGCTGACGCAGACATGGGCGCGTTCACGCCCCCGCAGAACGATGAAATTGCCCGAAGGCTCAGCCGCGAGCAGGCCGAGTTGCAGGCCGATCGGCACGCTTTCCATCAGATTGGCAATGCTCTCCGCCTCGGCCCGTGCGGCCAGGCGGCAGCGGGTGCGAGTTCGCTCGGAGACGGCCATGCCGGCGGCGACGCCGTCCATCAGCATGCGGCGAATCGCTGTCTCCGACAGCATGGCGATGATGTTGGCGCGGCGCGACTGGTGCAGCTTCTTGCGGGCCAGCAACAGGCCCATTGCCTGATCGGCGGCGGCGCGGGCGGCGATGCGCTCCTGCGCCTGGTCAGCGGATTCGGCCCAGGCTTCGGCCAGTGCGCCGTCATAGGCTTCAGTACTGGTCTGGTAGCAGATGGCGCCGCCGACCTGGAGGATTTGGTCGGCCTGCTCTTCCACCTGCCGCAGGCGCTCCTGGAAGGCGAGGGGGCGAGAGAAATACTCCACGCCAATGCCCAGCAGAGACAGGGGCGAGATTTTCAGCAGTTCAGCGAGGCGCCGGATCGTGTCCAGCTTGATCACCTCGCCCTTTTCGTAACGGTACAGAGCGGCCCGGGACACGCCGAGGCGCGCGGCGATTTCCTCCGCGCGCATGCCGGACTCCAGGCGGTAGGCCCGCAGTTGCTGACCAATGTCTGCGAAGCGCATGGAACCTCTGCGTCAGTAACGCCCGGGCGTTATCGCCCATGGCAAGAGAGCCGTCTCATAAGATGAACGGCGAGTGAAAAATGCGGTGCTACTTCTGCGAAGGCAACACCAAATCTTACTACTGACGCAGTATTGCTCAGCTTACGCTTAGCTCGTCTAGCCCTCCGCGACGGGATGTGCCGCCATGATTTCCAGTGCTTTGACCAGCGCGGAGTGATCCAGCTGCCCGGCACCGGCGGCGACACAGGCTGAGAAGAGTTGCTGGGTGGCGGCGGTGTTGGGCAGGGCCACGCCGAGTTCCTTGCCCGATTGCAGCGCCAGGTTCAGGTCTTTTTGGTGCAGCGCGATCCGGAAGCCCGGGTTGAAGCTGCGCTTGATCATCCGCTCCCCGTGCAGCTCCAGGATACGGGATGTGGCCAGCCCGCCCATCAGCGCCTGCCGCACCTTGGCCGGGTCAGCGCCGGCCTTGGAGGCAAAGACCAGCGCTTCGCCCACGGCCTCGATGGTCAGGGCGACGATGATCTGATTCGCGACCTTGCAGGTCTGGCCGGCCCCGGTCTCGCCGACCAGGGTGATGTTCTTGCCCATGGCCTCGAACAGCGGCTTCGCGCGGTCGAACGCCGCCTGGGTGCCGCCCACCATGATGGTGAGGGTCGCCTGCTGCGCGCCAACCTCACCGCCGGAGACGGGGGCATCGAGATACTCGGCGCCCTTCTCGCGGATGCGGGCGGCGAAGGCCTTGGTGGCTGTCGGGCTGATCGAGGACATGTCGATCACCAGCTTGCCGCTGCCGATGCCCTCCGCCACGCCACGGGGGCCGAACAGCGCAGCCTCGACATCCGGCGTATCCGGCACCATCAGGATCACCACTTCGGCGGCGGCCGCCACGGCTGCGGAATCCGGCAACACGGTGGCCGCCTGGCGGATGTCATCCTTCAGGCTGGCGCGCTCGGGCACGAAGAGCTCGTGGCCGGCCTTATGCAGGTGCAAGGCCATGGGGCGGCCCATGATGCCGGCGCCGATGAAACCGATCTTCATGTTGAGTTTCCTCACTTCAGGACTTGTAGGGGGCAAACCAGCCCAGGCCCGCCACCGTCTCGCCCGCCGGGCGATACTCACACCCGATCCAGCCGCGATAACCCAGCGCATCGATGCGATCGAATACGAAGGGCCAGTTCACCTCCCCGGTCCCTGGCTCGTTCCGGCCCGGCACGTCGGCAACCTGCATGTGGGCAATGATGGGCAGGTGCTTCTCCACCCGCTTCACGATGTCTCCCTCCGTCACCTGGCAGTGATAGAGGTCGAATTGCAGCCCCAGCTTCTCCGGGCCCACGGCAGCGATGATGGCAGCGCCCTGGTCCATGGTGTTCAGGAACATGCCCGGAATATCACGGTGGTTGATGGGCTCGATCACCGGCTTCACGCCGGACTTGGCCGCCTCCTCAGCCGCCCAGGCGAGATTGGCGGTGTAGACGCCTGTCAGCGTATCCCGCGCCACGCCCGCCGGCGCGATTCCGGCCATCAGGTGCAGGCGGGGGCAGGAGAGGGCGGCGGCGTATTCCAGCGCCTTCTTCACCCCGTCGCGGAATTCCTGCTGGCGGCCGGGCAGGCAGGTCGTGCCGCGCTCATTCTGGCTCCAGTCACCCGGCGGCGCGTTGAAGAGCACCTGCTGCAGCCCGTTATCCGAAAGGCGCCTGGCGATTTCCGCCGCTGGAAAATCATAGGGAAAGAGGAATTCCACGGCGCTGAAGCCGGCCGCGCGGGCGGCGGCGAAGCGGTCCAGGAAGGGGAGTTCCTGGAACATCATGGAGAGGTTGGCGGCGAAGCGCGGCATACGTTTCTCCCATTGGTGCGCCCGGGCCGGGCGGAGCTGGAGCGCCAGTTTGTCTCTGCTGCCCGGTTCACGCCAGGGGGCCCGGGCCGGTTCCGGTGGCCGGCTCCGGCAGGGCGGCGCTGGCGGAACTGCGGCGGCTCCGGCAATCTTCGCCCTATGAGCCCACCTTTCTCCCCCGAAGACCAATCGCTCCGCCCCGCGCGGCTTCTCGGCCTCGCCGCGCTGGCCGCCCTGATGGTGGGCTGCCTGCTGGTGCTGCGCCCCTTCATCTCGGCGCTGCTCTGGGCGGCGATTCTCGCCTATTGCACCTGGCCGATCTGCCGCTTCCTGCGGGACAGGCTGCGCCTCTCGCCCACCCTGGCGGCGCTGGTCATGGTGACGGCGGAGATGATCCTTGTGGGTCTGCCCGTGCTGTTCGCGGCCCCCATCCGGGCGGAGGATGTGCAGGCCCTCAGCAACTCCGTCGAAGCGTTCATCTCCGGCGGCTTTCCGGGCGTCAGTGACAAGCTGGCGCACATTCCCCTGATCGGGGAATTTCTGCGCACGCGGTGGGAGGCGCTGCAGCTCGATTTCTCGCCCCTGACCAACCTCATCCGCCCCTATGCGGGGATGATCGCGCAGAACGTCCTCAGCATTCTTCTCGCCGTTCTTTCGGGCGTTGCGGAGCTGGTGATCGCCATCCTGCTCTCCTTCTTCTTCTATCGGGACGGACCGCGCATGGCCTCTGTGCTGGAGGCGCTGGTGATGCGCATCGCGGGACCGCAGGCACGGCGGCTGGTGCAGCTGACGGCCGCGGTAACCACCGGCGTGGTCTACGGCCTGCTGGGCACAGCCGTGGCACAGGGCGCGATGACCATGCTCGGCCTCTGGATCTCTGGCGTGCCCCAGCCGGTGCTGTTCGGCGTCATCGCAGGCATCATTTCCATCCTGCCGATCGGCGCTCCGGTGGTGTGGTTGCCCGCGGCCCTGTGGCTATTCTCCCAGGGCGAGACCTTCTGGGGCATTTTCCTGCTGATTTATGGCGCGGGCGGCATCAGCAGCGTGGACAACGTCATCCGTCCCTGGCTGATCAGCCGGGGCGCGGACCTTCCCCTGCTGCTCACCATCCTTGGCGCGCTGGGCGGCGTGTTCGCTTTCGGCTTCCTGGGGTTGTTCCTCGGGCCGGTGCTGCTGGCGGTGGGGTTCACGCTGCTGCGGGACTGGGCCGAGGAAGAGCGCACCTGAAGCGGGGCAACAAGCGCCCCGCTTCCGTCGTGGCGGTGAATGCCCTGAGGAGCGCCGGCGCGCCCCTCAGGGAAGATGTTCAGCGCCCGACGGCGTAGCCCTGCATTCCACGCGGGTTGGCGCCGGCGAAGATCTGGCCATCCGCTTCCTGCCGCACGGCGGAGAGGCGGCCTTCCGACCAGTCGCCGCCCAGCTCGGCCTGATGGCCACGGGCCAGCATGGCATCGAGCACCTTCTGGCCCAGCCGGCCTTCCAGTACCGCTTTGCCCGGCCGGGCCACGCGCGGCCAGAAGGAGGACGGCCAATGCTCGCTATGGAAGGCGGGCGCGTCGATGGCCTGCTGGATGTTCAGCCCATGGTCGATCATCCGCGAGATCATGATGGGCTGCCACTGGTCCTGCTGCTCGCCGCCCGGCGTGCCGAAGGCCATCCAGGGCTTGCCATCCCGCAGCGCCATGCCGGGGGAGAGGGTGGTGCGGGGGCGCTTGCCCGGCTTCAGCCCGTTGGGTAGCGATTCATCCAGCCAGAACATCTGCCCGCGGGTGCCAAGGGCGAAACCCAGCTCCGGGATCGCCGGAGAAGATTGGAGCCAGCCGCCAGATGGCGTGGCCGAGACCATGTTGCCCCAGCGGTCGATGACATCGACATGGCAGGTGTCGGCGCCGGAAACGCCGAGGCGGGAGACGGTAGGCTCGCCCGCGCCAGCGGCACCCAGCAGGGCGAGGCGTGATTCCGCGGCGTGGTCCACCCAGGGGGTGTGGCCCTTCACGCTGCCCGGACGCAGCTCCAGCGACGCCTTCTCACCGATCAGCTTGCGGCGCTCGGCGTTGTAGGCCTCCGAAAGCAGCGTTTCCATCGGGACATCAACGAAATCCGGGTCGCCATAGAAGGCTTCGCGGTCGGCGAAGGACAGCTTCATCGCCTCGATGACGGTATGGACGAATTCATCGCCCAGCGTGTCCATGGCGCCGACATCGAAGCCGGCGAGAATGGCCATGGTCTGCAACATGGCTGGCCCCTGGCTCCAGGGACCGCACTTCAACAGGGTGGTGCCGCGATAGTCGTAAGCCAGCGGCGTCTCCACCGGCGCACGCCAGCGGGCCATGTCGTCACCGGTCAGCACACCGCGATGGTGGCGCCCGGAGGCATCCAGCACCTCGTTCTCGCGGCAGAAGCGGTCGATGGCCTCGGCGACGAAGCCTTCGTACCAGGCACGGCGCGCGGCATCGATCTGCGCCACGCGGTCTCCGCCAGCAGCGGCCGCCTCCTTCAGCACGCGCTTATAGGTGGCGGCGAGGGTTGGGTTGGCCCAGAGCCCGCCGGGCTTTGGCCCGCCATCGCGCAGCCACAGAGCGGCAGAGCTTTTCCACTCGCTCTCGAAGAGCGGCTTCACAGTCTGGATGGTGGCGCAGATGCGCGGCACATAGTGAATGCCCCGCTCAGCGTATCCGATAGCGAATTCCAGCACATCGGCCAGCGTCCAGCTGCCCCAGTCCCGCAGCATGGTGGCCCAGGCATCGAAGGCACCCGGCACCATGGCGGCCAGCAGGCCCGTGCCGGGAATCAGGTCCAGCCCCAGCTCGCCCTTCACCTTAGCGACGCTGAGCCCGGCAGGCGCCACGCCCTGGCCGCAGATGACCTTCTGGGCATTGGCCTTGGCGTCATGGATGATGATGGGGCAGTCGCCGAGGGGGCCATTCAGATGCGGCTCCGCCACCTGCAAGGTGAAGCCGGCGGCGGCGGCGGCGTCGAAGGCATTGCCACCGCGCTCCAGCACGGCCATGCCGACCTGGCTGGCGATCCAATGGGTGCTGCCGACCGCACCGAAGGTGGCGGCGATTTCGGGGCGGGTTGTGAACATTTTATGGCTCCCGTGACGGGGTCGCCAAAAACGCGCCCCGGCTGCTTGCGTCATCCCCTCTGCGCGCTGAAAAGCACCCGGTCAATCGGAGGAGCGCGATGTCTGGCTGGCTGGTGACGGTGGTAGGGCCATCAGGGGTGGGTAAGGACACGCTGTTGAGCGCCGCGCGGGCGGCGTTGGCCGACGACCCGCGCTTCGTCTTCGCACGCCGTGTCATTACCCGGCCGGCCGAATCTACCGCCCATGCGGGAGCAGAGGATCACCTGCCGATGACGGAGCCGGAATTCGCTGCCGCGCGAACTGCCGGCGCTTTCGCGCTGCACTGGCCGGCGCATGGTCTGCACTATGGCATTCCTGTCGAGGTGGAAGACGATCTCCGTGCCGGCCGCGTGGTGGTTGCGAATCTCTCCCGCGCGGTGCTGCAGGAAGCGCATGCCCGCTACCGCATGAAGGTCATCAGTGTGACCGCACCGCTGGAAGTGCGCGCCGCGCGGCTCTCTGGTCGGGGGCGGGAGACGGTGGAAGAGATTATGGAGCGGCTCTCCCGCAGCGCCTCGCTGCCTGACGGGTTGGACATCACCGAAGTCGCAAATGATGGAACGCCGGCAGAAGGTGCCGCGCGGATGCTGGAGGCGCTGAGAGCGGTCGCCGCCGCCCGCTAAAAGCGGGCCGCGACCGGATGTTCCACCCGATCGCGGCATGATGCCCGGACTGGGCACGTTGTTGCCGGGCCCTTAGGCCGACACGCCCCAGACATCTCCCAGTGCGGAAATGTCGTCGAACAGGCCAGTGAGCTGGGTCTGCCGATACTCCGCGGATTCGATGAAGCCGAGCGTTACGATGCCACGATCCGCGCCTTCCTCAAGCGCGTTGGCCCAGTACTCAAGACCCGTCGCTTCGCCTTCGCGGCCGAGCAGGTTGCTGTAGAGCGCGGAGACAAACCCTTCCGTATCGGCGCCGCCGAGCCCGGTCGCGTATTCCGCCGAGCCGAGGAAGCCGCCGATCACGCCATCCAGGCCCGTGTCCTCCACCGTATCCGTCCAGTAGCGATACCCTTCCGCATCTCCCGCGCGGCCCAACAGGCCGCGATAGAGCGAGCCGACGGCCAGGCCGTCATCAGTCGCGCCGCGCGCCAGCAAAGTGCCTTCCGTGAAGTTGAGCTGCTCGATGCTGAGAAGCGTATCCACCGCGCTGCCATCGAGCGCGCGGACCTGGAAGCCGTCCTCCGAGAAATCGACGCTGTAATTGGCACGGGAGAGCATGTAAGCGGCGGTATCGGTGCCTTCGCCGCCATCCAGCAGGTTGATGCCACCAAGTCCCGCCAGCACATCGTCGCCGGCGCCGCCGGTGAGCTGATTAGCGGCATCATTGCCGATGAGCGTGTCATCGCCGGAGCCGCCGGTGGCGTTCTCGATGACCACGCCATTCGCGATGGTGAAGCCGCCAAACACGCCGAGGGCGTGGGACATGTAGCCACCGCCACCCACGGCGTATTCCAGGCTCGCAGGGCGGAGGTCGATGGTGGCGTCGCGCTCACCGGCATAGGCGAGGGTATCCGTGCCGCCGGCGTCCCAGATGCAGGCGTAGAAGGTGCCGGAAGCATTGACGTCCGGCAGCCAGTAGGTGTCGTCGCCCGTGTGGTACTCCATGTTGGCGCCGTATTTCTGTTGCAGCGCGGCAATGTCGAAGGCCATGGGGGTGCCGACCCAGCCATAGGCTTTGTCGGGTGAAACGCCCTCGGGAGCGGTCGCCCAACCGTCCACATAGGACATCATCGTATAAATGCTCTGCTTCAGGTCGTAGAGGCCGCTGCTGTCGAACGGATCCGTCACGCCGGGAAAGATGGGCGAGTTGCCGCCGCCCGTATCGTGCGGGTGCGCAAGGCCGAGCCCGTGGCCGAGCTCATGGATCAGCGTATCGAAGCCGTAGCCGCCCTGTTCCAGAGCCTCGCCCGGGTTCTGTGACCAGGATGGGCCGGCGGTGTTGAAGACACCGGCGCCGGCTTCTTCTCCCGTGCCGGGCGGGCCGAACGCGCCGAGGGTGTCGGCATCAGCGGCCGAAAAGAGCCCATGGGCCAGCTTGAGAATCGCGGAATCTTCCGACGCTTCGGCGAATTGCAGGTTCGTGATTGCGCTGAAAGTCTCGAACGCTTTGGCGACCTGCGCCTTCTCGTAAGCTGTCCAGGCTTCCGGCGTGAATTCGATGTCTTGGAGCTTTTCGGTCTGACCCGGCTCATCGTCGGCGTCGGGCTCAAGGAAGTGGTAGGTAATCCACAAGCCAGGGAGCTTCGTGCCCCAATCGATGCCTTCGATCGGGTTGAATGACTGCGCCAAGTCGCCCTCCACGCTTTTGTGATCAGAACTAAGGCGTAACGGGCGCCGCCTGATTCCGTCAATTCAAGCGCGATTTGCATTCGATAAAAATTTGGGGCCGCCTGCTACGGGTGCAGCTCGACATTGGGGCTATTGCCCTCAGTCTGGTCGATCACCAGCAGCCGGACCGTCTCCGTGCCGAGGGTCTCGCCGGAATGCCAGTGGTCCAGCATTTCCATCACCACGTCCCCGGGCTTGTAATTCCAGCTCTGTCCACCGGGAGTGGAGACGCGAAGCTGGCCCGCCAGCACATAGGCCAGACGCTGCTGAGGATGCCGGTGCACCGGCAGGCGCGCACCCGGCGGGATCTCGTAAATGCTGACAACGATCGTGCCGTCATGGGTCGGGAAGCGGAGCGGCTGGCCCAGCGCGGTCTCGTGGCCCCGGAATACCTCCGTCACCTTCGGCTGGGGCGGGGCGGCAACGGGCTGCGCGCAGGCGGCCAGCATGAGAAGGGGCACGCCCGCCAAGGCGTAGCGGCAGGCTGTGGCGATTCGGGTCATGTAAGGTTCCTCCAGAATGGAGGATAGGCGCTGCCAGGCTCACGCTGCCAGCGCCGTCGGGCGTCAGCCTCCGAGAGGCAGGCGCTCCGCGAGCACGAAGGGCGCTCCGCGCTCCGGCTGGGTAAAGAGGCACAACTCCCGCACCACGCGCGGGCACGCACCGGCCTCCGTCACAGCAGCTTCGGCGGCAGGTTGCACGATAGCCTTCTCCTCCTCCGTCAGCCGGCGGGAGAGGGTGAGGTGGAAGAACCATTCCTCGAACACGTAGGGGTAGCCCCAGCGTAGGAGGAACTCGCGCTGGCGCTCGTTCATCCGGGCCGGATTGCGGCGCGCGATCTCGGCCTCGGTGGGCGGCCGGCGATGGGCATCCAGCGCCTCCACGCAGTCATCGGCGAAGGCCTGCAAGGCGGGGCAGGGCTCGCTTTCCGTCAGCGCGAGGAAGCCACGCAGGTCGGTCACCTTCAGCGGCGGCAGGGCGAAGGGCGCAGTGCGGGCGGCAAGCTTCGCCGCATCCTCCCGCACGGCCTCATAGGAGGTGGCCATGTGGAAGGGCGGCTTCAGCGTCGCGTGGAAGCCGTAGCTACGCGCGTCGGCCGTGATCTCGGCGATGTCCAGGCCCGGCAGAGCGGGTTGGGGGAAGCTTTCCCCCGTTTCCGCATCCCGCCCCAGCCAGCGGGAGGCCGCTTCATGGAGCGGGTCCGCCAGTTCCGGTGCCCAGTAGAGCGCGACGCGAGCCGTCAAGCCACGCGCTCCCCGGCGCGCCACACGCTGCGCACCACCGGCATGTCACCCAGCGGGCGCACCCGCACGAGGTCCGCCCGGCGGCCGGCCTCGATGCGGCCGCGGTCTTCCATCTTCAGCATGCGCGCCGGCGCATCGGTGATGGTGGCAACGGCGGCCGGCAACGAGATGTCGCCGCTGGCGGCGGCGCGCCACACCGCCTCGATCATCGCGGGCGGCACATAGTCGCTGGCGAACACATCCACCAGCTTCGCGCGCACCAGATCGGAGGCGGCGACATTGCCGGAGTGGCTGCCGCCGCGCACCAGGTTCGGCGCGCCGGCGATGATCTCCATGCCGTGCCGCCGCGCGGCCTCGGCCGCCACCATCGAGACGGGGAATTCCGAGATCATGATGCCCTCGGCAGCATTCTCGGCAATCTCGTCCTCGCGCCAGTCGTCATGGCTGGCCAGCGGCAGGTTGCGGTGAGCGATGCGCTCCAGCAGCGCCTTGCGCTGCGGGCGGAGCAGGCGCTCGCGCTGCGTCAGCAGCTTGTCAATGCGCTTCTCCACCTCGGTCATCGGCATGGAGCGGGCGCGCATGTGGCGGTAGCGCTCGATATCCGCGTACTGGCCGACGCCCGGAGAGTGGTCCATCAGGCTGACCATGCGCACGGCAGGGTGGTCGGCCGCCACTTCCAGCAGCGGCAGCATGTCCGTCGCCGGCATCTCGCAGCGCAGGTGCAGGAAGTGCTCGCTCTTCAGCAGGCCGGTGGGGACGAGTGCGTCCAGGTCCTTCACACCGTTCAGGAAGGTTTCCGTCCGCTCCGAATCAAAGCCCAGGTCGCCGAGGCAAAGCGCATCCAGCACGGTGGTGACACCGGCCGCGGCCACCTGAGCGTCGTGGGAGAGGAAGGCCGAGCGGGAGGGCCAGCGCGCCGTGGCACGGGGCTGGACCTGGCGCTCCAGATTATCGGTGTGAACGTCGATGACACCGGGGATGACGTGGTCGCCCTCCAGGTCGATGGCGCCGGGGGCATGGCTGCGGCCCGGCTGCATCTCGGCGATCAGGCCATCGCGCAGCACGAGCGTGCCGGGCTGAACGGCGTCGGGGAGGACCAGCAGGGCGTTGGTCAGAATGGTCTCGGTGGTCATGCGGCGTCCTGGATAGGCAGTACTTCGAAAAGCCGGTCCGCCACCCTGTCACGCACTTCCACATCGTGGAAGATGCCGATGATGGCGGTGCCGGCAGCCTTCGCCTCGGCGATCAGGGAGATCACCACCTCGCGGTTGGCGGCATCCAGGCTGGCCGTGGGTTCGTCCAGCAGCAGGATGGGGTAGGTGGCGGCGAAGCCCCGCGCCAGATTTACGCGCTGCTGCTCGCCACCGGAGAAGGTGGCGGGCGGCAGGTGATGCAGGCGGGAGGGCAGGTTGAGCCGCAGCAGCAGGGCCTCAGCGCGGGCCCTGGCCGCGTCCGGGGCCATGCCCTGGGCAATCATGGGTTCGGCGACGATATCCAGCGCGCCGACGCGGGGGATGACGCGCAGGAACTGCGAGACATAGCCCAGAGTCTTGCGGCGGATCTCCCGCATGGCGCGCGCATCGGCGGCGGTCAGCTCGACCGCCGCGCCGTCATGGCGGATGAAGATGCTGCCGTGCTCGGCGCCGTAATTGCCGTAGAGGCAACGCATCAGGGTGGACTTGCCGGCGCCCGAGGGGCCTGCCAGCGCCACGCATTCGCCGGGCGAGACGGAGAAATCCACACGTTCCAGCACTGGGATGCGGACGCCGCCTTGAAGGTGCAGGCAGAAGCTCTTGCCCAGGCCTTCGGTCCAGAGAGAAGGGCTCATGCCGCCAGCACCGATGCGACGAGAAGTTGCGTGTAGGGATGCTGGGGGTCGTCCAGCACCCGGTCGGTCAGGCCGTGCTCCACCACCTGGCCACGGCGCATCACCAGGATGCGGTGGGCCAGCAGGCGGGCGGCGGCGATGTCGTGCGTCACCAGCAGCACGGCGATGCCGAGATCGGCCACCAGGGCGCGGATCAGGTCCAGCAGCCGCGCCTGCACGGAGACGTCGAGGCCACCGGTCGGCTCGTCCATGAAGACGAGCCGCGGGCGCGTGACCAGCGTGCGGGCGATCTGCAACCGCTGCTGCATGCCGCCGGAGAAGGTGCGGGGCAGGTGGTCGATGCGGGCGGGATCGATTTCCACCCGCTGCAGCCACTCAGTCGCTTCATCACGGATGTTGCCGTAGTGGCGGGCGCCGATGGCCATCAGCCGCTCGCCGACATTGCCGCCGGCGGAGACGCCCATCCGCAGCCCATCCCGGGCATGCTGATGAACGAAGCCCCAATCGGTGCGCATCAGGCGGCGCAGCGAGGCCTCACCCATGTCGTGCACGGCATGGGCGCTGCCATCCGGCGCGCGGTAGGTCACTTCCCCCGCATCCGGGCGCATCTGGCCGGCGAGGACGCGCAGCAGGGTGGATTTGCCCGAGCCGGACTCACCCACGATGGCCACCACCTCACCGGGATGGATATCGATCGCCACATCGTCCAGCGCCTTCACGGCACCGAAATTCAGGCGGAGGCCGGAAGCCTCCAGCAATGCCTCGCTCATGCCGCGGCGCCTTTCGCGTTCTCGGCCCGTTGGTCTTCCTGGCGGGTTTCGCAATAATCGGTGTCGGAGCAGACGAACATCCGGCCACCACGGTCATCCGTCACCACCTCGTCCAGATAGGAGGTGCGGGAGCCGCACAACTCGCAGCACGCATTGGCGCGGTGTGGGCGGAAGGGATGGTCCTCGAAGTCCAGGCTGCGGACATCGGTATAGGGCGGCACGGCGTAGATGCGCTTCTCGCGCCCGGCGCCGAAGAGCTGCAACGCCGGCATCCGGTCCATCTTCGGATTGTCGAAGGCGGGAATCGGCGAAGGGGACATCAGGTAGCGCCCATCGACCATCACCGGGTAGCTGTAAGAGGTCGCGATATGGCCGTGCCGCGCGATATCCTCGTACAGCTTCACATGCATCAGGCCGTAATCGGCCAGGGCGTGCATGCGCTTCGTCTCTGCCAGGCGCGGCTCCAGGCGGAACAGCGGCTCCGGCATCGGCACCTGATAGACGATGATCTGCGCTTCCGTCAGGCGCGCCTCGGGGATGCGGTGCCGGGTCTGGATGATGGTGGCATCGGCAGTGTGGGTCGTCGTCTCCACACCCGCCACGCGGTTGAAGAAGCGGCGGATGGAAACGGCGTTGGTGGTATCGTCCGCGCCCTGGTCGATGACCTTCAGCACGTCCTTCGGCCCCAGCACAGCCGCCGTCACCTGGATGCCACCCGTGCCCCAGCCGTAGGGCAGTGGCATCTCACGGGCACCGAAGGGCACCTGGTGGCCAGGAATGGCCACCGCCTTCAGCAGCGCGCGGCGGATCATCCGCTTCGTGTTTTCGTCCAGATAGGCGAAGTTATAGGCCTCGTCGCGGTTCATGGTTCCACCTGCTCCGGCTCGGCATTAGCGGCGACGGTCGCGCGCATCAGGCGCACCACTTCAAGCTCGCTCTGGAAATCGACGTAGTGCGGCAGCTTCAGATGCTCTACGAAGCCGGTGGCCTCGACATTATCGCTGTGCAGCAGAACGAACTCTTCATCCTGCGCCGGTGCGGTGCGGTCCTCGCCCAGCTCGTCGGCCATCAGCGCACGGTCAACGAGCGCCATGGACATCGCCTTGCGCTCGCCATGGCCGAGCACCAGCCCATAGCCACGGGTGAATTGCGGCGGCTCCGTCCGGCTGCCCTTGAACTGGTTCACCATCTGGCATTCGGTGACGTCGATCTCGCCGATCTCGATCTCGAAGCCCAGCTCCGGCGGCATCAGGAAGACGCTCACGCTGCCCTGGCGGATTTCGCCAACGAACGGGTGGGCGTTGCCATAGCCGCGTTGGGTGGAATACCCCAGGCCCAGCAAAAAGCCCTCGTCGCCGCGGGCAAGATTCTGCAACCGCGTGGCGCGCGCGGCAGGGAAGGAGAGCGGCTGGCGCGTCAGATCCGCCGGCTCCTCGCTGGCGTCTTCCTCACGCCGCATCAGCCCCTCGCGGGAGAGCAGCTCGGTCACGCGCGGGGCGACGGCATCCTCGGCCTCCGCTTCCGGCGCCGGCAGGGGCGCTTCGCCGGCAGCGGCGAGCGCGAAATCCAGCAGGCGGTGCGTGTAGTCGAAGGTCGGGCCCAGCACCTGCCCGCCGGGCAGATCCTTATAGGTGGCGGAGACGCGGCGGCGGATCAGCATCGCCGCCGTATCCAGCGGCTCCGCATAGCCGAAGCGGGGCAGGGTGGTGCGGTAGGCGCGCAGCAGGAAGGCGGCCTCGATCAGGTCACCCTTCGATTGCTTGATGGCCAGCGCTGCAAGATCGCGATCGTAGCAGGAGCCCTCGGCCATCACGCGGTCCACCGCGAGGCCGAGCTGCTGGCCGATCTGCGCGACCTCCAGCTCCGGCACGGCGGCATCGCCACGGCGGGTCTCGGCCAGCCAGGCGTGGGCATTGCCGATGGCGCGCTCACCGCCCTTTACGGCGACATAGGCCATGGTTCAGCCCTCCTCGGCCAGGGTGGTGCGGGGCAGGGCGGCAAGCCTGTCCTCGGCGCAGAGCACGACATCGACGCCCCGCGGAAACAGGCCACGGCGGGATGCGCGGTCCGCCAGGAAGCCCTCCGGCAGGCCTTCCACATGCAGGCGGTGCTCATGCTCGATGCCAGGGCCACGCAGGCGCCAGCCGCGCCCTTCCTCCAACGCCTTCACCTGAATGATCAGCGTGGCGCCGCGCTCGGGCTCCTCGTCGGTGCCGTGGCAGAGGCTGGCGAAAGCGGGCGGCTGGCCCATGGAAAGTACGAAGGCGGCATCACCGGCAGCCGCCATCGGGCAACCGCAATGGAAGCGCAGCCAGGCATCGGCTTCCTCGCCGGCATCGTGGTGCAGCGGGGTTTCCGCATCAACCAGCGTCAGCAGCACGGCAGCGGTGGCCGGGGCCAGCGCGGCGGGCGGGGTGAGGCCGGACGCCACGGTCTGGATGCGGCCGGGGCGGCTCAGCGCCTCAAGCACCGCGCGGAAGCAGGACTGGCCGTCCTGCACGGGGTCGGTAAATCCGGGGCGCATTATCGCATATTCGCCATGGTGAAGAATTGCACGCGGGTGGCGGCGGCCTTGCGGGCCTCGGTCGCCCGCGCCTCGGCCTGCGCGGCAGCGAGGGGCTCGATCACCGCTTCCAGCAGGGGCGCGCGGGTCGCCTCATCCTGCAAGGCGGCGTCCAGCACGGCGGCAAGCTCGGCCTGGTCGCGGTCCCGGCCCGCCACATAGGCATGGCCGACCGTGCCGCTTTCCAGCGTCACCGCGCAGCGCGTGACCGTCATTTCAGAGAGGTTGAAGGCATTGCCATCACCGCCGGCCCGGCCGCGCAGCATGACAAGGCCCGTTTCCGGCCCGCGCAGGCGGGTATGGGCGGGCAGGGCGGGGGCGGCGTTCAACCGGGCGCGAATGGCGTCGCTGCTGGCCTTTGCCAGCACCGCCATCCAGCGCTGGCGCGCTTGAAGTTCCTCGGACAAGGTCAGCTCCGTGTCCTGTTGAGATGTCTAGACGAGTAGATATCCAACAGGCTAACGTCAATGGCGAATGTGGCAGTAACCGGAGCTCAACGGGTTGAAGCTTTCATGACACTCCCACCGCTCTCCGATACCCGCCCCCTTGCCCGAGGGGAGGGTGTCGCCCTGTGGCGGCAGATCGCGCAGGCCCTGGAACAGGCGATCACCAGCGGCCAGCATCCCCCAGGTTCCCGCCTGCCAACCGAAGCGGAACTCTCCGCCCGACATGGAGTGAATCGCCACACCGTGCGGCGCGCGCTGGATGCGTTGAGCGCCCGTGGCCTGATTCGCATCGAGCAAGGGCGCGGCTCCTTCGTGGCCGAAGATGTGGTCGACTATCCCGTCGGCCCGCGCACCCGCTTTTCCGAGCTCATCCGCGCGCAGAATCGCGACCCTGCCGGGCGCATCCTGCATGTGGGGGAACAGCCGGCAGATGCGGCCGTGGCCGAGGCGCTGCGGCTGCGGCCAGGCCGCCCCGTGCTGGTGGTGGAGCGGCTGGGCCTGGCCGATGGGCGGCCCGTCGTCGTCGGCACGCACCACTTCGTCCTGCCACGCTTCAAGGATCTGGCAGCGGCGCTGGAGATCGATGGGTCGATCACCCGGGCCCTCGCTGCCTGTGGCGTGCCGGATTATCGCCGCGTCTCTACGCGCCTTACCGCGCGCATGCCCACGGCCGAGGAAGCGGAGGCGCTGCAACAGAACCGCAACCGCCCCGTGATGGTAGCCGAGGCGCTGAACAGCGATCCTGAAGGACTGCCCATCGACTACACCCTCTCGCGCTATGCCGCCGGGCGCGTGCAGATCGTCATCGACGGCAGCGGAGAGAGCCTATGATGGATTGGACGTTCACCGGCGGCCGCGTCCTGCGCGATGGCGCACTCGGCGAGGGTGATCTGCATGTCGCTGGCGGGCTGGTCGCCAGCGCGCAGGCCAACGGCGCGCGCCGCTTCGATGCGTCCGGTCTCCTGGTACTGCCCGGCATCGTGGACATCCATGGCGACGCGCATGAGCGCCAGATGCAGCCGCGCCCGGGCACGGACATGCCGACGCCTCTCGCCCTTCGTGATTCCGAGGCGCAGCTTCTCGCCGCCGGCATCACCACGGCCTTCCTGGGCGTCACCTTGTCCTGGGAGCCGGGGCTGCGCTCCATCGGCGCCTGGCGTGCATTGCTGGCGGCGCTGGACGCGGCGCGCCCGCACATGGCCGCGGACCTGCGTGTGCATCTGCGGTTCGAGGTGGACAATCTGGCCGCGCTGGAAGAGGCGCTGGCGGATATCGCCGCCGGCCGTGTGCATCTCGTCGCCTTTAATGATCACACGCCCAGCATCCTCAGAAAAATCCAGGATGATGCACAGGCGGCTAAGTATGCCGGGCGTGCCGGGGTGGATGTGCTGACCCTGCGGAGCATGGCCGATACCGTTGCCTCGCGGCGCCACGACATGCCCGCCGCCCGTGAGCGTCTGGCCGCCGCCGCTGCCGCGCGGGGCCTGCCGATGGCGAGCCACGATGACTCCTGCGTGGAGGACCGCGAGTTGCACCGCGCCTTGGGCGCACGCATCTGCGAATTCCCGATGGCGGAGGAGGTTGCCGCCGCCGCGCGCGCGGAGGGCGAGGCGGTGGTCATGGGCGCGCCCAATGTGGTGCGGGGCGGCAGCCATATCGGCTGGGCCCATGCTGCGCCTCTGGCGGAGCGCGGCCTCGTGACGGTGCTGGCCTCCGACTACGTCTGGCCAGCGATGATGGAGGCCGCCTTCGTGCTGGAGCGGCGCGGCGTGTTGAACCTCGCCTCCGCCTGGGCGCTGATCAGCGCCAACCCCGCCGAAGCCACCGGCCTTGCCGATCGTGGCCGGCTGGAGGCCGGGCTGCGCGGCGACATCGTCGTGGTCGATCCCGCTCGGCGCGCGCCTGTGGCCACCTTCTGCGGCGGCCGGCTTGCCTGGGTCTCGGCGGAGGGGTCCGCGCGTCTCGGCTGAGGAACGGGCGGGGAGGGTACGCTCCCCGCCAACATTGTTCAGCTCAAGTTAAGGCAAAGAAAAACCCCCTGGCTGCCGAAGCATCCAGGGGGTTTTCTTTGATTGGCTCCCCGAGTTGGACTCGAACCAACGACCTAGCGATTAACAGTCGCGTGCTCTACCAGCTGAGCTATCGGGGATCATCTGGTGGGAGGCGCTATAGCGGGGCAATTCCTGGTCCGCAAGAGGACTTTGTCATCGTTCCGCCGTAGTACCATACTCTTTTTAGTCTTACGCGTAGTTTGGAGGCCTGAGCGGGAATCGAACCCACATTCACGGATTTGCAGTCCGTTGCATCACCATTCTGCCATCAGGCCGTGGGGCGCTGTATCGGGTGCTGAGGCGTCCGGGTCAAGAGGTTAGAACGAGATTCTGAGCCGGCCGGCTGGCCTGGCCCACGTCTTCAGGCCCTCTGCCGGCGCCTTCCGCTTGGCCGTCTGCTGCACCGCGCCTATAACGCCGCCACGCGCGGTGGACGGTCCGCGCTGTGGACGAGGATGAGCGGCCGATGAACTTCGCCGATGCGCGCAAATGGATGGTGGACGGGCAGATCAGGCCCAACAAGGTGACGGATCTGCGGATTTCCAACGCCATGCTGGAACTGCCGCGGCACCTCTTCGTGCCCCCCGCCCAGGCCCCGCGCGCGCATGCCGATGAGGACGTGCCCCTGGGCAATGGCCGCGTGCTGATGCAGCCGATGATGCAGGCCCGCCTGGTCCAGCTCGCCGAGGTGCGGGAAGGCGAGTCCGTGCTCATCCTGGGCGCCGGCACCGGCTACCTCGCGGCGCTGATCGCGCGGCTCGGTGCGCGGGTGACGGCGGTGGAAAACGACGCCTCTCTCATCGCCCTGGGCCGGAAGGCGCTGGCCGAGACCTCGGTCGCCCCTGGCACGCTGCAGTTGGTGGAGGGGGTTCTCGCCGAAGGCGGCCCCGCCGGCACCACCTATGATGTGATCGTCATCGAAGGTGAGGTGCAGTTCATTCCCACAGCCGTTTCCGATCGTCTGGCCGAGGGCGGGCGTCTGGTGGCGGTCTGCCGTAAGCCTGGCCGCGCCGGCGCCGCCGTGCTGGGCCGCCGCGCTGGCGGCACGTTCAGCGTGACGGAAGTCTTTGATTGCACGACTGCTCCGTTGCCCGGCTTTACACCCGAGCCCAGCTTCGCGCTCTGATACGGACGCTGGCCGGGACAGCCGGCCTCGTCTAATCTCCCCGCCCGCCGGGTGCGCCCGGCTCTGGGTGAGGGAGATGCTGCGATGTCGATGAAAACACTGATGTCGGCGTCGGGGCTGCTGGCGCTG
>JH599942.1 GCA_000245075.1 Acetobacteraceae bacterium AT-5844
CTGGGGAATTCTTTCCCCAGCCTTCCTTCTCATCCTCAGCGTGAATGTCGATTCGCCTTAGATGGCTCCCGCTCACCGAAGACGCAGGCAGGGAGAGAGGGCCTGCCGGAGGGCCTGGCCCGCGCCCTGGCGTGGCAACTGGCCCTGGAGTGTGTTGTCGATTGCGAGGCTCAGCGGCGTATCCCGTTGCAACAGCAGCGTGGGCAGGGAGCTTGCGGCCAGATCCGCGTACCAGGCGCTGCCGCCGCCACGCATTTCGGTGAAGAACACGTCCACCCGCTGCCGCCCGTCGCTGAAGCGCAGCGTGGCGGAAGAGGCCGGGGGTGGCTGGCGGAAGGTGACGGCGGCGATGGCGCGGCCTTGCTGGCACAGCAGGGCGAGGTTGGCGATCTGCCCCGGCCCTGCCACCACTGCGACAGGGCTGCGCCCGGAAACCGGCCGCAAGGACCAGCCGCTTGGCGCCGAGGCGGAGGGCTGGTCGGGTGATGTGGCACTGCGCCCACCGCCGCCCCGGACGGTGGCCACCAGATCCCGCCCATTCCAGGCGAGGCGCCGCAAGCAGCCTTCGGCACCCGCCCGGCCGCAGGCGCTGCCATGCAGGGAGAGCACCAGGGCTGGCAGGTTGGTGGAACGGTCCAGCTCCCATCCCTGGACATGGCCCAGGGGCTTGGCCCGATAGGCGCCGGAGCCGGAGAGATAGACTGTCAGCGGGCAGCCGGCGGAGCCGCAGAAGAAAGAGGCGGCGCCGTCGCAGTTCAGCCCGGAGAGGTCGATGATGGTGTCCGTCCTGCCATCGCCATTCAGGTCGGCCGTCGTCTCGTATTCAGGCCGTAGGCTGGGGCGCCCGCCTGCGGAACGGCACTCCCGCATGTTGGCCTGCGTGTCGCGCGTGACGATGTCCGGGGTTACGGCCTGTGCCGGCGGGGGGAAGGCGAGGAGCGTGAGGGCGAAAAGCAGAGCCAGACCATGCATCGCCGGAAAGCTCCCCGAGGCGGATCATGATTTTGACTGTGGAACAAAAAGCGGGGCCCGTCACTTCATCTCCCGTGCAGGAAGCGGTTTCCCTGCCGGGAAGCTTCCTCTAGCCTTTTCCGGGTCCGAGACCGGCCAAGCATAAGGCCGCGCAGGAGGAACCGATCATGAATGCCTCGCCTGGGGCGCATGCCCTCCATCCGGTGGCCGATCCGGCACGCCGCCTTGCCATGCTGAAGGCGTTGGAGCGCAAGCTGCTCTGGCTCTCCGCCTGGACCATCCATAATGCCAACCATATCCGGCCCAACCGGGATGGGCTGAAGGTCGGCGGTCACCAGGCTTCCTCGGCTTCGGTCGTCTCCATCATGGCGGCGCTGTATTTCGGCATCCTGCGGCCGCAGGACCGCGTGGCGGTGAAGCCGCATGCCGGGCCGGTCTTCCACGCCATGAACTACCTTCTGGGCAGGCAGAGCAGGGAGAAGCTGGCCACGCTCCGCCAGTTCGGTGGCATCCAGCCCTATCCGAGCCGGGTGAAGGATGGGGCGGAGGTGGATTTCTCCACCGGCTCCGTCGGCCTCGGCGTGGCGCTGACGAGTTTTGCCAGCCTGGTGCAGGATTATGTGCATCTGCACGGGCTGGGGCGGCAGGGGCTGCCGCGCGGCCGGCACGTCGCCATCGTCGGCGATGCCGAGCTGGATGAAGGCAATATCTACGAGGCCCTGCTGGAGGGCTGGAAGCACGATGTCCGCGATGTCTGGTGGGTGGTCGATTACAACCGCCAGAGCCTCGATTCCGTGGTGCCGGACCGGCTGTTCGGGCGGATCGAGGGCCTGTTCCGGGACATGGGCTGGAACGTCGTCACCCTGAAATACGGCCGCAAGCTGGAAGCCGCCTTCGCCCGGGAGGGGGGCGAGGCGCTGCGGCGCTGGATCGATGACTGCCCCAACAGCCTCTACTCGGCGCTGACCTTCCAGGGCGGCGCGGCGTGGCGGGCGGCGCTGCTCTCCGAGCTGGGGCGGGACGAGAATATCCGCGCCATCATCGACCCGCTGGATGATGAGGAACTCGGCGCGTTGATGACCAACCTTGCCGGGCACGACATCGAGACGCTGGAAGGCGCTTTCCGTGCGCAGGAGGCGGCGGGGGACCAGCCGACCTGCTTCATCGCCTATACGGTCAAGGGCATGGGCCTGCCCTTCGCCGGGCACAAGGATAACCATGCCGGGCTGATGACCAAGGAGCAGATGGAGGATTTCCGCACCGGCATGGGCATCCGCCCCGGTCATGAATGGGACCGGTTCGAGGGGCTGGATATCCCGGCGGCCGAGCTGGAGGCCTTCCTGCGGGATGTGCCTTTCGCGCAGACCCTGGCGCCGGAAGGGCGCAGCCTGAGCGCCCCTTATGTCCCGGTGCCGGCCAGCCTGCCGGTACCGCGCGTGCCGGAGGGCCGGACGCTCTCCACCCAGGCCGCCTTTGGCGAGCTGCTCGCCGAAATCGGCAGGGCGGGGAAGGGGGATGCGGAGAATTTCGCGGCACGCGTGGTCACCACCAGCCCGGACGTCACCGTTTCCACCAATCTCGGCCCCTGGGTGAACCGGCGTGGGGTGTTCGACCGCCACCTGAAGAACGACGTGTTCCGCGATGCCAAGCTGGCCAGCGCCCAGCGCTGGGGCATGTCGCCCAAGGGGCAGCATATCGAGCTGGGCATTGCCGAGCAGAACCTCTTCCTGCTTCTCGGCGCGCTGGGGCTGGCGGACCGGATGCATGGCGGGCGGCTGCTGCCGGTGGGCACGGTGTACGACCCCTTCGTCAACCGTGGCCTCGATGCGCTGATCTATGCCTGTTACCAGGATGCCCGCTTCCTGCTGGTTTCCACCCCCTCCGGCCTGACGCTGGCGCCGGAGGGAGGCCAGCACCAGAGCGTCAACACGCCGCTGATCGGCATGGCGCAGGACCGGCTGGCGAGCTTCGAGCCTGCCCATGCCGATGAGCTGGCCATCCTGCTGCGCTTCGCTTTCGAGCATATGCAGCGGCCCAATGGCTCCGCCGTCTGGCTGCGGCTTTCCACGCGGGGCCTGGCGCAGCCGAACCGGCAGCTGGACCCGGAGGCGGTCATCGCCGGCGGCTACTGGGCTGTGCCGCCCGAACGGGGGGCACGCATCGCCATTGCCTATCAGGGGCCGGTTGCCCCGGAAGCCATGGCGGCTTTCGAGGAACTGCGCAGCGAAGAGCCGGGCGCCGGGCTGCTGGCCCTGACCAGCCCGGACCGGCTGCATGCTGGCTGGCTCGCCTCCCGCCGCGTGGCTCGGCAGGGTCCGGGGGCTCCGCCCTCCCATATCGAGTCGCTGCTGGCGCCGCTGGCGCGGGATGCGGCGATCGTCTCGGTGCTGGATGGGCACCCCGCGGCGCATGCCTGGCTCGGTGCCGTGCGGGGGCAGCGGGTGGTGCCACTGGGCGTGGATCGCTTCGGTCAGGCCGGCGATATTCCGGATCTTTACGCCGAGTATGGATTGGATACGGACGCCATCCTCGATGCCTGTGCCCAGGCGCTGCTGGGTGCCTGAAACCAGCGGCGGGAGCTCCCTCCGGGGCTTCCCTCCGCTCCCGGTGTGGTCTTTATCCTGGTTCGGCTTAGCGGAAAATCAGCGACTGATGCGCCGAGATGCCGGCCAAGGCACCGTCGCCCACCGCCATGGAGACCGAGCCTGAGGCTCTTGCCACGTCGCCGCAGGCGAAGATACCGGGCTGGGTCGTCTCCTTTTTGCTGTCGGTGGTGATGAAGGAGCCTGTCGGACTCTCTTCCATCTCGCAGCCCAAATGGGTGGCGAGGGCGCTGCCCTCGGTCCTTGGCGCGACGAACAGGCCGGCAACAGGAATGGCACGGCCATCGCGCAGATGGACGGTGGCACGGTCGCCGGTAATGGCGGTGACGAGCGCGGTCTCCAGCGCGACGCCACGGCGGGAGAGAGCGGCTTCCTGTTCCGCATCCAGGGTGCAGGCATCGTTGACGAACAAGGTGGTCGGGCCCCAGTCGGCGATCAGCATCGCCATGTGGAAGGCGGTGTCACAGCTGGCCAGCACGCCAAGCGGGGCCTGCTCCAGTTCGTAGCCATCGCAATAGGGGCACATGAAGACGCTGCGGCCCCAGCGCTCGCGCAGGCCGGGAATGTCCGGCAGCGTGTCGGTGACGCCGGTGGCGAGGATCAGGCGGCGCGCGTGCTGCTCCTCGCCGGTTGAGAGGGTGACGCTGAAGCTGTCGTCCTGGCCTCTGGCGGATTCCACCTGGCCGTTGATCCAATCGACGCTGGGGTAGGCCATCAGCTGGGCCCGGCAGGTTTCCGCGATGGCGGCGGGCGCCTGACCGTCCTGGCTCAGAAAGCCATGCGAGGCCCCGGCGAAGCGGTTGCGGCGGAGGCCCGCATCGATGACCAGCACGGGCCGGCGGGCGCGGGCCAGCTGCAAGGCCGCGGCCATCCCGGCATAGCTGCCGCCGACGACGATGACGTCATGCCGCATCGGTACTCTCCTGATCCAACTGGTCCTGCTCCGCTAGCTTGCGGTGGAAGGTGGCAGGCCGGCCGGAAGGGCCTGCCGCCGCCATGGCCTTCGCCGGGCGCACGAAGCCGGCTTCCCGCAACCCGGCCATGGTGCGGCGGATGAGCACCGGGTTGGTGTGCAGGCATCGCGACAAGCTTCCAGGGCCATCGGTCCGTCCTGCTCCGCCATAAGGAGAAGAACGTGGAGGGCACCGGAAAGTCTGCTGCCGCCTTCTCCGTATTTTTTGGCCGCCAGGTGAGGGGCGCTAATTGACCATCGCTGGCGCCAGGGACGGCAGGCACCCGCCTGGAGGGTGGGCGCCGCCTGGTCAGTTCCGGCGGAAGAAGGCGGCCAGGCGTGCCATGGCTTCCTCGGCCAGGCCGGGGGAGATGGCGAAGCAGAGGCGCAGCTTGCCGTCATCGTCATCGGCGAAGGCCGTGCCCGGGGCGAGGCCGACCTTGGCCTCCCGCAGCAGGCGGATGGCCAGGGCGCGGGAATCCGTCACGCCGTCCTGCGAGAACATCAGGTAGAAGCTACCCTCCGGCGGCTGGAGGCGGATGCCGGGGATGGCGCCGAGACCCTCGCAGAAGATGCGCCGGCTCTCCCGGCACCGCGCCACCATGGTGCGGATGAAATCGTCCCCCTGCTCCAGCGCCGCGATGCAGGCGTATTGGATGAAGGTGGGAATGCTGGTGGTATTGTACTGGCCCAGATTGCCGAAGACCGGCTCCAGGCCCGGCGGGTAGATCAGCCAGCCGGCACGCCAGCCCGTCATCGCCCAGTTTTTCGAGAAGGTGTTGCTGACCAGCAGGCGGTCGTTCTCGTCGCAGATCTCCAGGAAGGAGGGAGCGATGGCGTTGCCATACGTAAAATGGTTGTACACCTCGTCCGACAGCAGCCAGAGGCCGCGCGCCCGCACCAGGTCCCGCAGCGCCAGCATCTCCGCCTTCGGCATCACCCAGCCGGTGGGGTTGGAGGGGGAGTTGATGGCGATGACGCGGGTGCGGGGCGTAATGGCGGCCTCGATATCCTCCAGCGCCAGGGTGAAGCCGCCATTCACGGCCCGGCGGAAGGGCACCGTGACCGGCACGCCGCCCAGCACCTGCACCGTGGCCGCCATGTTGGGCCAGTGCGGACCGGGGATGATGACCTCGTCGCCCGGGGAGAGCACGGCCTGCATGCCCTGCATGATGGCGTTCATGCCGCCGGCGGTGATGGTGAAGCGCTCCGGTGCTACCTCCACGTCCCAGTGGCGGCGGTGATAGTCGGCCAGTGCCTGCCGCAGCTGGGGGAGGCCGTGGGAATAGGTGTAGCGGGTCTGGCCGGCGCGCATGGCCGCCTCGGCCGCCTCGGTGACGAAGGGGGGCGTCGGCAGGTCGCCTTCGCCGATCCACAGCTTGATCACCGCCGGGTCTTCCCGCGCCAGGTCGGCGATCTCGGCGATCTGGTTCTGGCCGAGATCCTTGATGCGGGGGGGAAGGGTGTCGAGGGCGGCGCTCATGCGGGCAATCCGGTCGGTGAAGAGGGCCTTTTAGCTGTGACCGGGCCGGGAAGGGGTGGCAAGAGGGGCCGGAATCACGCTGCGCCCTTTCAATATAAGCGTCCCTGCGCTAAACGCGCCCGCTCGACGACTTTGCCGGCGTCAAGCCTGCGGGCGTGGTGGAATTGGCAGACACGCTGGATTTAGGTTCCAGTGGCGCAAGCCGTGGGGGTTCAAGTCCCTCCGCCCGCACCATCCAGTGCTCGCCGGCCGGATACGAGACTGATTTTTCAGGAGCAGGTGTGGCGACGATGCAGGTGACCGAGCAGGCAGCCGAGGGGCTGAAGCGGGGATTTTCCGTGGTGGTTCCGGCGGCGGATATCGCCGCGGCCCGCGACAAGCGGCTGGCGGCGGTGGCCAAGGAAGTCCGCATCCCGGGCTTCCGCCCCGGTAAGGTGCCGGCTTCCGTGGTGAAGCAGCGCTTCGGCCAGTCCGTGCTGGGTGAGGTGCTGGACGAGCAGGTCCAGTCCGCCACCCGCAACGTGATCGAGGAGCGCGGCCTGCGCCCGGCCCTGCAGCCGAAGGTCGAGCTGGTCAAGTTCGCCGAAGGCGAGGACCTGGAGTTCACCATCGAGCTCGAGCAGCTGCCCGAGATCCCGATGCCCGACTTTTCCGCGATCGAGCTGGAGAAGCCGGTGACCAAGGTGAGCGACGACGAGGTCACCAAGGCCATCGAGGGCATCGCCGCCCGCAACCGCGCCATGGAGGACGTCACGGAAGAGCGTGCCGCCACCCAGGGCGATGTGGTGGTGACCGATTTCGAGGGCCGCCTGGTCGATGAGAGCGCCGAGGGCGGCCTGGCCGAGCCCTTCCAGGGCGGCACGGGCACGGACATGCCGGTGGAAATCGGCGGCGCCGGCTTCATTCCGGGCTTCGCCGAGGGCCTTGAGGGCATCAAGGTCGGCGAGACGCGCGACGTGAAGGTCACCTTCCCGGCCGAGTACGGCGCCGCCGAGCTGGCCGGCAAGGATGCCGTGTTCAAGCTGACCGCCAAGAAGCTGCAGAAGCCCGTCTCCGCCACGGTGGACGACGACTTCGCCAAGAAGCTGGGCCTGGCCGATGTGGCCGAGCTGAAGACGCGCATCACCGAGTCGCTGCAGGGCGAGTACGATCAGCTCTCCCGCCTCAATGTGAAGCGGAAGCTGCTGGACGCCCTTTCCGCCCAGGCCTCCTTCGAGGTCCCGCAGGGCATGGTCGATGCCGAGTTCGCCCAGATCTGGCAGCGTATCGAGGCGGACCAGAAGGCCGGCCGCCTGGATGACGAGGACAAGGGCAAGGACGAGGAAACCCTCAAGTCCGAGTACCGCGCCATCGCCGAGCGCCGTATCCGCCTGGGCCTGCTGCTCTCCGAGATCGGCCGCACCAACAACATCCAGGTGACGAACGAAGAGCTGACCAACGCGATGCGCCAGGAAGCCATGCGCTATCCGGGCCAGGAGCGTCAGGTGATCGAGTTCTTCCAGAAGAACCCGCAGTCCATCGAGAACCTGCGCGCCCCGCTCTTCGAGGAGAAGGTGGTGGACTTCATGCTGGAGCTGGCCAAGGTGACGGAGAAGGAAGTGCCCGCGGGCGAGCTCTCCGCCGAGCCGGCTGAGGCCGCGGCCTGATCAGGCTGGCCCGGCCGGCTGGCCGGGCTGAAAAATAGGCGCGCGGGCTGGGGCGGGGGACCGCCCTGGCCCGCCGTCATATCTGGGGTTTCCCCTCTTTCGCAGGCGCGCTGGCTGTCCCATGTTAACCGGCGACGGTTAGAGTAACGGCGGAATGGGGAGTCGGCGCGGTCGGCAGGGGCAAGGGGCACCTGGACGGGCACGGCGCCGCCGCCGGGAAAGGATTGACGATGCGTGACCGCGATCCGGTCGAGATCTACAACAACACGCTGATCCCGATGGTCATTGAGCAGACCGCCCGGGGTGAGCGTTCCTTTGATATCTATTCGCGCCTGCTCAAGGAGCGGATCATCTTCCTGACCGGGCCGATTTTCGACCAGGTCGCCTCCCTGATCTGCGCCCAGCTGCTGTTCCTGGAAAGCGAGAACCCCAACAAGGACATCGCTTTCTACATCAACAGCCCGGGCGGCGTGGTGACGGCCGGCCTCGCGATGTACGACACCATGCAGTACATCCGCGCCCCGGTCTCCACCGTGTGCCTCGGCATGGCGGCCTCCGCCGGCTCCCTGCTGCTGACGGCGGGTGAGAAGGGCAAGCGCTTCGCACTGCCGAACAGCCAGGTGATGATCCACCAGCCTTCCGGCGGTGCCCAGGGCCAGGCGACGGACATCGCCATCCAGGCGCGCGAGATCCTCAAGACCCGCGAGCGGCTGAACAAGATCTATGTCCAGCACACAGGTCAGCCGATCGAGGAAATCGAGAAGAACATGGAGCGCGACACCTATCTGACAGCCGAGGAAGCCAAGGCTTTCGGGCTGATCGACCAGGTGGTGGAGCAGCGTCCGGCGGCCGTGGCACCGGCGGCGGAGCCTCCGCCGCAAGCCTGAAGGCTTTGATTTCAATGGCATCCGGCTGGCGTCGAGCTGGGCGGGTGCCGTTCCACTTCCCCCAGCGTGACACTGGGGCTACAGTCCCGTCAGGTCCGCCGACTATTCCCGGCGGATCCAGGAGCGCTCATGAGCAAGTCCGGCGACTCGAAGAATACCCTGTACTGCTCGTTCTGCGGCAAGTCGCAGCACGAAGTGCGCAAGCTCATCGCCGGCCCGACGGTCTTCATCTGCGACGAGTGCGTCGAACTCTGCATGGATATCATCCGTGAGGAGCACAAGACTCACTTGGTGAAGTCCCGGGACGGGGTGCCGACACCGCGCGAAATCTCCAAGGTGCTGGATGACTATGTGATCGGGCAGGAGCACGCCAAGAAGGTGCTCGCCGTCGCGGTCCATAATCACTACAAGCGCCTGGCTCATGGTGGGAAGGCGGGCGAGGTTGAGATCGCCAAGTCCAACATCATGCTGGTGGGGCCCACGGGCTCGGGCAAGACGCTGCTGGCCCAGACCCTGGCCCGCATCCTCGACGTGCCCTTCACCATGGCCGACGCCACCACGCTGACCGAGGCGGGCTATGTTGGCGAGGATGTCGAGAACATCATCCTCAAGCTGCTGCAGGCCGCGGACTACAATGTGGAGCGCGCCCAGCGCGGCATCGTCTATATCGACGAGGTCGACAAGATCAGCCGCAAGTCCGACAACCCCTCCATCACCCGTGATGTGAGCGGCGAGGGCGTGCAGCAGGCGCTGCTGAAGATCATGGAAGGCACCGTCGCCTCCGTGCCGCCGCAGGGCGGGCGCAAGCATCCGCAGCAGGAATTCCTGCAGGTCGATACCTCCAACATCCTGTTCATTGTGGGCGGGGCGTTCGCGGGGCTCGAGAAGATCATCGCGGCCAAGGGCAAGGGCTCTGGCATCGGCTATGGCGCCGAGGTCCGCGGGCCGGATGAGCGCCGGGCCGGTGCCATCCTGCGCGAGGTGGAGCCCGAGGATCTGCTGAAGTTCGGCCTGATCCCCGAGTTCATCGGCCGCCTGCCGGTCATCGCCACGCTCGAGGATCTCGACGAGAAGGCGCTGATCGAAATCCTGACCAAGCCGAAGAATGCGCTGCTGAAGCAGTATCAGCGGCTGTTCGAGATGGAGGCGACCAAGCTCTCCTTCACGGACGACGCATTGAAGTCGGTGGCCAACCGCGCGATCCAGCGCAAAACCGGCGCGCGTGGCCTGCGCTCGATCATGGAGAGCATTCTGCTCAGCACCATGTACGACCTGCCGGGGCTGGAAGACGTGAACGAAGTCGTGGTGAACAAGGAGGTGGCCGAAGGCCGCGCAGCCCCCTTGTACATCTATGGTGAACGGGCGGCGGAGCAGTCTTCCGCTTGAGCCGGGGCTCCGGTCCGACCCGGGGGCAGGTCTGCCATGGCTTGCCCCGGGCGGCTACCGGCCCCATCTCCGGGAATACCCCGTGGCAACGGAGCCGTGCCGAGAACGGGCGGAACCGTGCCGACTGTCCTGAGTGAGGTCCCCTATGGCGGATAAGAATCCGGAACTGCTGAGCGGCGAACTGCTTCCCGTACTGCCGCTCCGCGACATCGTCGTCTTCCCCCACATGATCGTTCCCCTGTTCGTCGGGCGCGAGAAGAGTGTGCGGGCTTTGGAAGCGGTGATGCGCGATGACAAGCAGATCCTGCTCGTTGCGCAGAAGAATGCGGCCCAGGATGACCCTGGCGCCAGTGATTTGTATGAAGTCGGCACTGTCTCCACGGTGCTGCAGCTGCTCAAGCTGCCGGACGGCACGGTCAAGGTGCTGGTTGAAGGCGGCCGCCGCGCGCGCGTGACCGGTTTCAAGGAAACCGACCAATACTTCGAGGCCTTTGCGACGCCGATAGAGGAAAGCGCTGGCGAGGCGCCGGAGCTGGAGGCGCTGGCCCGCACGGTCGTCACGCAGTTCGAGCAGTACATCAAGCTGAACAAGAAGATCGCGCCGGAGGTGCTGGTCTCGATCAACCAGATCGAGGATGCGGCCAAGCTGGCGGATACGGTGGCAAGCCACCTGAATCTGAAGATCAGCGAGAAGCAGGAGCTGCTGGACACCGCCTCCGTGGCGGCTCGTCTGGAGCGCGTCTTCGCTCATATGGAGAGCGAAATTGGCGTGCTTCAGGTGGAGAAGCGCATCCGGAACCGCGTGAAGCGGCAGATGGAGAAGACCCAGCGCGAGTACTATCTGAATGAGCAGATGAAGGCCATTCAGAAGGAGCTGGGCGAGGGCGAGGACGGCAAGGACGAGCTGGCCGAGCTGGAAGAGCGCATCAAGGCCACCAAGCTCTCCACCGAGGCGCGCGACAAGGCCATGGCCGAGCTGAAGAAGCTGCGGACCATGTCTCCGATGAGCGCGGAGGCGACGGTGGTGCGCAACTACCTCGACTGGATCCTGTCGATCCCTTGGAAGAAGAAGTCCAAGGTCAAGAACGACCTGATCAAGGCCGAGGAAATCCTCGACCACGACCATTACGGCCTGGATAAGGTCAAGGAGCGTATCCTTGAGTATCTGGCCGTGCAATCGCGCAGCCCGAAGATCCGTGGCCCGATCCTGTGCCTCGTCGGCCCGCCGGGCGTCGGCAAGACCTCGCTGGGCAAGAGCATCGCCAAGGCGACCAACCGCAACTTCGTGCGGATGAGCCTGGGCGGCGTGCGGGATGAGGCCGAGGTGCGTGGCCACAGGCGGACCTATATCGGCTCCATGCCGGGCAAGGTTATCCAGGGCATGAAGAAGGCCAAGACCAGCAATCCGCTGTTCCTGCTGGACGAGATCGACAAGCTCGGCGCCGACTGGCGCGGGGACCCGTCCTCCGCCCTGCTGGAGGTGCTGGACCCGGAGCAGAACTCGACCTTCGCCGACCACTACCTGGAGGTGGATTACGACCTGTCCGACGTGATGTTCGTCACCACGGCCAACAGCCTGCGCATGCCGCAGCCGCTGCTGGACCGCATGGAGATCATCCGCATCCCCGGCTACACCGAGGATGAGAAGGTGCAGATCGCCCGCCGCCACCTGCTGCCCAAGGTCACCGAGGCCAATGGGCTAAAGGAAGGGGAGTGGAGCGTCTCCGACGACGCGCTGCTGGACCTGGTGCGCTACTACACGCGTGAGGCCGGCGTGCGTAACCTGGAGCGTGAGGTTGGCGGTCTGGCCCGCAAGGCGGTGAAGGAGATCGTCTCCAAGAAGGCCAAGAAGGTCGCGATCACCCGCAAGAATCTGGACAAGTACGCCGGCGTGCGGAAGTTCAGCTTCGGCGAGACCGAGGCCGAGGACATGGTGGGTGTCGTTACCGGCCTGGCCTGGACCGAGGTGGGTGGCGAGATCCTGACCATCGAGTCGGTCATGGTGCCCGGCAAGGGCAAGGTCCAGACCACCGGCAAGCTCGGCGATGTGATGCAGGAAAGTGTCTCGGCCGCGCTCAGCTATGTGCGCAGCCGTGCCATCAGCTTCGGCATCAAGCCCACGCTGTTCGACCGGCGGGACATCCACGTGCACGTGCCGGAAGGCGCGACTCCGAAGGATGGCCCTTCCGCCGGCATCGCGATGGCGACCAGCATCGTCTCCGTGCTGACGGGCATCCCCGTTCGCAAGGACGTGGCGATGACGGGCGAGATCACGCTGCGCGGCCGCGTACTGCCGATCGGCGGGTTGAAGGAGAAGCTGCTGGCGGCCCTGCGGGCTGGCATCACCACCGCCTTCATCCCGAAGGACAACGAGAAAGATCTGGTCGAAATCCCGGATAACGTGAAGAAGGCCATCAAGATCATTCCCGTGGCCCATGTGGACGAGGTGATCGGCAAGGCGCTGGTGCGCCAGCCCGAGGCCATTACCTGGGCGGAGCCGGAGGAGGCTGCTTCCGGCAACGCTCCGCAGCCCCCTAGCCCGGCGCCTCTGGCGCATTAAGGCGCGGCCTGCGCGGCCATCTGACGACTGCAAGGGGTGGCCTCGGCCGCCCCTTGTGCATTTTGGGCGCAACAACCTCGGAGTTTTGCTGCGGTCCCGGCAGGCTGCCGTTGACGGGGCAAAATCGCACTGCCTAGTGTCGAAGGAAGACCGACTGGCTCGGGGCCGGTCCGGGACCGATTCAACAAGGGGGTTGCCCAGTGAACAAGCAGGATCTGGTGTCGGTCGTGGCCGAAACCGGCGAACTGTCCAAGGTGAAGGCCGGCGAGGTCGTGGATGCGCTGTTCGACGCCATCGGCAACGCGCTGAAGCAGAAGGAAGAGGTCCGCCTCGTGGGCTTCGGCACCTTCTCCATTTCGCACCGCAAGGCCGGCAAGGGACGGAATCCGCGCACCGGTGAAGAAATCGACATTGCGGCGACGACCACAGTGCGCTTCAAGGCGGGCAAGGGACTGAAGGACGGCGTGAGCTGATTCGTTTTCGTCTTCAGGGCGCTTAGCTCAGCGGTAGAGCGCCTCGTTTACACCGAGGATGCCGGGGGTTCGAATCCCTCAGCGCCCATTCCCCTCAGCGGGATGATACTGAAGACAAAACAATCGCAAAAAAGCGATGTCAGTCAGTTGACACAGTAAGGCGGGGGCCGTATTTCCCGCCCCACGCCGCAAGCGGGTGTAGCTCAGTTGGTTAGAGCGCCGGCCTGTCACGCCGGAGGTCGCGGGTTCGAGCCCCGTCACTCGCGCCACTGCGGTGGTTTAGTTCAAAACGCCGCCCTGGATCTGCCCAGGGCGGCGTTTTGCTTTGCGCATGGCTGCTTTTCAATGTTCTGCAATGCCCCGCAGGCTATGGCGATTGTGGCGCGAGGCGAGTAATGTCCGGCCAGCGTTGCGCTGCGGTATGCCCCGCGGCGTGGCATTGCTATGTGCTCCCCTGTGCATGGCTGTTTGGGGCCCTTTGGCCCGAGGGACGGATGCATCATGACCCAGCCCCTGCTGGCCAACTATTTCCCGATCCTGGTCTTCCTGGTGATTGCCGGTGGCATTGCCATCGCGATGGTGGGCGGCAGTGTGCTGGCCGCGAAGCAGAAGCCGTATGCCGAGAAGCTCTCGACCTATGAGTGCGGCTTCGAGCCCTTCGAGGACACGCACCACCGCTTCGACGTGCGGTTCTACCTGGTGGCCATCCTGTTCATCATCTTCGACCTGGAAGTGGCCTTCCTGTTCCCCTGGGCCATCACCCTGGGCCAGATCGGCTGGGAAGGGTTCCTGTCCATGATGGTGTTCCTCGGCGTGCTGACGGCGGGCTTCATCTACGAATGGCGCAAGGGCGCCCTGGATTGGGAGTGAGCCACCGATGAGCAGCACGAACGACCAGATGGCCTGGAACAGCCAGGCCCTGCCGCCGGGCGCCGCGCAGAAGTCGGTGATCGACAGCGTGACCGGCGAGATCGAGGACAAGGGCTTCGTTATCGCCAACCTCGACAAGGTGGTGAACTGGGCCCGCACGGGCAGCCTGTGGCCGATGACCTTCGGCCTGGCCTGCTGCGCGGTGCCGATGATTCACTCCTACATGGCGCGCTACGACCTTGACCGCTTCGGCGTCATCCCGCGCGGCTCGCCGCGTCAGTCGGATGTCATGATCGTCGCCGGTACGCTGACCAACAAGATGGCCCCCGCGCTTCGCAAGGTCTACGATCAGATGGCCGAGCCGCGTTACGTCATCTCCATGGGCAGCTGCGCCAATGGCGGCGGCTACTACCATTACAGCTACAGCGTGGTGCGCGGCTGCGATCGCGTGGTGCCAGTGGACATCTATGTTCCTGGCTGCCCGCCGACGGCTGAGGCGCTGGTGTACGGCATCCTGCAGCTGCAGAAGAAAATCCGCCGGACGGGGAGCATCCTCCGTGGCTGACGAAACCCCGACCACTGAAATCGCCGAGCCCGCGCCGCTCTCCAAGCTGGAGCAGCTCGTCGCGGACGTCATGGCTTCCGTTCCTGCCGGGGTGATTTCCCGGGGCCGCGTGGTGCGCGGTGCCGAGGCTGAAATCTTCGCCGCGCGCGACGCCCTGCCGGCGCTGATGGGCATGCTGCGGGACGATCCGCGCTTCGCCTTCACCCAGTGCGTCGATCTCTGCGGCGTGGACTGGCCGGCACGCGCCGAGCGGTTCGAGGTGGTGTACAACCTGCTCTCGCTGTCGCTGAATCATCGCCTGCGCGTCGTGATCACCACCGATGCCAGCATGCCGGTGCCGAGCGTCTCCTCCATCTGGCCGAGCGCCACCTGGTATGAGCGCGAGGCCTGGGACATGTACGGCATCATCTTCGAGGGTCAGCCCGACCTGCGCCGTATCCTTACCGATTACGGCTTCGAGGGGCACCCGCTGCGCAAGGACTTCCCGCTGACCGGCTTCGTCGAGGTCCGCTACGACCCCGAGCGGCAGGCGGTGGTGTATGAGCCCGTCAAGCTGCAGCAGGACTTCCGCAATTTCGATTTCCTCTCGCCCTGGGAAGGCATGACCACGCTGCCCGGCGACGAGAAGGTGCATCTCAACCGGATTACCCGCGAATGAGCACCGAGGCACAGGACACGGCGCCCGTCACCGAGACGCGCACCGTTGAATACGATAGCCACACCATCAATTTCGGCCCGCAGCACCCTGCGGCGCACGGCGTGCTGCGCCTGATCCTGGAGTTGAAGGGTGAGGTGGTTGAGCGTGCGGACCCGCATATCGGCCTGCTGCACCGCGGCACCGAGAAGCTGATCGAGCACAAGACCTATCTGCAGGCGCTGCCCTACTTCGACCGCCTCGACTACGTGGCGCCGATGGCGCAGGAGCATGCCTTCGCGCTGGCGACGGAGCGTCTGCTGGGCGTCGAGGCGCCGATCCGCGCGCAGTACATCCGCGTGATGTTCGCGGAAATCAGCCGCATCCTGAACCACATCCTCAACATCACCACCTACGCGCTGGACGTCGGTGCGACGACCCCGTCGCTCTGGGGTTTCGAGCAGCGCGAAGTGCTGTTGGAGATCTATGAGGCGGCGTCCGGCTCCCACTATCACGCCAACTATGTGCGTCCGGGCGGTGTGGCCAAGGACATCCCGGCCGGGCTGATCGAGAAGATCGAGCGCTGGTCTGAGAAGTTCCCGGCCTTCGTCGATGACCTGGAGCGCCTGCTGACGGGCAACCGCATCTTCAAGCAGCGCACGGTGGATATCGGCATCATGACGGCCGAGCAGGCGATGGAGTGGGGCTTCAGCGGCCCCTGCATCCGCGCTTCCGGCTGCGCTTGGGACCTGCGCCGCAGCCAGCCCTATGACATCTACGACCAGCTCGAATTCGAGATCCCGGTCGGCAGCCATGGCGACTGCTACGAGCGCTACCTGGTCCGCATCGCGGAGATGCGGGAGAGCCACAAGATCATCAAGCAGTGCATCCAGCAGATGCCGGGTGGTCCTGTGAAGCTGCAGGACAGCAAGATCGTGCCGCCGAAGCGGGGTGAGATGAAGCGCTCGATGGAAGCGCTGATCCACCACTTCAAGCTGTACACCGAGGGCTATCACGTGCCTGAGGGCAGCACCTATTCGGTGGTCGAGGCGCCCAAGGGCGAGTTCGGCGTGTACCTGGTGGCCGACGGCACCAACAAGCCGTATCGCTGCCATATCCGTGCGCCCGGATTTGCCCATTTGCAGGCGATGGAAGTGCTCTCCAAGGGGCACATGCTGGCTGACGCGGTCTCGGTGATCGGCAGCCTGGATATCGTGTTCGGAGAGATCGACCGGTGAGCGCCGCGCATCAGGAACCCACGGAATTCGCTTTCGATACGGAGAGCGAGGCGCAGATCGAGAAGATCGTCGCGCGCTATCCGGCCGGGAAACAGGCGAGCGCGGTGATCCCGCTGCTCTATGTCGCGCAGAAGCAGATGGGCCGGCAGACGGGCAGCGCCTGGGTGCCGCGTGTGGCCATGGACAAGGTGGCCGAGCGTCTCAGCATGGCGCCGATCCGCGTCTATGAGGTCGCCACCTTTTACTTCATGTTCAACACCAAGCCGATCGGCCGCTTCCACCTGCAGGTGTGCGGCACGACGCCCTGCTGGCTGCGTGGCTCGGACGATGTGCTCCGCGCCTGTAAGGATGCCGGGCATCTGAAGGGCTATGGCGACACCAGCGAAGACGGCTTGTTCACCCTCACTGAGGTGGAATGCCTCGGCGCCTGCGTGAACGCGCCGATCCTGCAGGTGGATGACGATTACTACGAAGATCTCGACTACGACCGCACGGTGCAGCTCATCGAGTCGCTGAAGCGTGGCGAGCGGCCGAAGCCGGGCAGTTCCATCGGCCGCCGGACGAGCGCGCCCGAGGGTGGCCCGACCACCTTGCTGGACATCCCGTTGAAGGAACCGGCCGTGGCCGGGAAGGGGGAGGCGTAACCATGGCGCTGAGCGACAAGGACCGCATCTTCACCAACCTCTACGGGCTGCACCCGTGGAACCTGAAGGACGCCATGCGGCGCGGCAACTGGGACGGCACCGCCGCCCTGATCGCCAAGGGCCGTGACTGGATCATCGAAGAGGTCAAGCAGTCCGGCCTGCGCGGCCGCGGCGGCGCGGGCTTCCCCACCGGCATGAAGTGGAGCTTCATGCCGAAGGAGAACCCGGATGGCCGTCCCTCCTACCTCGTCGTGAACTGCGATGAGTCGGAGCCGGGCACCTGCAAGGACCGTGACATCATCCGCCACGATCCGCACACGCTGATCGAGGGGTGCCTGCTGGCCGGCGTCGCCATGGGCGCGCATGCCGGCTACATCTATTGCCGTGGCGAGTACTACAACGAGCACCTGGTGCTCATGGCCGCCATCGAGGAGGCCTATGAGGCCGGGCTGATCGGCAAGAATGCCTGCGGCTCCGGTTGGGATTTCGATCTCTACGTCCATCGCGGCGCGGGCGCCTATATCTGCGGCGAAGAGACGGCGCTGATCGAGAGCCTCGAGGGCAAGAAGGGCATGCCGCGCCTGAAGCCGCCTTTCCCGGCGGCGGTGGGCCTCTATGGCTGCCCGACCACGGTGAACAATGTCGAGACCATCGCGGTGGTGCCGGAGATCCTGCGCCGTGGCGGTTCCTGGTTCGCCTCCTTCGGTCGCCCGAAGAATTCCGGCACCAAGGTGTTCTGCATCCAGGGCCATGTGAACAAGCCCTGCAATGTGGAAGCCGAGATGAGCATCCCGATGCGGGAGCTGATCGAGCGCTATGCCGGCGGCGTGCGCGGCGGGTGGGACAACCTGCTGGCCGTCATTCCGGGTGGTTCCTCCACCCCGCTGCTGCCGAAGCACATCTGCGACGACGTGCTGATGGATTTCGACGCGCTGCGCGAGCACAAGACCGGCCTCGGTACCGCCGGCGTGATCGTGATGGACAAGTCCACCGATCTCATCAAGGCCATCGCCCGGCTCGCGGCCTTCTACAAGCATGAGAGCTGCGGCCAGTGCACGCCATGCCGCGAGGGCATGGGCTGGCAGAAGCGCCTGATGGACCGCATGGTCGAGGGCCGCGCCGAGGTCGCCGAGATCGACGTTCTGGAGAGCGTCACCCGGCAGATCGAGGGCCACACCATCTGCGCGCTGGCCGATGGCGGCGTGTGGCCGGTGCAGGGGCTCATCCGGCACTTCCGGCCGATGATGGAAGAGCGCATCGCGGCCTATCACGCGAAGAAGTCCGGCGGCGCAATGCCACAGGGACACCATATCAGCGGCGTTCCGCCGCTGGCGGCGGAGTAACGCGCCATGGCGAAGGTTACGGTCGACGGGATCGAGGTTGAGGTCCCCAACGGCGCTTCCGTGCTGCAGGCCTGTGAGGCCGCCGGCAAGGAAATCCCGCGCTTCTGCTACCATGAGCGGCTGAGCGTCGCCGGCAATTGCCGCATGTGCCTCGTCGAGGTGGAGCGGGCCCCGAAGCCGGTGGCTTCCTGCGCCTATCCGGTGGCGGACGGCATGAAGGTGTTCACGGACAGCCCGATGGTCCGGAACGCCCGCCGCAACGTCATGGAATTCCTGCTGATC
Source organism: Acetobacteraceae bacterium AT-5844 (assembly GCA_000245075.1). Lineage (GTDB taxonomy): Bacteria > Pseudomonadota > Alphaproteobacteria > Acetobacterales > Acetobacteraceae > Pseudoroseomonas. The sequence goes on from JH599942.1 coordinate 18,539, forward strand.
AACCACCCGCTGGATTGCCCGATCTGCGACCAGGGCGGCGAGTGCGACCTGCAGGACCAGGCGACGGCCTTCGGCGGCCAGGGCGGCCGCTACCGCGAGGAAAAGCGCGCGGTCAAAGACAAGTACATGGGCCCGCTGGTCAAGACGATCATGACCCGCTGCATCCAGTGCACTCGCTGCGTGCGCTTCGCCACGGAGGTGGCGGGCGTGCCGGAGCTGGGCGCCACCGGCCGCGGTGAGGACATGCAGATCGGCACCTATGTCGAGAAGGCGCTGACCACCGAGCTTTCCGGCAACCTGATCGACATCTGCCCGGTGGGCGCGCTGACGAGCCGGCCCTACGCCTTCGTCTCCCGCCCTTGGGAGCTGCGGAAGACGGACAGCATCGATGTGCTGGACGCCGTGGGCGCGGCCATTCGCGTCGATGCGCGTGGGCCGGAGGTGCTGCGCATCATCCCGCGCACCAATGAGGACGTGAACGAGGAGTGGATGGCCGACCGTGGCCGCTTCTCCTTCGACGGCCTGAAGCGCAAGCGCCTGGACCGCCCCTGGATCCGCCGCGACGGCAAGCTGCAGCCGGCCTCCTGGCAGGAAGCGCTGGAGCATGTCGCCGGCAAGCTGAAGGCCATCCCCGGCAACCGCATCGGTGCCGTGGCCGGTGATCTGGTGGATGTCGAGAGCGTCTTCGCCCTCAAGTCCCTGATGAACGCACTGGGTTCCCAGAACCTGGATTGCCGCCAGGACGGTGCCAAGATCGACGGCCGCCGCCGCGACCACTACCTGTTCAACACGGGTATCGCCGGCATCGACGAGGCGGATGCGCTGCTGATCATCGGCAGCAACCCGCGCAAGGAAGCGCCCGTGCTGAACGCGCGCATCCGCAAGCGCTGGAACGCGGGCGCGCTGAAGATCGCGACCATTGGCGAGTCCGGGCTGGACCTGACCTACAAGGCCGAGCATCTGGGCGAGGGGACATCTGCCCTCTCCGCGCTGATCGACGGTACCGGCGCCTTCGCGAAGGTGCTGGCCGAGGCCAAGAAGCCGATGATCATCCTGGGCCGCGGCGCCGTGGCCCGCGAGGATGGCGCGGCGGTGCTGGCGGCGGCGTGGCAGCTGGCCAACCAGGTCGGTGCGCTGACGCCGGAATGGCATGGCTTCAACATGCTGCACCTGTTCGGTGGCCAGGTGGGCGCGCTCGATGCCGGCTTCCTGCCGGGCGAGGGCGGCCAGGATCTGGCCGGCATGCTGGCCGGCGGCGTGGATGCGCTGTGGCTGCTGGGTGCGGACGGGTTCGAGCCCGCCTTCATCGCCCCCGGTACGTTTGTCATCTACCAGGGCCATCATGGTGACCGCGCGGCGTCGCGGGCCGATGTGATCCTGCCGGGTGCCGCGTATACGGAGAAGGAAGGCACCTACGTGAATACCGAGGGGCGCGTGCAGCGCGGGCGCCTTGCCGTGTTCCCGCCGGGCGAGGCGAAGGAGGATTGGCGCATCATCCGTGCCGCTGGCGCGGCGCTGGGCGTCGACCTGCCCTTCAACACGCTGGAAGACGTGCGTGCCGGCATGGTGGCCGCCAACCCCGTCTTCGGGCTGGTGGAAGGCCGGATCGTGGGCGGCGCGCAGGATGTCACGGGCCCGCAGGCCGCTGGCAGCCTCTCCGGCGCTCCGTTCAAGGCCAACCTGACCGATTACTGGCTGGCTGACCCGATCAGCCGCGCCAGCGAGGTGATGGCCGAGTGCAGCCGCATCTATAACGCCGCGCCGATGGCGCAGGCGGCGGAGTAAGGGACCGATGGAAGCTTTCCTCAACTCTCCCATCGGCATCCTGGCCATTACCGTCGCGCAGACGCTGGCCATCCTGGTGCCGCTGCTGATCTTCGTCGCCTACATGACCTATGCCGAGCGCAAGATCATGGCGGCGATGCAGATGCGCGTCGGCCCGAATGTGGTTGGCCCGTTCGGCCTGCTGCAGCCCTTCGCGGACGCCGCGAAGATGCTGCTGAAGGAAACCATCATCCCGACGGGCGCCAACAAGGCGCTGTTCATCTTCGCGCCCATGCTGACCTTCATCCTGGCCATGATCGCCTGGGCGGTCATTCCGGTGAACGAGGGCTGGGCGATCGCCGACATCAATGTCGGCATCCTCTATTTGTTCGCCATCAGCTCGCTGGGTGTCTACGGCATTATCATCGCCGGCTGGGCGTCGAACTCGAAATACGCCTTCCTGGGCGCGCTGCGCTCCGCGGCGCAGATGGTGTCCTACGAAGTCTCCATGGGCTTCGTGATCGTGACGGTGCTGCTCTGCGTCGGTTCGCTGAACCTCACGCAGATCGTGCTGGCGCAGAAGACGGTGTGGTTCTTCATCCCGCTCTTCCCGATGTTCATCATCTTCTTCGTCTCGACGCTGGCGGAAACGAACCGCCCGCCCTTCGATCTGGCGGAAGGTGAGTCGGAGCTGGTGGCCGGCTTCATGGTGGAATACTCCTCCATGACCTACGCCCTGTTCTTCCTGGGCGAATACGCCAACATGTTCCTGATGTCGGCGATGACGACCACCCTGTTCCTGGGTGGCTGGCTGCCGCCGGTGGATATCGCACCCTTCAACTGGGTGCCGGGGCCGCTGTGGTTCATCCTGAAGGTGTGCCTGTGCATGTTCACCTTCGTGTGGGTGCGCGCCACCTTCCCCCGCTACCGCTACGACCAGCTGATGCGCCTGGGCTGGAAGGTCTTCCTGCCGCTCAGTCTGGTGTGGCTGGTGCTGACCGCCTTCGTGCTGAAGCTGGCCGGGTGGCTGCCGGTATGAAGATGGCCGTGATGACGAACCGTCTTGTGGAAATGGGACGCGCGGGTTACCCCCGCGCCGCGAGGTGAGAGATGGCGACGCTGGACCGCGCGGCCTATAGCCTGTTGATGACCGAACTGGTCTCCGGCATGGCGCTGACGCTGAAGTACTTCTTCATGCCGAAGGCCACGATCAAGTACCCCTTCGAGAAGATGCCGCTGTCCCCGCGCTTCAAGGGTGAGCACGCGCTGCGCCGCTACCCCAACGGGGAAGAGCGCTGCATCGCCTGCAAGCTGTGCGAGGCCGTCTGCCCCGCCCAGGCTATCACCATCGAGGCCGAGCCGCGTGAGGATGGCAGCCGCCGTACCACGCGCTACGACATCGATATGACGAAGTGCATCTATTGCGGCCTCTGTGAGGAAGCCTGCCCGGTGGATGCCATCGTCGAGGGGCCGAACTTCGAATTCGCGACCGAGACGCGCGAGGAGCTGATCTACAACAAGGATAAGCTGCTCTCGAACGGCGACCGGTGGGAGCCGGAGCTGGCGAAGCGTCTGGAACTGGACGCGCCTTACCGTTGATCGAATGGCGGAGGGGAGCATGGCCGCGCCCTTCCGCAGGTTTCCTTTGCGGCCCCGCCCCCTGCCTGGGCGGCTCTCAGTCTTCTGGAACGGTGCCATGACGCTGCAACAGCGCGGAGGAGGGGTGCGGTGATCGTTGCTCTTGCCTTCTATGTCTTCGCGGCCATCCTGATCGCGAGCGCGGTCATGGTGGTGACCGCGCGTAACCCGGTCCACAGCGTGCTGTACCTGATCCTGGCGTTCTTCAACGCCGCGGCGCTGTTCCTGATCGCGGGTGCCGAGTTCCTGGCGATGATCCTGGTCATCGTCTATGTCGGTGCCGTCGCCGTGCTCTTCCTGTTCGTCGTCATGATGCTGGACATCGACTTCGTGCAGGTGAAGGCCGGCTTCCAGCGCTACCTGCCCATCGGCGGCATCGTCGGTGGCATGCTGTTCCTGGAGCTGCTCTTCGTCTACGGCGCCTGGCAGTTCGCGGACGATGCGCAGGCCCTGCGGATGCACCCCGTGACGACGGATGTGACAACGAACACCCAGGCCCTGGGTGCCATCCTCTACACGGACTACATTTTCCCCTTCCAGGCTGCTGGCCTGATCCTGCTCGTCGCCATGATCGGCGCGATCGTGCTGACGCTGCGCGAGAAGCCGGCCAACAGCCGCCGCCAGAACATCGCCGTGCAGGTGGCGCGTGCCCATGCCGTCACCATGAAGGACGTGCCGAAGGGCGCGGGCCTCGCCGAGATGGGCGGCATCATCCGCCGCCCGCTGCCGGAGCCGAAGAAGAAGGCGCTCGCGCATGACGATCATGGCCACGGTCACGGCCATGACGACGACCACGGCAACCATGGCGGGGGGCACCACTGATGTTTGACATCGGCCTCTCTCACTTCCTCTCGGTCAGCGCGATCCTCTTCGTGCTGGGCGTGCTGGGCATCTTCCTGAACCGGAAGAACATCATCGTCATCCTGATGTCCCTCGAGCTCATCCTGCTCGCGGTGAACCTGAACTTCGTCGCCTTTTCCTCCGCGCTGCAGGACCTGACGGGGCAGATCTTCACGATGTTCGTGCTGACCGTGGCGGCTGCCGAAGCCGCCATCGGCCTGGCCATCCTGGTGATCTACTTCCGTAACCGCAGCAGCATCGAGGTGGACGACGTGTCCACCCTGAAGGGCTAAGGCGCATGTATATCGGGGCGATCTTCTTCCCGCTCGTCGGCGCGATCATCTCCGGCTTCTTCGGCCGGCTGATCGGCGACAAGGCGGCGCAGTGGACCACGGTGTTCTTCATGGCGCTGGCGGCCATCTGCGGCCTGACCAACTTCGTGAATGTGGCCCTCGGCCACGCGCCGGCGACGGTCGAGCTGTTCACCTGGATGAATGTCGGCGGCCTCCAGTTCAGCTGGGCGCTGCGCTACGACACCGTCGCGGCCGTCATGGTCGGCATGGTCACGCTGACCTCGACCATGATCCACATGTACTCCGTGGGGTACATGTCGCATGACCCGACGACGCCGCGCTTCTTTGCCTATCTGTCGCTCTTCACCTTCATGATGCTCATGCTGGTGACGGCGGATAACCTCGTGCAGCTGTTCTTCGGCTGGGAAGGCATCGGCCTCGCGAGCTATCTGCTCATCGGCTACTGGTACGAGAAGGAAAGCGCGAACCGCGCGGCGATGAAGGCCTTCATCGTCAACCGCGTCGGCGACCTGTTCTTCATGATGGGCATGGCGCTGACCTTCTGGACCTTCGGCACCGTCGAGTTCGACGGCATCTTCCAGGGTGTCGCCGCGGCGCAGAGCCAGACCATCGGCGGTATTCCGGTGCTAGAGCTGATCGCGCTGCTGCTGTTCCTGGGCGCCATGGGCAAGTCGGCCCAGATCGGCCTGCACACCTGGCTGCCAGACGCCATGGAAGGCCCGACGCCGGTCTCCGCGCTGATCCATGCGGCGACGCTCGTCACCGCCGGCGTGTTCCTGATGGCGCGCATGTCGCCGCTCGTGGAATACGCACCGAACGTGCTGGGCATCATCACCTTCATCGGCGCGACGACGGCGTTCTTCGCCGCCACCGTTGGCTGCGTGCAGAACGACATCAAGCGCGTGATCGCCTACTCCACCTGCTCGCAGCTGGGGTACATGTTCTTCGCCATCGGTGTCGGCGCCTATCAGGGCGCGGTGTTCCACCTCTTCACGCACGCCTTCTTCAAGGCGCTGCTGTTCCTCTCCGCCGGCTCCGTGATCCACGCGATGTCGGATGAGCAGGACATCCGCAAGATGGGCGGCATCTGGAAGAAGATCCCCATCACCTACGCGATGTTCTGGATCGGCAGCCTGGCGCTCGCGGGCATCCCGCTCTTCGCCGGCTACTACTCCAAGGACTTCGTGCTGGAGGCCGCCTTCGCGGGCCATGGCTGGACGGCGAGCTACGCCTTCATCATGGGCATGCTGGCGGCGCTGATGACGGCCTTCTACTCCTGGCGCCTCATCATCCTGACCTTCCATGGCGCTCCGCGCGCGGACCATCACACGATGGAACACGTGCATGAGAGCCCCGCGGTCATGCTGGTGCCGCTCTTCGTGCTGGGCGTCGGCGCCCTGTTCGCCGGCGCGGTCTTCGCTCCGTACTTCGTGGGGCATGACTGGGTGGAGTTCTGGAACAACTCCATCGTCAACGCGCCGCACAACCACATCATGCATGATGCGCACGAAGTGCCGTCCTGGGTGCCGCTGGCACCGACGGTGGCGGGCGTGGTCGGTATCGCCATCGGCTACGTGTTCTACATGTTCGTGCCCTCGCTCCCGGGCCGGCTGGCCGCAGCTTTCCCGGGCCTGTACCGCTTCCTGCTGAACAAGTGGTATTTCGACGAGCTGTATGACTTCCTGTTCGTCCGCCCCGCGCGCCGCCTGGCCTACTGGCTCTGGAAGGTCGGCGACGCGAAGGTGATCGACGGCATGCCCAATGGCGCGGCCTCCCTGACCGCCGCCGCCGCCGGGCGCGTCACGAAGTTCCAGACGGGACGCGTGGCCAACTATGCCTTCACGATGATCATCGGGGTCGTCCTTTTCGTCAGCATCTTCCTGTTCGGGATCGGCCGATGAACGCCGCGGGTTTTCCCCTGCTCTCGCTGCTCACCTTCCTGCCGCTGGTGGGCGCGGGCATCCTTCTCTTCATCCGGGGGGATGAGGCGGCTGTCGCCGCCAATGCCCGCTGGACCGCGCTGTGGACGAGCCTGATCGTCTTCGCCCTGTCGCTGATCCTCTGGTTCAGCTTCGACAAGTCGACGGCTGACTTCCAGTTCGTCGAGCTGCATGAGTGGATGCCGGGCTTCGGCCTCGCCTACCACCTGGGCGTGGACGGTATCTCGGTGCTGTTCGTGCTCCTTTCCACGCTGCTCACCCCCATCTGCATCCTCGCCTCCTGGGAAGCGGTGCAGAGCCGGGTGCGTGAGTACATGATCGCCTTCCTGGTCCTCGAGACGATGATGGTTGGCATGTTCGCCTCGATGGACATGCTGATGTTCTACATCTTCTTCGAGGGCGTCCTGATCCCGATGTTCCTCATCATCGGCGTCTGGGGCGGTCAGCGCCGGGTCTACGCGGCCTACAAGCTGTTCCTCTACACGCTGCTCGGCTCCCTGCTGATGCTGCTGGCCCTGCTGACGCTGTGGTTCATGGCGGGCACCACCAGCATCCCCGAGCTGTTCAAACTGCAGATCGCGCCGAGCCTGCAAGTGTGGCTGTTCCTGGCCTTCTTCGCCTCCTTCGCCGTGAAGGTGCCGATGTGGCCGGTGCACACCTGGCTGCCGGACGCGCATGTGGAGGCGCCGACGGCCGGCTCCGTCATCCTGGCGGGCGTGCTGCTGAAGATGGGTGGCTACGGCTTCATCCGCTTCTCGCTGCCGCTGCTGCCGGTGGCCACCGAGTGGTTCGCGCCGCTGATCTTCACGCTCTCCATCGTCGCCGTCATCTACACCTCGCTGGTGGCGATGGCGCAGGAGGACATGAAGAAGCTCATCGCCTACTCCTCCGTGGCGCATATGGGCATCGTCACCCTCGGCATCTTCGCGCTGAACCATCAGGGTCTGTCGGGCGCCATCTTCCAGATGCTGTCCCACGGCGTGGTCTCCGGTGCGCTCTTCCTTTGCGTCGGCGTGGTGTACGACCGCGTGCACTCGCGTGAGATCGCCCGCTACGGCGGCGTCGCGAAGGTGATGCCGGGCTACGCCACGGTGTTCATGCTGTTCACCATGGCCTCCGTCGCCCTGCCGGGCACGGCGGGCTTCCCGGGCGAGTTCCTGGTGCTGGTCGGCGCCTGGCAGGCCAATCCGTGGGTGGCGCTGTTCGCCGCCACCGGCATGATCCTGGGCGCCTGCTACATGCTGTGGCTGTACCGCCGCGTGCTCTTCAGCAAGCTGACCAAGGCCGAGATCAAGGCTCTGCTCGATCTCAGCCCGCGCGAATACCTGACCTTCGCGCCGCTGGTGGTGCTGACCCTATGGATGGGCATCTACCCGTCCTCTTTCCTCTCCTTCTTCGAGGCCAGCGTCACGGCGTTGCTGGCGCGGCATGAAGCCGCGATGGCCCTGCCGCGTCTGGCTGGGATGTGACCGTGATGAACTGGACCCTCATCCTGCCGGAACTGGTTCTGGCGCTCGCTGGCCTCGCGGTGCTGGTCGGCGGCGTCATTCCGAAGCGCGACAGCAGCTTCGCCATCAACATGGCGGTGCTGGGCTCGCTGCTGGTCGCCGGTGTGCTGGTGCTGGCCCAGGGCGAAGGCACTGCCTTCGCCGGCCAGTATGTTTCCGACGCCTTCACCAAATTCACCAAGCTGCTGGTCGTTGCCGGCGCGGCGCTCGGCGTGCTGCTGGCGCTCGACTGGAACGTCAAGCAGGGCCTGGCGAAGTTCGAATATCCGGTCCTGCTGCTTCTCAGCACCGTGGGCATGATGATCATGCTCTCGGCCAACGACCTGATCGCACTTTACCTCGGCCTGGAGCTGCTCTCCCTCTCGCTCTACGTCGTGGCGGCGTTCGACCGGGATAACGGGCGTTCCACCGAAGCCGGCCTGAAGTACTTCGTGCTCGGCGCCCTGGCCTCCGGCCTGCTGCTCTATGGCGCGAGCCTCGTCTACGGCTATGCCGGCACCACCAATTTCGACCGCATCGCCGACGCCATCGCGGCGACGGATACCGTGCCCTTCGGGCTGGTGATCGGTCTGGTGCTCGTGCTCGCGGCCCTGGCCTTCAAGGTGTCCGCCGTGCCCTTCCACATGTGGACGCCGGACGTCTATGAAGGCGCGCCCACGCCTGTGACCGCCTTCTTCGCCTCCGCGCCGAAGGTGGCCGCCATCGGGCTGCTCGCCCGCGTGGTGGCGGGTCCCTTCGGGGACATGGCGGGCCAGTGGCAGCAGATCATCATCCTCTGCTCTCTCGGCTCCATGATCCTGGGCGCGCTGGCGGCGATCGGGCAGAAGAACCTCAAGCGCCTGATGGCCTATTCCTCCATCGGCCATGTCGGCTACGCGCTGATGGGCCTGGCGGTGGCCAGCGAGATCGGCATGCAGGCGCTGCTGATCTATATCGCCATCTATCTCTTCACCAATGTCGGTGCCTTCGCCGTGCTGGTGGCCATGCGCCGCAACGGGCAGGCGCTGGAGAAGGTGGACGATCTGGCGGGCCTCGGCCGTACCGATCCGGCCATGGCGCTGGCGATGACGCTGTTCATGTTCTCCATGGCCGGCATCCCGCCGCTGGCCGGGTTCTTCGGCAAGTACTTCGTCATCGGCGCGGCCATCCAGGGCGGCTTCATCACCCTGGCGGTGGTGGGCGTGCTGTCCTCGGCCGTGTCCGCCTACTACTACCTGCGCATCATCAAGGTGATGTACTTCGATAACGGCGTCGGCGCGCTCGATGCACGCCCGGCCAGCCTGTCCGTCGTCCTGGCGGGAACGGGGCTGTTCACGCTGTTCTTCTTCGCCTTCCCGGGCCTGTTCCTGTCTGCGGCGCAGGCGGCGGTCACGGCGCTGGTTGGGTGACGCAGGCGCGCGGGTGGCGTCTCGCCATCCATGACGAACTGGCCAGCACGCAGGATGTCGTGCTGGCCGCCGCGCAGCAGGGCGAGCCGGAAGGCCTCGCCGTGCTGGCCCGCCGGCAGAGCGCCGGGCGGGGCACCCAGGGCCGGCCCTGGACATCGCCAGACGGCAATCTCTTTCTCTCCATGCTGCTCCGCCCGGAAGGGCCGGCGCGCGATCTGCCGCAATACGGCCTGCTGGCCGGTGTGGCGCTGGCCGATGCCGCCGCAGCCATCCTGCCGCCTGGGGCCGATCTTCGGCTCAAATGGCCGAATGACCTCCTGCTCGGCGGCGCCAAATGCGCGGGCATCCTGTCCCAGGGCAGTATCGACGCCCAGGGCGGCATGGAGTGGGTGGCCTTTGGCATCGGGGTGAACCTGGCTTTAGCCCCCGCACTGCCGGACCGGCCAACCGCCAGCTTCGCGGATACCGGCATCACGCCGCCTGAGCCTGAAGCCTTCGCTCATCTGCTGCTGGATGCGATCACGCGCTGGCGCGGGCTTGGCCTTGCCGCCGTGCGCGCGGCCTGGGTGGCGCGAGGGCCGGAGCTGGATGCGCCCATGCGGTTGCGCCAGGGCGACACGCTGCGCGAGGGCCGCTTCGCCGGGCTGGACGAGGATGGCCGCCTGTTACTCGCCACCTCCACGGGGGTGGTGCCTGTCTCCGCCGGCGAATTATTGCCGGCCGTAAGCTGAATGAGCGGGCGCGCGCAACGCCGCGCCCCTTCATGGGTTTGAACAAGGCCCCGGGGGAGGGGAAACCGATGCTGCTCGCCATTGACGCCGGCAACACCAACGTCGTCTTCGCCATTCATGATGGCACGGAGTGGAGGGGGCGCTGGCGCATCGCCACGCGCGCGGACCGCACCAGCGACGAATACGCGGTCTGGCTGCTGGCCCTGTTGCAGCATAACGGGCTGCGCCCCGCGGATATCGATCGCTGCGTCCTCGGCACGGTGGTGCCGGCCGCGCTCTACAATCTGCGCCGCCTGTGCCGGGAATGGTTCTCCGCCGAGCCCCTGGTGGCGCGCGCGCCGCTGGATTGGGGCTTCCCCATCAAGGTGGACAATCCCGATGAGGTCGGCGCGGACAGGCTGCTGAACGCGCTGGCCGCGCACCACCACTACAAGGGGCCGCTCGTCGTCATCGATTTCGGCACCGCCACCACTTTCGACATGGTGGACCATGATGGCGCCTATCTCGGCGGCATCATCGCCCCCGGCATCCAGCTCTCCATCGAGGCGCTGCATCGCGCCGCCGCAAGGCTTCCCCGCATTGGCATCGGCCGTCCCCAATCCGTGATCGGCCGCAGCACCGTTCCGGCGATGCAATCGGGCATCTTCTGGGGCTATGTGGGTCTGGTGGAAGGAATCGTCACGCGAATCAGGGCCGAGTTCGGCGCCCCGCTCAAGGTGATCGGCACCGGCGGCCTCGCTCCGCTGCTGGCGGAAGGCACCCCCGTCCTGGAGCGCACCGACCCCGATATCACGCTGGAAGGGTTGCGCCTGTTGGCGGATCGCAACCCCGTACCCATTTTCCACAAGACGGCCCTGCCAGATGTCCTGCGGGCCGATAGCGATTGAGCGGCGGAACCCGGACGCCGCGCCACCCCTCCCTGACCGGAGGGGCTGGCGTGCCCGGCGGTCGTCGCGCCAGACGAGACCGAAGTGACTATTAACCCCTGTTGTGAGACTCGATGAATCTGATCACTGGCGACCTATCCTTCATCCCGCTCGGCGGGTCGGGGGAGATAGGTATGAATCTCAACGTCTACCGATGCGATGGCCAATTGCTGGCGATTGACTGTGGCATCGGGTTCGGCGGTAACGACAACCCTGAAGCGGAGGTCATGACACCCGACCCCTACTGGCTCGCCACGCGGCGGGACCAATTGGTGGGCCTTGTCATCACCCATGCGCATGAGGACCATATCGGCGCGGTGGCGCATCTGTGGCCGCAACTCCGCTGCCCGGTCTATGCCTCCCCCTTCGCCGCCTCTGTGCTTCGCCGCAAGCTGGCGGAAGCCAACCTCGCGCATGAGGTGCCGCTGCATGTCATGCCGCTTGGCGGGAAGCTGGACCTTGGTCCTTTCGCGCTAAGCTTCATCCGCGTCACCCATTCGGTGCCGGAGCCGCAATCCGTGGCCATCCGCACCCGCTACGGCACGGTGCTGCATACCGGCGACTGGAAGCTGGACCCGGATCCGCTGATCGGCCAGCCCGCCGACCTTGAAGCCTTTGCCAGGCTCGGCGAGGAAGGCGTGCTCGCCATGGTGTGCGACAGCACGAACGCCCTGGTGGAAGGCCATTCCGGCAGCGAGGCGGAGGTGCGCCGCAACCTGGTGCCGCTGCTGCGCCCGCTGAAGGGCCGCGTGGCGATCACCTGCTTCGCCACCAATGTGGCCCGGGTGGAATCCATCGCGCTCGCCGCCAAGGCCGTTGGCCGCAAGGTGGCGCTGTTCGGCCGCAGCCTGCGCAATGCCGAGGCCTCGGCGCGCGAATGCGGCTATCTGCAGAATGTTGGCCCCTTCATCAGCGAGGATGAGGCGGACGACCTGCCGGATAACGAGCTGCTGATCATCTGCACGGGCAGCCAGGGCGAAGAACGCTCCGCCATGGCCAAGATCGCGGCCGATACCCATCCGCGTATCTCGCTGGGCGAGGGCGACACCGTCATTTTCTCGTCCCGCATGATCCCGGGCAATGAGAAGGCCGTGCTGCGCATGCAGGACGAGCTGGCCCGTGGTGGCTGCAAGGTGATGACGGCGGATGACCATGTCGTCCACGTCTCCGGCCATGCCTGCCGGGATGAGCTGCGCAAGCTCTACTCCCTGGTGAAGCCGCGCTTCGCGGTGCCGGTGCATGGCGAGTGGCGCCACCTGCAGGAGCATGCCTCCCTGGCGCGCGAAATGGGCAGCACCCCCGTCCTGGTCGAGGATGGCGACGTTCTGCGCCTTGGCCCCCTGGCGGGCAACGAGGCGCCGGATGTGGTGGAAGGCGTGCCCACCGGCCGGCTGGTGGTCGACGGGGATCGTCTGTTGCCGCTGGATGGTGGTGTGATGAGCGCCCGCCGCAAGATGCTGTTCAATGGCAGCGTCGTCGCCTCCCTGGCGGTGGACCGCTCGGGCCGTGTGCTCGGTGCGCCGCAGATCTCGGCACCGGGGTTGTTCGAGACGACGGATCAGGAGCCGGAGCAGATCGCGGCCGAGCTGTCCCGTGCCATCACCGAACTGCCCAGCAATCTGAAGCAGGAGGATGATGCCCTGCGCGATGCGGCCCGTGCTGCCCTGCGCAAGGCGTTGGGGCGCCGCATGCGCAAGCGCCCGACCGTGGACGTGCATCTGCTCCGCGTCTGAAAGGCGCGAGGGTAAAGCCGGAACGGGCTCATTCCCCGCTCGGCTTACCCGGAATGCCGCGAGGGAAGGGGTGGAGGGATCGCCTCCACCGGCCCTTCATCCGGCGCGGCGATAGCGGGGGAGCCCGTCCGCTCCCTCTTCCCGCACCACCTCGCCTGTGGCCATCAACCGGTGCAGGTGGGCCATGCCTTCTCCCAGAACAAAGCTGATCTGGCTGTTCTCCATCACGCGGGGGAACAGCACGCGGGAGGCATCATAGGCCGTCAGGGGGGTGTCCAACGCGGCCGAGAGCGTGGCCAGGCGCTCGGCGTGGTGATCCTCCAGCCAGGCGATGCGGGTGTGCAGGCCGGTGAACGGATCGCCATGGGAGGGCAGCACCAGCGTGTCCTCGGGCAGATCAAGGAAGCCGTGGTTGCTGGCGAGGAAGTCCGACAATGGGTCGCCTTCCATCTCCCAGCTCATCACGCCGATATAGGGCGAGATGCGGGGCAGGATCTGGTCCGCGCCGATCAATACGCCCAGCTCCGCGCAGTAGAGGCAGACCATTTCCGGCGCATGGCCCTGGCCGATGCGCACCCGCCATTCCCGCCCGCCGATGCGCAGGCTGTCCCCGGCGCGGAGGCGCTGGAAGCTGGGGGGCAAGGGTGTCACTTCCGTGCGGTAGAGCGCGCTGCGATTCTCCAGGTAGCGGAGATAGGATTCCGGCGCGCCAGCCTTCCGGCCCAGCTCCAGCTGCTGCTCACGCAGTGATTCCGGGTCCTCCGCCAGCAACAGGCGGGAGAGGAAGTATTCCGTCCGGCTCATCAGCAGCGGCGCCTGCCAGCGCTCGCACATATATCCGGCCAGCCCGACATGGTCGTAATGGAAATGCGTAGCCAGCATGCGGGTGACAGGCCGGCCCTCCAGCACATTCTCAAAAATGCTGTCCCACCATGCCAGCGTGCCCTCTACCCGGGCGCTCGTATCGATCAGCAGCCAGCCATCACCATCCCGCAGCAGCCAGCAATTCACGTGATGAGGGGGCAAGGGCAGGGGCATGCGGACCCAATGGAGGTCCGGCAGAATGGCTGTGGTCTCGCCTGGCAGGGGGGGCTGCATCTTGGTCTTCCGCTCCGGTTTCTTCCCGCGTAGCTCCTGCGGCGACACTTGGCCATCGCCTCCAGAAGCTCCGCAAAGCCGCCCCGCGCCGGGCGCGGAGCATGATCGCGGCCGATTGATACCGCATCGCAGCACCTCACGCTGCCTTGACGGTTAGTGCGGGTGGACAAAGCCGGCGCCGGGCCGAACAAGCAAGGCAGGCTGCCCTGGCGCCGCGGATGTCTCTGCCGGTGCCGGCCGCAGCACGCAGGTGTGCTTGATGGATCGCTTTCCCGAAGAACCGGAAACCCCGGCCGTATCCTGGCGCGGCCCGAAGCTGGTGGCGCTGGCGGTGCTGTTGCCGCTGGCCTTCGCGGCGCTGGGGTTCTGGGAACGGGACCGCGCTGCCAGCTTCGGGGCCGAGCAGGCCGAGGCCCGGCTGGTGCTGGAAGCCACCGTGGAGCGGTTGCGGCAGATCGCGGAGGAAGATCCGCGCGCCGCCATCCGCCTCGGCGAGAATGGCCGCCTCTACGGCGCCAGCCTTGCGGCCCGCATGAGCGCGGAACGGTTGGAGCAGCTGGACGCCGATGTCCAGCTGGGCGCGTTGCGCGCTTACCTGCCGCCGGTCGCCATCGGCGCGGGCGGGCTGGCTGCGCTGCTGGGAGCACTGGGCCTGGCCGGGGCCGTGCTGCTGGGGCGGGCCGGCCGCGCCTCTCGCGCCCGGCTGCTGGCCGGCTTCAATCTGGTGCGGCGGGGGATGCCCTTCTTCATGGCCGCGCAGATCGGGCTGACCGGCCTCGCGGTGCTGACCATTTTAGCGTTCGAGGCCTCGGCGCTCTGGCAGAGTGGCCGCGTTTCCGACGGTGACGCCAAGCTGATGACCTTCGCCGCCGTGCTGGGCTTTTTTGCCCTCGCGCTGGTGGTCAGCGCGCTGTGGCAGCTCCGCCGCGCGCTACGGATATTCGAGCCGGAACCGATTCCCCTTTTGGGCCGCGAGGTAGGCCGGGAAGATGCGGCCGGCCTCTGGCGCACGGTGCTCGATCTCGCGGCGCGGGCGGGCGCCGAGCCGCCGCAGCATCTGGTCGTGGGGCTGGCCGACGGCTTCTTCGCCACCTCCGGGGACATCATGTTGCGGCCGGAGGAGCGGCTGATCACCGGCCGTACCCTGCATGTGCCGCTGCCCCATCTCGCGCTCATCGACACGGAGGAGGCAGCCGCCATCATCGGGCATGAGCTGGGCCACTTCTCGGGCGCCGATACCGAATACAGCCGCCGTTTCGTGCCGATCTATGCCGGCGTGTCCCGCAGCCTGGAGGCCGTGGCGGAGAGCGAGGGACAAGGCAATGCCTTCAGCCTGCTCCTTACCCGCCCCGCACTGATGCTCGGCCTGTTCGTGATGGAGCAGTTCGACCATGCCGTGCACCATTGGAGCCGCCAGCGGGAATTCGCCGCCGATGCCGTGGGAGCGAGGCTGACCTCCAACCGGGCGGCGGCCAGCGCCCTGCTGCGCAGTTCCGCCATCCTGCCGCGCATCCATGAGGTGCTGACGGATGCCGTGCAGCATCCGGCCTCATGCCCCCAGAATCTGCTGCCCGCCATTCTGGCCGCGGCCGCCCAGCGTGGCGTGGATGACCCGCGGGCACATCTGGAAGACCGCCAGCCACACCCGACCGATACCCACCCGCCGACCATCCAGCGCCTCGCCGCGCTCGGGCAGTTGACGCCGAACGGGCCGGAGGCCGGGGTGCTGGCCCATGCCTGCCGCGCTGTGATGCCGGAAGCGCCGACCGCGCTGGACGCCGCCTTCGCCGACCCTGACGCCCTGGGCCGAACCCTGACCACCGACTTCATCGGTGCGGTAAAGGCGCGGGAGGATGCGGTGACCTCCGCGCTGGAGGAGGCTGTCGCCGCCGTGCCGCGCGAGGAAAGGGCGATCTTCGAGAACACGGCTTTTGCGGCCGGTGTCTTTGGTGTGCTGGGGCTGCTGGCCCTTGGTGCCGCCGGCTTCCTGCTGTGGCACGCGAGGGTGGAGGAGCAACTGGTCACTTCGGCCAGCCTCACCCTGGTCGGCCTTGGCGTCCTGGGCTTCGCGCTCTGGTTTCATCGCCGCGGGCGCCGGCCGGTGCTGGTGCTGAGGGCCACCGGCTTCCGCAGCCCCGGCCTGGCCGAAGAGGTGCCCTGGCTGGACGTGGCCGATTTCACGGTCTTCACGGGGCGCTCCCTGCGGGCCGAGTTTCTCATCGCCCTGGGGCGGCCGATGCCGCGCAAGGTCTCCCGCCGCGCGAAGGTGGATGCCAGCAACCGGCTGGTGGTGCTGCCCAGCGCCGGGCTGCGCGGGCTGAAACCCCAGGCCTATGCGGACCTGCTCGGCACTTACTGGCGGGCCGCCATGGCGCGCGAGGAACTGGCTCGCCGCGATGCCACCGGTCACATGGGTGAAGGCGTGGAACGCGTGCCCGGCACGCCCGCCTGAACTCTACCGCCGGCCGAACAGCTTCTCGAATTCCAGTTTGCCGAAACGCAGAAAGGTCGGGCGCCCATGGCTGCAAGTGGCGGCGCGGGGTGTCGCTTCCATCTGGCGCAGCAGGGCGGACATTTCCTCCGGCTTCAGCCGCCGCCCGGCGCGGATGGAGCCATGGCAGGCCATGCGGGCGATAGCGGCATCCAGCTTGCGGTCCAGCGCCGTGGCTTCTTCCCATTCCGCCAATTCAGCGGCGAGGTCCCGTAGCAGGGGCGCAGGGTCCGGGTTGCCCAGCAATGCCGGCATGGCCCGCACCAGCAGGGCGCCCCCGCCAAAGCCCTCGATCTCCAGCCCCAGCCGCGCGAGCTCGGGGGCTGCCTCCGCGAGGCGCGCTGCATCCAGGGCCGGCAGCTCCACCACCGCCGGCAGCAGCAGCGGCTGGGTGCGCACCTCGCCTTCCAGGAACTGGGCCCGGAGCTGCTCATGCATCAGCCGCTCATGCGCCGCGTGCTGGTCCACCAGCACCATGGCGCCATCCGGCGCCTCGGCGACGATGTAGGTGTCCATCAGCTGCGCCACCGGGCGGCCCAGGGGGGCATCCTCCGGGATCTCGGGCTCCGGCGTGGCGGTGGCGGGCTCGGCGGCGCGCCAGGCTGGCAGAGGGGCGGGCAGGCGCAGCCCG
>JH599943.1:2500-5625 GCA_000245075.1 Acetobacteraceae bacterium AT-5844
GATCCTGCGTGCGGGCGGCAGAGAGTTGAGTATGAGAAGGGCGTTCAGTGGATGCCTTGGCACCAAGAGGCGATGAAGGACGTGGCACGCTGCGAAAAGCCGCGGGGAGATGCGAGCGATCGTTGATCCGCGGATGTCCGAATGGGGCAACCCCTCCCTTTGGGAGATCCTGCGCTGAATACATAGGCGCAGGAGGCGAACCCGGTGAACTGAAACATCTCAGTAGCCGGAGGAAAAGACATCAACAGAGATTCCGCGAGTAGTGGCGAGCGAAAGCGGAGCAGGCCAGTGGTCTTTGTGAGTTAAGCCAAACAGTCTGGAAAGGCTGGCCAGAGTGGGTGATAGCCCCGTAGGCGTATGGCTCGCAGAGATCCTTGAGTAGGGCGGGGCACGTGAAACCCTGTCTGAACGTAGGGGGACCACCCTCTAAGCCTAAATACTCCTTGGTGACCGATAGTGAACAAGTACCGTGAGGGAAAGGTGAAAAGCACCCCGACAAGGGGAGTGAAAGAGACCTGAAACCGAACGCCTACAAGCAGTCGGAGCCCGCAAGGGTGACGGCGTACCTTTTGTATAATGGGTCCGCGAGTTTCTGTTTGCAGCAAGCTTAAGCCGTTAGGTGTAGGCGCAGCGAAAGCGAGTCCGAACAGGGCGCTGAGTTGCAGGCAGAAGACCCGAAACCGAGTGATCTAGCCATGGCCAGGTTGAAGGTGGGGTAACACCCACTGGAGGACCGAACCCACGCCTGTTGAAAAAGTCGGGGATGAGCTGTGGCTAGGGGTGAAAGGCCAATCAAACTCGGAAATAGCTGGTTCTCCGCGAAATCTATTGAGGTAGATCGTCGTTCGATTACCGCCGGAGGTAGAGCACCGGAAGGGCTAGGGGGACCCAAAGTCCTACCAAACCCTACCGAACTCCGAATGCCGGTGAGTACAGGGCGGCAGACAGACAGTGGGTGCTAAGGTCCATTGTCGAGAGGGAAACAGCCCAGACCACCAGCTAAGGCCCCCAAATGATGACTAAGTGGGAAAGCATGTGAGACGGCCAAAACAACCAGGAGGTTGGCTTAGAAGCAGCCATCCTTTAAAGAAAGCGTAATAGCTCACTGGTCTAATAGCTGTTTTGCGGCGAAAATGTAACGGGGCTCAAGTCATCTGCCGAAGCTGTGGATGTATTCGCAAGAATACGTGGTAGCGGAGCGTTCCGTAAGCCTGCGAAGGGATATCCGTGAGGGGTCCTGGAGGTATCGGAAGTGCGAATGCGGACATGAGTAGCGACAAAGAGGGTGAGAACCCCTCTCGCCGAAAGTCCAAGGGTTCCTGCGCAAGGCCAATCCGCGCAGGGTGAGCCGGTCCCTAAGGCGAGGGCGACAGCCGTAGCCGATGGAAATCAGGTGAATATTCCTGAGCCCGCTAGAAGTGACGGCCGTGAACCGTTGTTCCTCCTTATTGGATTGGAGGGGCTGCCGGATCGGTCCAGGAAATAGCTCTAGCATATGGTCCGTACCCGAAACCGACACAGGTGGACTGGTTGAGTATACCGAGGCGCTTGAGAGAACCATGCTGAAGGAACTAGGCAAATTGCTCGCGTAACTTCGGGATAAGCGAGACCCCAGATTGGGCAACCAGTTTGGGGTGGCACAGACCAGGGGGTGGCGACTGTTTAGTAAAAACACAGGGCTCTGCGAAATCGAGAGATGACGTATAGGGTCTGACGCCTGCCCGGTGCCGGAAGGTTAAGGGGAGATGTGCAAGCATCGAACCGAAGCCCCGGTAAACGGCGGCCGTAACTATAACGGTCCTAAGGTAGCGAAATTCCTTGTCGGGTAAGTTCCGACCTGCACGAATGGCGTAACGACCTCCCCACTGTCTCCAGCATGGGCTCAGCGAAATTGAATTCCCCGTGAAGATGCGGGGTACCCGTGGTCAGACGGAAAGACCCTATGAACCTTTACTGCAACTTCGCAGTGGTGCCAGGAAGGGGCTGTGTAGGATAGGTGGGAGGCTTTGAAGCCGGGGCGCTAGCTTCGGTGGAGCCATCCTTGAAATACCACCCTGCGCCTTTCTGGCATCTAACTGAGCCTCGTCTATCCGGGGCCAGGACCCTGCGTGGTGGGCAGTTTGACTGGGGCGGTCGCCTCCCAAATGGTAACGGAGGCGCGCGATGGTGGGCTCAAGCCGGTCGGACATCGGCTGTTGAGTGCAAAGGCATAAGCCCGCCTGACTGTGAGCGCGACAGCGCGAACAGAGACGAAAGTCGGCCTTAGTGATCCGGTGGTCCCGCGTGGAAGGGCCATCGCTCAACGGATAAAAGGTACTCTAGGGATAACAGGCTGATCTCCCCCAAGAGTCCACATCGACGGGGAGGTTTGGCACCTCGATGTCGGCTCATCGCATCCCGGGGCTGGAGCAGGTCCCAAGGGTTCGGCTGTTCGCCGATTAAAGCGGTACGTGAGCTGGGTTTAGAACGTCGTGAGACAGTTCGGTCCCTATCTGCCATGGGTGTAGGAGACTTGCGAGGATCTGTCCCTAGTACGAGAGGACCGGGATGGACGTACCTCTGGTGTACCAGTTGTGCCGCCAGGCGCATCGCTGGGTAGCTAAGTACGGAACGGATAACCGCTGAAGGCATCTAAGCGGGAAACCAGCCTCTAAACGAGGTCTCCCCAAGGGCCGTGGAAGACCACCACGTCGATAGGCCGCAGGTGAAAGTGCAGCAATGCATGCAGCCGAGCGGTCCTAATAGCCCAATTGATCTCAACTCCCTCGCCGCTGGGCTCACCCCCACCGCGCGCAGCATTCATCCGCGACACACTCACACATCAACACCCGATATCACCCAACAACTTCACCATCATCTGTGTGAAACAAAGGTTCGATCCGGCTCGGTGGCCCGGTGGCCATCGCGAGGCTGCTACACCCGATCCCTTCCCGAACTCGGCCGTGAAACGCCTCAGCGCCCATGGTACTGCGTCTTAAGGCGCGGGAGAGTAGGTCGCCGCCGGGCCACCCAGCCGGATCCAACCAACACACAGCCCAACACTCACCACCGCGGGGTGGAGCAGCCCGGTAGCTCGTCAGGCTCATAACCTGAAGGTCACAGGTTCAAATCCTGTCCCCGCATCC
>JH599944.1 GCA_000245075.1 Acetobacteraceae bacterium AT-5844
CGTCGGCTGCAGGCTCTTGCGCTCACCAGGCCGAGCAAGCCCCGCAGATAGAGCGGCGCCCAGGTCCGGCGCGTCTTGCGCCCGAGCACCGCCAAGAACGGCACCAGCCAGCGATACCACCAAACCCGGCTGAAAGGTCGCGGCACTAAAGTGAACAGAGGCTAATCAACCGCCAGGAACGGGCTCAAGGCCTGTTGCAAGATTTCGTAGCCCTTTTCCGAAAGGTGTAAGCCATCCTCCAATAAACTTGCATCAGGACGACCATGAGCGCCAACGAAGAGGCCTGCCACATCGATGTACGTAAGAAAATTTCCGGAAGACCCCTCAGAAGAACAGGTCCTAACATTTTCGTTAAGCGAAGAAATAATTTTATTATGAAAGGGCCCTAGGTTTGTCCTAGGAAGCACGCTTATTACAAACACCTTAGCATTCGGCCAATACCTATGAATCTCCCCTACAACCGCCCGTATCTGCGCCGAAATTAATGCAGCTTCGATATTCCTCCCAATATCGTTAGTGCCGATTAAAAGAAATACTTGAGAAGGCGTCAGGGCCCTTCCCCCTATAGCCCACATATCGTACCGCAAACGCCACAATAAATTTGAGGCTCCGTCGCCACCGATGCCTAAATTCAGTGCGGACAGCGGCGCAAAGTGCCGATTCCACAGGCGGTCAGGCCAGCGTTGGACCAGAGAGTCACCAAAAAACACTAATCGGACTTGAGCTGCCTCCGGGCTCTCATATCGCCTGCCAATGTGATCGACTCTTTGGGCGGCTTCTTTCCTCGGCGGCTGGGGGGCCGCTAGGTGTGGCGCCAGGCACTCAGCAGCCCCGGGCGTGATCTGAAAAATAAACACTCCCAGACCGCAGACTACGGAAGCCAGCCTAATTAATGAAATCCGCAAGACATGCTCTGGACATTCTATGCTCCACACCGACAGTCTGCAAATTCCATGGAAAATTACAAAATGCATTCGCATAATTACATCATATATTGTGCTATTCATGGTTATCTGCCTCTAGGCCTCACAAAGATGCTGAACACTTGGTCGACTGCCGGGTTATGAGAGGGCTAAAGCGGAATACGTTGAAATCTATGTCTTCAATGCCAGGAGAAACTGTCAAATAAGAGTGATCCCGCCATTGCTGACAAAGAGATATCCTAAGGCCTAACGACGAGGAGTTTTAGGGTGGCAGCCTAATTCCCATATGTACTGGCTGCTAAAGGCAGCACCCATCTCTAGGATTGGAATAGCACGTAGGGGCCAGTGATGAAGGTCTGTCTGACGCAACTTCGAAACTATACAGATGACAACGGGAACAGCGTCGAGGCCGATCCCAGTTCGTCTATGCAAGGAGGGTCTATTGTCTTCCACGACAAGAATGCCCTCGTTCGTATTGGCAAGAACGTGGACCTTCGATACTGCAAGATAGTTTTAGGAAGCAACTCTATTTGCGAAATTGGCGATAATAGCCGTCTTAGCGGACTGCTGTCCCTCGGCTGGAACAGTTCTTTTCGAACGCCGGGCAAGCTCACAGTGACGAAGAACCTCAGAGTTCGGGCAGTCGAGGGCACAGCGGTTCTGGTTGGTTTAGACTGCCTTTTCGCATCCGATGTCTTCATTCGTACTAATGATGGCCATCCGATTTACGACGCTGTGACACGCCGCCGGGTGAATCCATCGAAATCGGTTATGATCGGCGACCACGTCTGGATCGGTGACGATGCTCTCGTGCTCAAGGGTGTTACAATCGGACAGGCCTCTATTATTGGCGCCCGGAGCGTTGTTACGAAAGATGTGCCCCCTAACAGTGTCGCGGTGGGGACACCAGCGAGGATTATACGCCGCAACGTCACGTGGGAACATAACATTGGAACGGTGACCGAAGAATTTTACCTGCCTCTTGAGGTGGTCGAATAACCTATCGAATTTAAGCCAAACCGAATCCTTACTCGCCCGCAGGTCCATAACAGCCTGTAGAGGGCGGCACCGTTTGGGCCAGTGATGCGGCTCAAACTTGGAAGTCTTGGAGCGATTCTGCCGGCAGTTCAAGGCGGGCTGTTGTGGCAACGTCAGAGCCATCGGAGTTCCGCCCCCCTCGGCCACGCCGAAAGTCGCCTAGGCTTGCTACGCCACTCGGCTGTGGCGGTGGTGCGGCGTTCGCCATCGTGGAGGGAACTGGCGGTGCGGAGGCCTATGCGAACATTCGGGCGTTGGATGCGCGGAGCTGCGCCAGCCGCCGGGTATTCTTCCACGTTCCAACGGAGCGGGTGTCTGGCCTCAACAACGTGACCACCGCGGCGCCCAACGGAAGCGCCATTGCCACGGGCACCGGCAGCCGCACCCCCGTCATCACGCCATCTTCTGTCCTGGCGCTTCCCACCATCGGCAACACCTTCCGGGTTGGCTCTGGCCGGGATGTTGGGGCCATCTCGGGAGGGTGGCCCGGCCGGGAGGTGACGTTCATCCCAGAGGGAGCATTACCTCCTTCGAAGGGGCTCCCTGCACCTGAACGGCAATTTCGCCGGGGCCCCGGGCTCAACCCTCCGCATCGTGCACGACGGCCTGTCCTGGTACGTGCTGTCCCGGTCCCGAACCATAAACCCATGGAGAACAGGATGGGAGTGACTGTGTCAGATGTGTGCTAATTATCCGCCCGAATGCGACTCTACAGATCCTGTTTGTTCACGGTAAGCGGGAGAGGCCTTCGGCGAAACTCTTTTAATATCAAGAGTTCAGATGGTGCTGCTGGACAGGATTGAACTGTCGACCTCTCCCTTACCAAGGGAGTGCTCTACCACTGAGCTACAGCAGCGTGCCGCCTGAAAGCGAGGCGCTTCCTAGGGGCAGGCGGAGCGGCGCGCAAGCCCCAATTTGCGACGAAGCGAACGGAATGGGAGCTTGCCGCGCGATTTGCCTGCTGGCTGGCGGTGCAGCGGGTGCCGGGCGGGGAGCCGCCGTTAAAGCGACTTCCAGTGCTAGAGATCGCTCTCGGCAAATTCGTCCTGCTGCTTCCGGCTCCAGGTGACGCCCTGGCGCAGAACCGTTGCCGGAGAGCCGGCGACGATGATGTTCGA
Source organism: Acetobacteraceae bacterium AT-5844 (assembly GCA_000245075.1). Classification (GTDB taxonomy): domain Bacteria; phylum Pseudomonadota; class Alphaproteobacteria; order Acetobacterales; family Acetobacteraceae; genus Pseudoroseomonas. Next base: position 3,080 of record JH599944.1, read on the forward strand.
TTCCGGGAAGCGCTTCGTGACCATGGCATTGGCGCCGACGATGCTGTCGTTACCGATGCCGGCGCCCTTGGTGAAGAGGGCCCTCATGCCGACCCAGACATGATCGCCGATCGAAACGCTGCGGGCCTTGTTCACGCGCTTCCGCGTTTCGACGTCGATGACGGAATGCGCGTCCGGATCTCGATTTCGCGCGGGAACATGCAGTGCCGGCCGATGGTGATGTCGCAGCCCTCTTCCGCGAGGAGGCGCGCCGACAACGGTGGTGTAGTCGCCGATCTCGATGGTCTGGTTGTCGCCCTTCATGTAGAGGGCGCCCGCGAAGATCGTCTCTTTGCCCAGCAGGATCTTGTTGCCGGATCCAATAACGATAATAGAAGCGTTCTTGAGCTGCATGTTATGCCCAAAAACAACTGTATTGTTTACAGAGCCGGGCGAGAAATTCACATGGCCCTCAGCTAACCGCATCTGGGGGCGCTGGACAACATTGTCTTGCCCATTAGTGATCTTCAGCTCGTTCGCCATGCCGGTTTCGCTGTAGTTACATTGTGCGTGAGCATGACGCACGTTTGGGGTTGACTGGCAATCGCGGAGAGATAGGCGCAGTTGATGCGTGTGACGGCAGCCCCGCTCGCGGTGGAGGGAAACTCCGCCGTTATACTTGCGGTTGAGTGGCGAGGATTCGTACGATGTCTTGGCGATTACTTTCAGCTGGTTCTCACGCTGTGGCCGTGGCGCTCTTTTGTGTGAGTTTTATCACACAAAGTTCATCTTTGGCCCTCGCCGCGGGTGGTTTGCCGCCTGCCTGCCCTTCCTCCGACGCGGCTGCCGAGCCGGCACCGCTGTCAGCGGGAGCATGGCAGGCGGAGTGGAATCGGACCAATACGGTACGAAGGCAGGCAAACGCCGATGCGGTGGACCTGCTTTTCATCGGCGATTCACTCACGCGTGGCTGGCCGCGAACCATTTGGTCGCGAGAGTTCGCCCGATACGGGGCCCTGAATTTGGGCTTCCATGGGGACCGGTCGAGCAGCCTGATCTGGCGCCTGCAGCAGGGGCAGTGGGGTGAGGGAAGCAGCGCCCTTCATCCCAAGCTGGTTGTATTGCTGGTTGGCACCAACGACCTCGGCAATCTGGGCCGGGGCAGCAAACCGGAAGAGCTTGCCGCTGGCGTGGTGCGTATCCTGGAATTCGTCCGCCAGCGCTCCCCTGGCAGCCGCACCCTTTTGGTGGGGGTGCTGCCGCGGCGTGCGCCAAACGCCATGTTGGAGGAACGGAGGACGCGGACGAATGCCTTGATCGCCGGCTGTGCGGATGGGGAGAACGTGACCTTCCTGGATGCGAGCAAGGCTCTGGCACCGAACGGCCAGCCTGATGCCAGCCTCTACCGCGACAACGTCCATCTGACCGAGGAGGGATATGAACGGCTCCAGGCGGCGCTCAGCCCGGTGATCAGGAGCCTTATGGCACGGCCTTCCTTGCGCTGAGGCTATCGGATTCGAGAAAGGGGTTTTCCGCGAGAGGCGTGGAGTTTAATGTCCGGTTAACGACTCACGAAACCGTGAGTTTTCCGCCAGGAAGGACGGGCCGGGCGTATGTGGCTGAAGCGGATGATGGGGCCGGACAGGCCAGGCTGGCCCTGGCAGCGGAAGGGCGAGCGGGCGGAGAAGGCACCGGCGCCCGGGGCTGGGCGGCGTGTGAGCTATCGCCCTGTGCCGGATGGTGCCATGCGGCCCGGCTTCGCCGAGGATACGGCGGCGATCCGCCTGCATGGCGACCTCATCGAATCCGGCAACCAGTCTCGCAGCAAGGCCGGCTGGCTTGGCCGGGCCGGCGGAGGGCAGGCGCCAGGGGGGGAACTGCCGTTTCCGGACGGGGAAGGCCCGCATGGTCACCGGGGCCGGATGCGGCAGAAGCTGCTGGAACGTGGGCCCGGCGCGTTGGCGGATTACGAGCTGCTGGAGATGCTGCTCTTCTTCGCCTTCAAGAAGGGGGACACCAAGCCGCTCGCGAAGCGCCTGATCAACCGCTACGGCTCCTTCGCCGCAGTGCTGGCGGCGCCACAGCAGGAATTGCTGGATACGCCTGGGCTCGGCGAGCACAGCGTGTCCGCCCTGAAGCTGGTGCAGGATGCCGCGCTGCGCATGGCCCGCGCGGAGGTGATGGATCAGCCGGTGCTGAAAAGCTGGGACCGGTTGATGGATTATCTCAACGCGGCTGTCGCGCGCGAGAAGATCGAGCAGTTCCGTATCCTGTTCCTCGATTCCAAGAACCGGCTGATCGCGGATGAGGCGCAGGCACGGGGGACGGTGAACCACACGCCGGTCTACCCGCGCGAAGTGGTGAAGCGGGCGCTGGAGTTGCATGCGACGGCGCTGATCCTCGTCCACAACCACCCGAGCGGCGACCCGACGCCGAGCCGGGCGGATGTGGACATGACGCAGGAGATCAAGGCGGCGGGCGCGGTGCTTTCGATCGTGGTGCATGACCACATCATCGTTGGCAACGGCCGCCACCTTTCCTTCCGGCGCGAGGGGCTGCTCTGAGGGCTGGCCTTCAGCCGGCGCGCATCATCTCCGCCATGCGGCGCGCGCGGGCAGGGGTTTGCCGCGCCCAGAGCGACGCCAGCATGCCCTCGGCGGCGGCGGCGTAGTCACCGCGCTCGATGGCCGCCAGGGTGTTGCGGAACTTCAGCAGCCCGGCGAGGCCGAGCTGGAAGGCCATGGCTTCCAGCACGGTCTGACGGGCTGCGGAAAGACTGCCGATCCAGGGCAGGGCCTTGGCGAGCTGGGCACGGATTTCCGTGATGTCGTTTTCCAGCAGAAGGCTGGCCTCGGCCATGCTCAGCCCCTTGCGGTCCAGGCAGCGGCCGATGCCGATGGTGGGGTGGCCCACCAGCGTCATGCCTGGGGCGAGGGGCTTGCCGGTGGCATCGTCATAGACGGTGAGGCGCAGTCCCTCTTCCCGCCGCAGCAATTCGGCGAGCTGGCTCATGCACGCGTGGCCTTCTCCGGCATCAGGGCGGAGACGCCGCCGAGGGCGAGGATCGCGAGATCCACAATGTTCTCGAGCAGCACCTCGCTCGGCACGATGCCCTTCAGGGCGAAGACGACAACGGCGAGCGAACGCAGCGTGCCAGGCTCGGCCAGGCGGTCCAGCAGATAGCGCATGGGCATTATCCTTATTCGGGGAGAAGGAAAAAAGCCCCGCCCGGGGTCACGGGCGGGGCGGGGCCTCATTCGGCGTTGATGGTGAGGGTCTCGGCGGCGATGGTGACCGTGCCGGGGCCGGAGACCGGCGCGTTCTGCGCCAGCGGCCCGAAGGCCAGGGCGTTGCCGCCGGAGGCCGCGTCATAGAGGCCGACATGGGTGAGGGTGCCGGCGGCGTTGGTGAAGACGAAGCGCAGCGCTTCCGCATTGCGCTGCTGGCCGGTGCCGGTGAAGGTGATCTTCTGGCGGGCGTAACCATTGCCGGCGGGCTCGCCGGTCAGCCCGTTGGCCACGGTGCCGCCGGTGCCGAGTGCGGCGTAGACGGCGGTGGGCATCGAGGGGTTGCGGGCGCAAATCGCCCGCGCCACGAGGTTGCGGGCGTAATCGGTCAGAACGGGCATCTCGAATTCCTTGGTGGCAAGGGGAAGAAGCGCGCATCAGCGGGGACTTCACCGCGCGATGCGCGTGTGAGAGCGGGTGGCTCTAGAGGGCGTTCGCGAGGGCCTGGAGCATGCCGTCGGAGACGCGGGTAGGGCGGTAATCCACCAGCTCGATCTCGCCGAAGGCAGCACGGTTGAGCTGGGTGGAGGCGTGGCCGACCAGCATGCGGATCAGCCCAGGTGGCAAGGCGGCACTGGCCACCTGCACCGCGCCGCCGCCGAGGCAGAGGGCCTGGCTGCCCTCCGCCCAGGTGAAGGCGGCGCGGAACGGAACCCCGGGCGTCATGTTGCCGGCGGACAATGTGGCGAGAGTCGTCCCGCCAGCCTCGACGACACCGGTGATGGCGGCGCCGGCCGAAGTGTTGCGCAGCTGAAGGCGGTTCTGGTCCGTGCCATCATCGATCTGCCAGAGCCCCTGGGAGGCGCCGAAAGGCGCGAGCTGCGGCAGCATGGCCTTCACCACCACCGTGCCTTGGCTGCCAAAGCCGCCTGGCGGAGACCAGAGCGGCATGTCGGCTTCCCGGCTGGCGCTGGCTGGCGCACCGGCCGGAGGCATGACGGGAGAGGAAGCAAAGGCCGCCTGCTCCACCTGTAGTGCGCTGATACGCAGCACCATGTTGCCGGCGGCGCTGGCATCCATCCGGAAGCCCGCTGTCAGAAACATCGTGCTGGCGTTGAGGACGGTCGTCGTGAAGCTCAGCCGGAGCGGAGGCTGGGACATGTCCGGCAGGCTTGCCACCGCCACATCCTTCCAGTGGTCGCCCAGAAAGCCACCACCGGTATTCGCTTCCCGGAACCGCATGCGCAGATTGGTGAAGCCGGCCGCGCTGCCGCTCATCCGGCGCACATAGAAGCTGAGCGTGAAGGCCTGCCCCTGCGTGGCTGGGATGAAGGCATTTGGCTCGAAGGTTACATTCTGGGCCGTGCTTCCGCCGGTGAAGGCGCAGGCGAGATCGACATAAGGAAGGTCATCCTCGGTGCCGGTGCCTGCCCCGGAGATCATGGCCGGAAGTATCCAGTACTGGAGGCTATTCTCGCCGCGCGGATTGCGCAGGAGATTCACCCGCCGGCCTTCCACCAGCAGGCGGCGGGCCGTGCCGGAAAAGCGAGGCGTATCCGGTGGCGCCGGCTCGGGGCGGTCCGCGGCCGTGAAGGCCATGGCCGTGCCGCTGCGGCTGACCGTGACGCGCCCCCGATTGTCCGGCCCCAGCACCCGGAGGGAGGGGTCCCCTCCGAGTGCGCCGACCAGAGAATAGGAGAGGTTCATGCTCAGGGGGCCCCGGCACCCGTCAGGTGGCAGATCTTCGTGGTGCCGCCATCGGGCGAGTAGACGAGAAGGGAGGCGACGCCGCCCGCGCGGATCTTCGCGAAGCCATCCGCATTGGTGGGCGCCGTGTTGACCGTGAAGCCGGAGAGGGAGAGCGGCAGATCCGCCCCCGTGCGGTTGACCACGACGCAGGAGAACCCATCGCCACTGTTGTTCCAGCTGAGCGAGAGGCTCGTGCCGGTATTGGCGATCAGCATCCGGGCGTTGTGGTTGGCATGGGTGAGGGTCGTGGTGCCCGAGAGGATCTGTGTCGCCAGGCGGCGCTCGGTGAATTGCCCGTCCACATAGCGCTTGGTCGCGGCGTGCTGGTCGGCGCTGGGGTCGCCCGGCAGCACCAGCGGGCCGGAGAGGGTCGCCGTGCCCGTGGAGGCAATGCGGAAGCGCTCGGCCACCGTTCCGCCCGCGCGGGTTTCGAACACCAGCGCACCGGCCTCGTTGCCGCTCGTCACCGTTTCGGCCACGGCGGCGAGGCGAGCAAAGGTCTGCTCCGACGCCGCGCTGTTGTTGCCGGTGGCTTCCAGCACCGCCAGCCGGTCATTGGCCGCGGGGCTGGAGGAGATGCGGCGCAGCTTCAGTGTCTGCGGCTGCGTCATGCCGGTGCCGCCGAGGCTGAGTGCCGCGTTCGGGTTGCTGGTGCCCTCGCCTGAAAAGTTCACCTCGGTGCCGGAGACGGCGAAGCTGGCGATCGGCTGGTCCGCCGTGTTGTGCGAGGCGCCGGTTGGGCTGGATGAACACTGCGCCGCCGGAATTCCAGCCGGAGACGTAGGTGGACTCATTCAGGTCGAGCCGCGTGTTGTCGACGACCGTCACGGTCCAGCGGCCATAGAGGCTGGAAGCCCCGCTGGTGCGGACCTCCGAGATGTTGATCATCTCGCCGGTCTTCAGGGAATGCGCGCTGGCTAGCGTGACACGGAAACGGCCCGATCCGTTATCCGCCACATTGGTGATGGCGATGCGGGTGTTGGACCAGTTGCGAGAGGTGGTGACCAGCGGATGCCAGTTCACCTCGCTGATGCGGCAAACATCGAAGGCGCGGCCGACATAGATGCCGTTGCGGCAATCGCCCAGCACGTCCTTCACGCGCAGCCGCGCATTGCCGTTGCTGTAGATGCCCCAGTCAAAGCCGAGAATGAGCAGGCCGCCGAGCGTGACGTCAGCGCCGTTGCCGGCCGTGTTGCCACCGCCACCATCGCCCACCGTGATGGCGGTGCCGGCGAAGGCGGCCGCCGCATCCATGCCCTGCCGCAGATTGGTCGGTGCCGTCAGGCCCCGGCGCAGAACTGCGATACCTTCAATGCCCCCGTTCCGTTGCACCCGAATGGTGGTGCTGGAGTCGAGCAGGATGGCGTGGTTGACGGTGGAGAAGTTGCCATCCACCCGCCAACCGCCGCTGGAGGTGCGGCCCCGCAGGAACACGCCGTTTTTCACAACCAGCTCCGCCGAGGAAAGCACGTAGCGGCGCGGGCCCAGCAGCACGGTGCCGCCACCCTGCGCTGCCGCGGCGTCGATGGCGGACTGAATGGCGGCGGTGTCGTCGGTCGTGCCATCGCCAGCCGCGCCGTAGTCGCGCACATGCAGCGGGCGGTCCGCCAGCATGGCGGCGCGGATCTGGCCCAGCGTGGTGCGGCGTGTTTCGGCAAGGGCGGCGGCACCCTGCACCAGCGGCGCGATATCGTCGTCATTCAGCGTGGCGGCGGTGGGAAGTTCAGAAATCTTCGCGTTGGACATCGAGGCGGGGGTCCTTCGGGGAGAGATGCGCGCGGGGGAGGGAGACGTCAGACCAGCAGTTCGCCGCCGTCCTGCATCAGCAGCGTGGCGCCGCTCTCGGTCAGCAGCATGAAGGGCTCGGTGACGACGAAGCTGGGGGAGAGCTGCATGGCCAGCGGCTCATCCGCGTCCTGCACCCTCACGCGATAACCGGAGCCGATGGCGGGGGCGTTGAAGGTAACGGAGGCGGAGCCGGACGCCACGCTGGCCGAGATAGGACCTGAAACGGTGGTGCCCGCCGCGTTGACGATGCTGAACCGTACTGTCGAGACCGGGCCGGTGACGCGCGCCGTCACGGTGAAGGTGCGGCCGGTGTAGATGCCGGCCGGAATGGCATCGAGCGCCACGCTGCGCGCCTGGGCGGAAGCACCAAGGCTGAAGAACATGGTGAGCGCGGCGGCGACGGTGAGGCGCACGGGCGGGGCGGAGGCATCCAGCACCAGGCCGTTGCCGACTTCGCCATTGCTGCGGACGGGAATGAGGCTGAGGGAGTCCGCGGATTGCAGCAGGATGAGATGGCCTGGGCGCAGCCTGTCGGCAGCGCTGGAGAAGTAGCCGGGGGCCAGCACGGCGGCACGGGTATCCGTGGTGATGTAGAGCCACATCGTGAAGCCGCCGGCTGATTCCAGCGGCGACAGGTTACGGGCGTCGAAGGCCATGCGCGTCTCCTCGGACAGGTCCAGGGCGGAATGGACGCGCGCCGGCGCCGGGCCTGCCATGGGTGGGCAGGCCCGGTGCCGGGCGCGGAGGGATGGGGGCTGGGGAGGTCAGGGCGTAATTCGCCCGCTGACGAGGGGCTGGTAACAGGAATGAGAGCCTGTCGTCAAGAAAAAAATCCTAGTTTTATCTTTCTGCGTATCGGGCGTGGACCGGCCAGCGGCTTCGCCGTTAGGCTGCCGCCGCATTCGTCAGCCTCCCACGCAGCCCAGGGGATTCCGCGCCATGCTCCGCCGACTGCTCGCCGCCTCGCTCTGCGCCGCCTTCGCCCTGGCCGCGATCCCCTCGGAGGCCCAGACTCCCTCTCCATCGGCGCCCGCGCCGTCTCAGCCGCAGGCTGGCGGCACGCTGAACGTCTACAACTGGTCCGATTACATCGACCCTTATGCCGTCTCGCGCTTCCAGCAGGAGACGGGCATCCGCGTCCGCTACGACGTGTTCGACAGCCTGGAGACGCTGGAAGGCAAGCTCTCCGCTGGCCGCTCCGGCTACGACATCATCGTGCCGACCAGCGAGCCGACCTTCGCGCGCCTGGCCCGCGCGAATGCATTGTTACCGCTGGACCGCAGCAAGATTTCGAACTGGGGCAATCAGGACCCGGCGCTGTTGCAGCGTGTGGCGGCCAGCGATCCCGGCAACCGGTTCGGCGCTGTCTATCTTTACGGCACCATTGGCCTCGGCATCCGCACGGATCGTATCCGCGCTGTCTTCCCCGATGCTCCGCTCGACAGCCTGGATTTGCTGATGCGGCCGGAGAATGCGCACAAGCTGGCGCGCTGCGGCATCGCCGTCATGGATTCCGCCATCGACGTGCTGCCGAGCGTGCTGCGCTGGCTGGGGCGGGACCCCAACAGCACCGAGACGGCTGACCTGCGCGCGGCGGAGGAAGCCCTGCTGGCCATCCGCCCGCATGTGCGGGCCATCATTCCCAGTGGCAACATCATGGATGCGCTGGCCACGGGCGAATACTGCGTGGCCATGACCTATTCCGGCGATGTCATCCAGGCGCAGGCCCGCGCGCGGGAGGCCGGGCGAGGGGTCGAGATCGGCTATGTGCAGCCGAAGGAGGGCGCGCAGCTCTGGTTCGACATGCTGGCCATTCCCGCCGATGCGCCCAACCCGGACGCGGCGCACGCCTTCATCAACTTCCTGCTGCGGCCGGACGTGATGGCCGGCATCACCAACCATGTCCGCTACCCCAATGCCGTTCCCGCTGCGACGCCGATGGTGGATGAGGCCGTGCGCAACGACCCCAATGTCTACCCGACGCCGGAGATGCTGACCCGCACCTTCGCCGTCACCAGCCTGGCACCGGCAGCGGAGCGCGCGCGCAGCCGCAGCTGGAACCGCTTCAAGGCTGGCCGCTGAGTTGAGCCTGCTGGAGATCGAGGGGCTGTCGAAGCATTTCGGCAGCGCCCAGGCCCTCGCCGGGCTGGACCTGCGCGTGGAGGCGGGGGAGTTCCTCGCGCTGCTCGGCGGGTCGGGGTCCGGCAAATCCACCCTGCTGCGCCTCATCGCGGGCTTCGAGATGCCGGATGCCGGGCATATCCGCCTGGCCGGGCAGGACCTGACGGCCATGCCGCCGCATGAGCGGCCGCTGAACATGATGTTCCAGTCCTATGCGCTGTTCCCGCATCTCAGCGTGGCCGGCAATGTGGGCTATGGGCTGAAGCGGGATGGCACACCGCGCGCGGAGCGTGACACGCGCGTGGCGGAAGCGCTCGCCATGGTGGGGCTGCAGGATTTGGCGGGGCGGATGCCGCACCGGCTCTCCGGCGGCCAGCGCCAGCGCGTGGCACTGGCGCGTGCGCTGGTGAAGCGCCCGCGGCTGCTGTTGCTGGATGAGCCGCTGGGCGCGCTGGATGCCAATCTGCGGGAGCGCACGGGTTTCGAGCTGCGCGCCCTGCAACGCCGCACCGGTGCCAGCTTCATCATGGTGACGCACGACCAGCAGGAAGCCCTGGCGCTGGCCGACCGGGTGGCGGTGCTGGAGAAGGGACGTCTGGTACAGATTGGCCCGCCGCGAGACATCTATGAGCGGCCGGAGACGCGCTTCGTCGCCACCTTCCTGGGCGCGGCCAACGTGCTGGAAGGCACGCGGAACAGGGAAGGCGGGCTGGATTGCCCCGGCCTCGGCACCACCTTGCGCGCCAGCGCGCCCTTGCCGGAGGGCACGGTGGCCTGCGCCCTGCGGCCGGAGCGCATCGTGCTCAACGGGCCAGCGCAGGACTTCAACAGCGCGGAAGGCGTGGTCGAGGATGTCGCCTTCCGTGGCGATGACAGCCTGTTGCTCGTGCGGGCCCCCGGTGGCGCCGTGCTGCGGGTAAGCCACGCAGAGGAAGACGGACCACCGCCCCCCACCGGCAGCACGGTGCGCCTGGGCTGGGAGGCGGCGGCCGTCGTGCCGCTCAGCGCCTGATGCGCCGCCTGCCTCTGTTGCTGCCCACGCTGTGGCTGGTGGGCTTCGTGGCCTTGCCGCTGCTGGTGGTGCTGATGCTCGCCATCGCCGAACCGGGGCCGGGCGTGCCGCCCTTCCTACTGCCGTTTGGCTGGGAAGGCGGGCCGGTGCTGCGGCCCAATTGGGAGCCCTTCGCCCTTCTGGTCGAGGATGACTACTACCTCTCGGCTTTCATCCGGTCCCTTTGGGTGGCAGGTGCCACGGCGGGGCTGTGCCTGTTGCTGGCGTTTCCCATGGCGCTCGGCATCGTGCGTGCCGCGCCACGCTGGCGGGCGCCTCTCCTGCTCGCGGTGCTGCTGCCCTTCTGGACCGGCTTCCTGCCGCGCGTCGGCGCCTGGATCGGCCTTCTGCGCGACGAAGGCTGGATCAACGGCATCCTGCGTGGACTGGGCGTGATCGATGCGCCTCTGCCATTGCTCTACTCGGATTTCGCACTGTTCATCGGCATGGTCCATGCCTACCTGCCATTCGCGGTGTTGCCGCTTTATGCCAGCCTCTCCCGCATGGACCTGACGCTGGAGGAGGCGGCGGCCGATCTCGGCGCCACCCCGGCCACGGTGTTCCGCACCGTCACCTTGCCACTCGTCGCGCCGGGTGCGGCGGCGGCCTTTCTGCTGGTCTTCATTCCTGCCGCCGGTGAGTTCGTCATCCCGGAACTGCTGGGGCCGTCCGATGCGCTGCTGGTCGGCCGCGCGCTGTGGCAGGAATTCTTCCAGAACCGGGACTGGCCGGTGGCGGCCGCCCTGGCCGTGGCGCTGCTGGCGGTGCTGATCGTGCCCATCCTGCTTTTCCAGCGGCTGGAGGCGCGGCGATGAGGCGCGTCGGCCTGTGGTTCGGCCTGCTGTTCCTGTGGCTGCCGGTGTTGCTGCTGGCGGGCTACGCCTTCAGCGACAGCCGCATTCCCTTCCAGTGGGGCGGCTTCTCCCTGCGCTGGTTCCATGCGCTGGCGCAGAACGAGCAGATGCTGGAATCCGCCTGGCTCTCCCTGCGTGTCGCCGCCGGTGCCGCCACGGTGGCCATGCTGTTGGGAGGCGCCATCGGCTGGGTGCTGGCGCGGCGGGGACCATTCGCCGGGCGGGCGCTGTTCGGTGCGCTGGCCGGTGCGCCGCTGGTACTGCCGGAAGTGGTGACGGGCCTCTCTCTGCTGCTGACCTTCGTGCTGCTGCAGAACCTGACCGGCTGGCCCGCGGAGCGTGGCGCCCTGACCATTCTGCTGGCCCATGGCACCATGGGCGCGGCCTATGTGGCCGTGGTGGTGCAGGCGCGGCTGGCGGGCATGGACGGCACGCTGGAGGACGCCGCGCGCGACCTCGGCGCGACCCCGGCCACCGCCTTCCGCACCATCACCCTGCCGCTGATGGCACCCAGCCTGGTGGCAGGCTGGCTGCTGGCCTTCACCCTCTCGCTGGATGACGTGGTGGTGGCGTCCTTCGTCTCGGGCGCGGCGGGCACCACCCTGCCGCAGCGCGTCTTCTCCATGTTGCGCATGGGGCTAACACCGGAGGTGAACGCGCTGGCGCTGATCATCCTGCTGCTGGCGCTTCTGGCCGCCGGCGCCGTGCTGGTAGCCATGCGGCGGCGAACGGAGATGTGAGCTTTGGCCCAGGCCCAGCCCGTGCTAGGCGAGAAGTCTGGGATAAACAAGAGTATGGGCGCCATAGTGAAAGCGGTTTCTGGGGTATTGCTGGGTGCCCTTCTGTTGGGTGGCTGTCAGTCGCTGGTGAGGGAAGGGACGGCGGACGTCGCCGGTATCGGCGGTGCTGCGCTGGCCACGGCGGTGACGGATAATGGCGCGGTGGCGACCGGTATTGGCCTCGGCGTGCGCTCCCTGGCCAGTGCGGGGCTGCAATACACCGAGCGACGGCTGCAACGGCAGCAGCAGGACACGATCGCCGCCGTGGCGGGGCCGTTGCCGGTCGGCCAGGTCGCATCCTGGTCCGCCGAGTACACCGTGCCGATGCATGCCGATGAAAAAGGCCAGGTGACGGTGGTGCGGGATATCGGCGCCGCCGCCCTGCGGTGCCGCGAGATCATCTTCTCGGTGGACACGGTGGAGGACAGCAAGCCGCAGCGCGCCTTCTACACCGCCGCTATCTGCCGCAATGGCGAGACCTGGAAATGGGCCAGCGCCGAACCCGCCACGGAGCGCTGGGGAGCATTGCAGTGAGCCCTCGCGCGGTGCGCCGCGCGGCCCTGCTGCTGGCGATCCTGCCCCTGGCCGCCTGCAACGCGGCGGGCGGCATCATCGGTGGCGTTTCAGGCGCGCTGACCGGTGCGGCGACCACCAATCCCGCGGTGGGCTATGCGGTTGGCGTCGGCGTGAAGGCGGCGACCGATTCCACGATCCAGTACGTGATGCGCACGCTGAAGCGGCGTGAGCAGGATGCCATTGTCCGCGTGGCGGGTGGACTGGAGCCGGGTGAGGTCGCGTCCTGGAAATCGGAGAACTCGCTGCCCTTCGGCTATGGCGATGCCGAGGGCACGGTGCAGGTGGTGCGGCTGATCGACACCCCCCTGGCGCAGTGCCGGGAGGTGGCAATCGGCGTGGGTGAGGGCGAGGATGCCGCCACCATCATCGCCTCGGCCTGCCGGCAATCCGATGGCCTGTGGAAATGGGCCAATGCCGAGCCGGCCGTCGAGCGCTGGGGGGCGCTACAGTAGCATCGCCTCCACCCGCCGCAGGGGCGACAGGTCAGGGTCCGGGTCCGGCATCGCCGAGATCAGCATCCTGGCGTAGTCGCTCTGCGGGTTGGTGAAGACGTCCTCCGTCTCGCCCTGCTCCACCAGGCTGCCGTGGTGGATCAGCGCAACGCGGTCGCAGATGTAGCGGATGACGCCGAGGTCGTGGCTGATGAAGAAGTAGGTCAGCCCCAGCCGCGATTGCAGGTCGTGCAACAGGTTCAGCACCTGGGCTTGAACAGAAACGTCCAGCGCTGAGGTCGGCTCGTCCAAAATGAGGAAATCCGGCTTCGGTGCCAGCGCCCGGGCAATGCCGATGCGCTGCCGCTGCCCGCCGGAGAACTCGTGCGGATAGCGGTTGAGGTGCTGCGTCGTCAGCCCGACCTGCTCGAGCAATTCAGCCGCGCGATCCGTACGCTGGCGCGGCGTCAGCCCCAGCTTGCCGTGATGGATTTCCATCGGCTCCGCGATGATGTCGCGGATCGTCATGCGCGGGTTCAGCGACGCGTAGGGGTCCTGGAACACGATCTGGATGCGGGAGCGCAGTGCCTGCATCTGCTGCTGGGTCTGCGCCGCGAGGTCGATGCCGTCATAGACGATGCGGCCGCTCGTGATTTTTTCGAGCTGAAGGATGCAGCGGGTGAGGGTGGTCTTGCCCGAGCCGGACTCGCCCACGAGCCCGAAGCTCTCGCCCTTGCGGATCTCCAGGCTGACGCCCTTCAGCGCCTGCACCGGTGGCGCGCGGTCGAACAACCCGCGCCGGGCGCCAGGGAACTCCTTCACCACGTTCTCGATGGACATGATGGTGCCGCCCGGTGCCGGGCGCGGCGGTGGGGGGGCAAGGGGTGCCGCGGCCAGCGCGCCGCCGGCCAGGCCACGCAGCTCGCCGCGCTTCATGCTGGGCTTGGGCACGGAGGCCAGCAGGCCGCGCGTGTAGTCGTGCCGCGGGTGCTTCAACACGTCCCGCACCGGGCCGGATTCCACAATGGCGCCGGCATACATCACGGCGACATGTGTGCAGAGCTGCGCCACCACGCCGAGATTGTGGGTGATGAACAGCACGCCGAGATTGTGCTCCTCCACCAGCCCATGAATCAGCCGCAGGATCTGCGCCTGAACGGAGACATCCAGCGCCGTGGTCGGCTCATCGGCGATCAGCAGGTCCGGCCGGCCGATCAGCGCCATGGCGATCAGCACGCGCTGCTTCATGCCACCGGAGAATTGGTGCGGGTAGTCGTGCACGCGGGCGGCGGCATTCGGAATGCCGACCTTCTCCAGCATGGCGACGGCCAGCTTCTCCGCCGCCGCGCGACGCGTACCGCGGGAGGCCGAGGCATCCAGCCCGAGGATGGAGGGGTCCAGCCGCGCCGCATGCATCGCGACATCGACGAGCTGCGTGCCGATGCGGAAGGTGGGGTTCAGGTTGGTCGTCGGGTCCTGGAAGATCATGCCGATGCGGCGGCCGCGCAGGGTCCGCATCGTTTCTTCCGTCTGGCGCAGGACATCCTTGCCCTGGAAGCGCACGCTGCCGCGCAGATAGCGTCCGGGCGGCGTGGGCACGAGGCGGGAGACGGAAAGCCCGGTCAGCGACTTGCCCGAGCCCGTCTCCCCCACGATGCCCCAGATCTCGCCGCGCTTCACCGCGAAGGACACGCCGTTGAGGACCTGGATCTCGCCCTCGAAGCTGCGCATGGCGAGGTTGAGGTCGTCGATCTCCAGAAGGGTTTCAGCAGAGAAGGATTCGGGGGGCATCAGCGGCGGGCCTTCGGATCGAGCAGGTCGCGCAGGCCGTCACCCAGCAGGTTGAAGCCGAACACGGCGAGGAATATGGCAAGGCCGGGGAAGATGGCGGTCCACCAGTAATCCGGCATGTTCACGCGGGCGACGGAGAGCAACGAGCCCCATTCCGGCGTCGGCGGCTTCACGCCGATGCCGATGAAGCCCAGCGACGCCACGGTGAGAGTGGCGAAACCCATATCCAGCGACATCTTCACGATGATCGGCGACATGATGTTGGGCAGGATGTGCTTCCACAGCAGCCGGTTGGTGCCGGCACCCATGGCGCGGGAGGCAAGAACAAAAGTTTCCTCCCGCTTGGCCATCACCTCGCCGCGTACCAGCCGCGCATAGCCCGGCCACCAGGAGAGGGCGATGGCGAAGATCATGTTGAAGATGCCCGGGCCCAGCGCGGCGGCGACGGCCATGGCGAGGATAAGCCCCGGCACTGTCAGCATGAGGTCCGAGATGCGCATCAGCGCCTCATCCACCCAACCGCCGAAGAAGCCCGCGACCGCGCCGACGATGATGCCGGCGACAGCACCCACGATGACCACCGCCATCCCCGCCAGGAGCGAGATGCGCGTGCCCGCGACCACCAGCGAGAACACGTCCTGCCCCATTTCATTGGTGCCGAACCAGTAGGTGGTGGAAGGCGCCTGCAACCGTGCGCTGGTATCCACCAGCCCCATGATGTGCTGCGGGTAAGGCGTCAGACTCGTGCCGCCGATGGCCAGCACCAGCAGCACCAGCACGATCAGCAGGCCGAGGACGGAGACCCAGCT
This sequence comes from Acetobacteraceae bacterium AT-5844, assembly GCA_000245075.1. Lineage (GTDB taxonomy): Bacteria > Pseudomonadota > Alphaproteobacteria > Acetobacterales > Acetobacteraceae > Pseudoroseomonas. The sequence continues at coordinate 18,235 of JH599944.1, forward strand.
CTGGCGGAAGCGATAGAGGCCGCGCCGCCAGGCTTCGACGCGGGGATGTGCGGTCGTGCTGCTCACTGATAGCGGACCTTCGGGTTGAGCAGGCCGTAGAGCAGATCGACGACCAGATTCACGGTGACGAAAATCGCGCCGATGCACAGCGTCACGCCAATGATCGGCATGAAGTCCTGCGTCAGCACCGCCTGGGTGGCGTAGAGGCCGATGCCCGGCCAGTCGAACACCGTCTCCACCAGCACCGTGCCGCCCAGCAGCCAGCCGAAATACAGGCCGATGACGGTGAGGGTGGCGGAGATGGCGTTCTTCAGCACGTATTTGAACAGGATGAGCCGCTGGGAGAGGCCAAGCGCGCGCTCCGTCAGCACGTAATCCTGTTGCAGCACCTCGATGGTGGAGGCGCGCATCATCCGCATGATGGTGGCCAGCGGCGAGAGGCTCATCGCGATCGCCGGCAGCGCCAGATAGGAGAGCGCGACGCCGAAGGCGTGGAACTGGCCGGAGAGCAGCGCATCCACCGTCAGCAGGCCGGTGATGGCGGGTGGCGGGTCTTCCGTCAGTGGGAAGCGGCCTGAGAGCGGCAGCCAGCCTAGCCACATGGCGAAGAGCAACTGGAACACCAGCCCCAGGAAGAAGCGCGGCATGGAGATGGCGCCGAGCGAGACGGTGCGGGAGATGAAGTCCGGCCAGCGGTTGCGGAACACCGCCGCCATCAGCCCCATGGGAATGCCGATGCCGATGGCCAGCAGCATGGCGGCCAGCACCAGCTCCAGCGTCGCCGGCAGGTATGCGGCGAGGTCCTCCGCCACCGGGCGGCGGGTGAAGATGGAAACGCCCCAATCGCCCTGGAACAACCCGGTCAGGTAGTTCCAGTACTGAACGACCAGAGGCTTATCCAGGCCGAATTCACGGGCCACGGAGGCCACATCCGCGGCCGTCGCATTCGGGCCAGCCGCCAGCGCCACCGGGTCTCCCGGCAGTAGCCGGGCGATGGCGAAGACCAGCATGGAAAGGCCCAGCAGCACCGGGACCAGCAGCAACAGGCGCCGCAGGATGTAACCGACCATGGTGCCCGTTCAGCCCAGCGAGAGCGGGAACAGCTCGATGGCGTTGGAAGCCACCGGGGTGAAGGTGAAGCCCTTCACGTTGTTCCGCATGGCCAGCTTGCGCTTCTCCAGCACGCCGAAGATGTCGGGGCTGTCTTCCATGAGCGTGCGCTGGAACTGGACATACAGCTCACGCCGCTTCTCCGGGTCCGTCTCGCCGCGCGCATCGTCCAGCAGCTTGTCGATGGCGGGGTTGGAATAGACCGGGTTCTGCCAGCCGCCATTGCGGGAGGAGTGATAGCCCGCATAGGCCAGGTTGTCCGGGTCGCCGTAATTGGCGGTCTGGTACACCATGAAGATATCCGGCGTCGTTTCGGGCGAGCGGGCGGCGGAGACCATGTCGGGCCAGATCATCGGCTTGATGTCGAGCTCGATGTTCAGCGCGCGCAGGCTGTCCAGCAGCACCAGCGCCCAGCGGCGCTGCTGCTCCAGCCCGGAGACATGCGCGACGGTAAGCTTGATGCCGCCATTCGGGGTGGAGGACTTCGCCAGGAACTCCTTCGCCCGCGCCAGATCGGTGCGGTAGATCGGAAGATCCTTGTCGAAGCCGTCGATGGTCTCGGGGAAGGGGCCGCGCATCAGCTCGGCATAGCCCGCGACATCCAGCATGCCCTGGTAGTTGAAGGCGCAGGCAATGGCGCGGCGCAGGTTCGCATCCTGCAGCGGGCCGTGCCGCGTGTTCATCTTCATGGAGAAGGTGCGGTACTCGGGCTCGATCACCAGATTGACGCCGGCGCGGCCCTTCAGCGCATCCATATCCTCGCTGGTCAGGTCCACGGCGATCTGCGCCTCGCCCCGCTGCACCATCAGGCGCTGCGTCGCGGTCTCGCGCGTAATCTTCCAGATGGCGCCGGTCAGGTTGCCGCCGCCCTGCTTCCAGGCATTGGCCACCCGCTCGAACTCATACAGATTGCCTGCCTCGGCGCGGCGCAGCTTGAAGGCACCGGAACCCGCGAGGTTGGAGCGCAGGAAGGTCTGCCCGTCATCCTCGCCCTTGTTGGCCTCCACCTGCGCGGGGTTCACGATCCACACCCAGGGCAGCACGGAGAGGAAGGGCACGAAGGGTTTTACGAGCTTCACCCGCACAGTCGTGGCGTCAACGGCTTCCACGCTGTTCTGGTCGACCACGCCGGCGATCATCCAGGCATTGCCGCGATTGAGGCGCAGCAGGCGGTCGAAGGAGTACTTCACCGCCTCCGCCGTCACCGGCGCGCCATCGTGGAACTTGGCGGCGGGGTCGAGCTTGAAAGTATACTCCTGGCCATCGTCGGAGACGGTCCAGGACTGCGCCAGATGCGGCACGGGCTTGGGCGGGTTGCCCTCCACCCGCACCAGGGAGTCATAGGTGTTCCGCAGCGCCATCGACGCCGAGTAACCACTAGCCACATGCGGGTCGAAGTTCGGGATATCCTGGTTGCTCGCGATCACCAGGATGCGGCGGCCCTGCGCCTCCGCCTGCCGCTGCGCGGCCAGACCCGCCAGCATGGCGGCGCCGCCAGCCAGGACGCCACGTCGTGTCGTTGTCAGCATTGCTCTCTCCATCCGCCAGGGGAAGGTCATCTTCAGGCCGTCGCGGCGACAGGTGCCACGGCATAGTCGCGCGCCGCGCCTTCCTCCGACACCAGGCCCCTCTGCACGTCGCGTGCCAGCATGGCGGGGTCGCGCTCGGCCGGATTGCCGAAGCCGGAGCCGCCCGCGAGGACGATCTCCACCACCTGCGTATCGCGGTCGATCTGCACCAGCATGCCGGTGCCGCAATTCAACACCTCATTGCCCTCGGCATCCAGCACGCGGCCACTGGCCTCGCCGCCCGCCTTGCCGCCGAACAGGCCGTCGATCGGGTTGCCGACGCCTTCTGGATAGACGGTGACCAACGTGGTCAGCCCGTCATCATGCAGCTTCCGCACCTTCACGCGCTGGCCGAGGCCGCCGCGATGCTTACCGGCGCCGCCCGTATCCGTGATGAAGGTCTTTTCGAGCACCAGCACCGGCACGCGTGCCTCGAACAGTTCGATAGACGTGTTCGCGGCGGAGGTCGGCCACAGCAGGCCATTCTTGCCGTCGCCCTGGGCGGAAGCTCCCTGGCCGCCGCCGATGAACAGCATGTCGGAATAGGTGCGGCCTTCCGCATCCTGCCCGTACATATAGGCCGCCATCGGCAGGCCGGTATTGGCCTGCACCTGGCGCGGCGCGGCATCGGACAATGCACGGAAGATGTTCGGCGCCAGATACCAGCCCGTGCGCGTGCGCAGGTTCACCGAGGCCGGGCGCTTCGGGTTCAGGATCGAGCCTTCCGGCGCCTTGACGGTGAAGGGGCGGTAGCAGCCGGCATTGCCGCGCACGCCCGGCGTCAGCATGCACTTCAGCGGGTAGGTGGCGTGGGCGGCCGTATAGTTCATCGTGGAGTTCAGGCCACCCTGCGGTAGCTGCGGCGGGGCGCCGTCGAAATCCAGCTCGATCTCGTCGCCGGCCACCGTGAGCTTCAGCGGGTAGTCCAGCCGCTGACCCAGCGGGTTGTTCCAGATGGTGCTGTTGTACTCGCCATCCGGCAGCGCGCGGATGGCATCGCGCATCGCCTTCTCCGAGCGGCCCTGCACCACGGAGGCCAGCGCGCGCAGATCCTTCATGCCGTAATCGGACATGAAGGCCAGCAGCCGCTCGCCACCCAGCGCATTGGCGGCGACGAAGGAGTGGATGTCGCCCAGCACCTGCTCGGGGTTACGGACATTCTCGGCCAGCAGGCGGAACAGGCTTTCGTTCGGGCGGCCCGCCTCGAACAGCTTCATCGGCGGGATCTGGAAGCCTTCCTCATAGATCTCGCGCGCCCGCAGGGAGTCCTTGGTGCCGCCGATGTCGGAGACATGGCCCACGGTGCCCATCAGCCCGACGACCTTGCCCTCCAGGAACACCGGCGTCACCACGGCGATGTCGAACAGATGGCCGGCGCAGAGCCACGGATCGTTGGTGATCAGCACGTCGCCGGGCACCAGCGTCTCGGCCGGATAGCGCTCCAGCAGCGCCTTCACTGCCAGCGGCAGCGTCAGGTTGAACACCGGCATGGCGCGCGGGGAGTGCGCCAGCGTCTCGCCGGTTGGGTCCAGCAGCTCCGTGGCGAAGTCCTGGCTCTCGGAGATCACCAGCGAGAAGGCGGTGCGGCAGATGGTCAGCCACATTTCCTCGACCACGGTGATCAGGCGGGACCACATGATCTCCAGCGCGATCGGGTCCGCCTCGATGCGGGCGATCGCCTGCTCCAGCGGCATGTCCTCGGTGATGCCGTCCGCCGCGCGCACGGTGGCGGCGATGGAGATGCGCAGGTTCAGGCTCTCATCCACCGTCACGCTGTCGCCCGGGGCAACGATGGTGGTGGACTCACGCTCCTCGATGATCGCAGGGCCTTGCAGGGTGAAGCCGGAGGCCAGGGCGTAGCGGTCATAGACCGTGGCATCGTGCCAGCCGCCCTCGAACCAGGCGCGGCGCGTGCCCTTCACGGCCTTGGCGGCGTCTCCGCCACCCACGGCGCCGCTGAGGGAGAGCTTCGGCTCTGGCCCCACCACGCGCAGGCGGAAGTTGATGGCCTCCATCCGCGCACCCTCATAGACGGAGGTGTAACGCGCGGCATAGGCCTTCACGAACTCGGCGCTGATGGCGTCGAGGCTGTCTTCGCCGATCACGCCGCCTGGCAGCGGCACGGAAATGTCGTGCATCTGGCCGACGAGGCGCATGTCGGCGCTCCGCTCCACCCGGATATCGGCGGGCGAGACGCCCGCGGCCAGCAGGTGCTTGCGGCCCTCGGCCTCCAGTTCATCCAGCACGGCGTTGACGCGCGCGGCGTCGAAGCCCGGGGAGAATTCCACAGGCAGGGAGCGGACGCTTTCGAAGGAGAGCGGCGCGGCCAGGAAGCCCAGCGCGGAGGCCGCACCGGAGGCCGGCGGAATGATGACCTCCTTCACGCCCAGCACGCGGGCCACATCCGCGGCATGGGCCGGGCCGGCGCCGCCGAAGCCGACCATGGCATAGCGGCGCGGGTCCTTGCCCTTTTCCACCAGATGCACGCGGGCGGCGGCGGCCATGCTCTCCACCACCACCTTGTGGATGCCCCAGGCGGCTTCCGGCACGGAAAGATTCAGCGGCTCCGCGACGCTCTTCACCGCCGCCTCGCAGGCCGCCATGTCCAGCTTCATGCGGCCGCCGAGGAAGAAGGCGGGATCGTAATAGCCGAGGATCAGGTTGGCGTCCGTCACGGTCGGCTTCGTGCCGCCCATGCCGTAGCAGGCCGGGCCGGGGTCGGAGCCGGCGGAATGCGGGCCGACCTTCAGCAGGCCAACCTCGTCGATGGCGGCGATAGAGCCACCACCGGCACCGATCTCGATCATGTCGATGACGGGCGCCTTGATCGGCAGGCCGGAACCCTTGCTGAAGCGATGCACGCGGCCCGCTTCCAGCATCGGCGCGATTTCGACGCGGCCATCCTCGACCATGCAGGCCTTGGCGGTGGTGCCGCCCATGTCGAAGGAAATGACGTCCTTCTTGCCCGCCAGCTCGCCAAACAGCGCGGTCGCCAGGCCACCGCCCGCCGGACCGGATTCCAGCAGGCGGATGGGGAAGGCGCGGGCTGTCTCGGGGGACACCAGGCCACCTGCCGAATGCATCAGCCGCAGCGCGCCGGTGAAGCCGCGCCCGGCCAGCTCACGCTCCAGCCGCTTCAGGTAGCGGTCCATCAGCGGCTGCACATAGGCGTTGGCGCAGGTCGTCACCGCGCGCTGGTATTCCCAGAGTTCGCTGACCACCTCGGCGGAGAGCGAAACCGCCAGTTCCGGGAACTCTTCCCGGGCGATGCGGCCGATGGCCTGCTCATGCGCCGCGTTGCGATAGGCATTGAGCAGGCAGACCGCTACAGCCTCCACCCCCGCATCCAGCAGCGTGCGGAAGGCGGCGCGCACGCCGGCCTCGTCCAGCGGCGTGACGACATTGCCGTCGCGGTCCAGCCGCTCGGCCACCTCCAGGCGCAGGTCGCGCGAAACCAGCGGCTCGGGGAAGCCGAGGAAAAGGTCATAGATGTCGTAGCGCTGCTCCGTGCCCATCTCCAGGATGTCGCGGAAGCCCTGGGTGGTGATCAGGCCCAGCCTGGCGCCCTTGCGCTCGATGACGGCGTTGGTAACGAGCGTGGTGCCGTGGATGATCTCGCCCACATCGGCCAGGCCGATGCCGGCCATGGCCACCAGCTCCTCCAGCCCCAGCAGCGCGGCGGCGGAGGGGTCGTGCGGCGTGGTCAGGCGCTTGTGCAGGCGCACGCTGCCTTCCTGGCCGTCATACAGGATGAAGTCGGTAAAGGTGCCGCCGATATCGAAGCCGATGCGCCAGCGGTGGGTGGAGGGTGCCATGGTCTGGGTCATGTCCTTCAGGCGGCCTTACGGTTGCTGATCCGGGGAATGCCGAGCGGGTCGTCCACGAGGGTGGCGATCTCGGCGGCCTCGGCCAGCATGGCGTTGAGCATGGCCTCCCGCTCCGCTTCGGAGACGGTGGCCAGGGGGTAGACGAGACAGAGGGCGACGTCCTCGCCGGTCTGGCGTTCGCCCACGGCGACGGCCAGCGCGCCGATTCCGGCATTCGCTTCATCATGAGACGTGGCGAAGCCATCCCGCCGCACCACGGCCAATGCGGCCAGCAGCGCATCGATATCGGCGGGGGAGGCGGGGTGGACGGGGCTCAGCGATTGCGGGTGCAGAGCGCGGACCTCGGCATCCGTCTTGCGTGCCAGCAGGGCGCGGCCGGTGGCGCTGGCGAAGCCGGCGAGGCGGCGGCCGATCGGCGTGCCAACGCGCAGCGCGCTGGTGCCCTCATGATGCGCGACCCCTACCACATCCGCGCCATCCAGCACCGAGACATAGCTGGTGTGGCCGAAGCGGGCGGAGAGCCGCGCGACGGCATCATCGGCCCGGGCCAGCAGCGTGGAGGCACGGCGGTAGGTCTGTCCCAGCTCGAACAACAGGATGCCCGGCCGGTAGCGGCGCGAAGCGGGGGCGAGTTCGAGTAGCCCTGCATCGCGCATGGCCCGCAGCAGGCGGGAGGTGCTGCTTTTCGGCGTGCCCAGGATGGCGACCACATCGGTGAGGGTCAGCTCAAGCCGGGCTGGGTTGAAGCAGCGCAGAACGTCGGCGGCGTTGGCCAGGATCGTCATGACGGTTCCGAAAAATGGAACACAGGTTCCGAATAAAGGTACTATAAACCTTCATTTTTCGGGGCTTCAAGCAAAGTTCTGTCGTCGATGACGGGCGTGGCGCAATTTAGTGCATTCCGATTGAGCGTTTTGCCTCTGCCTTTGCCGATTCATTGTGCATCCGGGCGTTTGTGCTGGAATCGGCCCACGCTCCAGGCGCATGATCCAGCCTGCTGGACCCGGCCTTGCCGATGCGTCTCGCCACTTGCGTCCTTTCCTGGCGAAACCGCCGGCCGTGCCGGAGCGCCGCGACGGTGTCGTGGCCTCCCGCGCCTTCAGGGCCGGGCAGACAGGGAGAAACCAAGGAGGAGACAAACCATGGCCAGGGCGCCCCATCTTCACGCCGATCTGACGCTCTCTCAGGCGGCCGACGGCCTGCCAGCCATTCGCCGTATCGACAGCGGTGCCATCTGGCACGCCTTGCGGCTCGGTTGGGAGGACTTCATGGCCAACCCCACCCAGCTCATTTTCCTTGCCATCATCTATCCGGTGATCGGTGTGCTGGCCGCCGCCGCGGCAGCGGGGCGAGACATGATGCCGCTCATCTGGCCGCTCATTTCCGGCTTCGCGCTGGTGGGCCCCTTCGCGGCCCTGGGGATCTACGAGCTGAGCCGGCGGCGGGAGCAGGGCCTGCCCGTCAGCTGGGTGAACGCTCTCGATGTGCGTCACTCACCATCGCTGCCCTCCATCCTGGCCCTGGGCGTGATGCTGCTGGCCATCTTCGTCGCATGGATGATCGCGGCGGAGGCCATCTACCGCGCCAGCTTCGGCAATATGGTCCCCGCCTCCATCGGCGAATTCATCTCCATGCTCACGGGCACGCCGGCCGGGCGCCAGCTATTCGTGCTGGGCAATGGGGTTGGCCTGCTCTTCGCCATCGCCGTGCTGGCGCTGACGGTCATCTCCTTCCCCCTGTTGCTGGACCGGCCGGTCGGGGCGAGGGTGGCTATCCGCGCTTCCCTGCGGGCGGTGGCGATGAATCCCGGCCCGATGGCGCTGTGGGGCCTCGTTGTCGCAGTCACGCTGCTGGTCGCCAGCATTCCGCTCTTCGTGGGCCTGGCCGTGGCGATACCGGTGCTGGGCCACGCCACCTGGCACCTGTACCGGGCCGTGATGCCGCGCTGAGACGCATGGCAGCAAGGGAAGGGTGGCGGGTTGTCGCGCCGGAACCAGGGCGGTAGGCTCCCGCCGTTCTTGGTTCCGGATCGTTCCACTCATGAATCTGATCGCCGAGCGGCTTGACCGCATCGCCCCCTCCCAGACCATCGCCATCTCGGCGAAGGCGCGCGCCCTGAAGGCGGCGGGAAAGAACATTATTAGCCTCTCGGCCGGCGAGCCGGATTTCGATACTCCGCAGAACATCAAGGATGCCGCCATCCGCGCCATCCAGGCCGGCGAGACCCGCTACACGGACGTCTCCGGCACCAAGGAGCTGCGGGAGGCGGCCGCGGCTTACTTCAAGCGCGAGCACGGCATCGAGTACAAGCCGGAGGAGATCGTCGTCTCCACCGGCGGCAAGCAGGTCATTTTCAACGCCATGCTCGCCACCATCAATGCCGGCGACGAAGCCATCATCCCCGCGCCGTGCTGGGTGTCCTATCCGGACATCGTGGCGCTGGCCGAGGGCAAGCCCGTGATCGTGCCCGCCGGGCAGAACCAGGGCTTCAAGATCACGCCGGAGCAGCTTGAGGCGGCCATTACGCCCAAGACCAAGTGGTTCCTGCTGAACAACCCCTGCAACCCCACCGGCGCCGCCTATTCCGAGGCCGAGCTGAAGGGGCTGGCCGAGGTGCTGCTGCGCCACCCGGATGTGTGGGTCTTCACCGACGACATCTACGAGAAGCTTGTCTATGGCGACTTCAAGGCCAAGACCATGGTTGAGGTGGAGCCGCGCCTGAAGGAGCGCACCATCACCATGAATGGCTGCTCCAAGGCCTGGGCCATGACCGGCTGGCGCATCGGCTTCGCCGGCGCCCCCGCGAAGCTCGCCAAGGCGATGGACAAGCTGCAGAGCCAGTCCACCTCCAACACCTCCTCCGTGTCCCAGGCCGCCGCCGTCGAGGCGCTGAACGGCCCGCAGGAATCGGTCGAGGAGATGCGCAAGGTCTATGAGAAGCGCCGCGACCTGGTTGTCGGCCTGCTCAACAAGGCCCCCGGCATCCACTGCATCGTGCCGGATGGCGCCTTCTACGTCTTCCCCTCCGTCCATGGCTGCCTCGGCAAGACCACCGCCAGCGGCAAGAAGATCGAGACAGACGAGGATTTCGTGACGGCGCTGCTGGAGGATGAGGGCGTGGCCGCCGTGCATGGCTCGGCCTTCATGTTCCCCGGCCACTTCCGCATCTCCTACGCCACGGACGATGCCTCGCTGACCGATGCCTGCACGCGCATCCAGCATTTCTGCGCCGGCCTGAAGTGACACCGGCGGAAATCCGCTTCCGCCCCGCGGCGGAGGCGGATTTCGCCTGGTATCTGGATCTCTCCATCCGCACCCTGCGCGCCCAGCTTGAAGAGCTGGGGCGCTGGGACCCGGTACGCCGCCGGACCCGTGCGCGGGAATCCTTCGACACCGGCGAAATCCGCGTCGTGGAGCGGGAGGGCCAGCCCATCGGCACCGTCGCGCTGGGCTTCCATGGCGATCACGCCGAAATCCACAGCTTCTATCTGGAGCCCGCCATCCAGGGGCAGGGCGCCGGCACGGCCATCCTGCGCATGGTGCTGGCCGAGGCTTCCCACCTGCCCGTGCATCTGGAAGTGCTGAAGCAGAGCCCGGCCATGCGCCTCTATGAGCGCGCCGGCTTTGTCCGCACCGCCGAGCAGGCTTATGACTGGCTCTACATTCTCCCTGCTTCTTCCCCCATCGGAGTCGAACCCCGCGATGCCTGCCCTCGCTGAACGCCTGAAGGACGTCACCGTCTCCCCTATCGTGGCGATGAGCACGCGAGCGCGCGCGCTGAAGGCCGAGGGCAAGGCCGTGATCAGCCTGGCCGTCGGCGAGCCCGATTTCCCGACCCCGCCTCATGCGGTGGAAGCCGCTCACCAGGCGGCGCTGCGTGGCGATACCAAATACCCCGCCCAGGATGGCGGCGTGCCGCTGAAGAAGGCCATCCAGGCCAAGTTCAAGCGTGAGAACCACCTCGACTACGCGCTGGACGAGATCTGCGTCTGCAACGGCGGCAAGCAGGTGCTGATGAACGCGCTGCTGGCCACCATCAGCCCGGGCGACGAGGTGGTGATCCCCGTTCCCTACTGGGCGAGCTATGGCGAGATGGTGAAGCTGGCGGGCGGCAAGCCGGTCTTCGTCAATTGCCCGCAGAATAACGGCTTCAAGCTGCGCCCGCAGGACCTGGACGCGGCCATCACGCCGAAGACCAAGATGCTGATGCTGAACTTCCCGAACAACCCGACGGGCGCCGCCTGTTCGCGGGAGGAGATGAAGGCGCTGGCCGAGGTCATGCTGAAGCACGAGCATGTCTGGGTCCTGACCGACGACATGTATGAGCACCTGGTCTTCGACGGCTTCGAGTTCTGCACCATCGCCGAGGTCGAGCCGCGGTTGAAGGACCGCACGATCACCGCCAATGGCGTCTCCAAGACCTATGCGATGACGGGCTGGCGCGTCGGTTATGCCGGCGGGCCGAAGCAGGTCATCAAGGCGATGGTGAACATGCAGGGGCAGGTGACGAGCGGCGTCAGCGGCATCACCCAGGCCGCCGCCCTGGCCGCGCTGGAAGGCCCGCAGGAGCTGGTGAAGGAGCGCGCCGAGATCTATCGCGGCCGCCGGGACCTGGTGGTCGAAATGCTGAACGGCGCTTCCGGCATCGTCTGCCACAAGCCTGAGGGCGCGTTCTACGTCTATCCCAACATCGCGGGCTGCCTCGGCAAGACCTCCGCCGGTGGCCGGAAGATCGAGACCGATGCCGATTTCGCCATGGCGCTGCTGGAGGAAAAGCTGGTGGCGGCCGTGCATGGCGGCGCCTACGGCATGAGCCCTTATCTGCGCATTTCCTACGCCACGGACACGAAAAGCCTGCGCGAGGCCTGCGCCCGCATCCAGGATTTCTGCCGGGGCCTGCAATGACTGCCGTCATCCGGCCGGGCCGCGACACGGATGAGGCGGATTATATCCGCCTGATCGGCGATGCCTGGAGCGAGTATCCCAACTGCATCCTGGATGTGGATGGCGAGGTGCCGGAACTGCGTGCCCTGGAGAGCTACTTCGCCAAGGCAGGCGGCGCGCTGTGGGTGGCCGAGGAGGAGGACAGGGCGGTCGGCATGGTCGCCACCCGCCCGCTGGGCTCCGACAACGCCTGGGAAATCTGCAAGATGTATGTGGAGAAATCCCAGCGCGGCACGGGCCTTGCGCATCGGCTTCTCGGCGGGGCGGAGGAGCACGCCATCCGCGCCGGTGCCCAGCGCATCGTGCTCTGGACCGATACGCGCTTCGACGCCGCCCACAAATTCTACGAGAAGCGCAGCTACGTCCGCTCCGGCTCCATCCGCATTCTCGACGACATCTCCAAATCCCTTGAGTTCCGCTACGCCAAGCCGGCGCGCGGCGTGGTGGTGGAGGCGCTGGATGCCGCCGCCGCCGCCAGTGCCGAGCGTCGCCTCGCGGATATCCTGGTGGCCTGTGTGGATGCCGGCGCCAGCGTCTCCTATCTGCCGCCGCTGGCGGTAGAGACCGCGCGCACTTTCTGGCGCAAGGTCTCCGGCGAGGTCGCCATGGGCAACCGGCTGCTGCTGGTGGCCTGGGTGGATGGCCGCATGGCCGGCACGGTGCAGCTTGATCTCGCGACGCCGCCCAATCAGCGTCATCGCGCGGAGTTGGCCAAGCTGCTGGTGCATCCGGATTTCCGCCGCAACGGCATCGGCCGCGCGCTGATGCAACGGGCGGAGCAGGCGGCACGCGGCATCGGCCGCACCCTGCTGACACTGGACACGCGCGCGGGCGATGCGGGAGAGGTGCTCTATCGCGAACTCGGCTGGCAGGAGGGCGGGCGCATTCCCGGCTTTGCCGCTGATAGCGACGGCAAGCTCCACGACACCGTCTTCTTCTACAAGAAGGTATAGGACCATGATCTCGGCGGAATGGGCTCGCATGATGGCTGCCTACAACGCCGAGATGAACCGGCGATTCTACGCCGCCGCCGCGCGCTTGCCGGATGAGGCGCGGCGCGCGGAGGAGGGCGCCTTTTTTGGCTCCCTCCACGGCACATTATGCCATTTGCTGTGGGGAGATACGGCCTGGATGGCTCGCCTCGATGGCGGGGAAGGGCCAGGCGTGGGCATCGCAGACAGCGCGAGGATGATCCAGGATTTCACCGCCCTGCAGGACGCGCGATGGGCGATGGACAACCGCATCATCCGCTGGGCGGAGGCGTTGGAGGATTCCGCCCTGGAAGGGGATCTCGTCTGGTACAGCCAGGTTGCCAAAGCCGAATTGCGGCGGCCGGTGGCGATGGCCGTGACGCATCTTTTCCTGCATCAGAACCATCATCGCGGGCAGGCTCACGCCCTGCTCACCCGCCATGGCGAAGACACAGGCGCCACCGATCTGCCTTTCGCGCTGCCCTGACCTGCCGCAACCGCGACCCCGCGGCGCCTGTTCTTATCCCGTCAGCCAACAACAGACGGGAGAGCAAAATGCCGGATATTCGACAGGCGCATATCCTCGTGCTCGCGACCGATGGTTTCGAGCAATCCGAGCTTCTGGTGCCGGTGGAACAGCTTCGCGCCAAGGGCGCCACGGTGCATGTGGCGGCCCCGGAGAAAACCCAGCGGCCTGGCAAGATCGTCGCCTGGGATGGCGAGGCCAGCCCGCCGAATTGGGGGCAGGAGGTCAAGGTCGATAAGGCCCTCTCCGCCGTGAAGGCAGACGAATACGACGCCATCGTGCTGCCGGGCGGCCAGATCAATCCCGATGTGCTGCGCACACAGCCGCAAGCCATTTCGCTGATTCAGGAATTCGCGCGAACCGGCAAGGTCGTGGCAGCTATTTGCCATGCGCCCTGGCTGCTGGTGGAAGCCGGCCTGGCCAAGGGGCGGCGGATGACCTCCTATGCCTCGATCAAGACGGATGTGGTGAATGCCGGCGCCACCTGGCTGGATGAGCAGGTGGTAACCGAGAAGGGCATCGTCACCAGCCGCTCTCCGAAGGACCTCGACGCCTTCATTGCCAAGATCGTCGAGGAGATCACCGAAGGCGGCCATGGAGACCGCCGCGCCGCCTGAGTTGCTGCTCAGGCCAGGAAGGGCTCCAGCGCCGCCAGAACGGCGTCTGGCGCCTCTTCCGCGAGGTAGTGGCCGCTGGGAACCGCGCCACCCGTCACCGGGCCGGTGGCATACTGGCGCCAGAGTTCCAGCGGCTGGTACCATTGGCCGATCTTGCCCTTGGCGCCCCATAGGACAAGGAGCGGGCAGCCGATCTTCTCGCCGGCTTCCCTACTGGCACGGTCATGAACCAGATCGATGGTGGCCGCTGCACGATAATCCTCGCAGATGGCAGCGACCGTTCCGGGCTCGCGTAGGGCCGCGACATAGTCGGCGCGCGCTTCCTCATGGAAGAAACCACGGTCCTTCGGTTCGCGGCTGGTGTGCATATCAAACCAGTCCTCCACGTCCCGCAGAATGAACCGCTCCGGCAGATCATGCGGCTGGGCCAGCCAGAACCAGTGATAATAGCCCATCGCAAACGCCATATCGGTGCGCTCGAAATGTTCGATGGTGGGCACGATGTCCATCACCGCCAGCCGCTCTACCGCTTCCGGTGCATCGAGTGCCATGCGGTGCGCTACGCGGGCACCGCGATCATGGCTGATGACACCGAAGCGGGGAAAGCCGAGCTGCCGCATGAGCCCCACCATATCGGCAGCCATGGCGCGCTTGGCGTAAGGGGCGTGGTCCGCGGTCACGCCGGGCTTGCCGGAGAAGCCATAGCCACGCAGGTCCGGGCATATCACCGTGTGGCTCCCGGCCAGTACCGGCGCCAGCTTGTGCCACATCATATGCGTCTGCGGGTTGCCGTGCAGGAGCAGCAGGGGCGGGCCCTTACCGCCACGGCGCAGCCGGAGCCGCTGTCCCGCGACCTCCCGCTCTTCCAGCGTGAAATCGGGGAACAGCATCGGTCTTCCTCAGCTATGGAACAGAAGGATGTAAAGGCTCAGCCCTGTCCCCAAGACCCCCAGCCCCATGGAGAGGCCCGGCCAGAACGGCTTCGGTCCCCGGAAGGCGAGGAACAGGTTGAACACGAGGCAGAGCAGGAAGCCCACCACCACATTCTTCAGGGGCTGCATGTAAACGCCCCACACCAACATCCCCAGCCACAGGAAAAAGGTCAGCTTGGCCAGCAACCGCCAGAACATGTCCGCGCTATCGGAACTCGGCCGCAACTCCGGCACATTGGCGCGGGAGTGGATGAAGGCGCAGCCGGAGAGCAGCAGCAGGGCGGGCAGGTAGATTTCCATGAAACTGCGCTACCGCGTGGCTTCAGCCTTGCCAAGCCCTGGCGGAAACCCGCGAGGCTGATGGGCTGTTCTGTCCTCACCGTAAAGGGAGAGAGCCCCATGACCAAACTTGTCTATGAGGTGGTCCGCCATGATGGCGGATGGGCCTACCGGGTGGACGGCGTGTACTCCGAGACCTTCGCCTCTCACACTCTGGCTGCGAAGGCGGCCCATGCGGCGGCCTCCAAGCAGCAGCAATCAGCCACCACCGAAGTCATCGAATATCAGGACAAACAGGGCCGTTGGCATGTGGAAACGGCCAAAGGGACGGATCGGCCCGAAACTTCCGTCCAGGATGGCTCGCCTGAGCGGTAATTGAGGACGCAGGGGTGGCTCAGCGCTGCCCCTGCGGTCAGGAATGATGGAGATGGCGCACGAGCGCCAGGAGCTCCTCCGGTATCGGTTCCTGGGCAACCTGGGCGTAATGGTTCTGGAGGGCGTCTCGGACCCATTGGTCGATAGCGCGCTGCTCCAGGGGCGCGGGCTTATGGCGTATCATATCCTTTGATCTCTGAACCTGCTCTTGTTGGTCGCCACGCACGATGTGGCGCTCCTTCTCATCTGACAGGCCTTCAACACATGAAGCAGCCGCGAGTTCCGCAGCCTTTACGGCGCGCCCTCGCTGTGGCTTCCGGGCAACATACGGAGGCCAGACAAAAAGAAGGCCGCTAACCCGTTGGGGCAGCGGCCAAGTCATACAGGGAGGCTTCACGTCTGGGAGACGAAGGGTCCAGGACCCTTTCCAGCCGAACCGGCCGGATGGCGAAGGATTAGCCGGGCAAAGCCCATGCTCCCACCGTGAATATTACTATCCCGCCATGCGTTCGCTGCATGATGACATTTTCACGACGCCGAAGCGGCCGCCGCCAGCTCCGCCACGAGGAAATCCCGGAATACGCCAACGCGCTTGGAATGGCGCATTTCCTCGGGATAGACGAAGTAAGAGTCGATCCGCGGGGATTTCAGCTCCGGCAAAACCTGCACCAGATCCGCCAGCTCGCCCATGTAATCCGGCATGGCAGCGAGGCCGAGGCCGGAGCGGACCGCATACAGAATGGCGGGCAGGCTGTTCACCTCGACGGCCGCGCGCCGCGGGCTGCCCGGGCGGCGGCCGGCTTCCACCAGCCAGTTGATGCTCTCCACCGGTGGGCGGTAGTCGCCATAGACCAGCAGCCGGTGGTTATCGAGGTCTTCCGGGCGCTGCGGCGTGCCGGCCTGCTTCAAATACTCGGCCGAACCGACGATCTTGTACCCAAAGGTCGCGATATGGCGCTGGATCAGGTCCGGCTGTTTCGGCGGATGCATGCGAATGGCGACATCGGCCTCCCGCATCGCCAGATCCAGGTCGGAATCGTCCAGCAGCAGCGTCACGGTCACGTCCGGATGCTGCGTCATGAAGCGCTTCAGCCGGGGCGCCAGCCAGGTGGCGCCGAAGCCCGTGGTCGTCGTCACCTTCAGGCGGCCGGCGGCACGCTCACGGCTTTCCGTCAGCAGCGCCTCGGTCATCGCGAGCTTGGCAAAGACCTCCCGCACCGTGCGGTTCAGGGATTCACCCTGTTCCGTCAGGATCAGCCCGCGTGCATGGCGGTGGAAGAGAGGCACCTGCAGGGCCTCCTCCAGCGCCTGAATCTGCCGGGAAACGGCGGATTGGCTGAGGTTGAGCGACTCGCCGGCATGCGTGAAGCTTCCAGCCTCGGCGACGGCGTGGAAAACGCGGAGCTTGTCCCAATCCAGCGGCATGGTGCGTCAGGCCGCCTGTGCTTGTGCTTCGTCCTCGCGTTCAGCGAGGAACTTCTCGGCTTCCAGCGCGGCCATGCAGCCGGTGCCGGCAGCGGTCACGGCCTGCCGGAACACGCGGTCCTGCACGTCGCCGGCGGCGAAGACGCCGTCCCGGCTGGTGCGCGTCGAATCGGGTTCGGTCACCAGATAGCCCTCCGCATCCATCTCCAACTGCCCTGTGAACAGGCTCGTTGCCGGCGAATGGCCAATGGCGACAAACACGCCATCCACGGCCAGCTCGGATTTCTCGCCCGTCTTCACGTCACGCAACGCCAGGGCACGGGCGACGGGGGTGCGGCCGCTGGAGTCAGCCAGCACTTCTTCCGTCACGGTGTTCCAGCGCACGGTCACATTGGGTTTGGCCAGCAGGCGCTGCTGCAGGATGCGCTCCGCCCGCAGCGAGTCGCGGCGGTGGATCAGCGTCACGCTCTTCGCCAGATTGGCCAGGTAGAGGGCTTCTTCCACAGCGGAGTTGCCGCCGCCGATCACCGCGACATCCTTGCCGCGATAGAAGAAGCCATCGCAGGTGGCACAGGCGGAGACACCGAAGCCCGACAGCTCCTTCTCCCCCGGGATGCCGAGCCAGCGCGCCTGGGCGCCGGTGGCGATGACGATAGCCTCGGCCTCATAGCTGTCGCCCGAGTCGCCAACAGCCTTGAAGGGCCGGCTGGAGAGATCGACGGAGGTGATGAGGTCGTACCGGATGGTGGCGCCGACATGCTCGGCCTGCTCACGCATCTGTTCCATCAGCCAGGGCCCCTGGACGGGAGCCGCGAAGCCGGGGAAGTTCTCGACATCCGTGGTGATGGTGAGCTGACCGCCCGGCTGCATCCCCGCGACGACGAGGGGTTGCAAGCCGGCACGGGCGGCGTAGATCGCCGCAGTGTATCCGGCGGGTCCTGCACCGAGGATCAGAAGGCGGGTACGATGCAGTTCGGGCAAGGTCTTGGTCCTGGAATCGCTCACGGGGCACAAGATATCGGCAAGATCGGCGAATACCGCAACCCGGGTGCCTTGAATACGCGAGGCTATGCAAGGATATTGCGCTTGAAACGCCGCGCGAGCAATGAACGGTTCAACTGATGCCCGATTCCGTAGATAACCTTGATGTGGTCGACCGCCAGATTCTGGCGGAGCTGCAAGCGGATGGCCGCATGACCAACGTGGAGCTGGCGCGCCGGGTGGATCTTTCCGCCCCGCCCTGCCTGCGACGCGTGCGGCGGCTGGAGGAGGCCGGCATCATCCGCGGCTACCACGCCGAGGTCGACCCCGTGGCGCTGGGATGGGAAATCACCTTCTTCGCGCTGGTGGGGCTGGACAGCCAGAAGCACGCGGTGCTCGACGCCTTTCAGCAGGAGGTGAAGGCGTGGCCCGAAGTGCGCGAGTGCCACATGATCCGTGGCGGCGGAGATTTCCTGCTGCGCCTGGTGGCACGGGACACCGCGCATGAAAATGCGCTCACCAACCGCCTGACCTCCCATGCCAGCGTCTCCCGCGTGCAGACGCTGCAGACCATCCACACCGAGAAGCAACTGCCGGGCGTGCCGCTGGAGGCCTGAAGCCCGCAGGGCCTCAGGCGCGGCGCTGCACCTTTCGCCGGCGCCACCAGGCCACCACCAGCGCGCAGCTTGCCGCCATCCAGGCCAGCGCGCCGAGCGGATGAAGAAAGATGGCCAGCAGCTGGAAATAGAGAAACGGGTTCAGCAGCCCGCCGAGGAAGATGCCGATGGTGTAGCCATTGGCCAGCTCGGCGAGATCCTTCCCCCAGAGCCAACAATGGTTATAGGTGCCGGCGCTGCTGGTACATTCGGCCAGTCCGGTCACCGTATAGAGACCGACCAGATTCCCGAGCATCGGTACGGCGAGAAGCAGGGCCCCCAGAAAGAAGGGCCCTGCGACGATCAGCGTCGCCCAGCGCAAACGGTCCAAGGCTTCAGACCCGGCGGACCACGTATTGCGCGGCTTCCAGCATGGCGATGATGACATTGCCCTGCTGGGCGTCCTTCACCTCCACCATCAGTTCCAGTTCCGTGGACTGCACGGTCGGAGCGCCGAACAACTGCTGGTGCTTCACCTCGATCACATTTCCGCCGGCATCGGCAATGCGCTTCGCGATGTCGGACAACATGCCGGGGCGGTCGGGAATGTCGAAGTGAAGGCGAAGAATGCGGCCATCCCGCAGCAACTGCCGCAGCAGCACGTTGGAAAGCGCGCGTGCGTCAATATTGCCGCCACAGACCGGGGTGCCCACGCGGCGGCCGGTAAACTTGCCCGGGTGGGTCAGCAGAGCGGCGACACCAGCGGCGCCGGCCCCTTCCGCCACGACCTTGGCCCCTTCGGCCAGCAGCGCGATGCCCTGCTCGACGGCACGCTCCGGCACCACCAGCACTTCGATGCCCAGGCGCTTCAGCAAGGCGTAGGGCGCCTCGCCCACATCCCGTACCGCGATGCCCTCGGCAATCGTCGGGCCGCCGACCGCGACGGGCTGGCCGGCCAGGCGCTGCGCCATGGCGGGATAGCCTTCGACCTCGACGCCATAGACCTTGATGCGGGGGTTCAGCTCGGCGATGGCCGCCGCGCAGCCGGCCAGCAGGCCGCCGCCGCCGACGGGAAAGACCAGCGTATCGAGCTCAGGCGTGTCCTCGACCATTTCCAGGGCCATGGTGCCCTGGCCGGCCATGACGCCGGGGTCGTCATAGGGGTGGATGAAGGTCAGGCCATTCCGCAGCGCCAGCTCATGCGCATGGGCGGCGGCTTCGGCCAGGGTCTCGCCGAACAGTACCACCCGCGCGCCCCAGCTCTCGGTCCGCGTCACCTTGGTGGAAGGCGTGAACTTGGGCATGACGATGGTGGCGGCAATACCGAGCAGGCTGGCATGCCGCGCCACGGCCTGGGCATGGTTGCCGGCGGACATGGCGATGACACCCGCCGCCTTTTCCCGCGCCGTCAGCAATGCGAGCCGGTTGGCAGCGCCACGTTCCTTGAAGGCACCCGTGGCCTGCAGGTTGTCCAGCTTCAGCCAGACCTCGCAGCCCACCACCCGGCTGACTGCCTGAGAAGGCAGGGTAGGGGTGCGCAGCACGGCGCCCTGAATACGGGCGGCAGCCGCCCGTACCTCGGCCAGCCCGATCGTGGGCGGGTCGATCCTCTCCACAACCGGGCGGCTCATCAGACGAACCGGACCTTCGCGATCTCATAGGCGCGGGCGCCACCCGGCGCCGGCACCTCAACCGTGTCGCCCACGGATTTGCCGAGCAGAGCCTTGGCCAGCGGCGAGGACATGGAGACCGAGCCGTTCTTCATATCGGCCTCGTAAGCGCCAACGATGCGGTAGGACTTCTCCTCCTCCGTCTCCTCGTCGACGATCGTGACATAGGCGCCGAACTTCACCTGGTCGCCAGAGAACTTGGTGACGTCGATGATCTCGCTGGCGGGGACGATGGTCTCCAGCTCGGCGATCCGGCCCTCGATGAAAGACTGGCGCTCACGCGCGGCGTGATACTCGGCGTTCTCCGAGAGGTCGCCATGGGCGCGAGCCTCCGCGATCGCCCGGATCACGGCCGGGCGCTCCTCGGATTTCAGCTGACGCAGCTCCTCCTCGAGCCTCGCGTGACCCTCGGCGGTCATGGGGAACTTCTGCACGGCTGGCCCTTCCTGACATACACGATAGCCCCATCGCGGCGCCGGCCCGGAGCTTCAGCCGGGCCGCCACCGCAGGTGGGGGGTAAAGACTATAAAGGGGGCGAAGGCCGCTTCCCTTCTCAGGGAAGCGGCCCCACCCGTTCAGAACGAAGGGGGAAAGTAAGCCTGGACAGGCGCCACATCAAGAGTTCCGGCCTTGAGGGCGGCGATGGCATGCACCACGGCCCGGGCGCCGGAGATGGTCGTGTAGTGCGGCACGCCATGGGTCAGGGCGCTGCGGCGGATGTCGAAGCTGTCCGCCACGGCGGCCCCGCTGCCGGTCGTGTTGATGACGATCTGGATCTCGCCATTGCTGATGGCGTCCACGCAGTGCGGCCGGCCTTCCATCACCTTGTTGACGACGGTGACCTCAAGCCCGGCCTCCCGCAGCTTGGCCGCGGTCCCCCGCGTGGCAACGAGGGCGAAGCCCATATCCGCCAGGCGGCGGCCGAGCTGCACGGCGGTGTTCTTGTCGCCATCCTTCACGGAGATGAAGACGCCGCCAGAGACGGGCAGCTTCACGCCGGCACCGAGCTGGGACTTGGCAAAAGCCCGCTCGAAGGAGGTATCGAGCCCCATCACCTCGCCGGTGGACTTCATTTCCGGGCCCAGGATGACGTCCACATTCGGGAAGCGGTTGAAGGGGAACACAGCCTCCTTCACCGCGACATGGCGGCTGATGGCCTCGTCATCCAGCTTGAACTCGGAGACCTTCGCGCCCGCCATGACACGAGCGCCGATCTTGGCGACCGGAACGCCTGTCGCTTTCGCCACGAACGGCACGGTGCGGGAGGCGCGGGGGTTCACCTCGAGAACAAAGATCTCCCCGTCCTTCACCGCATACTGCACGTTCATCAGGCCCTTCACCTTCAGGGCCTTGGCCATCGCCTCGGTCTCGGCCTTCAGCTCGGTGATGGTGGCGGGCGGCAGGGAGTAGGGCGGCAGGGAGCAGGCGGAGTCACCGGAGTGGATGCCGGCTTCCTCGATATGCTCCATCACGCCCGCGACGTAGACGCTGCCATTCTCGTCGGCGATGCAGTCCACATCGACCTCGATGGCGTCCTGCAGATACTGGTCGATCAGGATCGGGTTCTCGCCCGAGACCTTCACGGCCTCCTGCCCGAAGCGCAGCAGCTGTTCCTTGTTATAGGCGATTTCCATCGCCCGGCCGCCCAGCACGTAGGAGGGGCGGACGACGACGGGGTAGCCGATGCGCTCGGCCGCCACCACGGCGGCATCCAGGTCGCGCACCGTGTCGTTCTGCGGCTGCTTCAGGCCCAGGCCCTTCAGCAGCTGCTGGAAGCGCTCACGGTCCTCGGCGATGTCGATGGCCTCGGCGGAAGTGCCCAGGATGGGAATGCCCGCCTTGTGCAGCGCCTGGGAGAGCTTCAGCGGCGTCTGGCCGCCATACTGCACGATGCAGCCCAGCACTTCACCACGTTCCTGCTCCTTGCGGATCAGGCTGATCACGTCTTCCGCGGTGAGCGGCTCGAAGTACAGGCGATCAGACGTGTCGTAGTCGGTCGAGACCGTCTCCGGGTTGCAGTTCACCATGATGGTCTCGAAGCCAGCCTCGCGCAGCGCGTAGCAGGCATGGACGCAGCAATAGTCGAACTCGATGCCCTGGCCGATCCGGTTCGGGCCCCCGCCGAGGATGATGACCTTCTTCTTGTCCGTCGGGCGGGATTCGCACTGCGGCGCGCCGAAGCCACCCTCATAGGTGGAGTACATGTACGGCGTGTCGGAGGCGAACTCGCCCGCGCAGGTGTCGATACGCTTGAACACCGGCAGCACGGAAAGGCTCTGGCGCAGCGCCGAGACCTCGGCCTCCGTCTTGCCGGCGAGGGCGCCCAGGCGCTTGTCGGAGAAGCCCATCGCCTTCAGGCGGCGCATTCCATTGGCGTCGGCCGGCAGGCCGTTGGCGCGCACGCCTTCCTCCGCTTTCACGATCTTCTCGATCTCGCGCAGGAACCAGGGCTCGAACTTGCAGGCGGCGTGGATTTCCTCGACCGTCAGCCCGGCACGGAAAGCCTGCGCCACGTTCAGCACGCGGTCCGGCTTCGGCGTGGCGAGGGAGGCGATATGCGCTTCCTTCGAGCCATCGCCCGGCTGCCCGATGTCATCCAGGCCGGAGAGGCCGGTCTCCAGCGAGCGCAGGCCCTTCTGCAGCGCCTCGTTGAAGGAGCGGCCGATCGCCATCGCCTCGCCCACTGACTTCATGGAGGTCGTCAAGGTTGCAGGCGTGCCCGGGAACTTCTCGAAGGTGAAGCGCGGGATCTTCACCACGACATAATCGATCGTCGGCTCGAAGGAGGCCGGCGTCACCATGGTGATGTCGTTCTTCAGCTCGTCCAGCGTGTAGCCCACGGCCAGCTTCGCGGCGATCTTGGCGATCGGGAAGCCCGTGGCCTTGGAGGCCAGCGCGGAGGAACGCGACACACGCGGGTTCATCTCGATGACCACCATGCGGCCATCGGCGGGGTTGATGCCGAACTGGACGTTGGAGCCGCCGGTATCGACGCCTATCTCGCGCAGGCAGGCGATGGAGGCATCGCGCATGCGCTGATATTCTTTGTCCGTCAGCGTCAGGGCAGGGGCCACGGTGACGCTGTCACCGGTGTGCACGCCCATCGGGTCCAGATTCTCGATGGAGCAGACGATGATGCAGTTGTCCGCGCTGTCGCGGACCACTTCCATCTCGAATTCCTTCCAGCCCAGCACCGACTCTTCGATCAGCACTTCGCTGGTCATGGAGGCGGCGAGGCCGGCGGAGACGATCTGCTCGAATTCTTCCTTGTTGTAGGCGATGCCACCGCCCGTGCCGCCCAGCGTGAAGCTCGGGCGAATGACGCAGGGCAGCTTCACTTCATCGAGCCCGGCGCGCGCTTCTTCCATCGTGTGGGCGATGGCGGAGCGCGGGCTCTCGATGCCGATCTTGGTCATGGCATCGCGGAACTTCAGCCGGTCCTCGGCCTTGTCGATGACTTCGGCCTTGGCGCCGATCAGCTCGCAGCCATACTTCTCCAGCACGCCGGCCTCGGCGAGCTTCAGCGCGGTGTTCAGCGCGGTCTGGCCGCCCATGGTGGGCAGCAGCGCGTCCGGCCGCTCCTTGGCGATGATCTTCTCGACCATATCCACCGTGATCGGCTCGATATAGGTCGCATCCGCCAGGCCGGGGTCGGTCATGATGGTGGCGGGGTTGGAGTTCACCAGGATCACCCGGTAGCCCTCCGCCCGCAGCGCCTTGCAGGCCTGCGCGCCGGAATAGTCGAACTCGCAGGCCTGGCCGATGACGATGGGGCCGGCCCCGATGATCAGGATGGACTTGATGTCGGTGCGCTTCGGCATGTCAGGAACTCTTGCGGTTCGCGGGCGGGAAGGCCCTATGGACGGCGAGGATGCAGATGAAGGCCGGATACTGGGCGATCATGGCCAGGACCGCTGCGGCGCCACGGCGGTCGCCGGCAGAACTTCCGCCAGAATACGGCTCAAAGAAGGTGTAAAATCCAAGGAAGCTGATGAGAAGCGTTGCGGCGAAAGCGGAGAACTCCCCCGTGACACGCCTGAGCACGAGAAAAGTGCCCGCGGCGGCGAGGCCGGGGAGGAGTACGAGAGGCAACGCGAAAGGAGCCACGATCGGAGCCCACAGAAGCAACACCAAAGAGCGTGGCGGATTGGTGAGGCCAATCATGATCAGGACAAAAACCAGAGGGCCCATCAGCAGAATGAGGGGCAGCTTCCACCAATTGGCTTGCGGATGCAGAGTGGCATCCGCTGGAGAAGGCTGCCCCGTCATGCTTCACCCATGCACCGACATGCCGCCATCCACGGGGATGGCTGTGCCGGTGATGAAGGCCGCGGCGTCGCTGGCCAGGAAGGCGGCGATGCCGGCGAAGTCGCCGGGCAGGCCCCAGCGCTTCTGCGGGGTGCGTGCCAGCACGCGGTCGTTCAAATCCGGCATGTCGCGCTTGGCGCCAGCCGTCAGCTCGGTCTCGATCCAGCCGGGAAGGATGGCGTTGGCGGTGATGCCATCCGGCCCCCAGGCCACGGCCAGGTTGCGCATGTATTGCACGATGGCGCCCTTGCTCGCGCCATAGGCGGGGGAGAGCGGCAGGCCGAAGATCGACATCATCGAGCCGATGGAGATGATACGCCCGCGCCCGCTGGCCTTGAGGTGCGGATAGGCTGCGCGGCTCATCCGCATGGCGCTGGTGAGGTTGGCGTCCATCACCGCCATCCACTCATCATCCGTCACGTCCTGCGGCAGGCGGCGGATGTTGGTGCCGGCGTTGTTCACCAGGATGTCGATGCCACCCGCATGCTCCACCACCTGGGCGATCACGCGGTCCGGCGCATCCTTCTCGGTCAGGTCGGCCTGGATGGCGAAGGCGCCTTCGCCCAACTCCGCCACGGCGGCCTTGTTCTTGTCGGCATTGCGGCCCACCACGGCCACCCATGCGCCGGCCTTGGCCAGCCCGCGCGCCATGCCGAGCCCGATGCCGCCATTGCCGCCGGTGACAACCGCCACCCGTCCGCTGAGATCGAACATACTCTCTCCTCTCTCCTATCAGGGCTGTGGTCAGCCCTTCTGCGCCTCGATCATCTCAACGAAGCGGTGGAAGAGATAGTGGCTGTCGGAGGGGCCGGGGCTGGCCTCCGGGTGGTACTGCACGGAGAAGGCGGGCTTGTCGGTCGAGGCGATGCCCTCATTGGAGCCATCGAACAGCGACTTATGCGTTACCTTCACATTGGCGGGCAGGGAGGCCTCATCCACGGCGAAGCCATGGTTCTGGCTGGTGATCTCCACCTTGCCCGTCGCCAGGTCCTGCACCGGCTGGTTGGCGCCGCGGTGGCCGCGGTCCAGCTTGTAGGTCTTGGCGCCAAGGGAGAGCGCCAGCAGCTGGTGGCCGAGGCAGATGCCGAAGACCGGCTTGCCCGAGGCCAGCACGCCCTGAATGGCAGGCACGGCATAGACGCCGGTTGCCGCCGGGTCGCCAGGGCCGTTGGAGAGGAATACGCCATCCGGGTTGTGGGAGAGGATGTCCTCGGCGGTGGCGGTGGCGGGCACCACGGTCACGTCGCAGCCGGCATCGGCCAGGCAGCGCAGGATGTTGCGCTTGGCGCCGTAGTCGACGGCCACAACCTTATGCTTGCGCACCGGGTTCTTGTCGAAGCCCTGGCCCCAGGACCACAGCCCTTCTTCCCAGCTGTAGGACTGGCGGCAGGACACTTCCTTGGCGAGGTCCATGCCCTCCAGCCCCGGCCAGCCGGCGGCCTGCGCGCGCAGCGCGGCGAGGTCGAACTTGCCATCGGCGGGGAAGGCCAGCACGCCATTGGGCGCGCCGCCATCGCGGATGCGCAGCGTCAGCGCGCGGGTGTCCACGCCGGCAATGCCGGGGATGCCATAGCTCTTCAGCCAGTCATCCAGGTGGCGGGTGGCGCGATAATTGGCAGGCTCGGTGATGTCCAGCTTCACCACCAGGCCGCGCGCTGCGGGGGTGATGCTCTCGCTGTCCTCAACATTGGCGCCCACATTGCCGATATGCGGGAAGGTGAAGGTGATAATCTGCCCGGCATAGGAGGGGTCCGTCAGGGTCTCCTGATAGCCCGTCATGCCCGTGTTGAAGCAGACCTCGCCGACGGTGGTGGTGTTGGCGCCGAGGCCCACGCCCCAGAAGACGGAGCCGTCACCCAGAACCAGCGCGGCGGTGGCGCCCGGCGGAACCTGCTCCTGCTCATGGGTCTCGGCGTGCATCGGGCTCTCCGCATCGGTAGGGGTGGGGGTGCCTTGCGGCATATCGGCCAGGGTCAGGCCCGTGGCGGCGATGATGGCCGGCCAATGCTTGGCCGGGATGGCGCGGGACTGGCGCCACTTGCGCAGCGCCTCCGTGCCAATGCCGCAACGCTGGGCGGCGGCTTCCGCGCCACCCATCAGGCTCAGAATGTCTTCCACGGACCGCATGAGCGCCTTATCTGGGAATTCCTTTCCCAAGGCAAGGATTCCCTCCCGCCTTTCTGGGAA
The DNA here is from genome assembly GCA_000245075.1 of Acetobacteraceae bacterium AT-5844. GTDB lineage: Bacteria > Pseudomonadota > Alphaproteobacteria > Acetobacterales > Acetobacteraceae > Pseudoroseomonas. The sequence continues at coordinate 44,551 of JH599944.1, forward strand.
ATTATTTCCCAATCTTTCCCCAGAGGCCGTTCCTCTGGCTCAACGGCCGGTGCCGGCCTTATACCCGCCACCACCTGCCCAGGGCGTTACTCCCTGCGGTCACCCCATCGAGGAGATCCTGTCATGTCCCTGCGCGCCCGCTTCCTGGAGGAAATGAAGGCCTCGATGAAGGCCGGTGATTCCGCCCGCACCTCCGCCATCCGCATGGTCATCGCCAAGCTGAAGGACACCGACATCGCCGCCCGCCCGAGCGGCGTGGCCGAGGTGCCGGAGGAGCAGATCGTCTCCATGCTGCGCGGCATGGTGAAGTCCCGCCGTGAGAGCGTGGAGATGTACCGCCAGGGCAACCGCCCGGAGCTGGCGGAGAAGGAGGAAAGCGAGATCGCCGTCATCGAATCCTTCCTGCCGCAGCAGATGGATGACGCGGCGACCCAGGCGGCAGTCGACGCCGCCGTCGCGGCGACCGGCGCCACCACCATCAAGGATATGGGCAAGGTGATGGCCGAACTCCGCGCCAAGCATGCCGCCACGCTGGACATGGCCAAGGCCGGTCCGCTGGTGAAGGCGAAGCTGGGCGCTTAACCGGGGGTGGGAGGCGCGCCGGAGGCTGGCCGATCGTGTGATTCACGCTTTTCGGCGATTTCGCCTCAGGCGATCACACTCTAAGAACACCGCATGGCGCTGCCTCCCAACTTCCTCGATGAACTGCGCGCCCGCACGCCCTTGCCGGCCCTGATCGGCCGCAAGACCAAGCTCACGCGTGCCGGGCGGCAGTGGAAGGCGTGCTGTCCCTTCCACGGCGAGAAGTCGCCTTCCTTCTATATCTATGACGACCACTATCACTGCTTCGGCTGTGGGGCGCATGGCGACGCCATCGCCTTCGTCATGCAGAGCGAGGGCGCGACCTTCCCCGAGGCGGTGGAGCGGCTGGCCGCCGAGGCGGGGCTGGAAGTGCCCAAGGCCACGCCGCAACAGGCGCGGCGCGAGGCAAAGAGCCGCGATCTCCATGCTGTGCTGGAAGCCGCCGCCGAGGCCTATCAGCGCCGCCTGCGCCTGCCGGAAGGGCGGGCGGGGCTGGATTACCTGCTGCGCCGCGGCCTGACGGAAGAGACCATCCAGAAATTCGGCCTTGGCTGGTCCGGTGGCGGGCGCGGCGTCCTCGCCGCCGACCTCAAGCCGCTGGGCATCGAGCCGCGCCAGCTTGTCGAGGCGGGGCTGATGCGGCCGGGGGAGGGAAGCGAGCCGCCGGCCGACCTCTTCTTCAACCGTGTGATGTTCCCCATCCGGGACCGTCGTGGCCGTCTGGTCTCCTTCGGTGGGCGCATCCTGGGGGATGGCCAGCCGAAATACGTCAACGGGCCGGAGACTGATCTCTTCTCCAAGCGCCGCAACCTCTACGGCGTGGAGCTGGCGCGGGAAGCCGCCTTCCGGGGCCAGAGGGTGGTGGTGGCCGAGGGCTATATGGATGTCATCGCCCTCCACCAGGCGGGGTTCGGCGCGGCGGTGGCTCCCCTCGGCACGGCCCTGACGGAAGACCAGCTCGCCGAGCTGTGGCGCATGGTGCCGGACCCGGTGCTGTGCTTCGACGGCGATGCCGCCGGCGCCCGCGCCGCCGCGCGTGCCGCTGAGCTCGCGCTGCCCATGCTCTCCACCGAGCGCACCCTGGCCTTCATTACCCTACCGCCGGGCGAGGACCCGGATTCGCTCACCCGCAAGGGTGGCCCGAGCGCCTTCAAGGGCCTGCTGGATGCCGCCAAGCCCCTGGCGGATGTTCTCTACGATATGCTGGCGGTGCAGTCTCCCGGCACGACGCCGGAAGCGCGCGCCACGCTGCGCCACAAGCTCGTGGGCGCTGCCGAGGCCATTCCCGACAAGACGCTCGGCGCCGAATACCGCCGCCTGCTGCTGGACCGGTTTTTCGAATCCGGGCGCCGCCCCGCGCCCGCCCGCTTCGCCCAGCGGGGAGATTGGAAAAAAGGCGGCCGCCCCGGCAATGTGCTGGATCTGCCGAGCCCCGGCATCGACCCCGTCCGGACCCAGAGGGAACGGGCCCGTTGCCTGATGGCGATGACCATCGCCCATCCCTGGTTGCTGCCGGAGGTGGAGGAAGCGCTGGGACTGCTGGAGTTGCCAACTAACAGCCAGGAGGCAGTGTTGCGCGACGGCATCCTCCGCTGGCATGCGATGGCGGAGCAACTTGACCCCGCCGCCCTCAACGCCCACCTCCACGCAGCGCTGCCCGAGGAGTTGGCCTGGGCCACCAGCAAGGGCGGGCTGCCCCGCGCGGCCTCGCCCGATGCGCTGCCACGGTCGGTGAGCGCGGGATGGTGGCACTTCTTCGGCCTGCTGCGAGGCCAGGATGCGCTGATGGAAGACCGGCGGCAGGCGGAACTCGACTGGATCGCGTCCAATGACGAGGCGGCGCTGACCCGCCTGGTGCGGCTGACGGAGGCCCTGGCCGCCCAGCGGCGCGGCGAGATGGAGGATGACGGTACGGAGGCCGACAGCGCGCTGTGACAGCGCGGCTTTCGTGCTCCCGGCTCTTGTGTTGCAGGGGGGCGCGCGGCTATGGCCCGAGATGTGGTGCGCGAGAACCGGCAACTTTTCGGGGCTCGCAAGACAAGCATAATGATGCGCCACCCTCGCCGCCAAATGGCGGTGATGGCCTCGGGTGGCATGTGCGGCGGCATCTGACGGAGCGGACGGCATGGCGAGCAAGACGGCAGGTGGTACCGAAACGGTCGAAAACCGCGACGAGGCGGTGGAAGGGGCCCTGCTCGATACCCTCTCGGCTGCCGTCAAGAAGCTGGTCGCCCGTGGCAAGGAACGCGGCTACGTCACCTATGACGAGCTGAACGCGGCTCTCCCCTCCGAGCAGGTCTCCTCCGAGCTGATCGAAGACACCATGGCGATGCTGAGCGAGCTCGGCATCAATGTGGTGGAATCCGAGGAAGCCGAGGATGGCGAGGGCAAGGCGCCCGCCAAGGCCGAGGGCGCCGAGGACGAGGAGTCCGAGGAAGAGGAAGGCGGCAACGTCAACGAGGAAAGCCTCGGCCGCACCGACGACCCGGTCCGCATGTACTTGCGGGAGATGGGCAGCGTGGAGCTGCTCTCCCGCGAGGGCGAAATCGCCATCGCCAAGCGTATCGAGGCCGGCCGGGATGCCATGATCGGCGGCCTCTGCGAGAGCCCGCTGACCTTCCAGGCCATCCTCACCTGGCATGAGGCCATCAAGGATGGCCGCATGCTGCTGCGTGATGTCATCGACCTTGAAGCCACCGCCGCTGCCGACAGCCCGGACGTGCCGCCGCCTTCCGAGGCGGAGGAGTTCGAGGAAGGCGAGGAAGGCGAGGGCATGGGCCTCTCCCTCTCCGCGCTGGAAGAGAAGCTGAAGCCCGAGGCGCTGGCGACCTTCGAGGAAATCGAGAGCCTCTACGGCAAGCTGCACAAGATGCAGCTGAAGCGCATGGAGGCCTACACCGCCGGCGGCGGGCTGGGGAGCAAGACCGAGCAGGCCTATGAGACCCTGCGCTCCGAACTGGTCGCGGCCGTGGAGAAGGTGCAGCTCCACAATAACCGGATCGAGGAGCTGGTGGACCAGCTCAAGGGCCTCAACCGCCGCATCACCGGCTTCGAGGGCCAGATCCTGCGCCTCGCCGAGGCCAGCAAGGTCAAGCGCGACGACTTCCTGAACCACTGGGTGGGCGCGGAAATCGACCCCGCCTGGTTCGACCGCGTGTCCAACCTGTCGGGCAAGGCGTGGAAGACCTTCGTCGAGCGCTCGCGCGACGAGGTGGAGGCCATCCGCAAGCAGATTGGCGCCACGGCGGAGGTCACCGGCCTGCCGGTGAACGAGTTCAAGCGCGTCTATTCCGCTGTCTCGCGCGGCGAGCGCGACATGACCCAGGCGAAGAAGGAAATGATCGAGGCGAACCTGCGCCTCGTCATCTCCATCGCCAAGAAATACACCAATCGCGGCCTGCAGTTCCTGGACCTGATCCAGGAGGGCAATATCGGCCTGATGAAGGCGGTCGATAAGTTCGAGTACCGCCGCGGCTACAAGTTCAGCACCTATGCCACCTGGTGGATTCGCCAGGCCATCACCCGCAGCATCGCGGACCAGGCGCGGACCATCCGCATCCCGGTCCATATGATCGAGACGATCAACAAGCTGGTCCGCACCAGCCGCCAGATGCTGCACGAGATTGGCCGCGAGCCCCAGCCGGAAGAGCTGGCCGAGAAGCTCGGCATGCCGCTGGAAAAGGTGCGCAAGGTCCTCAAGATCGCCAAGGAGCCGATCTCGCTGGAGACGCCGATCGGCGACGAGGAAGACAGCCATCTCGGCGACTTCATCGAGGACAAGGCCGCCGTCATCCCGCTGGATGCCGCGATCCAGACCAATCTGCGCGAGGCCACCACCCGTGTCCTCTCCAGCCTGACGCCGCGTGAGGAGCGCGTGCTGCGCATGCGCTTCGGCATTGGCATGAACACGGACCACACGCTGGAAGAGGTCGGCCAGCAGTTCAACGTGACGCGCGAGCGTATCCGCCAGATCGAGGCGAAGGCGCTAAGGAAGCTCAAGCATCCCAGCCGCAGCCGCAAGCTGCGCAGCTTCCTGGACAGCTGAGCCGTCATGTCGGTGAAGCTGTCCCTGGTGGAGCCAGCTATCCGGGTGGCGGTGGACGTCACCTTTCTCCGCATGACCCAGCCACCCGCCACGCCAGCGCCCAGCCTGCCGGCGGATGCGACCGTGGAAACGGTGCAGAGCTGCACCGTGCCCTTCTACCGCTACCTCTACAACACGGTGGGGCAGGACTATGTCTGGTGGCTCCGCCGCAGCGTCAGCGATGCCGAGATTGCCGGCATCCTCGCCGACCCGACCGTCAGCATCCATGTCCTCTACCGCCACGGCGCACCCGCCGGCTTCTATGAGCTGGAGCGGCGTGCTGGCGCGCAGACCAACATCGCCTATTTCGGCCTGCTGCCGCACGCCGTGGGGCAGGGGCTCGGCGCGGCCTTCCTGCGCCACGCTATCGATGCCGGCTGGTCTGATGGCACGCGGCTTCTCACCGTGAACACCTGCACGGCCGATCACCCGCGCGCCCTGCCCAATTATCGTGCCGCCGGCTTCGTGGAGACACGGAAGGTGCGGGAAATATGGCCCGTGCCGTTGCGGCTCGGCCTTAAGGTACCGGAGCACCTGCGGGCAGGCTGACCGCCTGCCGCAGATAATCGGCCAGCCGACGGGCGTCGGACATGATGTCCTGGATGGCGGCGGCATCATCCGGAATCGGCACTTGCAGCCGCCGCGCCAACGCACAGAAGGCCGCGACGTCGCTTTCCGCCGGCTGGTTCTGGCGGGCCAGCGCCAGTTCCACCTCCAGCTCGATCGCGCGTACCCGCGACGCCAGTTCCGGCTCATGGTGCCGCAGGATCTGGCGGACGAAGGTGCCCTTCGTGCCGTTGAAAAAGGTGAAGGGCTCGTAGTGGATATGCCGCGTCAGGCGGTTATCCTCGGCCTTCAGGATGGTGTGCAGCATCTGCTGGTCCCGGGGGGCGATGGACCAGCTCTCGGCGGCGCGCAGATGGCTCAGGGGAGTGTCGCCGGCGGCCTTGCGCCAGGCCTGGATCACCTCCCGCGTGTCCGGATGCGCCAGATTGGCCAGGAAGGCGCCGTCATTCACGTCCCAGGGCTGCTCCGTGCCGCCATGGGCGAAGACGAAAGCCGTGCCGAGGCCAAGCGTATTCAAATAGGGCCGCAGCCTGAAGCCGAGATCATTGACCCAGGCATCGGCATCCAGGTGCAGGTACTAGCCCTCGAAACCCAGCCGCAGCAACTCATCCAGGATGTAGATGCGGTTATGCGAGGCCTGCCAGGGGCGGAAGCCGCGAATGATGCCGTGGTGGCAGATTGTAGTGGATATCATGCGCCAGGCAGTAGGCGCGATTGATGCGGGAGGTTGCCCGCAACAGGGCGAAGTAGTTCACCGGATCGGCTGACTGTACCAGGACGATATCCTGGCGTGGCCTGTTCAGCAGCATGGCGCCTCGCCGCGATGTGGCCGGGCAGCGTGGCCTGAACCACGCCGCCCGGCAAGCCGCGGATTACTTCGCCGCGGCGATCTGCTTCTCGAGGATGGCGGCCGCCTCGGCGGCATTGCCCCAGTTGCGGACCTTCACCCACTTGCCGGGCTCCAGATCCTTGTAGCGGGTGAAGAAGTGCTCGATGGCGTCGCGGGTGATCTTCGGCAGATCCGCCACGTCCTTCACTTCGGAGAAGGCGGTGTGCAGCTTGTCGTGCGGCACGCAGACCAGCTTCTCATCCTGGCCGCTCTCGTCTTCCATGAACAGCACACCGATCGGGCGCGCACGGATCACGGCGCCCGGCACCACGGCGGCGGGGGCCAGCACCAGCGCGTCGGACGGGTCGCCGTCATCGGCCAGCGTGCCCGGAATAAAGCCATAGGCGGCCGGATAGGCCATCGGGGTGAAGAGGAAGCGGTCGACCAGGATGGCGCCGCTCTCCTTGTCCAGCTCGTACTTCACCTGGCTGCCGGCCGGGATCTCGATGACGACGTTGATGTCGTGCGGCGGGTTCTTGCCGGTGGAAAGCTTGGTCACGTCCATCTGGGGATGCCCATCCATTCGGTGGTTGGCGGGGGAATGCGCGCGCGGGCTTAGCAGGGGGCGGCGCGGGCGTCCATTCATGGCGCGGCCCCCCTTGCGGCGCGCGGCCTGGGGAGACCACCATGTGACAAGCACATGGCACGGAGTTGCCGACCATGATGAGGGGGAGGACCAGCCTATGACGACCCGCCGGAGCCTGCTGGCCGCCTCGGCCCTTGCGGCCCTGCTTCCGCATGCCGTGCGGGCACAGCCGCGCCCGGCGCAGAGCCAGCCCCGCCCGGCTCCAGCACAGCCCGCACCGGCACCGGAACTGCTGGTCGAGAAGCAGATCTTCGAATATCGCGGCTACCGCACCCGTGGCGGGGCCACCCTGCCCAATCTGCGCATCGGCTACCAGACGGCCGGCAAGCTGAATGCGGCAGGAGATAATGCGGTGCTGATCACCCATTTCTTCAGCGGCAACAGCCATGCCTTCGGCCGTTACGCGCCAGGAGAGGCTCCCGGCTATTGGGACTCGATCATCGGGCCGGGCAAGCCGATCGATACCAACCGCTATTTCGTCATCTCCTCCGACACGCTCGTGAACCTGAATGCGCGGGATGCCCGCGTCACCACCACCGGCCCGGCCTCCGTCAACCCATCGACCGGCCGGCCTTACGGAATGGAGTTCCCGGTCGTCTCCATCCGCGATTTCGTCGAGGTGCAGAAGCTGCTGTTGGAAAGCCTGGGCGTGCGGAAGCTGGCGCTGGTGGCGGGTGGCAGCATGGGGGCCTTGCAGGTTGTCGAGTGGGCCTGCGCCTATCCGGGCTGGGTGGAGCGGGCCATGCCCGTTATTGGCACGGGGGAAATCGATGGCTGGCTGCTCGGGTGGCTGGATATCTGGGAAGCCCCCATCCGCCTCGACCCCAACTGGCGCAACGGGGATTACTACACCCAGGGCCGCCAGCCCCCGTTGCAGGGCCTGGCCGAGGCGCTGCGCATCGTCTCCCTGCAATCCCGGGACCGTGGCTGGGCACGCGAATTCGGCCGCAGGGTAGGGGAGGGCCAGGACCCCTCCCGCCGTATTCAGGACCGCTTCGCCGTCGAGCAGTGGCTGGACGATGCCGTCGTGGCGCGCGCACGCGCCGCGGACGCCAATTCCTTCCTTTATCTGACGCGTGCCAACCAGCTCTTCCTGAACGAGTATGAGAGCCGCGATGCCGCCCTGGCGCGCGCCCGCGCCAAATGGCTGATCATGCCCTCCGTCACCGACCGCGTCTTCCCTGTGGAGTACGGGCACGAGCTGGCCACCGCCCTGAAGGGCATGGGCCAGCCGGTACAGATGGTGGATCTCAAGGGACCGCTCGGCCATCTGGAGGGGGTGGAGAATGTCGCTCAGGCTGCCGGCGTCATCCGTACCTTCATGGCACGCTGAATGCCGCATCACCCCCTGGCGAAACGCCGCGCGCCGGTTTAGCTAGAGGAGCCTTCCCCTGAGCGCCTGTAGCTCAATTGGTTAGAGCGGGCCGCTCATAACGGCTTGGTTGCGGGTTCAAGTCCTGCCGGGCGCAGGGGGGCATGGTCGGGGCGTGTGTCGCCCGCCATGCATGGGCCATATCTCCGAGCGCCGCATTCCGTGAACGTGCTTGCAACACGGTTGCAATTTGCGCGAGATGCAATTCTCCCTTCGGTACAGCGGGCGGATCGCGGCGGCGCATGTCCACTACTTTTCCCGGGGCCCTGCCCCTGCCACCAGCCGGCGTTCCCGGCTTGGCCGATTGGCGTGCCTGGATGCGGCGGTCCGAAGGTACAGACCCCTGGCTGCCAGGCTGGTGCCAGGCCCGTTCCACCACCTTCTGGCTGGGCATCAACCTCGGCGTTGCGCTGGTCTATCTGGCGCTGGGCTGGGCTGTGGGCCGCTTCTTTGCCGCATTCGGGCTGTTCCCGGCGCCTATCTGGCTGCCTGCCGGGCTGGCCGCCACGGCTGCCATGCTTGGCGGGTGGCGTCTGGTGCCGGGCATCTTCCTGGGTTCTTTCCTTGTCAACGGCGTGGTGTTCAGCGCCTCGCCGGCGCTGGCAGCCGCCATTTCGGTGGGCAACGCCCTCGGCCCCTTGCTGGGCACCAAGCTGACCCGGCTGCTGCGGCCGACCACCGGGCTGTTCACCCGATTCCAGGGTGTCGTCGCCTTCATCCTGGGCGCCGTGCTGCTGCACGCCCTCATCACCGCCAGTATCGGCACGCTCTCCCTGCTCGCATTGGGGAACCTGCCGCTGGAAGGCGCCGGCGCCAGTTGGGGTGCCTGGCTGTTGTGCGATGCTGGCGGCACCTTCTACTTCGCGCCCTCCCTGGCCCTGTGGCTCGGGGTGGAGCGCACGCCGCCCGTGCCCGGCCATCGCACCCGCCGCCATGCCGCCTTGCTGGATGGTTCAGTCTGGCTCGGTACCGCCGGGCTGGCGGCGCTGATCTTCTCCATCCACCTGCCGCCGCGGCTGCCATCCCCGCAACTGGTCTTCCTGCTGGCGGTGCCGCTGTCCTGGATCGCGCTGCGCATCTCCCTCCGCGCGGCCTATACCCTGCTGACGCTCATCTGCATTATCGCCTCCGCCGGCACGGTAGCGGGGCTCGGCCCCTTCCAGAGCGGCGGCGCCGTCAACCCCATGCAATCCGCCGGCATGCTCATCGTGCTGTGCGGCATGAACATCCTGACCCTGCTGGCCCTGGTCAGCGAGCGGCGAGAGGCGGAATGGGCGCTGGCGGACGCCAACCGCATGCTGGAGCAGCGCGTTGGCGAACGGACGGAACAATTGCGGCTGCAAGCCCAGACCGACGCGCTGACGGGCCTCCGCAACCGGTGGGGCTTCATGGCGCAGGCCGAGGCGGCGCTGGGGGAGGCCCAGCGATCCGGCCATCCATTCGGCTTCATCACCTTCGACCTCGACCACTTCAAGGCCATCAATGACTGCGCCGGTCACGCGGGCGGGGATATGGTGCTGCGCATGGTGGCGGAAAACTGCCAGCCGGTTCTGCGGCGGCAGGACCTGTTCGGGCGCCTGGGCGGCGAGGAATTCGCCATCGCTCTCGGCGGCCTGGACCCCGAGGCCACCCGGGCGGTGGCGGAACGGTTGCGGGACGCGCTGCGGAGCATAAAGCCCGGCTTCAGCCTGCCGGCCGGTGAACTGACGGCCAGCTTCGGCATCGCCACCAGCAGGCCTGGAGAGTCGCTGGGGCAACTGCTCCTGCGGGCGGACAAGGCCCTTTACATCGCCAAGAATGCGGGGAGGGACCAGGTGCAGGAAGCTGTCTGAGCGCTTCCGCCTTGGCGTATGGCGCCCCGGTGGCTAGAACCGGGGCCGAACAGCGCGCCGGAACTGCTTTGCCATGGCTCCTCAGTACGTTTACGTGATGAAAGACCTCACCAAGTCCTATCCGGGCGGGCGTGAGGTGTTCAAAGGCATCACCCTTTCCTTCCTCGGCACGGCCAAGATCGGCGTGCTGGGCCCGAACGGCGCCGGTAAGTCCACCCTGATGCGAATCATGGCCGGGCAGGACAAGGAGTTCGGTGGCGAAGCCTGGGCCGCGGAAGGCGTGAGGGTGGGCTACCTGTCGCAGGAGCCGCATCTCGACCCCGAGAAGACGGTTGGCGAGAACGTCATGGAAGCCTTCGGCACGCTGAAGGCTGACCTCGAGCGCTTCAACGAGATTTCGATGAAGTTCGGCGAGGAAATGACCGACGACGAGATGAACGATCTCCTCGCCGAGCAGGCCACGCTGCAGGAGCGCATCGACGCCGCCGATGGCTGGGACCTGGACCGCACCATCGACATCGCGCTGGACGCGCTGCGCGCGCCGTCGGCGGATAGCCCGGTGACGCACCTCTCCGGCGGTGAGCGCCGCCGCGTGGCGCTGTGCAAGCTGCTGCTGGAAAAGCCCGACCTGCTGCTGCTCGACGAACCGACCAACCACCTCGATGCCGAGAGCGTGTCCTGGCTGGAAAAGACGCTGCGCGAGTATGAGGGCGCCGTGCTGGTCGTCACCCACGACCGCTACTTCCTGGACAACGTGACCAACTGGATTCTGGAAGTCGACCGCGGCCGCGGCATTCCCTACGAGGGCAACTACTCCGCCTACCTGGAAGCCAAGCGCAAGCGCCTGGCCCAGGAAGAGAAGGAAGAGTCCGCCCGCCAGCGCCAGCTGGCCGAGGAGCAGGAGTGGATCGGCCGCTCCCCCGCCGCCCGCCAGGCCAAGAGCAAGGCGCGTATCGCGGCATATGAGGAGCTGCTGGCCAAGAGCCAGGAGCGCGCCCCGGACCCGACGGAGATCCAGATTCCGCCGGCACCGCGCCTGGGCAACACGGTCATCGAGGCGGAGGGCCTGTCCAAGGGCTTTGGCGACAACCTGCTGATCGAGAACCTCTCCTTCAAGCTGCCGCCCGGTGGCATTGTCGGCGTGATCGGCCCGAACGGCGCCGGCAAGTCCACGCTGTTCAAGATGATCACCGGCAAGGAGACGCCGGATGCCGGCACGCTGAAGATCGGCGAGACCGTCAGCCTCGGCTATGTCGACCAGTCGCGCGACTCGCTGGATGACAAGCGCACCGTCTGGCAGGAAATCTCCGACGGGCAGGACGTCATCATGATGGGCAAGCGGGCCGTGCCGTCCCGCGCCTATGCCGCCGCCTTCAACTTCAAGGGCGGCGACCAGCAGAAGCCCGTGGGCGTGCTCTCGGGCGGTGAGCGTAACCGCCTGCACCTCGCGAAGATGCTGCGGGACCCGCACAACGTCATCCTGCTCGACGAACCGACCAACGACCTGGACGTCGACACGCTCCGCGCGCTGGAAGAGGCGCTGCAGGATTTCGCTGGCTGCGCCGTTATCATCTCGCACGACCGCTGGTTCCTCGACCGCCTGGCGACGCACATCATGGCCTTCGAGGGCGACAGCCACGTCGAATGGTTCGAGGGCAACTATCAGGCGTATGAGGCTGATCGACGTCGACGCTTGGGCGCAGCGGCCGATCAGCCGCACCGGATCAAGTACCGCCCTCTCACCCGGTAACCCGATGGATCTCCCCGGGCGGGTGGAATCCCCGCACACGGTGCGCTCGTCGCGGCTGACGCTGCGCCCCGTGGGACCGGAGCACCTGGACGACCTCATCGCCCTGAAGGGTGATGAGGCCGCCTTCGGGCTGATGCTGAATGGCGTCCGCACACCAAAGCGGACGGACCAGGAACTGCGCGATGACATGGCCTTCTGGGCCGAGCGCGGTTACGGCACCTGGGCCGTGCATCTGTCGGAAGACCAGACTTTCCTCGGCATTGTCGGGCTGATGGAACGGCCGGATGGTCTCGGCGTCGCCCTGCGCTTCGCCCTGTGGCCGCAGGTACGTGGGCGCGGCTATGCGCGGGAGGCGGCGCGGGCGGCGCTGGAATTCGGCCATGCCGCCGGTCTGGACCGAATCATCGCCGTGGCGCGGGAGACCAATGTCGCCTCGCGCGCCGTGCTGGGCGATCTCGGCATGCAGGAATGCGGTACCTTCCTGCACAACGGCCATGTCATGAAGATCTACGAAAGCCAGCGCTGAAAGGCGCTGGTTCCGTTTACTCGGCCCTGCTGGCTTCCCGCATCTCGGCTTCGGGGAGGGCGGGAATGCCTTCGGCGGCCGCAATCAGCCAGGGGCCGAGCTGCTCCGCGGGACGGGGGCGGCCGAAATAATAGCCCTGGCCCAGATCGCACCCCATGGCGGCAATGCGGCGCATGGTCGCGGCATCCTCGATCCCCTCCGCCGTGGTGCCGAGCCCCAGGGCCCGGGCGAGCCCGATAATGGCCGAGACATAGCGGCCGCTTTCCGGCGCCAGGGCGAGGGCGGCCACGAAGCTGCGGTCGATCTTCAGCCGGTCCACCGCCAGCTCCTTGACCATGCTGAGGCTGGCATAGCCGGTGCCGAAATCATCCAGCGCCACGCGGATGCCGGCGGCACGCAGCAGGCCCAGCACCTGCTTGGCGGTGCTGAGGTCGTGCACGATGCCGGATTCCGTCACCTCCAGCTCCAGCCGCAAAGGGCTGAGGCCGGTTTGGGCCAGAATGTTGAGGATGGTGTCGGATACGCTGGAATCCTGGAGCTGACTTGGCGCCATGTTCACCGCGATCTTCAGCCCCTCCGGCCAGCTTGCGGCGTCCTGGCTCGCCTGGCGCAGTAGGGCTTCGAAGAGCTGGCCGGTCAGTCCTGCGCGCTCCGTCGCGGCGATGAACTCGGAGGGTGGCAGAAGGCCCCGCTCGGGGTGGCGCCAGCGTGCCAGCACCTCGAGCCCGATCAGCCTGCGGCTGCGCAGATCGACCAGCGGCTGATAGAAGGGAATGATCTCCTCCGCCGCGATGGCTTGCCGCAGCCGCAGATGATGGATGGCGGCTTCCCGTCGCTCCTCCTCCATATCCGGCGAGAAGACCAGATAGCGCGCGGCGCCCAACCGCTTGGCGTTGTACAGCGCCACATCGGCGGCGCGGAGCAGCGCCTCGGTCTCCGTGCCCTCTTCCGTGCTGAAGGCGATGCCGATGCTCGCGCTGACCTCGACCAGGGCGGTATCGGCACGGATCGGTACGGCAAGGGCGGTGAGAATCCGCTCTGCCACGGCCGGAGCAGTAGCCACCTGGCACTCGGTCAGCAGAATGGCGAATTCATCGCCGCCGAGCCGGGCCACCATGGCTTCCTCCGGCGCTTCCCGCTTCAGGCGAGCCGCCACCTCGGCCAGCACGGCATCGCCGGCCATATGGCCCAGGCTGTCATTGATGGCCTTGAAGTCGTCCAGATCCACATGCAGCAGGGCGCAGCCGGCGCCGCGCGCCAGCCACTGCTCCAGCGCCGAAAGGAAGGCCCGGCGGATAGGGAGCCGCGTCAGGTAGTCGATGCCGGCAAGTTCTTCCAGGTGGCTTTCGTTCCGCACCTGCTCGGTGACGTCCCGCACCACGATGACGATCTCGGAAGGCTCTCCCGTTTCCGGCTCCCGCGCCAGATGCAGCCGGGCTTCGACCCAGGCGATCTGACCGTCGGCGCGCACCACCCGGTGGCGGCCGCGTTGGTCTGCCTGCGTCTCCTTGAGCCTGCGCATCCTGGCCAGTGCCGCGGTGATGTCATCCGGATGGATCACGTTGAGAATGGAGACGCCGACAAGCTCCTCCGGCTCGTAGCCCAGGATGGCGCGGCTGGCGGGTGAAACATAGGTGGGGGTGCCGTCCAGGTCCGTGCGGAGGATCAGGTCCGTCGCGTGGTCGGCCAGCAGGCGGTAGAGCTTCTCGCCCTCTGCCAGAGCTATCGCATCAGAGGCAGGGGCGGGCTCCCGGCCCAGCAGCGAGCATATCGTTGCGCGCAATCGCCCCAGCATCAGCCCAGCTCTCCCTGGCGGTGTTCGCCCCGCCATCTTGCGTGGAACGAATGCCTATCGCGTCAGAATAACACGAGGCGCAAGTTTTTTACCCACCTCGCCGCTTGCGCAATATCCTGACGCCGAAAATCGCTCCGCCGATAACGGCGAAGGAGAGGGCGGTAGACGCTGTCCCCAGCGCGTAGAGCACCGGCGTCGTCACCGTGGTGGTCATGCCCAGGATCTCCAGCGGCAGGGTGTTGCCGCTGCCAGCCGTTAGCAAAGTGCGGGCGAACTCGTCAAAGGACAGGGTGAAGCCGAACAGGGCGATGCCCACCACGCTCGGCGCGATGATGGGCAGCACGACATGAAGGAAGGACTGCCACGGCGTGGCTCCCATGTCGCGCGCCGCTTCCTCCCAGGCGCGGTCGAAGCGGTTGAACACGGCGAACATGATGAGCAGGCCGAAGGGGAGGGTCCAGGTGAGCTGCGCCCCGAAGGCGGAGGAGTACCAGGCCGACTCCCACTCCATGAGGTTGAAGAGCAGCCCCACCCCGAGCGAGACCAGGATGGAGGGCACGATCAGGCTGGCCAGCGTCAGGTAGAAGAGGGCGGAGCTGCCCGGAAAGCGGCGACGGAAGGCCATGCCGGCGGCGAGGGAGATGATGACGGTGGAGGCCGTCACCATCGCCGCGAGTGCCAGAGAGCGTTGCAGCGCGGAGCCGATATCCCCCACCGCCTGGGTGGCGAACAGCCGCCCGAACCAATGGAGCGAGACGCCATTCATAGGGAAGGTGAGGCCCCCATCCGGCCCCTGGAAGGAGAGCACGGTGATGGTGAGGGTGGGGCCGTAGAGGAAGGCCAGGAACAGCACGAACAGCGCCGTGAGCAGCAAGCGGGCAAGGCGGCCGGGCATGGTTACAGCTCCCGCCGGATATCAATGGCGCGCAGGATGGCGGCCATCAGCAGCAGCACCATCACCAGCAGGCCGACGGCATTGGCCGCGGCGGCCGGGTACTGCATCAACCCGATCTGGTTGGAGATCATGAGCCCGACGGAAGCGCTCTGGCCGCCGCTCATCAGCCGCACCGTGGCGAAGTCGCCCATGACGAGCACGATGACGAAAATGCTGCCGATGCCGATGCCCGGCTTGCACAGCGGCAGGATCACGCACCACAGCGTCTGCCAGAAGCCCGCGCCGGCATCCCGCGCGGCCTCCAGCAGGCGGCGGTCGATGCGCATCATGGTGTTGAAGATCGGCACCACCATGAACAGCGTGTAGAGGTGCACGAAGGCCAGAATCACCGCGAAATCCGAGAACAGCAGGAATTCCAACGGCTGGTCGATCGCCCCCATGCCCAGCAGCGCCGAGTTCATCAGCCCGTTGCGGCCGAGGAAGGGCACCCAGGCGATCATGCGGATGAGGTTGCTAGTCCAGAACGGCACGGTGCAGAGCACGAAGAGCACGGTGCGCGTCACCTCGCCCTGCACGATGAAGGCGAGGTAGTAGGCCAGCCAGAAGCCGATGGCGAAGGTAATGGCCCAGGTGATGCCGGCGAACCACAGCGTCTTGCCGAAGGTCCGCCACGTCACCGCCGAGCCGAAGGCTTCCTGGTAATTGGTGAAGATGAAGTCCGGGATCAGGCTGAAGGCGCTGTAGTCGAAGAAGCTGACAACGACGATCATCGCCATTGGCACGACGAGGAACACGGCCAGCACCAGCGCCAGCGGCGCCGCCTGCAGCCAGGAGAACAAGGCCGAGCGGCGCATCCGGTTTTGCTTCCTCAGGCCGCGATGAACTCGTTCCACTTCTGGACCATGTAGCGGTCCTGATCCATCACCGAGTTCCAGCACACCACCTTGCCCATGCGCTCGGCGAAGGAGCCACCGTCGCGCACGGCGCCGGCCTTTTCCATTTCCTTGCCATCGGGGAAGAGGATGGGCGCGGTGGCGGGCTTGCCCTCCATCCAGAAACCCCACTCATTCTCGCTCATATTGGCCTTGGCCGTCTCCAGCACCGCCGAATAGTAGCCCTGGCGGTTGAGATAGGCGCCGACCCAGCCGGAGAGATACCAGTTCAGATACTCATAGGCCGCGTCACGCTGCAGGCCGGTGAGGTGCTTCGCCAGGCCGAGGCCGGAGCCCCAGGCGCGATAGCCCTCCTCCAGCGGCTGGTACACGCACTGGATGCCGCGCGAGCGCACGGCCGCGACGGCCGGCGACCACATGGACTGGATGACGACCTCGCCCGAGGCCATGAGGTTCACGCTCTCATCGAAGGTTTTCCAGAAAGCACGGAACTGCCCGGCGCGTTTCTGCTCGATGAGGAAGGCGATGGTGCGGTCGATCTCGGCGCGGGTCATGTTGCCCTTATCGCCGTATTTGATCTGGCCGAGGCTTTCCATGACCATCGCGGCATCCATGATGCCGATGCCGGGGATGTTCAGGATGGAGGCCTTGCCCTTGAAGGCCGGGTCCACGAGGTCCCGCCAGTTCTTGATAGGCCGGCCGACGAGGTCGGGGCGGATGCCCAGCGTGTCGGCGTTGTAGATGGTGGGCAGCAGCGTCATCCATTGCGTCGGCGCGGCGGCGAATTTGGTGGAGGTCTCGCCCTCCACATAGCCCACCGTATGCGGCGCGGTGCCCTGGCCCGGCGTGCTGGAAGGCGTCAGCTTGCCGCTGGTGAAAATCGGAACGATCTTGTCGGCGAGCTTGATCTTCGAAACGTCGATCGGCTGCATCACCCCGGTGGGGTACACTTTCTTGATGCTGAAATACTCGATATCGGCGACGTCGAAGGCGCGCCCCTGCGTGGCCGCGCGCTGCGCCACGGCATCGGTATCGGCGATGGTGAGTTGCAGGTTGAAGCCCAGATCCTTCTTCACCTGCTCCGCGATGGCATTCAGGCCGGAGACCCCGGTGCCCACCTGGCGCAGCGTCACATCCCGGATGTTCTGCGCCCACAGGGTCGGGAAGCCCGTGATGGCACCGCTGCCCAGCGCCGCGCCCCCCAGGGCCAGCGCGCCACGGCGGGTGAGGGTGGTCTTGGTCATATCCTCAATCCTCTCTCTTGGTCTCAGGCGGCATCGGGCAGGGGGTGCGCGTCGGCGGCATCCCAGCCGAGGGTGACGGCCGCGCCCGGCTCGATGGGCGCGGCATGGAAGAGCGTGTCCGGCAGCAAGGCTTCGGCGGTCTGGCCGTTGGCCGTGGCCACCACGACGCGCACGGCGGCACCCTGATATTCGATGGCGCTGACATGGCCGGGCATCTGCCCTGCCGGCCCCAGGCGGCAACGGTCCGTCCGCACCGCGAAGCGCCCTTCCGGCAGGGCCACGACGTTGTGCCCGCCGATGAAGCGCGCCACGAAGGCGCTGGCCGGCTTCTCGAAGATCTCGCGCGGCGGGGCCGCCTGGGCGATGCGCCCGTTCTGCATCACCACGGCGATGTCGGAGAGGGCCATGGCCTCCTCCTGCCCGTGGGTGACGTGGATGAAGGTAATGCCCAGCTCCCGCTGGAGGCGCTTCAACTCCTCCCGCATCTGGGTGCGCAGGAAGGGGTCCAGCGCGGAGAGCGGCTCATCGAGCAGCAGCACCTTGGGGTGGGTGATCAAGGCGCGGGCCAGTGCGACGCGCTGTTGCTGCCCGCCGGAGAGCTGGCTGGGCAGTCGGCCTTTCATGCTGCCGAGCTGTACCAGCTCCAGGAACTCGCCCGCCTGCCGCAGGCGCTCTGCCTTGGCCACGCCGCGCATGCGCAGGCCGAAGGCCACATTCTCCAGCGCCGTCAGATGCGGGAACAGGGCGTAGCTCTGGAACATCATGGCGGTGCCCCGGGCCACCGGCGGCAGGTCCGTCACATTGGTGCCGCCGATCAGGACATCGCCCTCGCTGATCTCCTCATGGCCGGCGATCATGCGCAGGGTGCTGGTCTTGCCGCAGCCGGAGGGGCCCAGCAGGCAGCAATAGCTGCCGGAAGGAATGGCGAGGGAAATATCGTCCACCGCCACGGCGGCAGGCCCGTAGCGCTTGGTGACGCCAATCAGCTCGACACTGGCCTGCAAAGCGACCCATCCCGTTCTGTGGAACTGTGGGAGGGGCTATGCAAATGCCGCACCACTTTGGATGGTTGGCGGAGGTAAGGGCCGCTGGAGGCGGGCTGCCTTCGTGTAAGGCAGGGCTTTGCCTTAACTTTCGCCACTTGGCGGCTTTCCACCCATTTTTATGGCGCAGGAGCCGCTTGATCCGGTAACGATAGAGCGAAAAAGAGGAGGGCTGCCCAATGCAAGACGCCACCACGCCGTCCTCCGGCGCCACGCCGTGGTATGCCGAGGAACTGACTCCCGAACTGGACCGGTTGGTTGAACTGGCCTGGGAGCCTGGTTGGGCCCCCTTAATGCTCGGTGAACTGATCAATCTGTGCCGCCATTTGCGGGAGGCTCACGACCGGCAGACCTGGCTGGATATCCGCGCCCGGCTGCGAGCCCACGACATTAACCGCCTGATGCGGGAGGACCCGCTGGTCTTCCATGCGGATAAGCCCGCGGCGGTGGTGCGGGACCTGCTCTCCTGCCATCCCGCCGCCGCGCCGCTGCTCGCCGAGACATCCCGCGCGGGGCGGGACCTCTTCGCCACCAGCCGCAAGCTGGGCTGGTTTGGCGCCGTGGCCGGGCGGGATGAATTTCTCGCCCGCATGGTGGACGCGGTGGCGCTGGAGCAGGAGGGGGCCGAGGTCCTCACCTTGGGCGCGGGCCACCTTCGGGAAGCCTCCCGCACCGGCTTGCTGCCGCGCCTGCGGCGGTGGGTGGTGGCCGATGCCGACGCGGAACGCCGGCGGGAGTTGCAGGCCAGCCTGCCGGCGGGCGCCACTGTCCAGCCGCTGCGCCGGTCCCTCCGGGGCTTCACGCGGCGGCCTTATGGCTATGGCAGTTTCGATCTGATCTGCCTTCCCGAGCCGCCCGAAGGATGGAAGCTGGCTGATATCGCGGAGCTTCTGGCCTCGGCGTTCAGCATTCTGAAGCCGGGAGGGCGGCTGCTGCTCTGCGCGCCGGCGGGGCCACCGCCGGAGGCGGCCTGGATGGAGGTTTTCCTGG
This sequence comes from Acetobacteraceae bacterium AT-5844, assembly GCA_000245075.1. GTDB lineage: Bacteria > Pseudomonadota > Alphaproteobacteria > Acetobacterales > Acetobacteraceae > Pseudoroseomonas. The sequence continues at coordinate 63,599 of JH599944.1, forward strand.
ACTGGACACCCACCTGGCGCTCGATGCGGGAGGTGGAGGCCATGCTGGGGAAGGTGCCGGCGGCGGAGTGCATGAGCCGCCGGCTGTTCAGCAGCCTGGATGGCCGGATGCACCACGCCATCCTGCGGCGCCGGGGCTGAGCCCCGGCAGCCGGTTAGCGCTGCTCTCGCGCGGCGAGGGCCGCGATCTGCCGGCGCATGGCGTCGAGCAGCGAGGCGACCTGGCCGCCATTGCGGCTGATGACGGCGGAGTATTCGCTCCGCTGCGTCAGGCGGAGGGAGGTGCCCTCCGCGATCACATCCACCACGCGCGGCTGCCCGCCCACTTCGCCGACGCGCCAGTCGAGCGCGAAGGGCGCCATGTTCGGGCGCTCGATGATGGTGTTGACCAGAGCGTCGTCCTCCGTGCGCTGCTGGCTGCGGCCCAGGCTGAAGCGCACGCCCTGATACTCGCCGAAGCGGGCAGAGAGGTTGCGGATCAGCGTCTCCTCGAACAGCCTCATATATTCCTGCTGCTCGGCCGGGGTGGCCACGCGCCACCAGCGGCCCAGGATGAAGCGGCCGACGCCGTCGACATCCACGGCCTTGCGCAGCACGGCCGCCACCTGCGTGCGCCGCACGGCGACGGGCTGGTTGGAGTTGAGGACCGCAACCAGCTCCTGCCCGGTGGCCTGAATGAACTGGGCGGCGGTGTTGATGTCCATCTCCGCATGGGCTGCCGGGATGGCCAGCTGGCCCAGGGCGGTGATGGCGAGAGGCGCGGCCAGGGTAGTGGCCAGCAGGGTACGGCGGTTCATCCGTTCATGTCTCATCTGTTCGGCCGTCATGTCCGATCAACGCGGTCGCGCGGTGCCGGTTCCGGGAACCGAGAGCGTGCCCGGCAGGGTGCCAGGCTCTTCGGGGACCACCGGCTCGCCGGCCAGCGGGCCTGCCTGAGAGGGACGCTCGCCGGCATTGCGGATCTGTTGATTGCGACTCTGGCGGTAGGCGCTGCGGAAGGTGGCGTAAGGGTCGAGGCTGGTTTCGTTGACCGCGTCGATGGTCTCGAGCAGGTCCTCGCGGGTATCGAGGACCGTGAGGCCGAGGCGGGCATATCCGAGATTTTCGGCGGTATTGCCGTTATTGGCGATGATCCAGGTCAGCGGGTCCGCCGCCATGCCGAGGCCGAAGCCCGTCAGATCACGCGGATTGCTCGGCCCCAGAACCGGGATGAAAAGGAACGGTCCTTCGCCCACGCCCCAGGTGGCGAAGGTCTGGCCGAAATCTTCCACATGCCCTGGCATGCCGGCTTCGGCGGCGACATCGAAGATGCCGCCCAGGCCGAAGGTCGTGTTGATCATGAAGCGGCCCACCGTGACCAGCAGGCGGTCCGGCTCGCCCTGCAGCAGGTCGTTCACCGCGACGACGGGGCTGCGCAGGTTCGACAGGGCGTTGCGCACGCCGGTGCGGACGGGCTGCGGGATGACGGTCTGGTACACCTTGGCCGAGGGGCGCAGCACCACGGTGTCGATTCCGTCGTGGACGGCGTACATGGCGCGGTTGAAGGGTTCCAGCGGATCGTTGTTCTGTTCGAACTCCGCCACGGCCTCCGGGTCATCCGCAGGGGGGCGCGTGGCGCAGGCCGAAACCGCCAGCAGGCCGATCAACAGCAGCGAGGAGCGACGGAGCGTGGACATGGAAGATCGGATCCTGCGAAAGGGCCAATAGGCGTGACCATAACAATCGGCGTGTCACAAGAGTTTTCACGATCACGCACACGCGCCGGCTGCGATCGGCCGCTTATATACGTACCCGCACGTAAATATAAAGGCCGTAAGGGAAGCTGGCTAGCAACCAGTGTGCTCCTGCCTTAGACCCCGTTCAACTCCGCTCGCGCTTCGCCTAGGATGGCCCGCATCATGAACCACTTCGCCGAAGCCTCCCCGGGCGCCCCCGCCGCGCACCGTACCGCCCCGGCCGCCGGGACCTTGCAGCGCTGGCTGACAGGCCCCCGTGTCGCGAGTCTCCCGCAGGGCTCGGCTATGCCGGTTCCCGCGCTGTCCTTCGAATTCTTCCCGCCTCGCACGGAAGCGCTGGAACAGCAGCTCTGGGCCTGCGTGCGGCGGCTGGAGCCGCTGGCGCCGCGCTTCGTCTCCGTCACCTACGGCGCGGGCGGCAGCACGCAGGAGCGTACCCACGCCACGGTCGCCCGCCTGGCGCGGGAGACGGCGCTGACGCCGGCCGCGCATCTCACCTGCGTTGGCGCCAGCGCGGGCGAGGTGGATGACGTCGCCCGCCGGTACTGGGATGCCGGCGTGCGACACATCGTCGCCCTCCGGGGCGATGCGCCGGGTGGCGAGGCCGGCTACGTGCCGCACCCCGACGGCTATGCCTATGCGGCCGATCTGGTGGCCGGCCTGAAGCGCATCGGCGACTTCGAGATTTCCGTCGCCGCCTATCCGGAGACGCACCCGGCCGCCCACTCGCCGGAGGCCGATCTCGATAATCTGAAGCGCAAGATCGACGCGGGCGCCACCCGCGCGATCACCCAGTATTTCTTCGATACCGATGTCTATCTGCGCTTCCTGGACAAGGCGCTGGCCGCCGGCATCACCGTGCCGATCGTCCCCGGCATCCTGCCCGTCTCCAACTTCAACCAGGTGCGGAAATTCTCCGCCATGTGCGGCACCAATGTGCCGGACTGGATGGGCCATCTCTTCGAGGGGCTGGACGACGATCCGGACACGCGCCGCATGGTCGCGGCCGCCATGGCGGCCGAGCAGGTACGGCTCTTGCAGGCAAATGGTGTGGATGAATTCCACATCTACACCCTGAACCGCGCCGATCTCAGCTACGCCATCGCGCATATCCTCGGCGTACGGCCGCTCAAGGAAGGCTGAGGGCCGCCGCCAAGAGGATGCTCAGCGGAAGGGCACCATGGGCTGCTGGCCCGTATTCACGCCTCGCTGGGCATCCTGGTCGCTCATCCGGTTGAGGTTGCCGGTCGTATCGGGCTGGCCGCTCGGAGAGTTCTGATTCGCGCGGGCGCGCTCCAGGCTCTGGGCGTTCAACTCATCGACCGCGGCCTCACGGGCTTGGCGGGGCATGGCCTGACGGGCTGGCGCGGCCTGGCGGGGGGCCGATGCGCCGGCCCGGGGCATGGTGTCGCTCATGCCGTCGGCCAGGGCCGCCGAGGTGCCGCCAAGCGCCAGGACGGAGGCCATCATAGTGATGGCCGGGAGGGTAAGAGCCTTCATGTTCGAGAACTCTCCACTGTGTTGGCATGGCGATCATCTCGCCACCCAACGCACCAACAAAGCTGCGGCGCTGCGGTTCGCGGTTTATCACATGAAGGATTCTTCATGAATTGCCGAGGCACTCTCCGCCGCGAGGTTGGCCGCGTTCGCTTCTCGTTCTATATCCTTCCGGTGCCCAGCCTCCGCCGCCTGACTCTCACCCTCTCCCTTTGCCTGCCGGTGGTGCTGGCCGCGCCTGCTGCCATGGCCGCCTGTGTGGACGCTGCCGGCCCCGGAGTGGACTGGCGGCGCTGCCTCCAGGACGGGAGGGAACTTCCGGGCGCCGACCTCTCCCGCGCCGTGCTGCGCGATGCCAGCTTCGTCCGGGCCCGCCTGCCGGGCGCCAAGCTCACCGGGGCCGATGCGCCGGATGTGCGCTTTACCTCGGCGGAACTGTCGGGCGTGGATTTCTCCGGTGCCACCCTGCGCAGCGCCGACTTTACCCGCGCCGTGCTACGGAATGCCTCGCTGGCGCGGGCGGATCTGCGGCAGGCACGCTTCTTCCGCGCCGATCTGCGTGGCGCCGACTTTACGGGCGCCGAACTGGGAGGCGCCGATTTCCTGGGCGCGCAGTTGGGAGGCGCCCTCTGGGTGGATGGCCAGCGGCGCTGTGCTGACGATTCTGTAGGGGCCTGCCGGTAAGATGAGCGACTACCTGACCCGACTGAACCCCGAGCAGCGCGCGGCGGTCGAGACCATCGATGGCCCGCTGCTGGTGCTGGCCGGTGCGGGCACGGGCAAGACCCGGGTGCTGACCACCCGCTTCGCCCACATTCTGATGAGCCGCCGCGCCTTTCCCAACCAGGTGCTGGCCGTCACCTTCACCAACAAGGCGGCGCGGGAGATGCGGGAGCGTGTCTCCGCCATCCTTGGCCAGCCGGCCGAGGGGCTGTGGCTCGGCACCTTCCACGCCCTCTGCGCCCGCATGCTGCGGCGGAATGCGGAGCTGGTGGGGCTCACCAGCAACTTCACCATCCTCGACACCGACGACCAGATGCGTCTGCTGAAGCAGATCATGGCGGCCGAGAATATCGACACCAAGCGGTGGACCCCGCAGGCCCTGATGGGCGCCATCCAGCGCTGGAAGGACCGCGGCCTGACGCCGGACCGTGTCACGGCCGCCGAGGATGTCGATTTCGCCAATGGCCGCGCGCGGGGGCTCTATGCCCAGTACCAACAGCGGCTGAAGGACGTGAATGCCGCCGATTTCGGCGACCTGCTGCTGCACATGACGGAGATCCTGCGCACCCGCCCGGATGTGCTGGCCAATTACCACCGCATGTTCCGCTACATCCTGGTGGACGAGTACCAGGACACCAACACGGTCCAGTATCTCTGGCTGCGCCTGCTGGCCCAGCGCCCGAACCCGGCAGAGCGGAACATCTGCTGCGTGGGCGATGACGACCAGTCGATCTATTCCTGGCGTGGGGCGGAGATCGAGAACATCCTGCGCTTCGAGAAGGATTTTCCCGGCGCGACCATTGTGCGGCTGGAGTCCAACTACCGCTCAACCCGCCCCATCCTCGGTGCCGCTTCCGGGTTGATCGCGCAGAACAGCGGGCGCCTCGGCAAGACGCTGCGCCCCGGCCGCAACGATGCGGATGGGGACAAGGTGCGCGTCATCTCCCTGTGGGACTCCGAGGAGGAGGCCCGCATGGTCGGCGAGCGGATCGAGCAGGCGCAGCGCCGCGGCCACAGCCTCTCCGAGATCGCCATCCTCGTCCGCACCGGCTCCCAGACGCGGGCCTTCGAGGAGCGGCTGATCACGCTCGGCGTGCCGTACCGCGTGGTCGGCGGCCAGAAATTCTACGAGCGCGCGGAAATCCGCGACGCCATGGCGTATCTGCGCGTGCTGAACCAGCCGGCGGATGATCTGGCCTTCGAGCGGATCGTCAACGTCCCGAAGCGCGGGCTGGGCGATACGGCCATCCGCGCCATGCATGAGCTGGCGCGCAGGGAGAGCAAGCCGCTGGTCACCGCCGCCTGGCGGATGATCGAGACCGGCGCGCTCAGGGCCAAGCCCAAGCAGGCGCTGCATGAATTGCTGGAAGGGTTCGCCCGCTGGCGCGCGCAGCTGCCGGCGGAGGGCCATGTCGTGGTCGCCGCCACCCTGCTGGACGAATCCGGCTACACGGAGATGTGGAAGCAGGACAAGTCGCCGGAGGCCGCCGGGCGGCTGGACAATTTGAAGGAATTGCTGCGCGCCCTGGGCGAGTTCGAGACCCTCTCCGGCTTCCTGGAGCACGTCGCCCTCGTCATGGAGAATGACGAGAACGCCGAGGCTGACCGTGTCAGCCTCATGACCCTGCATGCCGCCAAGGGGCTGGAATTCGACATGGTCTTCCTCCCCGGTTGGGAGGAGGGGCTGTTCCCCCACCAGCGCGCGCTGGATGAGAGCGGGGAGAAGGGGCTCGAGGAAGAGCGGCGCCTGGCCTATGTCGGCATCACCCGGGCGCGGCAGCGGGCCATCATCAGCTATGCCGCCAACCGGCGCATTTATGCCAACTGGTCCAGCGCGGTGCCGAGCCGGTTCCTGGACGAGCTGCCGGAAGAGCATATCCAGCGCGAAGGCGCCGCCGGGGCGCACCGCTCCCGCATGGCCAGCCAGCCTTCCGCCTTTTCCGGCCAGTTCCCCCTGATCGCCCGCAAGCCGCGCGTCATCGAGGCGGGCGCGTGGGAGGTGGCGGAACGCCCTGCGCGCACGGCGAGTATTCCGGTTGGGCAGCGGGTATTTCACCAGAAATTCGGCTATGGCCACGTGATCGCCGCCGAGGACAACAAGCTGGACGTGGAGTTCGAGCATGCCGGCCGTAAGCGCGTGATCGACACTTTCGTGGAAAAAGCTTGATGAACCAGGGCCTGACCAACCGCCGCCATGCGCAACTGCTGGAAACGCTGACGCTGGATGGCCTGCCGGAACACGCCGTGCCGGCCTTCGAGGCGGCGCTGGAAACTGTCTGCGCCACGGTTGGCTATTTCAAGGACGACCCGACCGACACCTGGCGCCTGGAAGGCGTGCGGGAAGTCGGCGTCGGCGACGATGAGCTGATGCCCGCCCTGGTGCTCGCCAGCGCGATGACCGGCATCGAGGCGCCGGAACTGCAACGCGCGCCCGTCGAGGCCGAGGGCTGGCTGGCCCGTACGGTGGAAGCCTTCCCGGAGCAGGAGATCGGCGGCCGGTTCGTCATCCGCCCCACTCATGTGCCGGACCCGGTGACTTACGGGAAAATCGTGCTGAAGCTGGATGCCGGCGTGGCTTTCGGCTCGGGCGAGCATGGCTCCACCCGGGGTTGCCTGATCGGGTTCGAGGGCATGGCGCACCGGCGCCCGCGCCGCATTCTGGATATCGGCACGGGTTCCGGCATTCTGGCGATGGCGGCGGTGAAGCAGCTGAAGCGCCGCGTTCTGGCCACGGATATCGAGCCCTGGAGCGTCCGCATCACCGCCGAGAATGCGAAGATGAACGGGCTGCGGAACATGCTCCGCGCCAAGCTGGCCGATGGCTGGCGCCACCCGGCCGTGCATGGCGGGCGCTACGACCTGGTTTTCGCGAATATTCTGGCGCGTCCCCTCTGCGCCATGGCGAAGGATCTGGGCGACCATCTGGCGCCGGGCGGCACCGCCATCCTGGCGGGCCTGCTGGGCACCCAGGTGCGCATGGTGCTGGCCGCGCATCGCCGCGCCGGCATGGTGCTGGAGCGCCGGATCGATCAGGGCGCGTGGTCGGCGCTGGTGCTGCGGAAGCGGGGGTAAAGCGGAGCCCCAAAAGGGGGATCGCCCCGCCGCCCGGGGTTCTGGGGCGACAGGGCGATCAAACCGAAGCGGCGTTGGGGGGAGGGGGAGTAGTGAGGAGCGCCGCCCCGGTAACTGGTCTCTGCACTAACAACCAGAGCGTAAGACCCAGGTTGCGTACAGGACCATAAAAAAACTCAGGCCGCGATGCGGGTAGACCGGAAGGTCACCTCGACCTGACCCTTTTCAGCCTTGGGCTTCTGGGCGGGCAGGGCGTGGATCGTGGCGCTGGGGCGATCCAGCGGCATGTCGAACACGCGAGGGATATCGCCGCGGCTCAGGCCGATATCGGCCAGTTCGCGGTCGGTCAGCATCGACAGCTCATCCATGACGCGGCGGCGGCGCGGATACTCGGCGATGGCGCGGAAAACGTTGCGGAACCACTGGCCGATCTTCGCGTCGCGCTCACGAATGGCGTCCTGACGAACGAGTTCGATGGCAGCGGCGTTAGCGGAGGGGGCAGAGAACCGGGCGGTCATGATGTGTTGCGTTCCAATATCGCTTGGGGTCGGTCTGCGGTGTTCGGCTCGTGCCGTTCCGCCCGCCCTCTTGCGTTGGCGCTTAGATACTCTTTTCCTGACAAAGGAGTAGCGCCGCGCGGGTAGCTTAGCCATGCGTCAAGCGCATTGATACCTATGTAAACATGTCCTTAACGGGAACCTCATAAAAATGACACAAGCGGGGCCTTCCGCGCATCATTTGGTCGCCTTGCGGCAAAGCCTCCCAGGACTGGGGGTGGATGGGGTGTTAATTCCCCGCAGCGATGAGTTCCTGGGGGAGTATGTTCCGCCAAGCTCTGAGCGTCTTGCATGGCTGAGCGGCTTTACGGGATCGGCGGGCATGGCCATCGTGCTGGCTGATCGCGCGGCCGTGTTCACCGATGGCCGCTACACCACCCAGGTGGCCGCGCAGACGGACCCCGCGCTATGGGAACGGCGCCATCTGATCGAGCAGCCACCGCAGGAATGGCTGGCCGAGCACGCCGCCGGGTTGCGGATCGGTTACGACCCGCGCCTGCACCCGCAATCGGCTATCGACCGTCTCGCCGGCTCCGGGGCGGTGCTCGTGCCGCTGACGGCTAATCCGATCGACGACATCTGGGAAAATCGGCCGGCACCGCCGCAGGCCCCCGCCGTGCCGCAGCCAGCCGAATATGCTGGCCTCTCCAGCGCCGAGAAGCGCGCCGCTGCCGCCACCTCGCTGAAGGATGCGGGGGAGGATGCCGCCGTGCTGGCCGATGCCCATTCCGTGGCGTGGCTGCTCAACATTCGTGGCGGCGACCTCGCCCACACGCCCCTGGCCCTGGGCAGCGCCGTGCTGCACGTGAATGGCGAGGTGGATCTGTTCATGGAGCCCGCCAAGATCGGCCCCGCCACCCGGGAGCATCTGGGCAACCACGTTGCCATTCACGCCCCGGGCGAACTGGGAGAGCGGCTGGCGAAGCTCGGCGGCCGCACGGTGCGGGTGGACCCGGACCTTACCCCCGTCTGGTACGCGGCCACGCTTCGCGAAGCCGGCGCGCGCCTGACCCAGGGCGAGGACCCGGTGCGCCTGCCACGCGCCTGCAAGAATCCGGTGGAACAGGCGGGAAGCCGGGCCGCGCATCGGCGGGATGCCGTCGCCGTGGCGCGCTTCCTGGCCTGGTTCGATGCCGAGGCGCCGAAAGGGCAGTTGACCGAGATCTCGGCCGCGGAGCGCCTGCTGGCCTTCCGGGCCGAGCTGCCCATGTTCAAGGCAGAGAGCTTCCCCGCCATTTCGGGGGCGGGCGAGAACGGCGCCATCATCCACTACCGGGCCCTGCCGGAGACCGCCCGGCCTATCCGCGCCAACGAATGCTACCTCATCGATAGTGGCGCCCAGTTCACAGACGGCACCACCGACATCACCCGCACACTCTGGACCGGCTCCGGGGCGCCGCCTGCCGAGCTGGTGGCACGTTATACAAGAGTGCTGCGCGGGCATGTCGCGCTCTCCACGCTGCGCTTTCCGCAGGGTGCGGCCGGCCCGCATCTGGATGCGGTGGCGCGCCGCCCCCTCTGGGATGCCGGGCTCGATTACGACCACGGCACGGGCCATGGCGTCGGCAGCTTCCTCTCCGTGCATGAGGGGCCGGTGGCGTTCAGCCGCGCGGCGAAGCCGGTGCCGTTGCGGGAGGGGATGATCCTTTCCAACGAGCCGGGCTTCTACCTGCCGGGCCATTACGGCATCCGCATCGAGAACCTGTTGCTGACGCGCGCCGCGCCGCCACAGCCGGGCCAGGCCAAGCCCTTCCTGGAGTTCGAGACGCTGACCCTTGCCCCCTACGACCGCCGGCTGATCGAGTTGGAGCAGCTTTCTCCTGCCGAGCGCGCCTGGATCGACGCCTATCACGCCCGGGTGCTGCGCGAGGTCGGGCCTTCACTGGACGCCGCGACGGCATCCTGGCTGGCGGCGGCCTGCGCCCCGCTATGAATCTCCCGGAGCCGATGCCGGCCCTGTCTGGCCGGCGCGTCCTTCTGGCCTATGGACTCGCGGGCGAGGCCATCGCGCGGCTCTCGGTGGTCGGCTTCGACTACATGGGCACGCAACTGGCCTGGTTGCGTGCCTGCGGCGCCAAGGCGGAGGTCGTGGCGCTGCCGACCGCCGCCGCGGTGGAGGATAACGCAACACTCCTGGCCAAGGCCCTCACGGCGGAGGCTGAGCCATGTTTGCTACTGTCCCATAGCAAGGGAGGGCTCGAATCCCTCTCCGCCCTGCTTCGGCCCGGCGTGGCGGCGCATTGCGCGGCCTTCCTGGCACTGCAATCGCCTTTCTACGGCTCGCCAGTGGCAGATGCCTTGCTGCACTCGCCGGGTTTCCATGGAGCGGCGCGGCGGCTGGCGCAGCTTCTGCGCGTAGGCAGCGGCGCCGGGCTGGTCGATCTCACCAGCGCCGTCCGCACCGCCTGGATGGAAGAGCGGGCCGCGCAGATTGCGGCGCTGACCAGCCTGCTGCCCGTATTGTGCGTCGCCAGCCAGGTGAAGCGGGACACCGCGGTGGGGCCGGACCGACGCTATCTGCCCCTGGCGGAGTGGCTGGAGCGGCGGGGCGCGGGCGCCAATGACGGACTGGTGCCTGTTGCTTCCGCCCTGCTGCCTGGTGCGCGGCACTGGGTGCTGAACGCCAGCCACCGCGCCCTGGTCTCCTCGGGCGAGGGGCGAGACCCTGTCGGCGTGCTGCGCCAGGCGCTGGAAGCAATGCTGGCGGCCAGCACGGCCCTTCCGGCGTCAGGCCAGGGGGAGGGGACCCTCCCCTCCGCATGAGGCTCAGCCCAGCGACGCCATTTCCCGCCATTCGGCTTCCGTCAGTGTCCTGACGCCGAGTTCCGCGGCCTTCTTGGCCTTGGAGCCGGCATCAGCGCCGACCACGACGAAATCGGTCTTCTTGGAAACGCTCTTCGTCACCTTGGCGCCCAGCCGGTCGGCGATAGCCTCGGCCTCGTCGCGCGAGCTTCTCTCCAGAGTGCCCGTGAACACCACGACCTTTCCGGCAAAGGGGCTGGTGCCGTCGCCAAAGCTCTCGGCCTGCTCGGGCTTCACTTCGCTCAGCAGATCATCCAGTGCGGCGAGGTTGCGCGGTTCCTGGAAGAACTCCACCAGCTCGGTCGCGATGGACGGGCCGATGCCCTGAATGGAGCCCAGCTCCTCCCTCGCCTCGGAGCCGATGACGCGGGCGGCGATCATCCTCTCCCGCCAGTGCTCGACCGTCTGGTAGTGGCGGGCCAGCAGCTTGGCGTTCTGCGCGCCGATGCGGCGGATGCCGAGCGCGAAGATGAAGCGTTCCAGCGCGGGATTTCGCCGGCCCTCGATCGCAGCGAGCAGGTTGGAGAGTTTTTTCGAGTCTTTCTTGGAGGCCTTGCCCCAGCCTTCCCACTGCCGGATTTCATCGGCACGCTTCTCAAGGCGGAAGATATCCGCAGGGCTCTTCACGATCCCCGCATCGTGCAGGGCAATGATGTTCTCCTCGCCCAGCCCCTCGATATCCATCGCGTTGCGGCTGACGAAGTGCTTCAGCCGCTCCACCGTCTGGGCCGGGCAGATCAGCCCGCCGGTGCAGCGGCGCACCACCTCGCCCTCCGGCCGCACGGCGTGGCTGCCGCAGGCCGGGCAGTGGGTCAGCGGCTGCCAGGGTGCTGCGTCCTTCGGGCGCTTCTCCAGCACCACGCTGACGATTTGGGGAATCACATCGCCCGCACGCTGCAGCACGACGGTATCGCCGATGCGGATATCCTTGCGGGCGATCTCGTCCTCATTGTGCAGCGTCGCATGCTGCACCATGACGCCGCCGACATTCACGGGCTGCATCACCGCGCGTGGCGTTAGTGCACCCGTGCGGCCGACCTGGATCTGAATCTCCAGCAACACGGTGGTTGCCTGTTCCGCCGGGAACTTCCAGGCGATGGCCCAGCGGGGCGTGCGGCCGACGAAGCCGAGGCGCGTCTGCCAGTCCAGCCGGTCGAGTTTGTAGACGACACCATCGATATCATAATCGAGGCTCGCCCGCTGCGTACCGATGCTGTCCTGAAACGCCTCGGCGGCGTGCTCGTCCGGCAGCACCTTGGAAAGCGGGTTCACGTGGAACCCCCAGCGTTCCAATGCCTTCAGGTAATCGCTATGGGTCTCGGCAACGGGCGTGCTGGAGGCGCCCTGCGCATAGGCGAACATCTTCAACGGACGCTTTGCCGTCACCTCCGGGTCGAGCTGGCGGAGCGAACCTGCCGCCGCGTTGCGCGGGTTGGCGGGAATGCGGATCTCTGGCCCCACCTTCTCGCCCCGCTCGCGCCGCTGCTCGCGTTCTTCCGCCAGCCTGGCCTGTTCATCGCGGAAGGCGATGAAATCCGCCTTGGTCATGAAGACCTCGCCCCGGATTTCGATCTGGTCGGGGAAGGGAGCCTTCAGCGTGCGCGGAAGATAGGTCTCCGGCAGCGTTTCCAGGTTGCGGGTGATGTCTTCGCCGATGGTGCCATCACCGCGCGTGGCGCCGCGCACGAACTTGCCGTGCTCATAGGTCAGGTTCACCGAGAGGCCGTCGATCTTCGGCTCGCCCACGAAGCGCAGCACCGCGTCATCGCCGAGCTTCAGGAAGCGGCGAATGGTCTTGGTGAATTCCAGGAACTCGTCGGCGCCGAAGGCATTGTCCAGGCTCAGCATCGGCGTGCCGTGGCGGGACTTGGCGAAGCCGGCGGCCGGGGCGGCGCCCGGCGACGCTTCGCTGGGGCTGTCCTCGCGCTTCAGATGCGGGAACAGCGCCTCGATGGCCGTGTTGCGGCGGCGCAGCGCGTCATATTCGGCGTCCGTGATCTCGGGCGCGTCATTCTGGTGGTAGGCGATGTCGGCGGCCGTGATTTCCTCCGCCAGCGTGGCCAGTTCGGCGCTGGCTTCGGTTTCGGTCAGCTCTTCGGGGGGCGTGTCACGGCGGCTCATGCCGCTTGCTAACGCGGCTCAGACGGTTCCGTCCAGCAGACTGTCGGCGGCGGCACGCGCCGCCTCGGTCACGGTTTCGCCGGCCAGCATCCGGGCCAGCTCTTCCCGCCGCGCCGTATCATCTAGCGGCTCCACTCGCGTCTCGGCCCGGTCGTTCCGGATGCCCTTGGCCACGCGGAGATGCTGGGCGCCACGCGCCGCCACCTGCGGGCTGTGCGTCACCACCAGCACCTGCAAGCGCTCTGCCACCCGGGCCAGCCGGTCGCCCACCGCGGCGGCGGTGGCGCCGCCGACGCCGCTATCCACCTCGTCGAACACCAGTGTCGGCACGGGCGAGCCGCGTGCCAGCACGACCTTGAGGGCCAGCATGAGGCGCGACAACTCGCCGCCCGAGGCGATCTTCTCAAGTTGCCCCGGCTTTTGGCCCGGGTTGGTGGAGACGAGGAAGATGATGCGGTCCAGCCCATCGCTGGCCCAGCCCCGCTCGTCCTTGCGCTCGATGCTGATATGCAGCCGCGCCCGCTCCAGCTTCAGCGGCTTCAGCTCGCGCGCGACCGCCTCTTCCAGCTTGCCGGCGGTGGCGCGGCGAGTGGCGGAAAGTGCCTGCGCCACTTCCAGATAGCGTGCCTTGGCAGCAGCGGCGGCGGCTTCCAGCGCCGTGGCGCGCTCGGCGCCGGCATCCAGCGCGGAAAGGCGGGATTTCAGGTCACGCAGCAGGGCCGGCAGTTCCACCACCGGCACGGCGTGCTTCCGGCCGGCGGCACGCAGGGCGAAGAGCCGCTCTTCCACAGCCTCCAACCGGCGTGGGTCCGGGGCGATGCCGGCGGAAAGGCGCTCGAGCAGCCCTTCGGCCTCTGCGAGTGCATCCTGGGCCTGCCCCAGCGCGGCAATGGCGGGGGCGGCTTCCTCATTGGGAGCCGGCAGGCGCTCCAGCGCGCGCACCGCGTTGCGCAGGGCCGCCGCCGGGCTGCCTCCGCCGCGCCGGTCCCGCGGCTGCAGTTCGGACAGGGCAGCGGCCACGGCTTCCGCCCGGCGCTCGCCCTGCTGCATGGTCTGGCGCTCTTCGGCGAGCGAATCCTCCTCGCCTTCCTCCGGGGCAAGGGTGTCCAGCTCGCCGACGGCGTGGCGCAGCCATTCCTCATCCCGCTGGGCGCTGGCGATGGCTTCGCGCGCCTCGGCCAGTTCGCGCTCGGCATTGCGCCAGGCGCGGAACGCCTCGCTGACGCCGGAGCGCGCGGCTTCCAGCCCGCCGAAGGCATCCAGCAGCCCGGCATGGGTCGCGGGGTCCGCGAGTCCTACCTGATCATGCTGGCCCTGGACCTCCACCAGCAGTGCCCCGAGCCGCCGCAACAGCCCCACGCCCACCGGCTCGTCATTGACGAAGGCGCGGGAGCGGCCATCGGCCTGGACGACGCGGCGAAGGACAAGCTCATCCTCTGCCTCGATGCCCTGTTCGGAAAGCAGGGCCTGGGCGGGGTGGCTGGGAGAGAGGTGGAAGCTGGCCACTACCGAGGCCTGGGATTGTCCGGCCCGCACCATCCCGGCCTCGGCCCTCTGGCCGAGGGCGAGTCCGAGGCTGTCGAGCAGGATGGATTTGCCGGCGCCTGTCTCGCCCGTCAGCACCGTAAGCCCGGCGCCGAGGGCAAGATCCAGCCGTTCAATCAGAACGACATCGCGGATGGCCAGCGAGACCAGCATACGCCGGCCTCAGAAGATCCAGTCGAGGCTGCGGCGGACGAAGCCGGGCCGATCAGCCGCGGGGACGCTTCCATCCACCAGCAGAGCGTAGGAATCCTGATACCAGGGGTTGCCGGGGTAGTTGTGGCCCAGCACGCTGGCCGTCTTCCGCGCCTCATCGACCAGGCCAAGAGAGAGGTAGATCTCCGTCAGGCGGTGCAGGGCTTCCGGCACATGGTTGGTGGTCTGGTACTCCTCCACCACCCGGCGGAAGCGGCCGATGGCGGCCTGCGGCAGCCCACGGCTCTGGTAGAACCGGCCGACATTCATCTCACGCCCGGCCAGATGGTCGCGTGCGAGGTCGATCTTCAGCGCGGCGTCGCGGGCATAGGCGCTGTCCGGGAAGCGGTTCACGACTTCCTGGAGCTGGGCGAGGGCCTGCTCCGTACCCTTCTGGTCACGCTCGGAGTCGACGATCTGCTCGTAGTAGCAAAGAGCCCGCAGATAATAGGCGTAGGCGATATCGCGGTGGCCGGGGTGCAGCTCGATAAAGCGGTTCAGGCCGCCGATGGCCTCGATGTAGCGGTTCCGCATGTAGTCGGAATAGGCCGACATCAGCGAGGCCTGGGTGGCCCAGGTGGAGTAGGGGTGTTCCCGCTCCACGGCGTCGAAGAACTCCTTCGCCTCCTGGTATTCCTCCTGTTTCAGGGAATCCATCCCCGCGGCGTAGAGGGCCTCGGGCGTCTGGGCCGCGAATTCGGGCCGCGGCGTCAGGGAGGAGGTTTTACCATCCCACTGGCTGCAGGCGCCGAGCCAGAGCGGCGCGGCGAGCAGGAGGGTGAGGCGGAGGGAGCGGTTGAGGGAGATGCGCATCGCGCCGGCTCTATATCACGCTGCGCGGGGCAGCGGCCAGAGGGGGAGAGTTAAGCCTCAGGCCGCCACCGGCTCGCGGCGCGCGGAAGCCGCAGTAGCGGGGGCGGGAACCTCCACGCCACCATCCACCCAACGCCAGGCAGTGGCATCGGCGAAAAGCGCGCGCAGCAGCTTGTTGTTCAGCGCATGGCCCGAGCGCTCGCCGCTGAAGCGGGCATGCAGCGGAGCCCCGGCCAGGCCGAGATCACCAACCACATCCAGCAGCTTATGGCGCACGAACTCGTCAACATGGCGCAGGCCGCCGGGGTTCAGGACCATCGGCCCATCTACCACCACGGCATTCGCCAGGCTGCCGCCCTGGGCGAGGCCGATGGAACGCAGCTTCGTGACCTCTTCGGCCAGGGTGAAGGTGCGGGCGTCCGCCAGCAACGCGCGGAAGGAGTTCTCCGTCACCCGGAGAGACAGCTCCTGCCGCCCGATGGCGGTGTTGGGGAAATCGATGGCCAGCTTGGCCTCGAAGCCGGGGGTGGCGTTCGGAGCCAGTTCCGCCCAAGCGGCGCCGGGGCCTTCGCCCTCGGTCACGCGGACGGTCTTCAGCACCTCGATCGTGCTGCGGGGCAGCAGGTTGTCCACCGTGCCAGCGCAATCGATGAGGAAGAGGAAAGGGGCTGCGGAGCCGTCCATGATCGGCACTTCTGGCCCGTCGACCTCGACGATGGCGTCATCGATGCCGCAACCCGTGAGAGCGGCCATGACATGCTCGATCGTGCCGATGCGGACCTCCGGGCGACCCGGCATGATCAGCGCAGTGCACAGGCGCGTGTCATTCACCCAGTCATAGCGGGCGGGCAGGTCCATACCGAGGTCGGTGCGGCGGAAGATGATGCCGGTGCCGGCGGCAGCGGGGCGCAGGGTCAGGGAAGCGCGGAGGCCGGAATGCAGACCGATGCCGACGCAGCCGATCGGTGCCTTCAGCGTCGTCCGCCGACCCGTCTCAACTGCAAGAAAACCGTCCATTACTCGCCTCTGACCTTTCACGAAGCCGAAACGTCATCGCGTCAGTCCCGCTTCGGCGCCCTCTAGATGGCACCGACAGCGTGTCCAGGCGAGTCAACGCTTGTTTCTGCATATTACGCTGTAAGCCGTTGATTTTGGCCGATTGCTGCAAAGCAAAAGGCCCTCGTGTGACACGAGGGCCTTCAACCTTGGCGTGCAATGGAGCCTTAGCGCATCAGTTGCTCTGGCGACGCAAGAAGGTCGGAATGTCCAGACCTTCCTCCTCCGGCGCGGGCGCCTGGGCAGGGCGGGCAGCCTGAGGCTGGGGCTGAGCCACAGGCTGCGCCTGCGGCGCCGCAGCGCGCGGGGCGGCCTGCGGGGGCATCTCCGCCTCGGGCAGGGTGCGGCGCATCAGGCCAGTGGCCCGGCGGAACAAGGAGCCGAAGGAGGCCGGCTCAGAGACCGGAGCCGGGGCGGCCACCGGACGGCCGGCGGCCGGAGCGCGCTGGGCCTCGGCCCCGGAATACTGCGCGGCCATGCTGGCCGGCATTTCCTCCGGGGACGGCGCCTCGGGTGCGTAGCCTTCCTGCTGCTCGGCGAAGCCGGCGGGCTGCGCGGGAGCGGCGGGGGCCATGCCAGCCGGGCGGCGCGGG
>JH599945.1 GCA_000245075.1 Acetobacteraceae bacterium AT-5844
CGCCCGGCGCGCCGACATCGCGGGAGACGGCCGCCGCCGCGGCGCCCGTGGCAAGGCGCGCGGTGGCTTCGGCATCGAGGCCCCGTGCCAGCGCGGCCGTGAGGCCGGCCACCATCGCGTCTCCGGCACCGACCGTGGTGGTCAGGGCTACCTTCGGTGGCGAGGCCCAGAGCATGGCGTCCGGCAGGGCGAACAACGCCCCTGCCCCGCCATCCGACACGACGACGCGGGCAATGCCCCGCGCCTGCAACTCCCGCGCACCCGCCACCAGCGCGGCACGGTCCGGCAACTCCCGTTGCAGCAGCCCGGCGAGTTCAGCGCGGTTGGGCTTGATCAAGGCAGGGGTGGCCGTAATGGCGGCATCCAGTGCGGCGCCACTGGTGTCCAGCAGCAACTGACGGCCCTCAGCGGCCAGGGCCTGGAGCAGGATCGCCCAGCCCTCGGCCGGCAGCCCTGGCGGCAGGCTGCCGGACAGCACCACGATCTCCGGCGCCAGCCTAGCCAGTCGCGCGGCCAGCGTATCGAGCGCTTCCCGCGTCGCCTCCGGCCCGGCCGGGTTGATGTCCGTGACCTGCCCGACCTCGGTTTCCACCAGCTTCACATTGATGCGGCAGCGGCCCGGCAGCGGCACGAAGGCGGCCCCTATGCTGAACGTCTGCAAAAAGCCTTCGAAGGTGGGAATATCGGCTTCAGCCAGCAATCCGGAGGCTGTCGACATCTGCCCTAGTACGGACAGCATGACGGCCACGTTCACGCCCTTGCCTGCCGGGCGAAGCTCGGCCGGGCCTGCGCGGTTCACTTCCCCCATCTCCAGCCTGGGAAGGCGGATGGTCAGGTCCAGCGCCGGGCTGAGCGTGACGGTGGCGATGCGGGCATCAGAGGGCATCGGCCAGCTCCAGCAGTGCCGGCAGGGCGCGCACCTCTTCCGCCGTCGCGCAATTCAGCGCATCCCGGGCCACCTTTTCCGCCCGCGCCATGCTGAGCGCCCGGATCTGCGCCTTCAGTGCCGGGACGTTAGGAATGGAGACCGACAACTCATCCACCCCAAGGCCGAGCAGGATCGGCGCCGCCATGGCGTCGGCGGCCATGTTGCCGCACACGCCCACCCAGCGGCCTCGCGCATGAGCGGCCCGCACCGTCATGTCGATCAGGCGCAGGACCGCCGGGTCCAGCGCGTCGGACCGGGCACCCAGCGTGGGGTGCTGCCGGTCCACGGCCAGGGTGTATTGCGTCAGGTCATTGGTGCCGATGGAGAAGAAATCAGCCTCCTGCGCCAACTGATCGGCCATGACAGCGGCCGAGGGCACCTCCACCATGATGCCGACTTCCACAGGAGGCGTGCCCAGCTCTGCCCGCTCCGCCTCGATGAACTCACGGGCGGCGCGGAGATCGGCCAGGCCGTCGATCATGGGAAGCATCAGCTTGATGTCGCCAAAGCGGGCGGCGCGGAGGGCGGCACGTATCTGAGGGCGGAACAGCACTTGCCGCTCCGCCAGGGACAGGCGAACTCCACGCAGGCCGAGAAATGGGTTGGCCTCCACCGGGTGAGCCACGAAGCGCAGTGGCTTGTCCCCGCCCGCGTCCAAGGTCCGGAGCACTACCGGCAGCCCACCAAAACCCTCCGCCAGCTTGCGGTAGAGCGTGAACTGCTCCTCTTCGGAGGGCGGGTCGGCGCGGTCGTGGAAGAGGAATTCGCTGCGGACCAGCCCGGTGCCCTCGGCGCCCACCGCCACGGCCTCCAGCGCTTCCTCGGGCCGGCGCACATTGGCGGCGATTTCGATACGGTGCCCGTCTCGCGTCACTGCAGGGCGGAAGGCAGCCGCCCGGGCCGCCGCAGCGCGGTCCTTGCCCCGCGCCATCGCCGCTTCGGCCGTGGCCAGCGCCATGTCATCCGGGTTGGGGTGCAGGTAGCCATGGTCGCCATCCAGCACCACCGGCGTGCCGTCCGGCAGATCCAGCACCGCCTGCCCTGCTGCCACCACGGCGGGAATACCCATGGCACGGGCCAGAATGGCGGTGTGCGCCGTGGGCCCACCTGCCGCCGTAACCATGCCGGCCACCTTGGCCGGGTCCAGATTCGCGGTTTCGGAGGGGGTGAGGTCCTCCGCCGTCACGATGGCGCGGTCCGGCAGCACCGCCACCTCGGCACCGCCGCCGACGAGCTGGCGCAGCACGCGGCGCGATACATCCTTCAGATCGACGGCCCTCGCCGCCAGCAGCGTGTCGCCCATGCCGGCAAGAGCCATGGCACGCCCTTCCGCCGCCTGCTGCCAGGCTGCCGGGGCCGATGCACCACCGGCGATGGCGGCGCGGGCCTCAGCAAGCAATTCCGGGTCATCCAGGAACTCGGCATGAGCAGCGAAAATCTCGGCATGCTTGGCGCCGATCCGGCTGGTCATCTCGGCCGCGACGCCGGACAGCTCCGTCCGCGTGGCGGCCAGGGCTTGGTCGAGCGCGGCAGTCTCTGCCGCCGGGTCAGTGGCAGTGCTGGCGAAGCCGGCCGTCTCGGTGCGGAAGCGGTAGAGCACGCCGATGGCGACACCGGGGCTGGCCGGCAGGCCCGCGATGGTACCCGGCGGCAGCGGCGCCCTGGGAATATCAAGCGGCGGAGGCGTGTCCACCGCCTGGGGCGCCGGCTCATCCGCATCGCCCAGACCCGAGGCGAAGGCGGCACGGAGAGCCAGCAGCGCCGCCGCCGCATCCGGTCCCTTAGCGGCCAGGGTCAGCT
Source organism: Acetobacteraceae bacterium AT-5844 (assembly GCA_000245075.1). GTDB lineage: Bacteria > Pseudomonadota > Alphaproteobacteria > Acetobacterales > Acetobacteraceae > Pseudoroseomonas. The sequence goes on from JH599945.1 coordinate 2,729, forward strand.
TCGCGCCCGGCCCCGCACCGAGTTGCAGCAGCGCGATCATGCTGCGGGCATCCGCCGTCTTTCCACCCAGCGAGAGGGTGATGGAGGACTGGAACGTCTTCGCCAGGGTGGTGACGGCCTTGGCGGGGCGCGCATGCAGCCCCGCGGCGGCGGGCGCCTCGACCTCGGCGCTCAGCCCGCCCTCCGTGGTGGCGGCGCCCGCTCCTTCGCCGGTGGGCAGCGGCGCGTCCGGGTCCAGCGCAGCCAGGATCTCCTGCCGGTCCGTCGTGGTCGCCAGCCGCTGCGCCAGAGCCTCCTCACCCAACACTTCCGTCAGACGCCGCAGCACCGTGATGTGCTCATCGCCCTTGGCGGCGATGGCCACCACGAGCTTCGCCACGTCATCGCCATTCCAGCGGACACCACCTGGCACCTGCAGCACGGCGATGCCGGTGCTGTTGATGAGCTCGCGATCTCCGCGCTGCCCATGCGGAATGGCGATGCCGTTGCCGAGGAACGTGTCAGCCTCCCCCTCCCGCCGTAGCATGCTGTCGGCATAGGCCTGCTGGATGGAGCCTGTTTCCACCAGGAGCTGGGCGGCCTGCCGGATGGCGGAGTCCTTGTCGGCCGGGCTGGCGGCAAGGCGGATGCGTTCGGCGGAAAGGATCACGGTCGGGAGCCTTCTGTCGGTCGGCAGTCACGCAAAAAACCCCGCCGGGCGATAGCTTGGCCAGGCGGGGTCGGGTTCAAACCGGGGCACAGGGCCTCGGTGGAAAGGCGAAAGGGCAGCGCAAGATGCCGTGCCCGTAAGGGGGCGCGGTAAGCCATGAAAAGACCTGGGCAGGAAGGACAGGAGATCCCAGCCTGCCATCATGGCCCCGCGCAGCCCTCAGAACGGAATGTCGTCGTCGAGGTCGCTGCCACCCTTCGGCGCGTCCCAGCCGCCACGGGAAGGCTGCGGCCGGGAAGAGCCGCCGCTGCGCTCACCACCAGAGGAGCGCCCGCCACTAAAGCCTCCACCACCGCCAAAGCCGCCTTCATCGCCTCCGCCAGCGCCACCACGGCTATCGAGCAACGTCAGCTCGCCGCCAAAGTTCCGCAGCGTCACCTCGGTGGAGTAGCGGTCCTGGCCGGCCTGGTCCTGCCACTTCCGGGTCTCGAGCTTGCCCTCGACATAGACCTTGCTACCCTTGCGGAGATACTTCTCGGCGATCTCGCCCAGGCGTTCGTTGAAGATGGCGACCGAGTGCCACTCGGTCTTCTCCTGGCGATTGCCCTCACGGTCCTTGTAGTTCTCCGTGGTGGCGATGCGCAGGTTCACCACGCGCCCGCCGTTCTGGAAGTTCCGCACTTCCGGGTCCCGGCCCAGATTGCCGACCAGGATGACCTTGTTCACGCTGCCGGCCATGCTGTGCTGTCCTTCTGTTCTTCGTCGCCGGCCCCATATCGTGCCCGCCATTCTTTGGGAAGAACCGGGGGCGCGGTTTGCCGGGATAACGTTGTCGTATGGCCGGTCACTCCCGGCCGCAGCGTAGCGTTGGTCTGCCATGCCGGCCAGCCCCCTTGCGGGCAGCGGCCGATACCCCACTTCACGCAACCTGCGAACACTGGCATACTGGAACACAGCGCGAACATCAACGCGCAGGAGCCCGTTTTGACGAAGCTGAATCCCACCCCCCTTTCCGTGGTTCAAAGCGGGCAGATCCGTGTTCGCGGTGCACGCCAGCACAACCTCAAGAATGTCGATATCGATATTCCCAAGGATACGCTCACGGTCATCACCGGCCTCTCCGGCTCCGGCAAATCCTCCCTCGCCTTCGACACGATCTATGCCGAGGGCCAGCGGCGTTATGTGGAGAGCCTCTCCGCCTATGCCCGGCAGTTCCTGCAGCTGATGCAGAAGCCGGATGTGGATTCGATCGAGGGCCTCTCCCCCGCCATTTCGATTGAGCAGAAGACGACGAGCCATAACCCGCGCTCGACCGTCGGCACCGTCACCGAGATCCACGACTATATGCGCCTGCTCTGGGCGCGCGCGGGCGTGCCCTACTCCCCGGCCACGGGCCTGCCCATCGAGGCGCAGACCGTCAGCCAGATGGTGGACCGGGTACTGGCCATGCCGGAGGGGACGCGGCTGCTGCTGCTGGCCCCCGCCGTGCGCGGCAAGAAGGGCGAGTTCAAGAAGGAGCTGGCCGAGTACCAGCGCCGTGGCTTCGAACGCGTGAAGATCAACGGCACGCTGATGCGCATCGAGGACGCGCCGAATCTCGACAAGCGCAAGAAGCACGACATCGAAGTGGTGGTGGACCGCGTTGTCGTCGGTGGCGAGGGGCTGGCGCAGCGCCTGGCGGATTCCTTCGAGACCGCGCTGGGGCTCGCCGATGGCGTCGCTTACGCGGACCACGCCGATACAGGCGAGCGCACGGTCTTCTCCAGCCGCTACGCCTGCCCCGTCTCCGGCTTTACTCTGGAAGAGATCGAGCCCCGGCTCTTCTCCTTCAACTCTCCGCAAGGCGCCTGCCCGGTCTGTGACGGCCTCGGCAGCGAGAGCTTCTTCGACCCGCATCTGGTGGTGCCGGACGAGAACCGCAGCCTCGCCGATGGCGCCATCGCGCCCTGGGCCGGCAATGGCGCGCCTTATTACGACCAGACGCTGCAAAGCCTCGCGCGCCACTTCAAGGTGAAGATGGACACCGCCTGGGACGAGCTGCCGGAGGATGTGCAACACGCCATTCTGCACGGCACCGGCAGTGAGGTCGTCGCCCTGAAGTACAAGGATGGGCTGCGCGCCTATGAGGTGAAGAAGCCCTTCGAGGGCGTACTGCCGAACCTCGCCCGCCGCCTGCGGGAAAGCGACAACCCCTGGGTGCGCGAGGATCTCTCCCGCTATCAGGCGGAACAGCCCTGCCACGCCTGCCTCGGCGCGCGGCTGAAGCCCGAAGCGCTTTCCGTGCGCGTGGCCGACATGAACATCGCCCAGGCCAGCGAACTCTCCATCCGCGACGCGAAGCCCTGGTTCGACAAGGTCGAGAGCAAGCTGACCCCGCAGCAGCGGGAGATCGCCCGGCGGATACTCAAGGAGATCATCGAACGCCTGCGCTTCCTGCTGGATGTGGGTCTGGACTACCTCACCCTCGCGCGAGGCTCCGCTACCCTCTCCGGCGGTGAGAGCCAGCGTATCCGGCTTGCCTCACAGATCGGCAGTGGCCTCACGGGCGTGCTCTATGTGCTGGACGAGCCCTCCATCGGCCTGCACCAGCGGGACAATGAACGGCTGCTCAATACGCTGCGGCGCCTGCGCGACCTCGGCAATACCGTGCTCGTGGTCGAGCATGACGAGGATGCCATCCGTACCGCGGACCATCTGATCGATATCGGCCCGGCAGCCGGTGCAGGTGGTGGCCGCGTCATCGCCCAGGGTACGCCCGCCGAGGTGCAGGCGCATCCGGACAGCCTGACCGGCGCCTACCTCTCTGGCCGCCGCGAAATCGCGGTGCCCGCCAGTCGGCGCCAGCCGGACAAGAAGCGCATGCTGCGGCTGGTGGGCGCCAGCGGCAACAACCTGCGCAACCTCACGGCCTCCATTCCGCTTGGCACCTTCACCTGTGTCACAGGTGTCTCGGGCGGCGGCAAGTCCACCTTCGTGGTGGAGACGCTCTACAAGGCCACGGCCCGGCGGCTGATGGGCGCCGGCACCGTGCCCGCGCCCTACGAGAAGCTCGAAGGGCTGGATCACCTCGACAAGATCATCGACATCGATCAGTCGCCGATCGGCCGTACGCCGCGCTCCAACCCCGCCACCTATACCGGCCTGTTCGCGCCGATCCGCGACTGGTTCGCGGAACTGCCGGACAGCCGCGCGCGGGGCTACAAGCCCGGCCGCTTCAGCTTCAACGTCAAGGGCGGCCGCTGCGAGGCTTGCCAGGGCGACGGCGTGCTGAAGATCGAGATGCACTTCCTGCCGGACGTCTACGTCACCTGCGACACCTGCAAGGGCAAGCGGTACAACCGTGAGACGCTGGAGGTGAAGTTCCGCGGCAAGTCCATCTCCGACGTGCTGGAGATGACGGTGGATGAAGGTGTGGAGTTCTTCTCCGCAGTGCCTGCCATCCGCGAGAAGCTGAAGATGCTGCAGGAGGTCGGACTCGGCTACATCCATCTGGGGCAGCAGGCGACTACCCTCTCCGGCGGTGAGGCCCAGCGCATCAAACTCGCGAAGGAGCTTTCCCGCCGCTCCACCGGCCGCACCCTCTACATTCTGGATGAGCCGACCACGGGCCTGCATTTCGAGGATGTGCGGAAGCTGCTGGAGGTGCTGCACCGGCTGGTGGACCAGGGCAACACGGTTGTCGTCATCGAGCACAATCTGGAAGTGATCAAGACGGCTGACTGGATTCTGGATTTGGGGCCGGAAGGCGGTGACGGCGGCGGCCGGATCGTCGCCGAAGGCCCGCCGGAGACGGTGGCCCAGACCGAGGGCAGCCATACGGGCCGGTTCCTGGGCCCGCTGCTCAAGCCCAAGGCGGCCCCTGCAAAGGCGGCGGCGAAAGCCGAGAAGCCGGCGGCGAAGAAGATGCGCAAGGCGGGCTGATAGGGCCGGCCTTGTGGCCAATGAAAAAGAGGCCATCCGGAGATGGCCTCTTTTTTGTCAGCGCAGGTTGAAGCGTACCGGCACCGTCAGATTGATCGGGTCCCCTTCCAACTCCGGCGGGGGCGCCGGCAGGGGGGACGCGCGCTGGATCATCTCGCCCACAGCTTCGTCGAGATCCGCGTCGCCGGTGCCGCGCACGATCCGCCAGTTCACCACTGTGCCGTCACGGCGCATGGAGAAGTTCAGATGCGCCAGGCCCTCGATCCGGCGGAGGCGTGCGCGGTTAGGATAGCGCTTGGCTCGCTCCAGGGCTGCTGACAGGCGGCCGAGATAGCTTGGCGGCGGCCCAGCGGCGCGCCTTGGCGCAGCGCTGGGAGCGGCGGCGGCCGGTGGCGCGGCGGTGGTGGCTCCCAACGGCGCCTCCGTGCGCTGGGTC
>JH599946.1 GCA_000245075.1 Acetobacteraceae bacterium AT-5844
ACAGCGCGCCGATAGCGGTTTCGGATGTGGGCTCGGTGACCAAGGGCACGGCGCTGGTGGCCGGCGGCGATGTGCTGTCGAATGACAGCGACCCGGAGGGTGCGGCGCTGACCGTCACGGCCGTCAACGGTCAGGCGGCCGGTGTCGGCACCACCATCGTCGGCCTGTACGGCACCCTGCTGCTCGGCGCCGATGGCCGCTACACCTACACCCTCGACAACAACGACCCCGATGTCCAGGTGCTCGGCGCCGGCCAGGTCGTCACCGAGACCTTCCGCTACACCCTCTCCGACGGGCAGTCCCATTATGTGCCGCGGCCCGGCCCCTGGCAGAACCTGCTCAGCTTCTCCGAGGCCTTCGACAACGCCGCCTGGAGCCGCTTCTCCGTTCCCGGCACGCTGCCGGCCATCACCGCCGATATCGCCGCCGACCCCTTCGGCAGCGCCACCACCGCCGACCGCCTGACGCTCTCCGGCGCCGCCTCCGGCATCTACCAGAGTGCCGCCGTGACCGGGCAGCACAGCTTCAGCGTCTGGCTCCGCCTCGTCAGCGGCGACGGCCATTTCAGCTTCAACTACTACGACGGCGTCAGCAACGCCCTGCAATCCGCCGTCGCCACCGGCGAATGGCAGCGCTTCACCTGGACCTTCACCGGCAACGGCGCCAGCAACGGCAACGTCGCCCTGATGCACGACGCCACCCAGTCCGCCACCGGCGTCTTCGAAATCTGGGGCGCGCAGCTCAACCCCGGCGCCACCGCCCAGGACTACCTGCCCACCTCCAGCACGCCCGTCACCATCGACAACCCCGAACCCGCCGAGCTCATCGTCTCCTCCACCCTCACCATCTCCATCCATGGGGCC
>JH599947.1 GCA_000245075.1 Acetobacteraceae bacterium AT-5844
GGGCCGCCATGCTGCGGCGCTGGCGTCCCGCGCTGCCGGGCGGTGGTGCGCCACGCCGTTCCCTGAGGCTGTGCCTGAGTGCCGTTGTGGCGCTGCTGCTGCTCCTGGCCTGGATGGGGAGCCGCGCATGAGCCTGCTGCCCGCTGTGCTGGCGCAGTTGCTGCACCTCGTGCTGATGCTGGCCGCGGCCGTGCTGCTGCCCGGCCTGCTGGGGTGGGCGCGGGCCCGCTTCCAGGGCCGGCACGGCCCCAGCCCCCTGCAGCCTGTGCGGGATTGCCTCGCCCTGCTGCGCAAGCGGCCCGTGCTGGCGGAGAACGCCTCCGCCATTTCCTCCGCCGCGCCCTATGCGGGTCTCTCCGCCATGCTGGCCGCCGTACTGCTGGTGCCGGGCTTCGCGCATGGCATGGCGCTCTCCCCGCTCTCGGACCTCGTTGTGCTGGCGGGGCTGCTGGCCATGGCGCGCGCTGCCCGTGCACTGGCCGCCATGGATGCCGGCACCGCCCAGGGGGGCCTGGCCGCGGCTGGCGGCATGGGCCGCGCGGGGCTGACCGTGCCGACCCTCCTTCTCTCCGCCATGGGTTTCGCCATTCTCACCGGCACCACCAACGCCGATGGCATCGCCCTCACGCTGCGCGAGGCATCGCCCGCCTTCCGCGTGCCGCTGGGGCTGATGGCGCTGGCCTTGCTCGGCGTGGCGCTGGCGGAAAGCGGGCGCCTGCCGGCCGGGCAACCTTCCGCCCTCGGGGACGACGATGAAGCAGGCGTGCCGGAAGCCTCCGGCCGCCATCTGGCGCTGTGGCGGATGCAGGCGGCGCTGGGGCTGGTGTTCTGGCTGGCGCTGCTGACCGGCCTGTTCATGCCCTTCGGCATGGCGGGGGCCGGGGCGGGCGCATTGGGCTGGGTGATGGCCCTGCTGCTCTGGCCGCTGAAGCTGCTCGTTCTGGTGCTCGCCCTTGCCGTGGCGGAAGCGCGGCTGGCGCGGCTGCGGGCCGCAAGGCTGGCGGAGTTGCTGACGGCGGCCTTGCTGCTCGCCTTGCTCGGGGTCGTGTGGCTGTTTCTCTCGGCGGGGGTGGCATGATGGATTTCGGGGCCTTGCTGCCGGGTCTGGCGCATCTTCTGGGCGGCGCTGTGCTGCTGCTCTCCTTCATGCTGCTGGTGCGGCGGCGGCCGCTGCCGGCGATCAACGGGTTGTCGGCCCAGGGCTGGCTGCTGGGCTTGATCGCCCTCTGCTACGGCTGGATGCGCGATACGCCGCAATTGATGCTGATCGCGGCCCTGCTGGCGGTCGGCCAGGGAGTGCTGCTGCCGCTGACCTTGCGGGAATGGGTGAAGCGCCTGGGCCTGCGGCATGATGTCTCCGTCGCGCTGATGCACCGCCCCGGAGTCGGGCTGGCGGCGGGGGTGGCGCTGGTCCTCCTGGCCGTGCTGGCGCTGTTGCCCGCCACCGCCGGCGCCGCGATGGGCATGCGGGAGGATCTGGTCCTTTCCCTTTCCGTGATGCTGCTCGGCCTGCTGGTGATGGCGGCGCGACACAACCCGCTGGGCCAGGCGATCGGCCTCGCCAGCCTGATGAACGGCGCGCTGCTGGGGGCGCTGGCCACGCCGGGGCTGCCCCTGCTGCCGGCCGTTGTGATCGTGGCCATAGCCATTCCGCTCGGCACCGTTACCGCCTTCCTCGCCATGCGGCCGCCCACCGGAGATATCGGCTGATGCCGGGCCTGGAGACCGCACCAGCCTGGCTGGCGTCCCTTCTCGCCGCGCCGTGGCTGCCCTGGCTGCCGGTGCTGCTGCCCTGGCTGGGCGCGGCGGTGTTGTCCTGGATCACGTCTTCCACAGTTGGCGCCCGGCTGAATGTGGCCGTGGCGGCGCTCACCCTGCCTCTCATCGCGGCGCTGCCCTTCCTGCCCGGCGAGGCTGAGGGCCTGCTGCGCCCGGATGCGCTGAACCTACCCCTGCTGCTGCTGGCGGCATTGATCGGGCTGACCGGCGCCATCGCCAGCCTGCTGCAGCCGCCGCATGAAGGCACCGCCCGTGCCTGGGCCTCCGGTTATCAGGCGCTGCTGGGCACCATCTATCTGGCGCTGCTGGCCGATGATCTGGCGCTGACCTGGATGGCGCTGGTGCTGGCGGGCATGATCGTCGCCATGCTGGCGGCGCTGCGGCGTGGCCCGGCAGCGCTCGCGGCCGCGTGGAAGACGGTTCTGCTCGGCGGGGCCGGGGCGGGGCTGGCGCTGCTCGGCATCATGGTCTTCGGCATGGCGGCGCAGCCTTTGGCCGGCTCGCCAGAGACGCTCTCCTTCCACGCGCTGCTGCGGGTGGGGCGGGAGGCGGAGAGCGGCCTGCTGACACTGGGCTTCGTGCTGGTCCTGGCGGGTTACGGAGTCTTGGCGGGGCTGGTGCCCTTGCATGCCTGGCTGCCCGATGCCCAGGCCGAGGGCCCTACACCGCTGATGGCCATTCCCTGCACCCTGCTGGGGCAGGCGGCGCTGCTGGCGGTGCTGCGGGCCAAAGCCATCGCCGCGCTGAATCCTGCCTGGCTTCCCCCCGGCGCGCTGCTGCTGGCGGCGGGGCTCCTGGGCATCGGCTTCGCGGCGGCGGCGCTCTGGCGGCAGCGGCAGGCGGGGCGCTTCCTGGCCGTCTGCGCCATTGGCCAGACCGGCCTTGTGGCCTTTGCCTTCGGGCTGGGCGGCCCGGCGGTGATGGCCGGGCTGTTGCAGATGATGGGCGCCGGGCTGGCGCTTTCCGCCGCCGCCTTTGCCCTGACCCGCGCCACGGCCCTGCGCGGCGAGGATGGCATGGCGGCCCTCTCCGGGCTCGCCGCCTCCGAACCGAGGCTGGGCTGGGGGCTGGCAGGGGCGTTGGGCGCGCTGGCCGGGCTGCCACCGATGACGCAATTCATCAGCGAGTTCCTGCTGGTGCAGCAGGCCGTGGCAAGGCTGCCCTGGATCGCCCTGCCGCTGGGGGTAGGGCTGGTGGCCCTGGCCATCGCCACCCTGGCGCGGCTACGCGGGCTGTGCTTCGGCCCGGCACCGGCAGGGGCTCAGCACATGGCCGATGGCGGGCCTGGCGGAGAGGTCATGATGATGCTGGCCGGGTTGCACCTCCTGCTGCTGCTGGCCCTGGGGCTGTTCCTGCCCGCGCCGCTCGCCGGGCTGCTGATGGATGCCGCGAGGCTGGTAGGATGAGCGCCGCGACGAAGCTGATCCGCTCCGCGCCCCAGGCGGCGCCCGGCCGCCACCTGTTGCCGGCCGCTGACTGGGCCGCGCTGCCGGAAGCCTTGCGCCAGGAGCCGGGGCTGGAATTGCTGGCCCTGTGGGCGGAGCCCGCCATGGTGCATGCCGCTTTTCTGGCCCCGCCCGGCGAGGTCGTGGTGGCGAGCCTGGCGACGGAAGGCAGCTACCCTGCCCTTTCTCCCGCCCGCCCCCTCGCCGCATGGTTCGAGCGCGCCGTCACCGACCTCTGGGGCCTGCGTGCCGAGGGTGGTACCGATTCCCGCCCCTGGCTGGATCATGGCCGCTGGCCGGTGGCGCGGCCGCTTTCCGCTCACCCTGTCTCCCGCCCCGGAGAACCGCCTCAGCCCGTCTTCCTGCCCACGGAGAGCGAGGCGCTGTTCCAGTTTCCGCTCGGCCCCATCCTGCCCGGCGGCAATCTGGCCCATCTCCGTGCGCATCTCCACGGGGAGACGGTGCAGCGGCTGGAGACACGGCTGGGCTATGGGCATAAGGGGCTGTTCGCCCTGATGCAGGGCAAGTCCCCGCGCGCCGCGGCCAGGCTGGTCGCCCGGCTGGCAGGCGATTCCACCGTGGCCCATTCCTGGGCCTTCGCCCTGGCGGCGGAAGCCGCCAGCGGAACCCCTGCCCCGCCCCGTGCCACCCTGCTGCGGGCGGTGATGGCCGAGTCGGAACGCATCGCCAACCATCTTCTGGACTGGGGCGAGACCTGCGCCGCCGCCGGCTTCGCCTGGGCCCAGGCACGTGCGGCACTGCTGCGGGAGGAGTTGCTGCGGGCGAACGACATCGCCTTCGGTGCGCGCCTGTTGCTGGACCGCGTGGTGCCAGGCGGCGTGTCCATCGACATCGCGGCGAGCGGGGCCGACGCGCTGCGGGACACGCTATCCCGCATCGAGCAGGAACTTCCGGCCTTCCAGAACGTCCATGAAAGCCATGCAGGCTTGCAGGACCGTATCTGTGCCGTGGCCATCACGCCCCGGCCGGGCGTGGCGCACCTCCCTGCGGGCGGCGTGGCGGGGCGGGCCGCCGGCCGCCGCTTCGACGCGCGGCAGGATGCGCCCTACGCGCCTTATGAAAGCCTCGGCTTCAGCGTGGCCACGCTCTCGGCCGGCGATGCCGATGCGCGGCTGCGGCTCATGCTGATGGAAATCGTCGAAAGCCTCGGCCTCATGCGCGCCGCCCTGGCCCGGCTGGAGCCGGGGGCGACGTTGGTATCGCTGCCCATCTCGGCCGGTGAAGGCAGCGGCATGGTCGAGTCCCACCGGGGCGAGACCTGGCACTGGCTTTCCCTGGACGAGGCGGGGCTGATCCGCGCCTGCTTCGCGCGCGACGCCTCCTGGCCTCTCTGGCCGTTGCTGGAGGCCACCATGGAAGGGCAGCCTATCGCGGACCTGCCCATCTGCCGCGCCTCCCTCAACCCATCCAGCCACGGAGTGGATCTGTGAGCCTCACCCTCGGTCCCGCAACACCGTTCCTGCGCATGTTCGACGAGGCAAAGGCGCGGGAATTCTATGTCGACTTCCTCGGCTTCAGCTGGGACTGGGAGCACCGCTTCGCCCCCGACATGCCACTCTTCGCGCAGATCTCCCGGGCGGGGCTGAAGCTGTTCCTCACCGAGCATCATGGCGACGGCACGCCCGGCACCAAGGTCCACATCAACACCACCGGCATCGACGGGCTGCATGCGGAGCTGATCGGCAAGCGCTACCGCTACGCCCGCCCCGGTATCGAGGACATGCCCTGGGGCGAGCGTGTCGTGTCGGTCGCGGACCCGTTCGGCAATATTCTGGTCTTTGCCGAACGGGTAGCGGGCTGACCGCCATGCTGTGGCCGAAGCTGCTCCGCAGCCTCCTGCGCCCCGACCACGCCGCCACCACACCGGAGCCGCATCCGGATACGGTCGCGGCCCTGGCGGCGCGCATGGGGGAAGCCGCCCAGGCCCGGCTTGGGCGCAGTCTCGGCATCCTGGTGGTGGAGGCTGGCGGGTGCGGGGCCTGCGCCGCCGAAGTGCGGGCGCTCGAAGGCATTGCCTATGACATGGAGCGTTTCGGGCTGCGCTTCGTTACCACCCCCCGGCAGGCGGATGTGCTGGTCGTCACCGGCCCCGCCACGCGCAACATGACCGAGGCCCTGCAACGGGCCTGGGAGGCGATGCCGGAGCCCAAATGGGTGGTGGCGGCGGGTGATTGCGCGGCGGGGAGCGGGCCCTTCCAGGGCGGCTATGCGGTGGAAGAAGGCGGCGTCGGCGCGGTGCTGCCGCTGGACCTCGTCATTCCGGGCTGCCCGCCGCAGCCCTCTCTCGTCCTGGAAGGCCTGCTGGCATTGCTGGAGGCGCAGGCGCGCGAGGATTAGGCGGCAGCAGCCGCTTCAGCCGGGAGACGCGTCCAGCGGAACAAGGCGGGCAAAGGCTTCCTGCGCGGATGTTTCCACCGCGCGGGGGTCGTAATGGCGGCGCACCCAGTCGACGGGATCATCCGCCACGCCACAGAGACGGGCCAGGCACGCCAGGACGGTACCGGTGCGCCCCAGCCCGGCGCGGCAGCCGATGAAGACCGGGCGGTGCGCCATTGCCGCCATGAGTTGGGCAAGGACCTGACGAAGGGCCTCAGGCTCCGGCAGGCCAAAGTCCGGCACGGGGAGCAGGAGGTCGGCGGCGGCGGCATTGGCCGCGCGCTCCTCCAGGCAAAGGCTGAAAACGCCTTCGGGGCAGGCCTCGAACGGGCCACCGCTTACCAGCGCCGTGCCACCGCCAGGGAGCGGCAGCCTTATCGTGCCGATGAGCTGGGGAGGAGCCGTTCCGGCTCCCCTCACTTCGGCGAGGGCCCGTTCTCCGGCGCCGGGACGGGCTGCAGCAGTTCCTCCGCCTCCCGCTTCAGGCGGATGTAGGAGCGGATGGAGAAGGGCAGCATGCCGATATAGATGAGGCCGGCGGCGGCCAGCGCGGCCCAGGGCTCACCAACCAACAGGGCGGCATAGGCGCCGACCGAGATCAGCAGCGGCAGCACCACTTCCCGCCGTACCTTGAAGTTCTTGAAGGACCAGGTGGGCAGGGTGGAGACCAGCATCAGCGCCACCACCACCAGCAGCGGCCCGACAAAGGCCGGGTGCCGCACGGCATGGGCCATGCTGCTCCAGCCCCAGCCTTCGAAGGCCAGGGAGAGGAACATCGGGAACAGGGCAAGGCCGGCTCCCGCCGGGGCGGGCACGCCGGTGAAGAAGCTCTGCGCATAGGCGGGCTTGGGCGCGAGGCCCACATCCAGCGCCGCGTTGAAGCGCGCGAGGCGCAGCGACATGCAGACCGCGAAGAGCACGCAGGGCACGAAGCCGATGCCGCGCCAGGATTCCATGGTCCACATATAGAGGATCATGGCCGGGGCCACGCCGAAGGAGAGGAAGTCCGACAGGCTGTCGAATTCCGCGCCGAAGCGGCTCGTGGCCTTGAGCAGCCGCGCGAGGCGGCCATCCAGCCCGTCGATGACAGCGGCGACGATGATGAGCGCCGCCGCCTGTTCCCACCGCTCCGTCAGCGCGAAGCGCATGGCCAGGAGCCCGGCGCAGAGGCCGAGCATGGTCATGATGTTGGGGATCAGCTTGTTGAAGGACTGCCCCTGGAAGCGGGGGCGCCGCCGCGGCGCGAAGCGGAAGCGGCGGCGGGGCTCTCCGGTCTGTCCCTGCGGGGCGGTCTCAGGCATCAAAGTCCCGTTTCGGTCGTGGGCGCGGCGAGTTCCGCGGGAGCCATCTCGGCGATCACCGTCTCGCCGCCGATCATGAGCTGATGCTCGGACACCAGCGGGCGGACACCTTCCGGCAGGTAGAGATCGGTACGGCTGCCGAAGCGGATGATGCCGAAGCGCTGGCCGGTGGCCAGGCGGTCCCCTTCCTTCACATCGCAAAGGATGCGGCGGGCGATCAGGCCGGCGATCTGCACGACGGCGATCTCCTTCCCATCCGGCAGGCGCATCGCCAGGGCGTTGCGCTCATTGTCCACACTGGCCTTGTCCAGGCTGGCATTCAGAAACTTCCCGTGGCGGTAGGCCACGCGGGTGACAACGCCGTCAACCGGGCTGCGGTTGACGTGCACATCGAGCACCGAGAGGAAGATGGCCACGCGCCAGCGCGGATTCGGGCCGAGGCCGAGTTCCTCCGGCGGCACGGCGGGGCCGACCATGACCACGCGCCCATCCGCCGGCGCGACGATCACGCCAGGGCGTGCCGGCGTCACCCGTTCCGGGTCCCGGAAGAAGTACAGGCAGAACAGCGTGAAGGCGGCGCCGAGCCAGAACAGCCAGGTGCCGAGGGCGATGCCGCCGGCCACGGCCACGCCGGCGCCCGCGAGGATGAAGGGCTTGCCGGCCGGATGCGGCTTGGCAACGACCAGACGAATGCTTTCGATGAGCGCCATGATACCGCCGGTTATGGTCTGTCATGGCTGCCGGAACAACCGGCGCGCGGCCTGCTCAGGGGGTGGGAAGCGTAAAAATCTGGCCCGGATAGATGCGGTGGGGGTCGCGGATCTGGTCCGTATTGGCGCGATGGATCTCCGTGTAGCGCGTGCCGCGGCCATAAGTCTGGCGCGCGATCCGCCACAGGCTGTGGCCGGGCTGCACCACCACGCGGTCCGCTGCCGGGGCATTGGCGGCCTGGGCGGCGGTCAGAAGAGGCATATCCCGCTGGAAGGGCACCTCCACCCGCGCCACCACCTGGCCCTGCGGCCCGATCTGATCGACGCGCAGCATATGGCGGCCGGCCGCCGGTGGCTGGCCGGGGCGGAAGGTCCAGCGGCCATCCGCGCCGGCGGCGGAGTCGCCAGAATGCTTCTGGTCTATATAGAGGCGCACCGTCTGCCCCGCGGGCGCGGAGCCGGCGAAACGGATGCCGCCGGTTTCGTCGTAATCCACCACATCCAGGCTGAGGCGGCCCGAGGTGCGCGGCGCCCCTTGCAGCACGCGCGGCGCGGCGCCGGAGCCGGGAGGCGGCATGAGCACCACCATGGCCGGCCCCTCGGCGGTGGCCCCAGCGATAGAAGGCGGCTGCGGCACGGCCACCACCACCGATTCCTCACCACGCAGCTCCTGCCCCTGTGCATCCTTCGACAGCAGGGTCAGCTCATGCGTGCCGGGAGCGAGGGGCGCTTCCGGGATAATGACGAATTCGCCCCGCGCATCGGCGCGTGCACGGCCAAGTTCCCGCCCCTGGTCCTGGAGCAGGACCTCGGCACCGGGCGCGGCACGCCCGGCCACCACGGTGCCGCCACCGGGGGCGATCCGCGCGACATCGAAGCGCGGTCCGGACTCAGCTGAGCGGGAGGGCACGGCAGGTGCCGGCACCGCCGGGATGGAGGCAGAGGCTTCGGTCGAGGGGCGGGAGGCAGTGCCGGCAGGAAAGCTGGAAGACGCGGCAGGCGGAAGAGCCGAAGGGGCAACGGCCGGTGCGGTATCCAGCCGCGTCTCCTGGCGTGGCCCCTGCAGGGTCAGCCACGCAGCGCTACCGCCCGTGGCCAGCACTGCCGCCACGCCCAGGCCCACGCCCCAACGCATCCGTTCCGTCATCACAACCAGTCATTACCCTGAAAGATCAATGCACCATGATCGCTTCACCAAGGCGAGAGCAAGCCCGTCGCAACGATCTGTGCTTCCTTAGAGGAAAGATCACTTTTCCCCTGTGGCAAGGATAACGCTGATGGCGGCACCGATGCAGCGCGTGAAGATCTGGGACCCCTGGATACGGCTGGTCCATTGGGGCCTCGTCATCCTGCTGGGCCTCTCCTGGTGGTCCGTGGAGACGGGGCGGATGGAGCTGCATCTGCTCAGCGGCTACCTCACCCTGACGCTGCTGGTCTTCCGGATCGGCTGGGGCATCTGGGGCTCGGAGACGGCGCGTTTCTCGCGCTTCCTGCGCTCCCCCCTGGCTGCCCTTAAGCATCTGCGGCATGTCGGGCGGCGAGAGGCGGATACTGAGCTGGGGCATAACGCCGCCGGCGGATGGATGGTGTTGGTGCTGCTGGGCGCGCTGCTGGTGCAGGCCGTGACGGGCCTCTTCGCCGACGATCAGATCCTGACGCGTGGCCCGCTGGCGGGGCAGGTCTCGGGCGAGACCAGCGACTTCGCCACCTTCATCCACATCCGCAACTTCAACGTGATCCTGGCCCTGGTCGGGCTGCATGTGGTCGCGGTGCTGCTGTATCTGGCGGTGAAGGGGCAGAACCTGGTCCGGCCCATGCTGACCGGCGCCAAATGGCTGCCCGCCAGCCTGGCCCACCGCTCGCCCCGCCTGGGCTCTCCGCTGTTGGCCCTGGTCTGGCTGGCGGTGGTGGCAGCCGGGGTTTGGAGCCTCGCCCGGCTGGGCTGACAAAGGGAGAAGACGGCAGGCCCCCTCCCTCCCGTCGTTTCTCAGCGGGCGCGGTAGCCGCGATGGCAGGCGCCGCAGGATGCCGCGACCTCGCGGAATGCGGCGGCGACGGCGCTGCTGTCATTCGCGCTTGCCGCGCTGGCCAGCTTCCCGGCGGCGGCGGCAGCATTACTCGCCGCGCGTTCGAAGCCCGCGTTGTCGGACCACACGGCGGGCAGGGCCTTGCTGCCCTCGGCGCTGCCGGCGGGGAACTGGCCCGTCATGCGGGCGAAATAGTCGCGCATATCCGCCGCCCGCTCGGCCACCGGGGCCACGGGGCCGGAAGCGTCCACCACGGCCTTGATGGCCTGAAGGTGGCTGCCCATCCGCTTCATATCCGCCTCGCGCTGCGCCACCACATCCTGCGCCCACACCGCGCCGACAGAGACCGCGCCCAGCGAAAGCGCTGCGATTCCAGCCGCCAGGACCCATTGCTTCATGCCAGATACTCCATCCTGCCGCCGCGCCAGGGGGACACGGCTCCGCCCCCGGCAGAGGGGTGCGCCGCAACCTGCCACGAGCTTGGCGGCATCGCACCGCATGATTTCTTGAAATCCCCTACTTGCCCCCGGCGGCGGGCGGGGATATACGCCCGGCCTGCCCAGCCGGAACGGCGGAGCGTAGCTCAGCCTGGTAGAGCACTGTGTTCGGGACGCAGGGGCCGGAGGTTCGAATCCTCTCGCTCCGACCAATCCGTCCGGATGGGCAAAAGCCCCGCCTTCCTTCGCCGGGAGGCGGGGCTTTTTTATTGCCCTGCCGCGATGGTGGCCCGTTGGCGATTTTTACGCCGCCTTGATGGGCGCACCCTCAATCTCATACAGAAAACTTGCACGGTTCTTGCTTGGAAGCATCTCGCCAACAGGGGCAGAGGAGCCCCTGGCGGAAGGGAACCTGCCCATGAAGCCAATTCTGGCTTTTGCTTCCACGCTATGCCTTGGCGCCGCCACCCTGGCCGTGACCCCCGCCCAGGCGCAGATGCCCCTGGGCGATAGCGGCCTGACCCTGACGGTGACGCCCACCGTCGCGAGCGATTACCTGTTCCGGGGCATCTCGCAGACCCGCAACCGCCCAGCCGTGCAGGGCGCGGTCGACCTGCAGCATGACAGCGGCCTCTATATCGGCGCCTTCCTCAGCAACGTCACCTTCCCCGGCAGCAATGCGCGGCAGGAGCTGGACCTGCTGGCAGGCTTCCGGACGGAGGTGGCCGGGGTCGCGCTGGATCTGGGCGGCGTGTTCTACACCTACCCGGGCTACGACAAGCCCGATGGCGGCTACGACTACAATTATTTCGAGCTGATGGCGAAGGCCAGCTACACGCTGGACCCGGTGAAGTTCCTCGGCACCGTCGCCTGGTCCCCGGACTTTTACTATGAGAGTGGCTCGGCCGTGTATGTGGAGGGCGGCGCCGATGTCTCCCTCCCCTTCGATTTCACTCTGGCGGGCCGCTTCGGCTATCAGTGGATCGACCGCAACACCCGCTATGGCGCGCCGGATTATTCCAACTGGTCCGTGGCGGTCTCGCGCGAGGTCTTCGCGGGCTTTACCCTGACGGTCGGCTACTACGACACCGACCTCTCAAAAGCCGAATGCTTCGCCGGCACCAAATTCTGCGACGCCCGGGCGATGGTAACGCTGAGCCGCGTCTTCTGAACGGCACGGCAGGGGTGTTCCGGCAGCGCCGGGGCGCCCTACCGCCTGACGCCCGCCGCCCAGAACATCAGCGCCTTGACGGGGAAGACCCAGGCGAAACCCGCCAGCACATAATAGGGGACCTGGATGGCCCAGTGCAGCGTCTGCACCCAGTCGCCGATCCACAGCACCACGGCGAGATAGAGCAGCAGGCCGAAAAATCCGATCAGCAGAGCAAGAGGCGTGCGCGACATACCCCTGCTCTTGGCAGGGCTCGGCGCTCCTGTCAGCACAGATTCACGCAGCCAAAGGTTTCCGGCCGGGGACGATCTGCTCTAGTGTCCGCCCCCACTTCATGGGGCCCCCTCCCCGCCGACGCCATAAAGGACCCAGGATGCCCGACAACGGCCCCACCCCCGCCCCTGCCGCCGTAGACCTGAAGGCGCATATCCGTGGCGTGCCCGATTTCCCGAAGCCCGGCATCCTGTTCTACGACATCTGCACCCTGCTGCGGGACGGGCCGGCCTTCCGCGCCGCCATGACGCAGCTGGCCGACCTCGTGCGCCCCTATAACCCCACCATCCTCGCCGGTATCGAGAGCCGCGGCTTCGTCCTCGCCGCGCCCCTCGCGCTGGAGCTTGGTCTCGGCTTCGTGCTGCTGCGCAAGCCGCGGAAACTGCCGGGTGCGACCATCGGCTACAATTACGCACTGGAATACGGCACCGATCGGTTGGAAATTCAGGCCGATGCCGTGAAGCCGGGAGACCGTGTGGTGCTGCTGGACGATCTGCTCGCGACCGGCGGCACCATGTCCGCCGGAATCAAGCTGCTGAAGGAAGTGGGTGCCGAGGTGCCGCTGGCGGCGGCGCTGATCGAGCTGACCTTCCTGAACGGCCGCTCACGGCTGGACGCGCCCTTCCAGGCGCTCGTCTCCTACGATTCCTGAGATGATGCGGCGCCGCCCCATCGCCTGCCAGACTTCGCGACAGGCGGCGCCAGCCGCTGCCCAGAAAAGCAGCATCGTTGCGGTTTACCAATCGCCCCGATCGCGCCTTTTTTCCGCCGTGAGCGCAGAGCATGGCTGCGCCATGCCGCTCCGCCGCCGTGGCTTCACAGCCCTCGCCGCCGCCCTGCTGACAGCATCCGGCCTGCCGAGGGCAGCCGGGGCGCAGGTCATGCCGTCGGATTCCGCCACCCTGCTCATGCCGGGGCCCGAAGGGGGCCCGGCCGCCCTTTGGGCTGCCCGTGTGGCGGCGGGGCTGGCGCGCGGCCTGCCCCACGCCATTGCCCTGCACCCGATCGTGCTGGGGGGGCCGGACGGCGTGACCGCCGCCAACCGCTTCGCCACCCAGGAGGCCGGCGACGGCCGGATGCTGCTGGTGATGCCCGGCCACGCCGCCCATGCCCGGCTGATCGGCGAAAGCCGCGCCCGCTACGCCATGGAAGGCTGGCTGCCGCTCTGCGTCTCCTGGCAGGGGGCCGTGCTGGCGGGGCGGGGGCCGCTGCCCGCGCCAAATCCCGCCCGGCCTCTGCGAATCGCCCTGCCGGGGCCGGAGGCGCCGGAGACCTCGGTGCTGCTGGCGCTGGATCTTGCCGGCTATTCCGCCACGCCCGTTTTCGGCCTGCACGCCTTCGCGGCGGAGCAGGCGCTGGGGCGCGGCGAGGTGGACGCCATCGTCATCGCCACCCCTTCACCGCTGCGGCACGCCGCCCGCATCGGCGTCACGCCCTGGCGGGAGCTGGATACGCCGGGGCGGCGTGATGCCCCGTCCCTGTCCGCGATGTCCGAGCTGATCGGCCAGGCCCGCCCGGCGCATCTGGCGGCGGCGCAGGCCGGTTTCGCGGCGCTCAGGCTGCGCGCGGCGCTGGTGCTGCCGGCGCTGACCTCGGCCGACATGGTCTCCGTCTGGCGCCGCGCGGCGTTGCGCTGGCAAGAGGACGAGGCGAAGGAATCTCCTGATTCCACCGCCCCCGCCCTGGTCGGCGCGGAAGCCCGCACCGCCGTCTCCGCCCTGTTCCCATCGCCGGAGGGCGTGCTGGCCTATCGGGAGTGGCTGCTGAAACGTCTCTCCTGGCAGGCCGGATAAGGCAACGGCGCCGGGGGAAAGCCCCCCGGCACCGGCACGGCCCTCAGGCCCCGTTCGCCACCGCTTCGGCCAGCGCTTTGCCGACATCCTCGGTGCCCGCCTGGCCGCCGAGGTCACGCGTGCGCGGGCCGCCCTCGGCCAGCAGCTTCTCGATGGCGCGCAGGATGGCGTCGGCCGCCTCCTTCTCACCCAGATGCTCCAGCATCATCGCGCCGGACCAGATCTGGCCGATCGGGTTGCAGATGTGCTTGCCGGCGATATCCGGCGCCGAGCCATGCACCGGCTCGAACATCGAGGGATGCACCTTCTCCGGATTGATGTTGGCCGAAGGCGCGATGCCGATGGAGCCCGCCACCGCCGGGCCGAGATCGGAAAGGATGTCGCCGAACAGGTTGGAGCCGACCACCACGTCGAACCAATCCGGATGCTGCACGAAATGGGCGCAGAGGATGTCGATGTGGAACTGGTCGGTCGTGATGCCGGGATAGTTCTTCGCCATCTCGGCAAAGCGCTCATCCCAGTACGGCATGGTGAAGGTGATGCCGTTGGACTTGGTGGCGCTCGTCACCTTCTTGCGCGGGCGCGTCTGGGCCAGTTCGAAGGCGTATTTCAGCACCCGGTCCACGCCGTGGCGGGTGAAGACACTTTCCTGGCTGACGAACTCGCGCGGCGTGCCCTCGAACATCCGGCCGCCGGAGGAGGAATATTCGCCCTCCGTATTCTCCCGCACCACGTAGAAGTCGATGTCCTTCGGGCCGCGGTTGGCGAGCGGCGAGGTCGTGCCCGGCATCAGCTTGCAGGGGCGCAGGCTGATATACTGGTCGAAGCCACGGCGGATCGGGATCAGCAGGCCCCAGAGGGAGATGTGGTCCGGCACGCCCGGCCAGCCCACGGCGCCGAGGAAGATGCTGTCGCTCTGGGCCAGCTTCTCCAGCCCGTCCTCCGGCATCATGCGGCCGGTCTTCTGGTAGGTTTCGCAGGACCAGTCGTAGTGATCGAGCTTCAGCTCGAAGCCGAAGCGGCGGGCCGCGGCGTCCAGCACGCGCAGGCCTTCAGGCACGGTTTCCTTGCCGATGCCGTCGCCGGGCACCACGGCGATGCGATGGATGCGGGACATGCGCGGCCGACTCCTTTTGCTGCAAGCCCCTCCTGTCTGGCCGCACTCGGCGGCCAGGGCAAGAGTGGCCAGCCGAGCCTCAGGCCAGGATTCCGCTCAGCTCGATTCCGAAGCGTGCGGGATCGTCATTGTTGATCCAGGACTGGCTGAGCGCGACATGTTCCTCGCTCTCCGAAATGCCGAGTGCCACGCGGGAGATGCTGGCGGCATCGTTGGTGTCCAGCCCGTCGCTCCAATAGGCCAGGCCGTCGGCATCCGCCTCCCGCCCTAGCGCCTGCCTGTAGAATTGCTGGACGAGCATGCCGTCGCCGCCCGAGTACAGCGCCTCGCTTTCAGAGGACATCAGCAAGCTTTGCGCGACGGCGTGAAGATCGAAATCCCTGTCGGGGCTGGCCCAGTAGGACAGCCCTTCGGCGTCCGGCCTGCGGCCCAGCAGGGTGGCATAGAGGCGGGCCACCTGGGCGGCGTTCTGGTCGAGTGTCCACAGCCCACCGGACAGGATATCGGCCGTGGCATCGTACTGCTCCTCGCTTTGCGCGAAACCCAGCAGCACCGTGGCGCGGTCGGCGCCGGCGGCGAGTTGCCCTGTCCAATAGCCCATCTCCTCCGCCGAGATGGTGCCGCTCTCACGAAGATGGCCGTAGAGCAGGCTGATGAAAGCCGTGTCGCTGGTGTCGCCGCCCAGCAGAGCCTGGAACTCGGCACTGCCCAGCAGGCCTTCCGCCACGCTGCCGGCCCCCTCTTCCATCCGGCCAACCCAGTATTGCTGCCCCGAGCCTTCCAGCTCCCGCCCCAAGGCGACGTCGGCCAGGCGCAGCAGCAGGGCCGCATCGGCATCGGCAGAGAAGTCGAGCGTGCCATCCGCCAGCCAGATGCGCTCGATGCTGATGAGATCGGCCTGCGCCATGCCGCGGACTTCCTGCCCGCCCGCCACTTCCTCCACCGTCACGCCACGCAGGCCAGCCAGAAGGCGCGCGGTATCGAAGCCCGCACCGCCATCCAGCACATCATGGCCGCGGCCGCCGATCAGCAAGTCGTTGCCCGCGCCGCCGGAGAGGTGATTGCCGGCGTTATTGGCGACCAGCCTGTCATTGCCGCTGCCGCCGATGGCGGCCTGGATCAGCGTACCAAAGGCGATGGAAATATTGTCGCGCAGACCGGCCACGCTGCTGAAGGCACCGTCGCGCAGATCGATCACCGCATCCTGGGAGAAGCCGGAGACGTCGAGGGTATTGAACCCGCCCGTGTCGTAGATCGACATGATCGGGTGCGGGTTCAGGCTGAAATCATAGACGTCGCGGTCCGCGGTGCTGTTGAAGCCATAGACCGTATCGCCTGCCCGGGTCTCGGTGTTCGCGCCGTAGAGCAGCTGGATGGTGTAGATGTCGAACAGCGCGGGAGCAGTGGCCGACCATTTGCCGTAATCGGCGCCCGTGAAGCTGGCCCGGTTGTAGGACATGATCGTGTACTGGACGGAATCGGTCTTCAACACCGAGTCCTCGGGCTTGTTGTCTCCGTCATAGAAACCGGCATGGCCCAGGCCGAGCACATGGCCGATTTCATGCATCAGCGTTTCAAAGCCGTACTCGCCGAAGGTGGCCAGATCGGTCCAGCCAGGCATGGTGGTATCGATGGAGATGAGGCCTGACGTGATATGGGCCAGCAGGGGGTCTGCCGGGTCCCGCCCATTGTCGAGGCCGCCGCCATAGGCCTGGCCGGTATCATTCTTCTCAAAGCGCAGCTGCCCCCCCTCGGCCACCGGCCGGAAGGAGATGTTCGCGAGGTCCGACCAAAGCGAAAAGGCCCGCGCCGCCGCATCGCGCTCCGCCGCTGTCCAGCTCTCGGCAAAGCTGTAGGTCACGGTGCTGCCGGGCTCCCAGCGCCGGCCGGAAAAGCCCTGGCTGGCCCAGTACTCGTGGATCAGGAAATCCGCCATCTGGGCGGGGGTGCCGGAGAGCATGGGCATCAGGGGAAGTCTTCCTCGCGCAAGCCACGCACCGGCGAGACCGGTGCGGAGATGATTACGCGGAAGGAAAGACGAAAATTTCCTTTAGCTCAACCCAGCGCAAAGCCCACGCTTGCGGATCTCCGCTGCCACCCGCCCGCTTTCATCCAAGGGAGGGTGCGGCCGGGCCTCGGCTGCCCGCGCGAGCGGCCAGGCCAGTCCGGCGGTGTAAAGGCTGGCCGCCAATGCGGCATGGCGGCCCGGCTCCTCGCTGGCCACCAGGACCGGCGCGCCGGTGCCGCAGGCCTCGGACAGCATGGAGACACTATCCCCCGTCACGGCGATGACATCCGCCCAGGCCAGGAAGCCGGCATAGGGATTCGCGCCGCCGTCTCCCCAGCGGAACAGGCGGTGCGGCGTGCCGGCGAGGTCGGCCGCGATGCGCTCCGCCGCGGCGGCGCCCGTGCGGCGGCTGGTGCTGGCCAGGATGGTGGCGTCCGGGAA
>JH599948.1 GCA_000245075.1 Acetobacteraceae bacterium AT-5844
CTCCCCGGCCGCGCCCGGCGCCGCCGGCCCCTTCCTCGCCGCTCAGCGCGCCTTACGCGCTGCACCGCCTGCACGCGGCCATGCCCGCCGGCGCGGTGCTGGTCGAGGAAGCGCCGTCCCACCGCCCGGCCATGCACGCACAGATGCCGATACGCGACTGGGGCGGCTTCTTCACCATGGCCAGCGGCGGGCTCGGCTACGGGCTGCCCGGCGCGGTCGGCGTAGCACTGGGCAGGCCAGGGCAGCGCGTGGTCTGCCTGATCGGCGACGGGTCCTTCATGTACTCACCCCAGGCACTCTGGACGGCGGTGCAGGAACGGCTGTCGCTGGCCGTGGTCGTGATGAATAACGCGGGCTATGGCGCCATGCGCTCCTTTTCCCGCGTGCTGCAGGTGCGGGACGCGCCGGGTATCGATCTCCCCGGCCTCGATTTCGTGTCGCTCGCCCGCAGCATGGCATGCCCGGCGCGCGCGGTGGCCACGCCGGAGGATCTGGACGCCGCCCTTGCCGAGGCCATGGCGGCGGAGGGGCCGTTCCTGGTCGAGGTCGCCGTCGATGGCGCCATCGCCACGCTCTACGACGAGAAGAAGTAAGAGGAAGGAAGAACCAGATGCTCGACGTGCCCCTGATCATCGGAGAGGGTGACCGCCCCGCGACCGGCGCGGCCACCTTCGAGCGGCGCAACCCCGTGACGGGCGAGGTCGCGACGCGCGCCGCCGCCGCCACGGTGGAGGACGCGCTGGCAGCCTGCGACGCCGCGGCGGCCGCCTTTCCCGCCTGGTCGAAGCTCGGCCCCAATGCCCGCCGCGCGATCCTGCTGAAGGCGGCGGACGCCCTTGCCGCCAAGGCGCCCGAGTTCATCCGCCTGATGGCCGAGGAAATCGGCGCCACGGCGGGCTGGGCCGGGTTCAACGTGCATCTGGCCGCCGGCATGCTGCGCGAGGCGGCGGCGGCGACAACGCAGGTCGCAGGCGAGGTCATCCCCTCCGACAAGCCGGGCTGCATTGCCATGTCGGTCCGCGCCCCGGTTGGGGTGGTGCTGGGCATGGCCCCCTGGAACGCGCCGGTGATCCTGGGCGTGCGCGCCCTGGCCCTGCCGCTCGCCTGCGGCAACACCGTGGTGCTGAAGGCGAGCGAGACATGCCCCGGCACGCACAGCCTGATTGCCCAGGCGCTGCGGGAAGGCGGCGTGCCGCCCGGCGCCGTGAACGTGGTGACCCATGCCGCGCAGGATGCGCCGGCCGTGGTGGAGGCGATGATCGCCCACAAGGCCGTGCGGCGCGTGAACTTCACCGGCTCCACCAAGGTTGGCCGCATTGTCGCGATGCACGCCGCGAAGCACCTCAAGCCCGTATTGCTGGAATTGGGTGGCAAGGCGCCGATGATCGTGCTGGAGGATGCGGATCTGGAGGAGGCCGTGAAGGCGGCGGCCTTCGGGGCCTTCATGAACCAGGGCCAGATCTGCATGTCCACCGAGCGGCTGGTGGTGGTGGACAGCGTGGCGGATGCCTTCGCGCAGCGCTTGGCCGAGTTCGTGGCGACCCTGCCGGTGGGCGACCCGCGCACGGGCACGGTGTTCCTCGGCTCGGTCGTGGACGAGGCGTCCGCCGTGAAGGTGGAGGCGCTGATCGCCGACGCCGTTTCCAAGGGCGCGACGCTGCTGGGCGGCGGGCCCCGGAAGGGCACGATCATGCCCGCTTCGATCCTGGACCGCGTCACGCCGGAGATGACGATCTACGCGGAGGAAAGCTTCGGGCCAGTCGTTGCCATGATCCGCGTCAAGGATGCGGAGGAAGCGATCCGCGTCGCCAACGACACGGAATACGGCCTCTCCGCCGCCATCTTCACGCGGGATGTTGCCCGAGGCCTGGCCTTGGCGCAGCGGGTCGAGAGCGGCATCTGCCACGTGAATGGTCCGACTGTGCATGACGAAGCGCAGATGCCGTTCGGCGGGACGAAATCGAGCGGCTATGGCCGCTTTGGCGGCCGCGCCGGAATCGCTGAGTTCACAGAACTCCGCTGGATCACCGTGGAGACCCAGCCCGGCCAGTATCCATTCCCGCCGGCAGCGAAATCACCGCCGCCCGCGACACCCGGCGCGCATTAACGCGGCCAGGTTACGATCAGGGAGGAAACATAAAAAAATGAAGATCAACCTGACACGCCGGGCCGTGCTGAGCGCCGCAGCGACGGCGCTGGCGGCGTATCCGGTCCGGGCGCAGGGCACGGGCTGGCCCAGCAAGCCAGTGCGCATCGTGGTCCCATTCCCACCCGGAGGGCTAGTGGACACGCTGGCACGCTCCGTCTCGCAAACGCTGGCCGCGCGGTTTGGGCAGCCTTTCGTAGTGGACAACCGCGCGGGCGCGGGCGGCAACATCGGCGCTGACCTCGTCGCGAAGGCCGCGCCGGATGGCTACACGCTGCTGGTCTCGTCCATGGGGCCGCTAGCGGTGAACCAGTTCATCTACTCATCCATGCCCTATGACACCAATGCAGCCTTCGCGCCGGTTACCTTGCTGGCTTCCACGCCCAAGGTGATCTGCGTGGCGAATGCCAGGCCATGGCGGAACCTTGCCCAGCTGATTGCCGCGGCCAAGGAGCGGCCCGGGCAACTCACGGCGGGATCGGCCGGCGCGGGCAGTAGCCTTCATCTGGCGCTTGAACTGTTCAAGGGTACAACGGGCACGGATATCCAGCACGTCCCCTATCGTGGTGCGGCGCCGGCCATCACGGACCTGGTCGCCGGCAACATCGACATGGTCATCGATAACGTCCCCAATATTCTCGGCCATATCCGCGGTAACGCGGTGCGGCCACTGGCCGTCGCAACGGAGCAGAGACTGCCGCAATTGCCCGACGTGCCGACCACGGCGGAGGCCGGCGTGCCTGGCTTCGTCTTTGGCACCGCCTTCGGCATGGCAGCGCCGGCCGGAACGCCCGATGCCATCATTGACATGCTGGCCGGTGCCGTCGCGGCTGCCATGCAGGACCCGGCTGTCGGTGGCAAGTTGGCGGAGCAGGGCACCATCCTCGGTGGACAGGGCCCGGCGGCCTTCGCGGCGCTGATCGAGCGGGAAAAGAAAACGCTGGAGCCCGTCATCAAGCGTGCCAACATCCGGGCGGATTAGCCTCGGGCGGACGACCCGTCCTCGGATGGAGAATCGGGCCTGGAGGCAGCCATCACGAGTGATATTGGCATTGCGCGTTGACGACTAACCATACGTGCACGGCAAATTCGCGCAGTTCAGCTACGCCTCGCTTTACCGCTGGCATCAGCTTGGGCTGGTCGGCTCTTAGCGCTCAATGCTCTACTGGGCCGTAGACCTGCCGTGCCACGCCAGCGGGCCTGAGAATGCCCGAACAGGTGGTCACGGTACTCCCGCATCATCTCCATGCACATACAGGCAGTAGCAGGCACACTCCAACCAAGAGCGTGCCTGCGTCGCTGCGACCCGCCTCGTCGGCTATCGGGCCTTGACCGCTCCGGCTTACCCCTAGCCCTCTCGCGGTGAGAGAGTCAGCGGCCAGCCTTCTGGTCGTGCTCCGACTTCCACATCAGCAGAAGCGCGAGCACGAGCGCGAAGAAGGCCGCGACGACCGGGACCTGTAAAAGCGCCGCGGCGGCGATGAGGGCGACCAGCACGCCAGCACAGAGCCAGGTGCGGGTGGTCATCACGGTCCAGAGCGGATCAAAGAGAGCAAAAACCGGAGCCAAAAAGCCGTACATGGGCGTGGCCTCCAGGAGGCGGCGGGATCGCCGCCTCATGCATATGGGGCATGGCCGTCCCACCGCCAGACTGTTTCGGAATAGAATTGATACACTCTCTCCCGCAATGCAGGCCAAGATTTACTGTCTTCGGTACGGCTCAAGCTTGCGTATTCTGCTGCCAGGAAATCCAAGAGCGCCCGCAACGAAGGAAGCAATCCTCTCCTTGATGGAAACGTCGCATGAAGATGCCGGCTCTCGGTGCCCAGTCAGGGAGGACGTCGATCAATCTGCCCGCCTTCAGATCCTCTCGCCCCACCATGGCTGGGAATTAGCACACCCCAACGCCGCGCAGTGCCGCCAGCCGTAACGCGACCATGTCCTCGGTGACAAAGCGAGGCCGGTTCTGGCCCGCTAGGTCATGCAAATCATCCTGGCTCTCCCCTTCCAAGCGTAACCTCAGGCAAGTCTCGTATTAAGCTAGGGAAAATACCTGATCCCTTCCTCGCTCACGCGCCACGTAAGTTCGAGGAAGCGGATGTACTTGTGTCATGCCAGCTGGATCAGCTGAGTCATCTGTGGATGAGGAAGCAGCCCATGAGGTTGGATAGAGGGGCTCGACGATGACACCGTCTCCCTCTTCTCGGGGCAGAATCCGCATTGGCTGGCATGCTATAAGGCGTTGCCCATCGCTCCTTGCGCGGCGGCGGCCAGACTTCGGCTGGCCAGCACGGTCGGCTCTGATCCTATCCAAAAGCAGGCGGAGCAGATGCGCCCTGATAGCTCGTTAGAAAGCGTAGGCCGTAGGTCAGAGCGGCTGAGCAAGGAGCGAGGTCTTGATGAATCGGCTCCTATTATGCCGGACCATGAGCCGTGACGTCCTGCCCTTCCACCTTACCTGCAACGATTTTCATGAAACACATTCTCCGCCTTGGCCTTCCCATAGTGGCTTCCCTCCTGGCTGGCTGCAGCCAGGGTGGCAGCGCAGAGCACCGCCGGCGCCGCCTGGCTGACACGGGAGGCGACCAGCATGGTGCAAGTTTTTTCTCACGCCCGGAGTGGGAGGGCGTGCGTAATCTCTCCGCTGGCGCCAGGGGATCTTCATCACGCCCAGCGCCGACCGCGCCGGCTTCGTAGTGGGGGCAGAGCACGCGGATGGGCTGCTGCTGGTCCGCCACGGCATGGAGTGGAGCGACCCCACCTTCGTCACGCTCAGCAACTTCGATGTGGGCTTCCTGGCCGGGGTCTCCCGCTCCGAGTTGCTTATGTACGTGCTGACAGACCGGGCGGTGCGGCAATTCCTCAGCGGCGCGGGACGGGTCAGCGGCTCGGGCGGCTTGTGCTGGATGATTGGGGCGTGGGGGGCTGGGAGCCGGCGGTATCTCCGGCGGCGTGCAGGCCCTGACCATTGAGACCTCGCGCGGGCTTTTCGCCGGCGGAGGCTTCGGCTCCGCGCAGATGAGGCTGAACGATGCGATGAACCGAGTGGTCTATGGTGCGGGCTTCGACGCCAGCCGGGTCCTGGCGGAACGCGGCGGCACCTTCGCACCAGCCATGGCATTGCGGGGCGAACTCGCCCAAGCCGTGCGCCACAGTGCCGGTCGGTGACGCCGAAGGGAGAAGCCAAGGGGTGCCCAGGCGGCCAGGCAAAGCCGGCCTGACCGCACCCCACGCCGACCTCTTCGCCTCTCGGTGCTGCCTGGCCTGTTCCCCAACGAGGTGCCGCAGGAGGTGGGCCTAGCTCAACGCCACCACCAGCGGCCCGATCATCGTCAGCATGATGTTGCCGACCGCATAGGCGACGGTGAAGCCGAGCACGGGCGTTGAGCTTTCCGCTACATCCGAGGCGGCGAGCATCGCCGCATCCTGCGTCTGCGCGCCGGCGATGGCGCCGCAGAGGATGACAGGGTTCATCCGCAACACCCAGCGCCCCACGGCCAGCGCCGCCAGCAGCGGCAGCACCGCCACCACGGCGCCGGCCAGCAACACCGCCACCCCCTGTTGCTGCAACGCCGCCAGGGCGGCGGGGCCGGCATTCAGGCCAATGATGGCAACGAAGATCGCCAGCCCGACATCCCATAGCACCCGCGCCGCCTGGGGCGGCAGGTCACCGATCAGCGGGTTGCGCGCGTGGTACCAGCCGCAAACCAGGCCCGCGACCAGGATGGCGCCGCCAGAGCCCAGGGTGATGGGGATGCCATGCACCTGTACCTCCAGCAACCCGAGCAGGGTGCCCGCCAGCAGGCCGAAGCCCAGCATCGCCAAATCGGACCGCTCGCTTTCTGCCTTACGGCGGCCGATGGCGGCGATGACGCCTTCGACCTGCTGCCGCGGCCCGACAATCCGGGCCAGGTCCCCCACCATCACTTGCAGCGTCGGCGTGATGGCGATTTCCTGCCCCTGGCGGATGACGGACGTCAGGAACACGCCATGGGCCAGGTCGCCCAGCTCCGCCGAGACCTCCTGAAGCGTGCGGCCGGAGAAGGCGCGCTTCGTCACCACCACCTCGGCGGCGAAGGTCTCCATCGGCGCCAGCAGGTCCCATCCCTCCAGCTCCGGCCCGATCAGCGCCATGGCGGCGACGATGGCGGGCCGGCGCCCCGCGACCACCAGTTCGTCCCCCTCCCGCAGCGTCAGCCCCGGCGTGATGGGCAGCACGGCGCCGTCGCGCTTCAGATGCTCGATGGAAGCGCGGCCTTCGGCCAGGATGGCCTCGATCTCGGCAACGCTGCGGCCGGCGCCGGTGGTGACGCGGAAGCCGCGCGCGTCGATGCGGCGATAGGCCAGGCCGTGTCTCGGCCCGCCGGAGCTGGCCGCGATGCTGGCCTCCAGCGCCCGCGCCTCGGCCTTGAGGTCCACGCCCATCATGCGCGGCGCGACCTGGGAGACGAAGAACACCACGGCGATGGTGCCGAAGACATAGGTGAGCGCGAAGGCAACGGCGGCATTCGCCTCCAGGGTGCGGATGGCCTCCGGCGAGAGCGGCAGGGCGGCCAGCGCGCCGCTGGCCGTGCCCAGCAGCGCGGTTTCCGTCAGCGCGCCCGCCGCCATGCCGGCGGCGGTGCCCTTGTCGAAGCCCAGCAGCCGCGCCATCACCACGGCGCTGAGCAGCCCGGTGAGGGAGACCGTCGCCGCGATCGCCACGGTGTTGAGCGTGCGCCAGCTCAGCGAGGCGAAGAATTGCGGCCCGCCCGCGAAGCCGACGGAGAAGACGAACAGTCCGAAGGCCAGCGTCTTCAGCGTGGTGGGCAGGACGATGCCCGCCGGCCCGGTGAGGGTGACGCCGAGCACCACCGCCACCAGCAGCACCGCTGCCGCGTTGCCGAGCGCGAAGCGGCCCAGCTTTACCCGCCCCAGCGGCACGCCGATGCAGAGCGCGGCGAAGATGGCGGTCTCCGGCGCCAGGTGCAGGATGCGCGTGACGAACTCCATCTCACACGCCTCCCTCCGCCCGCCCCGGGCTCAGCACTTGGCGGGGCTGGACTTGTAGGCGTCGTGCAGGGAGGGCGGCGTCGCGTTGCCGCCATGCTTCTCCAGCCACTGGCAGGCCTGGATGATGTCGCCGGCCAGGATGCCCAGCGTGTTGGCGTTGAGGTGGGGCCGCACGACGACGCGGAGCGAGTTGATGGCCTGCGCGTCCGGCGGCATGGAATAGGCCGAGATGACCCAGCCGCGCTCGCGGACCTTGGCGGAAATATCGAACTCGTTGAAGTTCGTGTATTCCGGCTTCAGCGTCAGCGCGACGACGGGGATGCGCTGCGTCTCGTTCATGATGGTGAAGTAGCCGCTCTGCACCAGCAGGTCGCGCAGATGCACCGCGTTCTCCACGGTCTTCGTCATGATCCGCGCGTAGCCCTCGAAGCCCAGCCGGATGAAGGTGTAGTACTGGTAGGCGATCTGGAAGGCGTTGCGGCTGAAGTTCAGCGTCGCCGTCGGCATCTCCCCACCCAGGTAGTTGACGTAGAAGATCAGGTCCTTGTTGAAGACCGTGTCGTCGCGGAACACCACCCAGCCGAGCCCCGGCGGCACCAGGCCGAATTTGTGGCCGGAGGCGTTGATGGATTGCACGCGCGGCAGCCGGAAGTCCCACTTGTAGTCTGGGTAGCAGAAGGGATTGACGAAGGCGCCCGAGGCTCCGTCGATATGCATGGGGATGCTGATGCCGGTGCGCTTCTCATAGGCGTCGAGCCAGTCATGGATCTCCTGGATGTCGTCATCCTCGCCCGTGAAGGTCTGGCCGGCGATGGCGACGACGGCGATGGTGTTCTCGTCCACCAGCCGCTCCAGATGCTCCGTGGTCAGGCGGTAGTTTCCGGGCTTCAGCGGCGCGATGCGCGGCTCCACGTCGAAATAGCGCAGGAACTTCTTCCAGACGATCTGCACGTTGCCGCCGGTGACCATGTTGGGGCGGGTGGCATCCTTCCCCGCCTTCTCCCGCGCCTGGCGCCAGTTCCACTTATGCGCCAGCCCCGCCAGCATGCAGGCCTCGGAGGAGCCGACCGTCGCCGTGCCGTAGGGGGAGACATCCGCCGGGCCGTTCCACAGGTGGTGCAGCCAGCGCACCATCCGCCCTTCCATGGCGAAGAGCTGCGGGTACATGTCGTGGTCGATGTAGTTCTTCAGGAAGTGCTCGTGGACGATCTCCTCCGCCTCCGGCTCGGTAAAGGTCGTCACGAAGGAGGAGAGGTTCATCATCGGCCGGGCATCGGTCCAGGCCTCGCTGTTCACCACCGCCTTGGCCACCCGCGCGGGCACACCCTTCTCGGGCATGTGGTCCGTCGGGACCTGCATGTTGAACATGTCCCAGGGTGTCATCTTCTCAGGCTCTTCGGCGGCCATGCGGGCGGGATGATCGGTCATGGTGATCTCCTCTTTGTCTCACCATGGCGTACCGGGAGCACCGGTGCCCGGCCATCAGGTCAATCCCTGATTCCACCTGCGATGGAACCGGATGCGGCGTCCCGGACCTGGCCGCCGTCTGACGCTTCGCGTGCCCCCGCCTCCGCCGCTTCCGCCTTGGGCGGCCTGCCCTGAGCGGATCGGCATTCCGCCTAGCCCGCATCGGCGAGGATGCGCGCCAGCACGCTCTCCCCGCCCGCCAGCATGATTTGCACGCCGACGCAGAGCAGCAGAAAGGCGGAGAGCTTCGTCGCCACCAGCGTGCCGTCCGGCCCTAGCCAGCGGGCCAGCGTATCCGCATTGCGGTAGGCCACCCAGACCAGTGCCGCGACCGTGGCCGTGACCAGGCAGGCGGAGAGGGAGGCGAAGAGCAGCCCGCCTGCCGCGCCGCGGTTGTCCGGATCGGCCGCCAGGGCGATGGCGGCGGCGATCGAGCCCGGGCCGGTGGTCAGTGGCATGGTGAGCGGGAAGAAGGCCTGGCTGGTGGCGGGGGCGCCGTTGGAGGCGGGGGCGTCCCGCGGCTCCTCCGCCAGCATTGTCCAGCCGGCATGGACGACGACGAAGCCGCCGGCGATGCGCAGGGCTTCCAGCGAGATGCCGAAGAAGGACAGCAGCCGCGCGCCCAGCACCATGGAGACCAGCAGCAGCACGAAGCTGTTGCGCGCCACCAGGAGGGCTAGGTGGCGCCGCTCCTGCCGCGGCAGCCGCCGTGTCAAGGCCTGGAAGACGAAGGCGGTGCCGAAGGGATTGATGATGCTGACCAGCGTGGAGACGCCGAAGAGCCACTCGCCGAACAGCCGGGCCAGGAGAAATCCGTCCATCCTTGGGTTCCTTGCTCTGCCGGCACGCACGGCACGGCGGGCATCAGTCGCGGAAGCCGATTTCCAGCCCCGCGGGTGCGATGCGCAGCATGACACCGTCCCGCTGCGAGCGGAGGCGCAGCAGCACGCCCGCCTGGTTGCGCAGGCGTAGCGGCACGGGCCCCCTGGCATCCGGCGGCAGGGGAGGGGTGGGTTCCTCGACATAGGTGCCGGCGAAATCCGACAGGCGCGTTAGGCCAAAGATCTCGCCGCTGGCACTGGTCGATGCGATGCCGAGGCTGCCGAATTCCAGGCCGCGAATGGTCACCGCATGGTCCTTCCCCTGGAAATGCAGCCTGCCGCCGCCGAAGCTGCCGCCCAGGACCAGCAGGCCGACATGGACCTCCTCGATCTCCAGCGTGGCGTCCGGGTTGGGATCGGCCCCGCGTGGCTGCGCGCGGGGGGCGCGCGCGGCCGCCAGCAGCAGCGCGGCCGAAAGCAGGCCACGGCGCGCTGTCATCCACGCCGCCGCGCGCCATCCGGCGCACCGGCACGGGGCTTGCGAAGGCAGCGGTCAGGCATCGGCGCGGCTCCCTCCGGTGGCCACCCCATCACAGCGGCTTCGGGCGCGATGGTGGATCGGGGAAATCCCTGAGAGACCGATGATTTTCCCGGTGCCGCACGCCAAGAGGTGCGCCTTCCCCGTGATTTCCGCCGGAGGAGCCGGGGTTATACCCGATGCCCAAGCGCCATCCCGTGTCGTCAGCTTGCGCGGCTTCCATGGTGAGGGAGGAATCGATGCGGCCTAGGTATCTCCGGCCACTCCGCGCGCGGCTGGCCGGCCCGGCGGCCGCGCGGCGGGATATGACGCCGCGCATCGATGCCCGCCGGGCGACCACCAGCCAGCCTCGAAGAGGGAGTATCAGATGCACGGCTTCTTCAGTTTTCTACAGGCCAACCCCTATATCCTCCTCTTCCTGGTCGTCGGTCTCGCGGTCGGGGTAGGGCGCCTCAACTTCAAGGGCTACGGGTTGGGCATGGTGGCCGCCGCCATCATTGTCGGCTGCGGCCTCTCGGCCATGGCGGCGGCCAATGGCGTGGCCATGAAGCTCGACGAATTCACCAAGAGCCTGTTCTACTACCTTTTCATGTACGGGGTGGGGCTGCGGGTCGGGCCTTCCTTCCTCAATTCCCTCAACCGCGATGCCATCGGCTACACCGTGCTGGCCATCATCTCCTGCCTGGTGGGCGGCGCCATCGTGGTCGCGGGGGCGATGCTGCTGGACCTGCCGCAGGGCGTGGCCGGCGGCATGCTGGCGGGCTCGCAAACCATGTCGGCCGCCATCGGCTCGGCGGAGCAGGCCGTCACCTCCGGCGCCGTGGCGCTGCGGCCGGGCACGACGGTGGAGGATGTCAGCGCGATGATCGCGCTCTCCTACGGTATCACCTACATCTGGGGCACCGTGGGCATCATCCTGATCTGCAAGTACCTGCCGCGCTGGTGGGGCATGAACGCACGCGCCCTGGCGAAAGAGTACGAGGCCGCGCATGGCGTGACCAATGTCGACGATGTCGGCCTCACCGCCTATCGCGCCGCCGATGTCCGCGCCTACAGGCTGGAGAACTCGGAACTTTCCGGCGTCTCCATCCATGATTTCCGGCAGCGCTACCCGATGTACCGCGTCGTCAACATCCGCCGCGGCGACAGCAACCTTGGCGCCGATCCCGCGACCGCCATGGCATTGGGGGACATCATCGTGCTGGGCGGCCGGCTCTCTGCCATGACCGACCATATGGGCCTGATCGGCCCCGAGGTGCCGGACAGCAAGGCGCTCAACATCCCGCTCGACCAGGGCACGATTCTGGTGACGCACAAGGAGGCGGTGGACAAGAAGCTGGGCGACCTCGCCACCTCCGACCTCGCCGGGCAGTTGCAGCTGACGGCCATCGAGCGCGGCGGCCACCCGGTGCCGATCGGGACGGAGACGCAGCTGAAGCGCGGCGACCTGCTTTCCGTCGTGGGACACAAGGGCGCGATGGACCAGGCGGCGGCGCTGCTGGGGCGCATCGCCCGGCCCAGCACGGCGACGGACCTGCTGACGCTATGCGTCGGCATGATCCTGGGCTTCCTGATCGGGCTGATCCAATTCCCCGCTTTCGGCTCCAGCGTCGGCCTGGGCAATGCGGGCGGGTTGCTGCTCTCCGGCATCCTCGTCTCGGCGCTGGTGTCGCGGCTGCGCTACTTCGGCAATACGCCCAACGCGGCGCGGAACATCCTGGAGGATATGGGGCTCGTTGTCTTCGTCGCCATCGTCGGCGTGAATGCCGGCGGCTCGCTGGTGACGCAGCTGAACGGCTCCCTGGCGCTGTCCATCTTCATCATCGGCTTTCTGGCCTGTTCCGTGCCGCCCTTCGTTGTCTGGATCGTCGGCCTCTATGTCTTCCGCATCCATCCGGTGCTGCTGATGGGCGCGACAGCGGGTGCCCGCAGCCATTCCGGCCCGGCGCGGGAAGCGGCTGCGGAAGCCGGTAGCAGCGTTCCCTGGCTGGGATTCCCGGTTGGCTACGCGGTGTCGGGAGTACTGCTAACGGTGGGCGGATACTTCGTCATGCTGCTCGCAGGCTAAATTTTCTGCTAAAATGGAATGAAACGTTCGTTTCTCGGCCCTGGGCAAGGCGTTGCATCATGATAGCCACTGGGGCTGGTCATGAACTGGCATCCCTCTGTAGGGTCTGGGGAAACACAACAACCTCACGGTACTCGGCCCGCAAGTGGCGATGGCTTCGCCCAGAGGATACCTGCAGCAACGAGACCCGACCCGCTCTAGAACGACGCAAGCCTGCAGTCAGGAAGCCATCGGACGGAGGCTGACTACAGGACTTCTATTCCCTGGTTGGGGGTTTGCCCCTATCGTGGCCGCCAAGGCGGTGTGATTAGTGTGTCCTGATTTACAGCGCTTGAACACCAGCGAAGCAAGGCAAGCGATGCCCAAGGAACCTGCTCCGCTTCGCATCCTGCTCGCCGACGACCACGATGTGGTCCGCCATGGTCTTCGCGCCCTGTTGGAGGCCCATGAGGGCTGGCAGGTATGCGCCGAGGCTTTGAACGGACGGGACGCGGTGAATCTCGCAGGTCAGCTCCTGCCAGATATCGCGATCCTCGACGTGTCGATGCCCAGCCTGAACGGCCTCGATGCCACGAGGATCATTCGGAAGTCCTCGCCCAAGACTGAGATACTGATCTTCACAATGCATGAGAGCGAGCAGTTAATCCGCGAGGTTCTCACTGCGGGTGCCAAGGGCTACCTGCTGAAGTCGGATGCCGCGCGCTCCGTTGTCGCGGCGGTGGAGGCGCTCGCCTCGCACCGGCCCTATTTCAACTGGAGAGTTAGCGAGACGATCCTGAATGGCTTTCTCCGCTCCTTCTCCGCGGCGCCAACCGAAAGCACCCCCGGCGAGCCGCTCACGCTGCGGGAGCGGGAGATTGTGCAGTTGCTTGCGGAAGGTCTTAGCAACAAGGAAGTCGCGACACGTCTCGATATCAGCATAAAGACCGTCGAGACGCACCGCTCCACCGTGATGCGCAAGCTGGATGCACATTCGGTAGTGGATCTCGTCCGCTACGCGCTACGGAACAACCTGGCTTCCATCTGAGCTCGGAAGGCCGTAAGCGTGAGCAAGCCTTCGGCCGCGCCCAGTTCCAGTTGTGGTCAAAGCGCCCAGAATGGCGAGCAAAACCCCCGAGATATTGGCGAGTATCCATGCGATACATGCTCGTCTCGGAAAGAATCGGTGAGCTAGAATTTAGCTGATATAGCGAAGAAAATGCCGTCGCCGGAAGGGCGGTTCTGTACGCCGAATTCGGTGACCCAGCGCAGGGAGGCATTTAACGAGGTTTCGCCTAGCTTGAAGTCGTAACGCGCCATCGGTCCAGCTGAGAAGGCACGTCCTCGGAATCCGCCTAGCTGATCCGCCAGCCTACCTTCGTCATCCTGAATCTGCTGCAATGCAGAACCAGCTATGCCCAAGCCGAACCCTCGACCAACGTCCAGACTGACGGACATGTCCAGATGTAGAATGGAGCCGCTTGTATAATCGGTTTTGGCGTTTCGCGTATTAATATCGAGGCCGAGATTAAAGGAGATATCCAGGCCCGACGGCGGATGCAGATAGGTATATGCAATCGTTGGCGTGAAGGTCCAGTAGTTCATGCTGACGTTCGCAAGTGACGAGGCATCGTACAGGCCTGTCGGGGCGAAAATGTCCAACCGCGCCTGGTAAAAATGCGTCCCGTTCCTATAACCTAAAATGGCTGGAGAAAGGATGATATCGCCGGGGTCGAAATCATGGTCGGTGCGAGCGCGATTGCCGAGATAAGCGCGTGTGCGCATATACTGCACCGGTACGGTCACCCCCATGGCAAAGGTGAAATTGCCCATATCCAGCCGCGGAACATAGACGACGCCATAGGACAAGCTGGCGAAATCCAGCTCCAGGCCGCTGCGAATGGCGCCCGCCACGGGCAGATTAAGCGAACTGCTGGCCGATGCTCCGTAGTAGAGCGCTGAGGTGGTCCAATAGACACCCGGCTCTGGCGGTACAATGCCGGCTTTCGGCCCCGCATACGTGCCGCTAATATAATGGCCGCCGCCACCTTCCGACGCCATGGCCATTCCGGGTGCCAGCATCGTCACAGTCGCCAACAGCAGACGGGGCAGGCGACACGAGTGTTCTGGGCCTTGATGGATCATTGTCCCTCTCCTGGTAAAGCCCTCAGGCCGCGGCGCTGAGGGTGAGGGTGAGGGCAATCAGCTGGAACGGGCATCAGTGGTTCACCTGAACGGCATGGTGATTTTCCTGTAGAGCGGTTCCACCTTTAGCTCCTGTTCTCCTGCTTCTGATGGCATGAGAAGCTTGTGCTGTGCTGTCCGTGCCTCGGGCGAATGACCATGACACCAGCCACCAATCCCTCCACACACACTGCCTGCGTCTCAATCTGAATCGCCGCCGCCATAGGCAGGACAGGGCATGGAGGGCGGTAGCATCCTTCGCTGGGCGGATCACCGCGCCCTGAACCGTGTACTGACGGTGACCTGCTGCCCGCCCCCGGTTCTCGTTGAGTTACCCAGCATGCTGCGCTTGTCTCTGGCTGTCGCCAGGTCCGGCCTGCCCGCTATAAGTGGCAGGCTGTTACCGCATCTCCAATCGCGCCTTGCCCAAGGGCGTGACCAGCTCCTCCCAGCGCATCATCTTTCGCGCCTTCGCGAGATCCCTCCGACAACAGTAGCCGACATGGAGCTGGGCACCGGCGTGGATGCGGTGCCGGACTTGGTCGGTGGTGCAAAGCAGCCTGGTGCTTGCCAAGCGGAACCATCATCCTGCCTGTGTCGCATGCACTCCGCTAATCACCAAGCCGCTGCGCGGCGCGGATGGCATCTCCGATAGGCTGATGCTCAGGTCCTGCGGAGGCACCTCGTAGCGCATGCTGCCGCACAGCAGCCGGAGGGCCCGTTGGATCAGGGCGATGGTGATCCATTCGCCTGGACAGCGATGGCCGGCCATGAAGTCGCCAGCTCCCTGGGGAACTAAGGTGTAGGGATTGCCCGGCCAGTCCCGAAAGCGCTCCGGCCGGAACTGCTCCGGCTCTTCCCATAGGCGGCTGTCGTGGTTGGTGCCGTAGAGGTCGAGGATCACCCAGTCCCCTGTGGCGAAGCGATGGCCGCTCCAGTCGAAGGATTCCCGCACCCGCCCGCCGATGATGGGAAAGAAGGGATAGAAGCGCCGGACTTCCTGCACGAAAGGCTCCAGCCAGCTTTCATCCTCGCTCAGGCGCTGCCGCCAGGCGGGATGCTGGTGCAGGGCGAGGGCTGCAAAGACAATGAAGCGGTTCACCGCCACGATGGGACGTAGCAGGTTAATGATTTCCACCCCCGCGGCCTCGCCGGTCAGGAGCGCGCCATCGATGTCCTCATGCCGGGCGATGGTGGCCAGAGCGCTGTCCTTCGGCACCGCACGACCGGCGCGAACTTCCTCCACGAGCCGACGCATGCGGCGCTCAGTGCGGCGCCGCAGCGCCAGGGCATACAGAGTACCTGGGCCGACATGGCCCGCCTGTTGGATCATGGCCTGCAACTCTCGCGACATCGCAGGCGCCTCCCGCTCCGTGAGGGGCACGTCGGTCCAGTCGCAAGCGGTTCGGCATAGGATATGACCGACCTCCGGCAGCAGTTTAACCTCGGACATGGATGTCCACCGCGACAGGGCGGCGCGCCAATGGCGCTCCAGCAACTCGGCGATGCGGGCAATGCCCTCAGGCGACATCAACGACATGAACATGGCCTTGCGCCGGCGGTGAGCGGCGCCGTCCAGTCCCTGCACGCTGCCCTTGTCTTGCAACAGCCGCAGCACGGTCTGCGGCATGGCGCCCTGGCGGGTGAAACGGTCGCCATCATAAAATATCCGGGCAGCCTCTGCCCCACGCATGCAAACCACCGGCGTCAACATGATACGGGTCGTGAACAGGTCCGAGCCTAATTTGTCGCAGCGGCGGGAGACGAAGGTATAAGCTTCCCGCAGGAAGGAAATGGTGTTGTCCACGCCAGCGGCGCGCGGGATCGTGGGCATGTGAAGTTCCTTCGGGCAGGCGCTGTCATGCAGGACTGATACGAATTCAACCCGATGGAGACGGCGATGGTTGCCCATATTGTCATCGCGCAGCATCCTGCCGAGCTGGCGACAGGAAAGACCCGCTGTTTTCTCTTAAGTCTCATCGAGAGACTGCAGCAGCCCCATCTGCGTCAGATAGCGGCCGACTTCTCTCAGGCCCTGAAGCCGCCTTTTCCGAATGACGCTGACCGGCGTAGCGCCTCGAAATGGCTCTGGACGCAGTGGCGCCGCCAGCCATTGTGCGGAATCCAGACCGAGCTGATCCATCGTTTCATTGAGGGAGCGCATGGCGGCAACGATCTCCCCTTCCGCCTCCGTCAGCTTGAAGCGCGGCCGGGTGCCCTTCTTCGTCAGGCCCCCCTTGTGACCGATCAAGCGGAGAGCCTCGACATCAGCCAGCTTCCAGCGGTCCACCAGCGACCAGAAGGTGCCAGACGACAAGCCCTGCTGGGACCGCCCGACGGGCTGTGCCGCCTGGTGCACCGGCTTCGACGCCGGTGATGCGCGTTTAGCCGGCGGCGCGGGCGCGGTTGCCGCCCTGGCGGTGGGCCGGGCACGTGGCAGACGATCGCTGGCCTCCTGGCGCCGGCTCGCGGCAGGGGAGGGCTTCTTCAGAGGAGGAGGGGGCGACGGGGGCTTCTCTGGCGGCGGTCGGAGGGGATCGGCCGTGCGCGCTGGGCCGTCCCCCTCCGGATCGACGCCGAAGTGCTGCCGGAGCTGATCCAGGATCAGGCTGAGGTCGCGCAGCGGCGCTGCCAGGGACTGGGCCGACGGAGGCGCGGCGAGCCGTCCGCCTTGCCGCAGGGCGGGCGGGAGGCCGGGAAAGGTATCCAGCCGCAGCAGCCGCGCTTTCAGCGGGTTGTCCTCAGGGATGCGATGCGTCTCCGCAGGGCCGGTATAGCCCTGCTCCGACGCGACAGTCGCCTCGATCAGGCGGGTGATGGCGCTGCGCAGGAGAGCGGCTGCGTTCCTGGTGCTGCCAGCCTCGACCAGCGTCTGCGCATCCCGCGCATCGCCCGAGGCCAGTCGCAGCAGGCTGGAAATCGCCTGCCGGACGGCCGTACGCCGCGGAGTCGATCCAGTCACCGCATTAGCTTCCAGAGATCGTTCATCGTCATCGCTGCCCAGGTCCAGGCATAGAATGCGCGATGGGAACCGGTGTTGCCCTAACCGTCTTACACGGGGATTTTGGATCGATCCCCGTTTCCGGGAAGTATGGCGTTTTCACAGGCATATGAACGCCAATAGACAAGCCGGCACCCTATGACTTTCCTGGTGCAGATCTCGCGAGCATCCCTGAATTGCCGCCAGTCGACCAAAGGCTAAGGTCGCGCAGGCAGGGCTGGAATCGTGACACCGCCCCGAAAGCCATCGCGCGTCCATTCATAGGCGACGGCACTTGTGCGAAGCGTGCCAACCCTTGCCGCCGCCAGGTCGAGGATGCTGACGATGATGAGAGTCCACATGGCGATGAGCAAGGCGGAGAGGATTCTCAGGGGATTCCCGCGCAGTCCGAGCTGGTAGCCGAGCGCCGCCATTCCGAGCAGCGCCATTCCGATCAGTATCCAGAAGAGCCTCGGCGGGAGTGTGAAGGCGAGGGCAAACCGTTCCGCAGTGCTTGCATCAAAGGTCTCGTTCACGGCAGCCATGAGCGATGCTGTCACCGGGTCGGCGCGGTCGCGCACCAAGGCGGTGACATGGCCCCAGACCTCTGACTGGAGCTCAGTGGTGCGAGTGTTGGCCGCCCCTATGGCGCCTGCGTCATATCCCGCCCGCACGAAGGCGGCTCGCATCTCTGCGTATTCTTCCAGGAGCCTGGCAATCTCCACCGCACGGGGATGGTCAATGGCCTCAGCGCGCAGCCACGCCGTGCCAATCGCATTGGCCTCGGCCAGGGTTCCCGCCCTCCGCTCAGCAAAGCGTGCATTGGCGAAGGACAGGGTAAGCGCCAGTACGAAGGCAAGGAGGCCGAGCATGGCGCCGACTACCGCGCCGACGCCCTCTCCCCGACCTTCATGTCCTTTTGAATGGCGGCGACCGACATAATATCCAATCTCGCGAGCCGCCATCTGGACGACAAAGAGAAGAAGTCCAAAGGCCACGACGCTCCAACCAGCAAGCTCCGCGATCCACGCCATACCAGCATTCCTTTCTGATGGTTCAGCACCGCCTGCGGCTCGGAAGCTAGTCCCCTGCCAATAGAGAAGTCGGAGACGTTTTTCACCCGAAGACATCCCGGCGCATCCAGCAATCGCTGGGCGCATCGTCCTCATGCTGCGCGCGCCAAGCCATGACTTGGCGCGGCCTTCTGGACGATGCTCTGGAAGATCCCCGTCACCGCTGCCCTCGGCCTGCTGGGCCGAGCCCGGCGGATGCCTCAACCTGTCGGGCGGCGGCGCGCAGGCCCTGGCCGGCTGCTACGGCCCCGAACGGCTGGAGGCCGTAGCGCCGCAGCTCTGCCGGACGAAGCCCTAAGAGCATGGAGAGGTGGCCGTACCTGTGCACCGCATCCAGTGCCCAGGGCGAGCAGCACTACGGCCCATTGGGCGCCTCTGACTCAGCCACCACCGGCAGCCGCGCCTTCCATCTGTCGCCGCACGCCTTCAAGGTCAGAGAAGTTCGGCCTCTGCCGCGGCGGGAACTCTGAGGGCAGGTCAGCCCCGAACGCCTTCGCAGACCCCTGTCGTGACAGGTCGGCATCGTCTTCCCCTGGCTGCTGGCGCTGCCTTCGTGCGGGGAAAGCGTAGGATGCGCCTGGCGTTAGGCGTATGGGGTGGAACCCCGAGGGTGGTATGAAAAACAACCTAGACCGTGGATGCTTCCAGGTAGCCCGGCCAACTGCAGAGGGGGCCAGATTCTCGTTGTCTGCAGCACTTGCCTACTGACTTTAGCTTAGCCATTTCCTGCGCAGATGGCGGACCCTCCGCCACAAGAGCGTGTGGGGCCGCGAAGCGCCTCGTTCCCGATGTCTTTCTGAACTGTGCGCCGTAAAGCACGGCATGCCTTCAGTGACTGTCATCACACGGCGAGCGGTTTATCGCTGAAGGATGAGATGAACGACCAAGGTCAGCACTGAGCCGCGCGCGGTGACTACCGGGCAAGAACCCAGTAATATTGATTACAACCCCGCCAACAAATGGCAGGGGCAGATCGGCGGGGAGGCGGGCCCAGTGGCCGCTTTGCCGTCTTCTCGTCCCATGGGTACGCATCCGCGCAGCGGGCCGTATGAGAGACCCAAATCAATAAAGGCCGGTGCTCCTGTCTGGTGCACCGGCCACATTTTCTTAGCTTAAGCGCTAGCGTTTTAGGAAAGGATCACTCTGCGGCGTTCCGATAGCCTTCTTCCTGCCGGCGCTGCTGGACCCGGTCTTCAAGCGGGCGGAAGGCTTCTTCGGTGGTGCGGCAGGCGGCACGCACCAGAGTTGCGGTGCCCTGCATCAGCACATCCATGTGTTCCCGAACAAAGCGCTGCTGCAGCTCGACCACCGCAGTTGGGTCAGCCAGGCGGAACAGCGCCTGGGCGGTGCGCTGGTTGGTTTGCACTACGCCCTCGGCCAGGGTCGTCAAGCCCTGTTGCACGTCCTGCAGCCCGCCCTCGGCTACCTGTGGTAGCACGAAGAACCGACGTAGATCTTCGCTCGTTCTGTTGTTCATGTCTGTGAGCTTGCGGCTCATCTCTTCGAAAACTCGGAGAGAGTCCTGCAGAAACCGGCCTTGGCCTTCGGCTGCCGCCTGCATGCTGCGGCGCATGGTCTCGTACGCCCCCTCGCTGGCATGACGCGCCGCTTCGACCTGGGCTTGGACGCCTTGGCGGGCCAGGTTGGCGTTAGCATCCATGCCCTGTCGCGCGGCTTCGGCTGGCTTTTGGTTCTGCTTGTTGATGTCGGTCACCATTGTACCTCTTTGCTGTATCTACTGCGGGTCGTGGCGACGAGCTTCCGTGGCGTCCCGTGGAGGATTGCGCCGGTTTGCCTTCAGCTTGTCCTGAAGAGGAGACGTCAGGAGGCCGGACTCGCTGTCCGGCAGACCGCCGCGTCCAAGATTGGTCGTTCCCTTCAAAGGGGCCGTGCTGTCGGGTGCCACCCTTCGGAACCCGACCGGATCGCGGCGGACCGGGCACGAGCGCGAGACATGGCCTTCCGTTCGGCCGCCTCCATCGCCTCGCACACGCTCTCTGCGGTTCCCGACGCTGTAAGGGCGAAATGGTCGCCACGACGTGTTACCCGGCCCAGCAACAGGAAGCGCGCAAAGCCGTCGGCCTCTGTAGGGCCGCGTACGACCAAACGAAGGCCGTCGACCTCCGCCGCCAACAGCCCATCCGGTTCAGTATGCCAACTTGTTCTTTCCTGCACCCCTCGTTATCCCCTCTGTTACGAAATCCATTTATCGTTACGAAGGCGCGGCCAGAGCTTTACAGTTCTGGGGCCTTGTCTTCTTTAACCTCGTCCAGACAGGGCAGGTATCTCGTAGAAATACGTACTGGATCCGCGCTCTGACTGCTTACGGTGCCACCGGGATTGCGAGCTTGCTTACGTTCATTACAAGCACAGGACCATGTCGCGAGTAAGAGAGGCAGCCATCGTCCATGTTGGGGGTTTTATCGACAGCCCGGGCATCTCATCTAAAGAGCGGTAGGCCGCCGGCTGCACCTGGGCCGACATCAGAATTGGGTGTGCAAGAATGCTCTCCTGGGCGGACGCACACGGACGATGGCGTGACGGCAGCGGGCGGGCAGGCGCCGGCGATGGTCCTAAGTCGTGTCTGGCGGCTCTGCGCGCAGCGGGACTGTTCGGCGCGCCCCCCGAGGAGCGGTTCGATCGGCTGACCCGCCTCGCGCGGCGCCTCGTGCGCGCGCCGGTTGCCCTGGTCACCCTCCTGGACGACGACCGGCAGTTCTTTCTCAGTGCACAGGGCCTGCCCGAGCCACTGGCCCAGCTGCGCGAGACCCCGCTCTCGTATTCCTTCTGCCGTACAGTCGTAGAGACCGGGTTGCCCTTGGCCGTGGCGGACGCACGCGAAGATCCCTGTCTGCGGGAAAATCCTGCCATCGAGGAGCTGGGTGTCGTCGCCTACTTGGCCATGCCCCTTGCTTTGCCCGATGGATGTGTGGTCGGGGCCTTGTGCGTGATCGACTGGGCGCCCCGCCAGTGGTCTGAAGAGGATCGGCAGGCACTGGCCGACCTCGCCGGAGCGGTCATGACCGAGCTGGCGATGAGTCTGCGGCTGCGCGATCTGGATGCAGCGAATGCCGCGCTTCGGGAGAGCGAGGCGCGCCACCGGGCCCTCTTTGAGGTTTCGCCGCAAGTGGTGTGGTTCGCCGATGCGGCTGGCCGCCTTACCTATGTCAACCAGCACTACGCCGCTTTGGTCGGCCTTCCGGCCGAGCAGGCGCTGGGCGAGGGTTGGCTCACCTCGATCCATCCTGAGGACCACGAGAGCGTCCGCGC
This sequence comes from Acetobacteraceae bacterium AT-5844, assembly GCA_000245075.1. Classification (GTDB taxonomy): domain Bacteria; phylum Pseudomonadota; class Alphaproteobacteria; order Acetobacterales; family Acetobacteraceae; genus Pseudoroseomonas. The sequence continues at coordinate 21,519 of JH599948.1, forward strand.
TGCCTGGGCCGAGGCTGTGGGTCGCGCGGATGGATACGAAGTCGAGTTCCGGATACGCCGTCGCTCGGATGGAAGTTACCGCTGGCACCTCTGCCGCGGCGCGCCGGTGCATGATGCGGCCGGCCGCGTCGAACGTTGGATCGGCATTGCGATTGATATCGACGATCGCAGGCGCGCCGAGCAGGCTCTGCGCGGTCTGATCGAGGCGCTGGGCGTCGCGGTTTACACCACGGATGCTGACGGACGGCTCACCTTTTACAACGAGGCCGCCGCCGCTCTTTGGGGATGGCGTCCGCCGCTCGGCACCATGCACTGGTGCGGTTCCTTGCGGCTCTATAGCCCGGATGGAGTCCCGCTCCGGCACGAGGAGTGCCCAATGGGCGTGGCGTTGCGGGAGAACAGGCCCATTCGTGGCGAAGAGGCCGTCGCAGAGCGGCCCGATGGCACGCGTGTTCCGTTCATAGCCTACCCAACGCCACTGCGCGACGCGGCGGGAGAACTCGTTGGCGGGTTGAATGTGCTGGTGGACATCACCAAGCGCAAGGCAGTCGAGGCAGCGCTGGCCAGGAGCGAAGCGCGGCTGCAACTGGCATTGCAGGCAGGGCGGCTGGCGTTCTGGGAGTTGGACATGGCGACCGGCTCCGTCGTGCGCGGGCCCTCGCATGACCTGATCTACGGCTACGAGACCTCTCTGCCCCAGTGGAGCTTTCAGGCTTTCCTGCGGCATGTGATTCTGGACGACCGCGCCAAGGCGCAGCGCTTCTATGAGGTTTTAACGGAAAGCCGGACCGGGGCGTTCCTGGAATGCCGCATCCGGCGTGCAAACGATGGCGAAGTACGCTGGGTCGAGGTGCACGGCCATCCGCATCTTGGAGCGGATGGAAAGGTTGCCCGTCTGCTCGGCATTGTACGCGACGTGACCGAGCGCAAGCGGACGGAGGCGGCACTGCGGAAGAACGAGGCGCGGCTGCGGGAACTGCAGGGGGAGCTGTTGCACGTCTCGCGCCTCAGTGCAGCGGGCGAGATGGCATCCGCGCTGGCGCACGAGTTGAACCAACCCTTGACCGCGACCGTGAGCGCCGTGAGGGCGGCACAGCGCATACTGGCTGCATGGCCCGGTCAGCCCGCCGCTCAGGGGGACATTCATGATGCCATCGACCTCGCGGCGGAGCAGGCACTGCGGGCCGGGCAGATTATCCGGCGCCTGCGGGATTTCGTGGGCTGGGACGGCGAAGGCGAGAGGCGGTTGGAGGATCTGGCCAAGCTGGCCAAGGAGGCGGGCGCGCTGGCGCTGGTGGGCGCGAGGGAGCACGGCGTCCGCGTAGCCTTCCGCTTTGGCCCGGAGCTTCCCTCTGTCCTTGTCGACCGCATCCAGATCCAGCAGGTGCTGGTCAACCTGATGCGTAACGCAATGGAGGCAATGGAGGCGATGGCTGCCGGGGAGGGCAGCGCATCGCCCCGGCGGGAACTCACCGTCACCGCGGCTGCGACCAGCGGTGACACGGTGGAGGTCGCTGTCGCCGACACTGGCCCAGGCCTCGCCTTGGAGAACACCGAGCGCCTCTTCGACCCGTTCGTCTCGACCAAGCCAAGCGGCATGGGTCTCGGTTTATCGATCTGCCGCTCGATCATCGAGAGCCATGGCGGGCGGCTCTGGACCGAGCCTAATCCGGGCGGGGGTGCCGTGTTCCGCTTCACATTGCCGTCGGCGCCTTCGGAGATCGACTATCGATGAGGGGCGGAGAAGATATGGCCACCAGCGAGCGCCTGCGGCGGACGGTGCATGTGATCGACGACGACGAAGCCGTCCGCCGGGCTGTCGCCATGCTGCTGCGGGCAGCGGGCATGGATGCTGAGACCTACTCGTCTGGTGCCGCCTTTCTGGACGCGTTGCCGGCTGCCGGCGGCACCGTCGCAGGGTGTGTTCTCACGGATGTGCGGATGCCGGGTTTGGACGGGTTTGAGCTGCTGCGGCGCCTTAAGCAACTCGGAGTTCGGGCACCTGTCGTGATCATGACGGCCCATGGCGACGTTGCGACGGCGGTGCAGGCCATGAAGGCCGGCGCGGCCGACTTTGTCGAGAAGCCGTTCGTGGACGAGGCCCTGCTGGATGCGATCGAGGGGGCATGCGGCAGAGGTAGTGCGGTCGGTGCGGCGGATGCGGTGTCAGACGGAGTCCGGATCGCAGCACTTTCAGTCCGCGAACGGGAGGTCCTGGAGCTGCTAATGATGGGCAAGCAAAACAAGGAGGTCGCACGCGACCTCGGCCTCAGCCCGCGCACGGTGGAGCTCCACCGTGCGCGGATGTTGGCCAAGCTCGGCGTGGGCAGCCTCGCCGAGGCGGTACGCCTCGCAGTCCGGGCCGGCCTTGGCCCGTCGAGTGAGGGAATCGAGGCCGGTTGATAGCCCGCGGCTCCAGACCGGCCGGCTTCGTCCGGAATTTCTCATGCTGAAGTGGTTGGCGGTGGATGCGGATCTACGGCGATCCTCGCCCTGCATTAAGCGTATTACCGCCCCGGAGACCCTACGGACATGGCTGCCAGCCTGCATCGGGAAATGGCGCTGATCGAGGACGCGATCCTGACGGTGACAACATCGGGGGCGGGAAGGGCGGGGCGGCTGTCGTGCGTGACCTGCTCCGGGCGCTCTACCAGGCAGGACTGCCAGGCACTGGGCGCCTGCGCGGGCTTCGTCTTCGCCCACCCCATGGCTCTGGTCACTTAAGCCGCCAGGTCCTGCGCTTCGAAAAAGAACCGCTCCTGGCCAAAATTGCCCGATTTCAGTGCCAGTGACAGCGGTTTATCGATCCCGCGTACCCAAGGTACGCCCGGCGCGATCTGCGGGCCGATATGGAAGCCGCCAACGTCCAGCGATTGGGTCACAATGCCAGATGTCTCGCCACCCGCCACGATAAACTGGTTGAATCCGGCGGCCGCCAGCTTCCGCGCAACGGCACCGAAGGTTCGCTCCACGGCCTCGCTGGCCTTCGCCGCCCCAAACTTATCCTGCACCGCCTTAAGCTGTGAGGGTTCAGTTGTCGCGTACACCAGCGGGGCCAGACCAGCGTGGGGCTGAGCCATCACCCAGTCGGCCAATTCCTGCGCATATCCAGGCTCGGCCAGACAGCGCTCGACCGAGACAGATAGTGAAGCCGCCTCGGCGCAATAGGCAGCGACCTGCGCATTGGTCATCTGCGAGCAGGAGCCCGACAGGATCACAGCGCGGCCCTTGGCCGGCCGGCCCTCGGCTGCGGCGTCGCCTACGCCAGGCCATACGCGAGCCATTCCATTCGCTAAGCCGGAGCCGCCGGTCACCAGCCTCATGTCGGTCAAGGCTTGCCCCATGGTGGCCAGATGCACGTCATGCAGGGCATCCAGCACGGCATAGCGGAAGCCCTTTTGCTTCAGGGAAGCCAATGTGTGGCGAACCGCATCTGCACCCTGGTCCATGACGGCGCTCGGCACATTGCCTGCTTTGCCTTGGGACTGGGCCTCCATGAGCCGCATAAGGTTGGCGTCGGTCATGGGGGTGATGGGGTGGTGGCGCATGCCGGATTCATCGAGCGGCACGCCGTTCACAAACAGATAGCCGTTGTAGATCGTGCGGCCATTCACCGGAAGCGCAGGGCAGACCACCGTGAAATTCTGCTCCAGCGCGGCCAGCAGCGCATCGGTGACCGGGCCGATATTGCCGTGAGGCGTGCTGTCGAAGGTGGAGCAGTACTTGAAGAAGTACTGTGCGCAGGCGCGTGCCTTAAGCCAGTCCAACGCCGCCAGGCTCTCCGACACCGCCTGCTTGACCGGGCAAGAACGGGTTTTCAGGCTAATGACGGCCACATCGGCATCGACCTGCAGGTCGGCCGACGGGATGCCGTTCAACTGCACGGTGCGCTGCCCATTGGCCACCAGGAAGCCGGCAATATCCGTGGCGCCCGTGAAATCATCCGCAATGACGCCGAGGCGCATGCTCGTTCCTTTCCTCAGACCGCAGTTCAGGAGCCTACCCGGGCATCAATCATGGCGCGCATGCGCTTTACCGCGGCATGCGGCGCGGTCAGCACCGGCACGGATACCAGCTGGCGAACGGCCGCCGCGGCACGGGATGTGGAGAACTGCGCCAGCATGATCGCATCCATCCCTGCCAGCTCCGGCGCGCGCGCCGCGACCAGGCGATTGTGGCTCTCGGCGTCGTTCTTTCGCAGCAGGTCGATGGCATCGTGCACCAGTATGGTCTTCAGACGCGCCTGGCGGCTGCCCTGCGCGGCAAACTCCTCGAACTCATCAGTCATGGTGCCGACCGCCGGGCCGAAGGTGGCGAGCATGCCGATGTTCTGGCCCTGAGCCAGGGCCGCCTCGAACATGGCCTCGTTCGGCTTCAGCACCGGGACGGGCAGCACCGCGCTCAACCTGTCGATGGCCGGACCGAAGGCCGAGCAGGTGACGAGAATTCCGTCCGCCCCCATGCGATAGCCGTAGCGGCCGAATTCGACGAAGCGCTCGATCATTGTCTCGGACAGGTCAGGTTCGCGGCTGCGGTCCAGGCTCAGCCCGTCGTCGAGCAGGTTGACGGTCTCAGCGTCCGGCCACAGCTCGGCGAAGGCGGACTGGATCGGCGCCATGGCGACGGGCGTGGCATGGAGCAGGACAATACGGCGTGACAATGGGTCTCACCTCCAAGGATGGCGCCGGCCGGTGCCGAATGGGCCGCCGGCGCCTGTCTTCCGTGCTCAGCGGTACAGGGGCACCAGCCCGAAGATCAGCGCCGAGGCAATAAAGATCGCGAAGATGGCGAGGCACCAGCCGAAGCAGGCGCGCTGCCACTCCCCCATGTCCAGCTGGGTCATGCTGAGCAGCAGATAGATGAAGGCGGTCAGCGGGCTCAGCATGTGGAAGGCCTGCCCAAGCAGCGAGGCGAAGCCGACCTCGAAGGGCGTGAAGCCATAGAGCTTGCCGGCCTGGACCAACACCGGCAGCACGCCATAGAAGAAGGCGTCGTTGGAGAGGAAGAAGCCGCCAGGCGCCGAGATCAGCACCACGATCAGCCCCCAGAAGCGGCCCATGGCGGTCGGCACCACGTTGACGAGGCTTCCGGCCAACGCATCGGACATGCCGGAATTGGTGAACAGCCCCATGAAGACGCCGGCACCGATGACCATGATGACGGTGGCCAGAACCTCGCCCGAATTGGCGTAGAGTCGGTCCTTCTGCTCGGCCAGCGTCTTGTAGTTCACGACCAACGCCAGCACGGTGCCGACGAGAAAGATGAAGACCGGGTCGAAGGTCCCGCTGATCAGCAGAGCCAGGGAGGCGAAGGTCAGCAGGCCGTTGACCAGCGTGTGCTGCGGCCGCTTCAGCGCATCCTGCTCGCTGGTGGTGTTGGCGAAGATGGCATCGATATCGGCATCCGACAGATGTTGCACGCCCAGGCGCCGACGCTCAGCCAGGCCCAGGACATAGGCGCCGGCGGTGACAAAGAGGCTAGATAGGATCATCCCCGGCAGCAGCCCGTTCAGCAGCCGCTGCACGTCGATGCCCTCGATCACCGCAATGACGCGCGCCGTCGGCCCGCTCCAGGGCAGCAGGTTCAGGATCGTGTTCTGCAGGATGAGCAGCACGCCCAGATGCATCATCTTCAGGTTGAGCTTGCGATAGACCGGAATAAGCGCTGTGCAGCAGATCAGCGTGGTTGTCGTGCCGTCACCGCTCATGGAGACGATGGTGGCCAGGATGCTGGTGGCCACCAGCACCTTCAACGGATCTCCCTTGGCCAGATGCACCATCTTGCGCGCCAGCGGATCGAACAGCCCGACATTCAACATCAGCGAGAAGAACATGATGGCGAAGAACAGCATGAAGGCCGTGCCCGAGGTCCGGGTCAGCCCCTGCTTGATCCAGGTGCCCAGCACGCTGATCTGGTCCCACAGCGTCACCGCCTCGACCGGCATTTTCAGCGTCTTCGCCGTGGGCGCCGCGTAAAGGCCCAGCATCGCGCCGATCACGGCAAACAGCACCGGGATCAGCACGATGGCCGTGAAGGGGTGCATCTTCTTGGTCAGGATCAACGCCATGAACACGATGACCGTCAGCCAAGCCAATATGGCGAGCATCTTGTTTCTTTCTTACTCTCGGACGTTTCGCGAGGTGAGGGCGACGATCAGGCCAGGAAGGTCTTGTCCTGCAGGCGCCGTAGCTTCCAGAGCAGCGAGCCGGCCGGCTCCTCGACCATGTCGTAGGTAATCAGCGTGCCTGCCGGGATCGCGATACGGGCGCGGTTGCCGGTCAGCAGATGCGCGCAGGCGGCATTGCCAGGCGCCACCGGCTGCGCCGGAACGATACGCCCTGTCAGTTGCTGGCTGTGGTCATTGCCGAACACCTCGCCGGCGGCGATATCGCGCGCCGCGACCTTCACCAGGTCGTAGCGCGGCAGGAAATCGTCCGAGCCAGTGTCGAGGCCGAGCAGCCCGGCCACCAGAATGGTGCTGGAGGTCTCGACGCCGCACAGGTGGTAGGGGCGGTAGATGACCGCGGTGCTGTCGTCATAATTGGCGATCTGCCCCTTGGTGGTCAGTACGTGATTGGAATAGGCATTGTCACAGCGCACCACCAGGAAGACACCGCCGCCCAGGCCGGATTCGTCAGGCGCTCGCAGGCAGGTGGCCAGATCCAGCGTGCCCGGATTCATGAAGATGCCGCCCAGTGCAGTGGTCGCATAGGCGACCGGGATCTCGGTGATGCGCAGCGGCGCGTGAATCAGCGTGTCCACCGCCGGGGCCAGGCCGGTGTAATTGGCGGCCACCGTCATCTCGCAGAGGTCATAGGCGCCGGGCTGCGGCAGCCGCGCCAGGATGCGCTTGCGGTGGGCGATGTATTCTTCCGAACGACCCTCGGGGATCATCTCCATCCAGGGACGGTCTTCCTCGGCGACCTCGATCACCTCGACCGCGGGGGCGTGGATCTTCTTGTCGGTCTTGATGCGTACTGTGCCGGCAGCGCGGTCATAGACGAATTCACCGTCCGTCGCCTTGCCGCCGCTCAGCACGGTGAGGCCCACCGACTTGGCCCATTCATAGAGCTGGATCAGCAGCCCGTGCTGGTCGCCATCGACCGGCGTGTAGACGACGCCAGCCTCACGGGCCATCTTCTTCAAGATCGGACCGATGGTGACGTCGCAGTCCTTGGTGATCATCGCTACGTGCTTGCCCTGGCGGATGGCATCCACCGCGTAGCGGGCGCTGGCCTCGGGTGTGCCGGTGCTCTCGCACACCATGTCGAGGGCCTTGATGCCGGCGATGATGTCGCAGCGATCGGTATAGACGCGCTTGCCGGCGGCGATGGCTGCCTCGGCGGCCTCTACCGTGTCGCATTCCACCAGCAGGGCCGGGTCGAAGCCCGCCTTGTCGTAGGCGCCCCGAGCTGCGGCCAGCGACAGGTCGGCCACCGCCGCCACTGTCATGCGTGGGGTGTACGGGTCCTGTGTGACGATGGCGGTGCCGTAGGCGCCGGCGCCGATCAGTCCGACCGTCACCTGTTCCCGCTTTGCGAAGTTCTTATAAAGATGGTGGTAGATCATGCCGCCCCTTCTTGCCCTGGACGCCAGCATCCATCGGGAAAATTCTTGAACGCATGGCAAGTGGGGCGCCATTCAACCATGACGTTTCTACCCCTTTGTCGCTGGGTTTCTTGCCATGCCCAGAAATATTAATTCGGCGCGCTGAATCCGTGCTGCACCGACTAGTCCGGTCATAGAAGAAGATCCCGAGACTGTAAAATTGTTGTCTTTCATCGAAAGCTATTCCAGATTGGAATGGCTCGAGGGAAGTAGCGGTGGACGAAGCCAGCTGGAAAATCATTGCCGAGTTGCGGCGCACGCCCAACGTCACCCGCGCCGCGGAGCGGCTGTTCATGAGCCAGCCCAACCTGTCGAAAAAGCTGCAGAGCATCGAGGCAGCGCTCGGCGTGCGCCTGGTGCTGCGCACCTCCAAGGGCATCAGTCTCACGCCTGAGGGCAACTACCTCGCCGATGAAGCTGAGCAGATGTTGGCGAAGCTGATGGACATCCGCCGCAACCTGTTACGGCTGGGCAGCGGGACCTCGGGCACGGTGCGGCTCGGCATGACCAACGGCTTCGCCCGCCACTTGCTGCCACCCTGCCTGCGCCGCTTCCAGCAGGCCTATCCGGAAGCGGCCTTCGACATAGCGACCGATATCAGCGACGGCCTGGTGCGCCGGCTGGAGCGTAGCGAGATTCACGTCGGTTTCATCCGCGGCGAAGGGGAAAACGGCTTCGAGCATGCGCTGATTGGTAGCGAGCAGGCCTGCCTGGTGCATGCTGCGCCCATCGCGCTGGAGGCGCTGCCGCAAACGCCGCAGATCGCTTATCTGAGCGATCCCTTTGCGCGCCGTCTTGTGAAGCGTTGGTGGCAGAGCCATTTCCACGTGCGGCCGCTGATCGGCATGCGCGCCAATCACGGCGACACCTGCCTTGAGATGATCGCCAACGGGCTCGGCTATGGCATCTTCCTGGCGCCGAACTTCGTCGGGCAGTCACGGCAGCTTTATTCCACGCCCCTGCATTTCGCCGATGGCCAGCCGGTGCTCCGCAAGGCTTGGATGATCTGGCGTCGCGAGTTTTCCGAGATTCCGCTGATCCGCAATTTCCTCGACCATATGAAGGGGGAAATCGCAGCCGGGCTTCTCGCCCAGGCTCAGACCCTTGAGCGTTCCCGCGCATGACTGGACACCACGGCGGCTCTGCCAGGGCTCGCTGCGTGACGCGCTTCGGCCAGGGGCCCCTGGCCGCGTACGCGCGCGCCCTCATAGGGTACGAAGCGGCCTTCGCTGTCTGCGGCAAAGGCCATCGTGGCGGGCGAGGCGACGGAGATCGTGACCGCGCCGTCGAGGGCGGCCAAGGCACGACACGTGATCATTGGCAATCCCCCTATCCCCGTTCTGTTGACGATGAACCGAGTGGCAAATCGGCTGGCAGCAGTCCTGCGGCTACCATGTCCCGCCAAAGCGCCTGAGGCACGGGTTGGTCGAGAAGGCGCAGATTGGCTTGCAATTCGGCAATCGTCTGGTGACCGGCGACGACGCTGGCGGCGGAAGGGTGCAGCAGCGGAAAGCGCAGCGCCGCGGCGGCCAGCGGAAGGCCATACCGGGCACAGATCGCCTGCAGCTGCGCGGCACGGTTCATGATATCCGGCGGCGCGGGCCGGTAGGCGTAACGCGCGCCGGCCACCGGGCCGGTCGCGAGGATGCCGGTATCAAAGGGGGCGGCTACCATCACCGCCGTCTGATGCATGGCACAATGCGGCAGCAGGGCGGAGAGCGCCTCGTGTTGCAGCAACGTCCATCCCCCCGCCAGCATGCAGCAGTCGAAATCTGCTTCCTGCAGGAAGCGCAGCGCAATCGCGGGTTCACGTAACGCGATGCCGACAGCCCCGATGCGGCCCTCCTCCCGCATCCGGCGGAGCACAGGCCAGGCACCAGCCATGGCCTCGGCGAAGCGGTGCTCGAATGCCTCGCCATGCAGCGCCGGGATCACGTCATGGATGAAGACGATGTCGATGCGGTCCAGCCCCAGGCGGCCCAGGCTCGCTTCGATAGCGGCCTCGGTCGCCGCCGCGCTGTAGTCGAAGATATCGCCGTTCGCACCGGCATAGCGGCCAATCTTGGTGGAAAGCACGAACTCCCCGCGCGGTCGCTCGCGCAGCGCAGCGCCGAGGCGCCGTTCGCTCTCGCCGGCGGCATAGAGCGCCGCCGTGTCGAAATAGCGCAGGCCCGCGTCCCAGGCAGCGTCCAGGATGTTCCGGACGCCCTGCGCGCCGGCCGCGCTGATCAGGCTGCCGCCGCCCATACCAAGGCGGGAGACGGTCAGGCCCGTGCGGCCAACCGGGCTACGCTGGGTCGCGAAGGACATCGCCTTACTCCGCGGTGATGCCGCCGGCCTGGATCACCGCGCCCCATCGCGGGATCTCGCTCTTCACCAATGCCTGGAAATCGGCGGGACCCTTCAAGGCGGGCTCGGCACCGACGGAGATCAGGCGGTTGCGCACGGCAGGCTCATTCATCGCCTTCGCAACTTCCTCGTAGAGCCGCCGCACGAGGGCCGGATCGGTGCCCGCCGGCACGGCGAGGCCGAGCCAGGCACTGACGTTGAAATCCTTGAATCCCAGTTCCAGCATGGTCGGCACGTCCGGTGTCGCCGCCAGCCGTTGCGGGGAGGTCGAGGCCAGCACGCGCAACTTGCCGGCCTTCACGTATTCCAGCACGGTGCCGGTATTGTCGAACAACATGTCCACGCGGCCGGCCATCAGATCGTTCACGGCCGGCGCATTGCCGCGATAGGGCACGTGGATGAGGTCGAGCTTGGTTTCCTGCTTCAACATCTCGCCCAGCAGATGGGTGAGCCCGCCCGGGCCGCCCGAGGCGAAGGTCACCGGCTGCTTCTTCGCAAGCTCCAGCAGGCCGGCGAGCGTGGTGGGCCGGTCCGGCGGCACGAGGAGCCAATAGGGCGTGGCGGCGAACTGCACGACCGGCGTCAGGTCCCGCTCCAGCTCATAGCCGCGATTCTTCGCCAGGCTCTCATTCACCGCATGGGCGGAGGTGAGGAGAAGGACGGTGTGCGCATCGGGCGCCGCGCGCGCGACGGTGGCCGCCGAAATCGTGCCGCCACCGCCGACGCGGTTGTCGACCACCACGGCCTGGCCAAGCTGCTCCGACAGGCGCTGGGCCAGGATGCGGGCGATCACGTCGGCCGCGCCGCCCGGCGCAAAGGCGACGACGATGCTGACGGCCCGGGTCGGCCATGCCGGCTGCTGCGCCGCGGCCGCGCCGGCGAGCAGCGGGACCAGGGGGAGTGCGAGGGCGGAGCGTCTGGTCAACTGTGTCATGCGGAGTTTCCTGTTTTCTTGCTTATGGAGCGGTGCGGGCGAGGTCCGCCCATCCCGGACGGCGATGCGCGATGCGCTGGGCGGCATCGTCACCGGGAAAGGCATAGGCGAGGTCGTAGATGCCGCCGGTATCGCCGCCATCCGGCACGGCGAAGCCGGCGGTGGCGGCAGCGAAGGCGGCCCGGGCCGCGATGCGGTCCAGCGCATCGATCAGCAGCACGGAATCGAAGGGCGCCGTGCTGCCGGGCTCTGGCGCCGGGGTGCGCCAGGGGACCGTCGGCGTGCCCGCCTCATGCCGGCCCAGCCGGGTCGCGGCGACGCCCG
>JH599949.1 GCA_000245075.1 Acetobacteraceae bacterium AT-5844
GCCTCGGCCAGCGGCTTGCCGCCGCGCACGGCAGCGAGCAGGGCGGCGGCGCGTTCCTCCTGGCTGCGGCGGCGGGCATCGTTGAGGTAGGCGGCGCGCACCTGCTCCGCCACGGCCTCGAAGGGCTTCAGCGCGGAGGGAATGACTTCCTGCAACTCGAAGGCGTACAGGCCCGTCTGCCCGGCCTCGGCCAGACGCGGAGCCTGCCCGGTCTCGGCGGCGAAGATGGCGCGCAGGGCGATGTCCCGCGCCGCGCCATCCATGTTCATGTTGGCGGCGGTGCCGTCCTGCTGCGTGCCACGCGCATCCACGGTGACGTTCGCGATGGGCAGGGCGAAGCGCTGGGCCACCTCGGCCAGGGTGGCGCCGCTGGCCAGTGAATCCTCCACCTCATTGGCCCGCTCATAGGCCAGATCGGCTGCGCGCTCGCTCTTCAGCGCCATGGTCACGTCGTCCCGCGCTTCCTCGAAGCTGCGGGTGCTGCCAGGGGCGATCGCCGTCACCTTGATGACGTGCCAGCCGAAGGGCGTCTGCACCGGTGCGCTCACGCCGTCCGCCGCCAGGGCGAAGGCAGCCTCGGCCAGCTCCGGCACCGGCAGAGAGGCGCGGTCCATTTCGCCCAGGGTCAGGGCCTGGCCGCCGGCCGCCTGCGCCGCCGTCTCGATGGCAGCGAAATCGGCGCCGCCGCGCCACTGGGTGGCGATGGCCTCGGCCGCTTCCTTGCTCTGCATCACGGCCTGTTCCAGCGTGCGGCGCTCGGCCGTCTCGTAGGTACCGCGATGTGCCTCGTACCAGGCGCGCAGATCTTCCTCGGTCGGGTTGATCTCGCCCGCAACGGTGAGGGGGGAGAGGGTGACGACCGCGACCTTGCGATATTCGGGCGCCGAGAAACGGTCCGGATTGTTCTCGTGGAACCGGCGGAGCTGCGCCTCATCTGGCGCGGCGGGCTCCGGCGCATCGGCGAAGGGCAGGGCCACCAGATCGGCCACGCGCCGTTCCTGCTGCCATACGAGCAGCGGCTTGATGATGGAATCAGGGCCCGCCGCGCCGGAGCGGACGGCGCCGACAAGCTGCTGGCGCTGCAGGTCGGCGCGCAGCAGGTTGAGGAACTCGGCTTCGCTCAGGCTGTTCGTGCGCAGGAAGCTGTCCAGCGCCAGACGGTTGAAGCGACCATCGGCGCCCTGGAAGGCGGGAATGCTCCAGACATATTCCTGCAGTGCCTGGTCCGGGGTGGCGACGCCCAGGCGCGCGGCTTCCTGCCGCTGCACACGATCCATCACCAGCCCTTCCACCGCCTGCCGGGCGATAGCCTGGGACATTTGCGGCGTGATCTCGAAGGAGCCGCCGAGCTGCCGCTGCACGCGCGTGATCTCGCGCCGCGCGGCAAGCTGCGCCTCTGGCAGTTCGATCCGTTCCTCATCCACCCTGGCGAGCGAATTATCGGCGCCGAAATTCCGGACGATGTCCTCAATGCCCCAGATGGCGAAGGACAGGATCAGCAGCAGGAAGAGGGCCTTGGCGAACCAGGTACCAGCGAGGCGGCGCAGTGCGGTGAGCATCGTATCCCACAAGAAGAGGAGGCGGGGCGGACCATAGGGAAAAGGGGGGCGGTTGCCAAACCCTGCCGTCACGGGTAGCGCCGGGAGCAGGAACCGAATCATACGAGAGGATGCCCAAATGACCCCAGGCGTACGCCCCCTCATCGCCGGAAACTGGAAGATGCACGGCACCCTGGCCTCCGTGCGGGAGCTGGCGGAAGGGGTGGCCGCCGGCACGGCGCCGGGTGCCGACCTGCTGGTCTGCCCGGCCTTCGTGCACCTCTCGCCGGTCGCCGCCGCGCTTCAGGGCAAGGCCGTGGCGCTGGGCGCGCAGGACTGCCATGCCAATCCGAAGGGCGCGCATACCGGCGACGTCTCCGCCCCCATGCTGGCCGATCTCGGCGCCAGCTTCGTCATCCTGGGCCACTCGGAGCGCCGCGCCGACCATGGCGAGACGGATGCCGAGGTGCGGGCCAAGGCGGAAGCGGGCCTGGCCAGCAAGCTGACGCCCGTGGTCTGCGTGGGCGAGAGCGAGGCGCAGCGTCTGGCGGGTGAGGCGGAAGAGGTTGTCGCCGGGCAGCTGACCGGTAGCCTTCCGGATGGATTCGCCGCTGCTGGCGGCGTTGTGGCCTATGAGCCCGTCTGGGCCATTGGCACCGGCCGCACGCCGACTGAGGAGGATATCGCCGCCATGCATGCGCGCATCCGCGCGGAGCTGGAGAAGCGCTTCGGCCAGGCCGGCAGCACGCTGCGCATCCTTTATGGTGGCTCCGTGAAGCCGGGCAATGCCAAGGCCATCCTGGCGCTGCCGCATGTGGATGGCGCGCTGGTGGGCGGCGCGAGCCTGGTGGCGGCGGATTTCCTGGCCATCGCCGCCGCGGCCTGACCGTGAACGGGGCGGCTTGCGCCGCCCCGGCTTACGGCGCGAGACTGGGCGAACCATGCCGAACGCTCAACTCGAACAGGTCCTCGCCACGCTGGACGCGGCCAGGGCCGAAACCGAAGCCAGCCTCCTCGAATGGCTGCGCATCCCCAGCATCAGCGCCCAGACGGCGCATGCCCCCGACTGCCGGGCCGCCGCCACCTGGATGGGTGAGCAGCTCGCCGAACTCGGCTTCACCGTCGGGCTTCGAGAGACGCCGACGCATCCGGTGGTCATCGCCACCCATCCCGGCCCGGGGCCGGATGCGCCGCATATCCTCATTTACGGCCACTACGACGTGCAGCCGCCGGAGCCGCTGGAACTCTGGACCAGCCCGCCCTTCGAGCCGGCCATCGTCGATGGCCCCCACGGCCGCCGGGTCGTGGCACGTGGCGCGGTGGACGATAAGGGCCAGTGCCTGACCTGGCTTTCCGCCCTGCGCGCCTGGAACAAGGTGGCCGGCGGCCCGCCCGTGCGTATCACCGTGGTGGTGGAAGGCGAGGAAGAAGTCGGCAGCCCGAACCTCGACGCGGTGCTGGAAGCCGAGAAGCACATCCTCAAGGCTGATGTGGCGCTAATCAGCGACACCAGCATGTGGGGCTTCAATGAGCCCGCGTTGACCATCAGCCTGCGCGGCATGGTCTATGTGCAGATCGACCTGCGCGTCGGCGCGCGGGATTTGCATTCCGGCCTGTATGGCGGTTCTGCCGGTAATTCGCTGAACATCCTGACGAAGATGCTGGGTGAGCTGAAGGATGAGGATGGCCGCATCCAGATTCCTGGCTTCTATGACGGCGTCATTGAGCCCGGCGCCAACCAGCGCGCGGCATGGGATGCGCTGGGTTTCGACGAAGCGGCGTTCCTCGGCTCCCAGGGACTCTCCGTGCCCAGCGGCGAGAAGGGCCGATCCGCCCCCGAGCGCATGTGGGCGCGCCCGACAGCCGATATCAACGGCATCTGGGGCGGCTATATGGGCGAGGGCTCCAAAACCGTCATCGCCTGCGAGGGCCATGCCAAGCTGTCCTGCCGCCTCGTGCCGGGGCAGGAGCCGGCGAAGATCATCGAGGGCATCCGCCAGTTCGTTCAGGCGCGCATTCCGGCCGACGCCACCTTCGAGCTGCAGGTCTTCGCCAGCACGCCCGGCCTCTCGGTGCCCACGGATTCGCCTTACCTGGACGCCGCGCGGCATGCCCTGGCCGATGAATTCGGCAAGCCGGCGGTGCTCGCTGGTGGCGGCGGCTCAATTCCGGTGGTCGAGAGCCTGAAGCGCATCCTGGGGCTGGACAGCCTGCTGATGGGCTTCGGGCTGCATGACGACCAGGTGCATAGCCCGAACGAGAAGTTCGAGCTGGCTTGCCTGCATTCCGGGGCCCGCAGCCATGCGCGGCTCCTGGCCCGCCTGGGCGGGAAGGACTAAGCCGCCAACGCGCAGCGGTGAAAGCTGGAAGGGCTCCGGCCCTTCCAGCATGTCGAGCGATGGGCAAGACTTGAAAGCGTTTCCAGGCTACGCTTTCGCCACTGCTTCGCGAATGATCGACAGCGTCTCCTCCACCATGGCCGAGGTGACATCCAGATGCATGCAGGCGCGGATGCGTCCGCCCAGCATGGAAATCTGCACGCCCTGAAGGCGCAGGGCGGCAACAAGACTGGCCGAAGGGAGCCCGGCGCCGCTGGTGTCGAAGAAAACCAGGTTGGTCTCCGGCTCCTCTACCGTCACGCCTGGGATCTGCCGCAGCCCACGGGCGAGGGCCTTGGCGTTGGCGTGATCGTCGGCCAGCCGGTCGATATGGTGGTCCAGCGCGTGAAGGCAGCCGGCGGCACAGATGCCGGCCTGGCGCATGGAACCACCCAGGCGCTGCTTCCACCGCCAAGCCTGACCGATGAATTCGCTGGAACCGGCCAGCACCGCGCCCAGCGGCGCGCCAAGGCCCTTGGTGAAATCCAGCCAGACCGAGTCGAAGCCAGCCGCCATTTCGGCGGCCGGAATACCGGTGGCGACCACGGCGTTCATCAGGCGCGCACCGTCCATATGCGTGGACCAGCCCTCGGCCCTGGCCAGGGCGACGACGGCGTTCAGTTCCGCCTGTGGCCAGATGGCGCCGCCGCCGATATTGGCGGTTTGCTCCACTTCCAACAGGCGCTGCGGCGGGGCGTACCGGGTGTGAGGACGAATCGCCGCACGCAGCGTCTCCGCGCTGAACATGCCGCGCTCACCCTGCAAGGGATGGATCTGTGTCCCAGCCAGGGCAGCATGCACACCCCCTTCGCTGGAGAGGATGTGCGCCGTCTCATGTGCCAGCACCTCATCGCCAGGGCGGCAATGGGTCAGAATGGCGATCACGTTGCACATAGTGCCGGAGGGCAGGAAGATCGCGGCCTGCTTGCCCATCAGCGCGGCCATGCGGTCGCACAGCGCATTCACAGTTGGGTCGTCGCCGAACTGCTCGTCGCCCACCTCCGCCGCCATCATCGCATCACGCATCGCCGCGGTGGGCCGGGTCTGCGTGTCGGAATACAGGTTGATGCGGACCGGCGGCGCCCCAACGGGCGGGCGGGCGGGAGCATGGACCATGAAGCGATAACCCTCGTTCGGATGAACGGCGGGCTGGTCAGTCAGCCAGAGCCCGCCAGAATTGCTTCCATGCCCGGCGCAGGAACAGCAGCCCCGCGACGATGGCGAGCAACTCTAACGCCCGCCGGGCATAGGTCCAGGCCGGGGCGCCAGCTTCTGGCGTCCAGCTCAACCAGCCAACGCCATCGGCGCGAAGGTCGATGAGGGTTGGCAGGCCCCAGAACAGGGCAACCAAGAGTACGACAAAAATTGTGAGATAAATTCGCACAGCAAGCCGGATTTGGAGTGAGCCCAGGGGTGTTCATCAACTCCGCGTGGCCGGATTACCGGCCGCGGGAGTCACGGAAGGGGCTGGCTTGCGTCCATAGAGGATCATCGCCCGCCTTTCGAAGCTGCGCACCATCAGGCGCACCGCCTCGTTGAAAACCACGCCGATCACGGCTTGCAGCAACGCACTGCGGAATTCGAAATCGACGAAGAAATCGACTTCCGTGCCGCCTTCGACCGGGGTGAACTTCCAGGTGTTGTTCAGGTACCGGAAGGGACCGTTCTCATACTGCACCCGCACCTCGCGCGGACGGTCCAGCTGCACGCGGGAGCGGAAGGTTTCCCGGAACATCTTGAAACCGATGGTCAGGTCCGCCAGCAGTTCCGTATCAGTGTGGCTGACGATGCGGGAGGCAACGCACCACGGCAGGAACTCCGGGTAGCGGCGTACATCCGCTACTAGGTCGAACATCTGCTCCGGCGTATAGCGCAGGACGCGCTTCTCGGCGTGGGTAGGCATCAGGCCGCGCTGGTCTTGACGGCGCCCTGGGGAAGGAGGCCCAGCTTGGCGTTACGCGCATCCCGCAGGGCCGCGAAATCCCGGTCCGCATGGTAGGAGGAGCGGGTGAGGGGCGTGGCCGAGACCAGCAGGAAACCCTTGCCGCGCGCAAGGCGGGCGTAATCCTCGAACTCGGCCGGCTCCACGAAGCGGTCTACCGCCGCGTGCTTCACGGTCGGCTGCAGGTACTGGCCGATGGTCAGGAAATCGATGTCGGCGCTGCGCATGTCGTCCATGACCTGCAGCACTTCGATCTTTGTCTCGCCCAGGCCGACCATCACGCCGGATTTGGTGAAGATGGAGGGGTCCAGCTCCTTCACCCGGTCCAGCAGGCGCAGGGAATGGAAGTAGCGCGCGCCGGGGCGGATGCTCGGGTAGAGCTTCGGCACCGTCTCCAGATTGTGGTTGAAGACGTCCGGCTTGGCCTCGATCACGATTTCCAGCGCGCCATCCTTACGGAGGAAGTCAGGCGTCAGGATCTCGACGGTGGTCTCCGGCGCGGCCTTGCGGATAGCCGCGATGACCTCCGCGAAATGCCGCGCGCCGCCATCCTTCAGGTCGTCCCGATCCACGCTGGTGATCACCACATGGCGCAGGCCGAGCTGGGCCACGGCATCGGCCACGCGGCGCGGCTCGTCCGGGTCCAGATGCTTGGGCATGCCGGTGGTGATGTTGCAGAAGGAGCAGGCGCGGGTGCAGATCTCGCCCATGATCATCATGGTCGCGTGACGCTGGGACCAGCACTCGCCGATATTCGGGCAGGCCGCTTCCTCGCACACCGTCACGAGCTTGTTCTCGCGCATCAGGTTGCGCGTCTCGTGATAGATGGGGTGAGTGGGCGCCTTTACCCGGATCCAGTCAGGCTTGCGCTTGATGGGATTATCCGGGCGGTGGGCCTTCTCCGGGTGACGGAGCGGCTTCTTGGCTTCCGGCGCGGGCTCGACAGCCTCGACGGCGGCACGCAGATGTGCGGGCAACTCAACGGGAGCCACGGGCTTCGGGGTGCCGCCGGCATTGGAAACCGCGCCGCCGGCCCGGTGATCGATCAGAATACGCGTGGCCATCAGGAACCCCGGTACTGTTCAGGCAGCGGCTCAGCTTCGCCGCTAAACCCCTCTATAGGAGCAATCGGGGCCTGGATGCGAGCATTCAGGCCCCGACGGCCTTAGATGTGGATCACCCGGCCATAGGCATCAAGCACCGACTCATGCATGGCTTCCGAGACGGTGGGGTGGGGGAAGACGGTGTGGATGAGCTCCGCCTCCGTCGTCTCCAGGGTACGCGCGATGGTGTAGCCCTGGATCATTTCGGTGACTTCCGGGCCCACCATGTGGGCGCCGAGCAGCGCACCGGTCTTCGCGTCGAAGACGGTCTTCACAAAGCCCTCGGGCTCGCCCATGGCGATGGCCTTGCCATTGCCGATGAAGGGGAAGCGGCCGACCTTCACGTCGTAGCCGGCTTCCTTGGCCTTGGCCTCGGTCAGGCCCACCGAGGCGACCTGTGGGCGGCAATAGGTGCAGCCCGGGATGTTGGAGACATCCATGGCATGCGGGTGCAGCCCGGCAATGGCCTCCACCACGATGATGCCTTCATGGGAGGCCTTGTGCGCCAGCCAGGGCGCGCCGGTCAGGTCGCCGATGGCATAGACGCCATCCTCACCCGTGCGCCCGTACTCGTCGGTGACGATGTGGGTCTTCTCGACTTTGATCTTCGTGCCTTCAAGGCCGAGATTCTCGACATTGCCGACGATGCCGACCGCGGAGATCAGCCGGTCCGCCGTCAGCTCCTGCACCTTGCCATCCACCTCGACGATCGCGGAGACGCCCTCGCCATTCTTCCGCACGCCCTGCACCTTGGCGCCGGTGATGACCTTCATCTTCTGCTTCTCGAACGCCTTCTTCACGAAGGCCGAGACCTCGGCATCCTCGACGGGCAGCACGCGGTCCATCGCCTCGATCAACGTGACCTCGGCGCCCATGTTCAGGAAGAAGGACGCGAACTCACTGCCGATGGCGCCGGAGCCGATGACGATCAGCTTCTTCGGCATGATGTCGGGGGCGAGGGCCTCGCGGTAGGACCAGATCAGCTTGCCATCCGGCTCGATGCCCGGGATCACGCGGGCGCGAGCACCGGTGGCCAGGATGATGTGCTTGGCCTCGATCTCAGCGACCGGCTTGTTGTCCTTGGTGACGGAGAGCTTGCCCTTGCCGGCCAGCTTGCCGTGGCCATCGAACACTGTGACCTTGTTCTTCTTCAGCAGGCCCTTCACGCCGGAAGAGAGCTGCCCGGCCACCTGGCGGGAGCGCTTCACCACCTTGGCGAAATCGTAGCGGATGTTATCCGCCGCGAAGCCATAGGCGTCGAGATTGTGCAGCAGGTGATTGATTTCGCTGGCCCGCAGCAGCGCCTTGGTGGGGATGCAGCCCCAGTTGAGGCAGATGCCGCCCAGGTGCTCGCGCTCCACCAGCGCGACCTTCATTTTCAGCTGCGCGGCGCGGATGGCGGCGACATAGCCACCCGGGCCGCCACCCACCACCACCAGGTCGAACTGCTCGGCCATGTTTCTCGTCCTCGTCAGCCTTGGGCGGCGAGCGCATGCAGCGCATCACCAGCCAGGCGTTGATCGGTCCATTCGTCCTGCCCGACCGCGCCGATCCGCCGATAAAAGGCGATGGCAGGCGCGTTCCAGTCGAGCACATTCCATTCCACACGGGCGTGGCCCTCAGCCACCGCGCGCTTCGCCACTTCTTTGAAGAAGGCGGAACCCACACCGAGGCGGCGATGCGCCGGATCGACGAACACATCCTCGATCCAGAGCCCGCCGCGGCCGGTGAAGGTGCTGAAGGTCTCGTACCAGAGGCAGAAGCCGATGGGTTCGCCATCGGCCTCCGCAATCAGACCCCGGATGCGCTTCGTCGCCAGTGCGCCGTAGAAATCCTGGGGCGAGGCCTTCACCTCGTGGCCCAGGTTTTCGTACTCGGCCAGCGCGGTGACGAGACGGTGGACCGTCTCGGCATCGCGTGGCTTGGCGTCGCGCAGGGTGAAGCCGGGATGCTGGCTCACAAAGCTGGCCTCAGAGCATCAGGCTCAGCGGATCCTCGACGACCTTCTTGAAGGCCGCGATGAACTCGGCCGCCAGCGCGCCATCGACCACGCGGTGGTCGACGGAGAGGGTGCAGGTCATCACCGTGGCGATGGCCAGCGCGCCATTCTTCACCACGGGGCGCTGCTCCCCGGCGGAGACCGCCAGGATGCCGGCCTGCGGCGGGTTGATGATGGCGGAGAAGTCTTTCACCCCATACATCCCCATGTTGGAGATGCTGAAGCCGCCGCCCTGGAACTCCTCGGGCTTCAGCTTGCCGGACTTGGCGCGGGCAGCGAGGTCCTTCATTTCGTTGCTGATCGCGGCGAGGCCCTTCTGGTCGGCCTTGCGGACGATCGGCGTGATCAGCCCATCGGGGATGGACACGGCCACCGAGATATCGACGTCGTGGTACTGGATGATCGCATCATCGGTCCAGGACGCGTTGACGTTCGGGAACTGCCGCAGCACGCGGGCCGCTGCCTTGATGACAAGGTCGTTGACCGAGAGCTTGAACGCGCCCGGACCTTCCTTCGGCGCACGGGAGTTGAGGTCGGCACGCAGCTTCAGCAGCGCATCGATCTCGATATCCATCGTGACGTAGAAGTGCGGAACGGTGGATTTGCTCTCGCTCAGGCGGCGAGCGATGACCTTGCGCATGCTGCTGTTCGGCACAGCCGTATGCGGCGCGGTGATGGTGGGGGCAGGGGCCTTTGCCGGCGCGGCGGCGGGGGCCTGGGCCGCGGCGGGCTGAGGCTGGGCGGCCGGAGCGGCAGCCTGCTTCGGAGCGGCCGAAGCGCCTTCCACATCCGCCTTCACGATGCGGCCATTGGGGCCGGAGCCCTTGATGCCGGAAAGATCGATGCCCGCCTGCTGCGCGATGCGGCGTGCCAGCGGAGAGGCGAAGACGCGGTCGCCCTTATCGGCGGCGGGAGCGGCGGGGGCCGGCTTGTTCTCGGGCGCCGTGGCCGCCTTCGGCTCCTGCTCGCCGGGACCGGTGGCCGGCTTGCTCTCCGGCGAGGTTTCCTGCTTCGGCGCCGCCTTGGGGGCATCGCCGGAGGGAACCTCCTCGCCTTCCTCGACCAGAATGGCGATGGGGGCGTTCACCTGAACGCCCTCTGTGCCATCCTTCACCAGGATCTTGCCGAGGATACCTTCATCCACGGCTTCGACTTCCATGGTGGCCTTGTCGGTCTCGATCTCGGCGATCACGTCGCCCGCCTTAACCGCTTCGCCCTCTTTCTTCAGCCAGCGTGCCAAAGTCCCCTCGGTCATCGTCGGGGAGAGGGCGGGCATCAGGATGTTGGTGGCCATCGTCCCGCTTCCTCTTACTTCTTGTAGGTCACGCTTTTGGCGGCTTCGACCACGTGCTCGACGGTCGGCAGCGCCAGCTTTTCAAGGTTCGCCGCGTAAGGCATCGGCACATCGAGGCCCGCCACGCGCGCCGGGGGCGCGTCGAGGTAGTCGAAGGCGTTCTCGATGACCTGCATCGCGACTTCGCCGCCAATGCCGGAGAAGGCCCAGCCTTCCTCGACGGTGACGAGGCGGTTGGTCTTCTTCACCGAGGCAACGATGGTATCGATGTCCAGCGGACGGATCGAGCGGAGGTTGATGACCTCGGCCTCGATGCCTTCCTCAGCCAGCTTTTCCGCCGCCTTCAGCGCCAGCCCGACTTCGATCGAGAAGGCGACGATGGTGACGTCCTTGCCCTTGCGCTCGATCTTCGCCTTGCCGATCGGCAGGATGAAGTCGTCATCCTCCGGCACTTCGAAGCTCTGGCCGTAGAGGATCTCGTTCTCGAGGAACACGACCGGGTTCGGGTCGCGGATGGCGGCGCGCAGCAGGCCCTTGGCATCGGCCGCCGACCACGGCGCCACCACCTTCAGGCCCGGCACATGCGCGTACCAGGAGGCGTAGCACTGGGAGTGCTGCGCGGCCACGCGGGCCGCGGCGCCGTTCGGGCCACGGAACACGATGGGGCAGCCCAGCTGACCACCAGACATGTACAGCGTCTTGGCGGCGCTGTTGATGATCTGGTCGATGGCCTGCATGGAGAAGTTGAAGGTCATGAACTCGACGATCGGGCGCAGGCCCGACATTGCCGCGCCCACCGCCATGCCGGTGAAGCCGTGCTCGGTGATCGGCGTGTCGATCACGCGCTTCGCACCGAACTCTTCCAGCAGGCCCTGCGAGACCTTGTAGGCGCCCTGGTACTGGGCGACTTCCTCGCCCATCAGGAACACATCGGGGTTAGCGCGCATTTCCAGCGCCATGGCGTCGCGCAGCGCTTCGCGCACGGTCTGGGTCTTGGTCGGGCCCCAGTCCTTCTCAGGCTCCGGCTCCGGGGTCTTGACGGTGGCTGGGGCGGAACCCTCGCCCTTCGCTGCGCCCTTGGCGGCCACGGCGCCGCTATCCTCGGCCTGCCTGGCCACTTCGCCCGTCTCGCCGCCCGCGCGGGTGGCGTTGGAGACCGGCTCGGTCGGGCCGGAGGCAGCCTTGCCATCACCGCCATCCAGCTCGGCGATGGCGGAGTTCACGGCCACGCCCTCGGTGCCCTCGGGCACCAGGATCTTGGTCAGCGTGCCTTCATCGACGGCTTCCACTTCCATGGTCGCCTTGTCGGTCTCGATCTCGGCGATCACGTCACCGGCGGCGACGGTGTCGCCTTCCTTCTTCAGCCAGCGGGCCAGCTTCCCCTCCGTCATGGTCGGGGAGAGGGCGGGCATCAGGATCGTCGCACCCATCTCAGCGGGCCTCCAGCAGAACGTCAGTCCACAGCTCGCTCTCATCCGGCTCCGGAGAGGTCTGCGCGAACTCGGCGGCGTCGGCCACGATGGCCTTCACCTTGTCATCCACTTCCTTGATGCGGCTCTCATCCATGCCGTTGTCCAGCAGGAGCTTGCGCACCGTCTCGATGGGGTCGTGCTGCTCGCGCATCTTCTGCACTTCTTCGCGCGTGCGGTACTTCGCCGGGTCGGACATGGAGTGGCCGCGATAGCGGTAGGTCTTCATCTCCAGGATGTAGGGGCCGTTGCCCTCGCGGCAGTGCGCCACGGCGCGCATGCCGGCCTCGCGCACGGCCTGCACGTCCATGCCGTCCACCTGCTCGCCCGGGATGCCCCAGGGGCTGCCGTCCTTGGAACGGTCCTTGGAGGCGGAGGCACGGTCGGCGCTGGTGCCCATGCCGTACTTGTTGTTCTCGATGATGAAGATGACCGGCAGCTTCATCAGGGCCGCGAGGTTGTAGCTCTCGAAGACCTGGCCCTGGTTGGCCGCGCCGTCGCCGTAATAGGTCAGGCAGACCGAGCCGTCGTTGCGGTAGGCATTGGCGAAGGCCAGGCCGGTGCCGAGAGAGACCTGGGCGCCCACGATACCGTGTCCGCCGAAGAAGCCCTTCTCGCGGCTGAACATGTGCATCGAGCCGCCCTTGCCCTTGGAGTAGCCACCGCTACGCCCGGTCAGCTCGGCCATGACACCGCGGGACTCCATACCGGTGGCCAGCATATGGCCGTGGTCGCGGTAGGAGGTGATGACCTGGTCGCCCGGCTTCAGGCACATCTGCATGCCGACGACGACCGCTTCCTGGCCGATGTAAAGATGGCAGAAGCCGCCGATGAGCCCCATGCCATAAAGCTGGCCCGCCTTTTCCTCGAATCGGCGGATGAGGAGCATGTCGTCATAGGCCTGGAGCAGCTGCTCCTGCGTGAGGCCCTCATTCTTCCGCGAAGGCCCCGACTTCGAGGGAGATGGTGCCGGCCCCGGCCTGCCGCGACGCTTGGTGGTGCCTGCTTTGGCGCCTTGGACCATACGGCTGCTCCTGACTTTAGAGATGGCGGGCGCCGCGCGGAATTGGCGGCGCCGCAGCCACGCAGATACGTGGCGTCAGGCCGGACTGCAAGTATCCGTTGTTTGCTAAGTTATTGATGCTGCGCTGCAATACGACAATTAACCGAAACTCGGTTAATGTCATTCCTAGTCTTGTATAAGATACTTCTTTGGGCGCGCCAAGTCGCGAAGACCTCTTTTTTGTCTTGGAAATGTCTCGGTAAAGACGGCGTGCCGAGGACTTCAACGGCCATTCACGACGCGCCCGCAGGCAGGGCTGCCACCGATCCAGTAGCAGAGCTCCGCCGGACGCCCGATGCGGAACAGCGCGAGGTCGCAGCGGGTGCCGGCGCGGAGCACGCCGCGATCCGCCATCCCCAGGGCTGCCGCGGCATGCCGCGTCACGCCGAGAAGGGCCTCTTCTACCGTCAGGCGGAACAGCGTGCAGCCGAGGTTGAGCATGAGCAGCAGCGAGCGCGCCGGTGACGAGCCGGGGTTCATGTCAGTGGACAGCGCCAGGCGAAGGCCTGCTTCCCGCATCGCTGCGATATCCGGAAGCTTCTTCTCCCGGAGGAAATAGGTGGCCCCAGGCAGGAGCACCGCAACGGTCCCGGCCTCCGCCATGGCCCGCAGCCCCTCGGGATTGGCATATTCGAGGTGGTCAGCCGATAACGCACCATACCGCGCCGCCAGCGCCGCGCCGCCGAGATCGGACAACTGGTCCGCATGCAGCTTCACCGGCAGGCCGGCGTTCCTGGCCGCATCGAAAACCCAACTGGTTTCCTCTGGGGAAAATGCAATTTTCTCACAGAAAGCGTCCACCGCATTGGCCAGGCCAGCGGCCGCTGGAATGATATACCATGCCACATGCCGGGCGAAGGCGGAGGTGCCGCCCTCATAGCCGGGCGGTACAGCATGCGCGGCCAGCAGGGTGGTCGTCACCTGCACGGCCTGCTTCTCGCCCAGCCGCCGGGCCACGCGCAGCATCTTCAGCTCATTCTCCAGATCCAGCCCATAGCCGGACTTGATCTCGACCGTTGTCACGCCCTCCGCCATCAGCCCCTGCAGCCGGGGCAGGGCGGCCTCGTACAGCGCCTCCTCACTCGCGGCGCGCGTGGCGCGCACGCTGGAGAAGATGCCGCCGCCCTCGCGGGCGATCTGCTCGTAGGTGGCACCGGCCAGGCGCTGCTCGAACTCGGCGGCACGGTTGCCGCCGAAGACGAGATGGGTATGGCAGTCAATCAACCCCGGAAGGATCCAGGCGCCGCCGCAATCGATAACCTCAGCCGCCGCATCCGGCGGCAAATCGGCGCGCCGGCCGACCCAGGCGATGCGGCCATCCTTCGAGGCGACGGCACCATCCGGGATCTGCCCGAGCGGCGCATCCGCCGGGCCGTCCATGGTGGCGAGATGTGCGTTCAGCCAGACCCGGTCGAACATGTGTCAGACCCCGTCAGTGAAGTTGGCAAACATACCACGCTCGACCATCGCCTTCACGGCGGCGATGTCGGGCGCCATGTGGCGGTCCTCATCCCAGGGCGCGGCATGCTCCCGCACCAGCGCCACCGCTTGTTCAAGAGGAACGGATGAGGTGAGGGGGCGATGGAAGCCGATGCCCTGGGCGGCCGAGAGCAACTCCACCGCCAGGATGCCCGCCGTGTTGTCGGCCATCTCGGCCAGGCGCAGCGCCGCGCCGGTCGCCATGCTGACATGGTCTTCCTGGTTGGCGCTGGTCGGCATGCTGTCCACGCTGCGCGGATGTGCGAGGGATTTGTTCTCGCTGGCCAGTGCCGCCGCCGTGACCTGCGCGATCATGAAGCCGGAATTCAGCCCGCCCTCACGCACAAGGAATGCCGGCAGGCCGGACAGCACGGGGTCCGTCAGCAGCGCGATGCGCCGCTCGGAAAGCGCGCCGATCTCGGCAATGGCGAGCGCGATGTTGTCCGCCGCGAAGGCCACCGGCTCCGCATGGAAGTTACCGCCGGAGAGCACTTCGCCCTCCGCCGTGACGAGGGGATTATCCGTCACCGCATTGGCCTCGCGCTCCAGCACCGTGGCGGCATGGGTAAGCTGATCGATGCAGGCACCCATCACCTGTGGCTGGCAGCGCAGGCAGTACGGGTCCTGCACGCGCGTGTCGCCAGTCCGGTGGCTTTCGCGAATGGCGCTGCCTTCCAGCAGGGCGCGCAAGGTGGCGGCGGCCTGGATCTGCCCCGGCTGGCCGCGCAGGGCGTGGATGCGAGGATCGAACGGCGTGTCGGAGCCGCGCGCGGCATCCACGCTCATGGCGCCCGCGGTCAGCGCGCTGCGCAGCAGGCCCTGGGCCTGGAACAGGCCAGAGAGGGCAAGGGCCGTGGAGACCTGCGTGCCATTCAGCAGCGCCAGCCCTTCCTTCGGGCCCAGCGCCAACGGCGCCAGGCCCAGCCGGTGCAATGCGGCGGCGCCGGTGATGATCTCACCATCGGCCAGGGCTTCTCCTTCGCCAATCAGCACGAGAGAGAGATGCGCAAGCGGCGCCAGATCGCCCGAGGCACCAACTGAGCCCTTGCTCGGAATGGCAGGCAGCACATTGGCATTGAGGAGCGCGAGCAGCGTCTCCACCACCACGGGCCGCACGGCGGATGCACCCCGCGCCAGGGACAGCGCCTTGAGCGCCAGGATCACGCGCACCACGGGCGCGGGCATGAAGGTCCCGAGGCCGGCAGCATGGCTGCGCAACAGGTTGAGTTGCAGTTTCGCCAGATCAGCACTGCCGATCCGCTGGCTCGCCAGCTTGCCGAAGCCGGTATTGACGCCATAGAGCGCCTCGCCCTGCCCGATGCGGGCGGCGAGGGCGGCCACTGAAGCCTCCATCGGCTGCTGCCAGCCTTCCGGCAATTGCAGCGCCTCGCCCTGCATGATGGCGCGAAGCTGCGCCAGGGTCGCGGTACTAGGGGCGATGATCATGCCGCGCCTCCGATCATAGGAAGATCCAACCCATATTCGCGGGCACAGTCGATGGCGATGTCGTAGCCAGCATCGGCATGGCGCATCACGCCGGTTGCCGGGTCGTTCCACAGCACGCGCTTCAGGCGGCGCGCGGCGTCGGGCGTGCCATCGGCCACGATCACCATGCCCGCATGCTGCGAGTACCCCATGCCGACGCCGCCACCATGATGCAGCGAAACCCATGTGGCGCCGGACGCGGTGTTGAGCAGTGCATTCAAAAGAGGCCAGTCGGACACGGCATCCGATCCATCCATCATCGCCTCCGTCTCCCGGTTGGGGGAGGCGACGGAGCCGGAATCCAGATGGTCGCGCCCGATGACGACGGGGGCCTTCAACTCGCCCTTGGCCACCATCTCGTTGAAAGCGAGGCCCAGCCGGTGCCGCTGCCCTAGACCGACCCAGCAGATGCGCGCGGGCAGGCCCTGGAAGTGGATGCGGGCTTCAGCCATGTCCAGCCAGCGATGCAGGTGCTTGTCGTCCGGGATCAGCTCCCGCACCTTGGCGTCGGTCTTGCGGATATCCTCCGGGTCGCCGGAAAGCGCGGCCCAGCGGAACGGCCCGATGCCACGGCAGAACAGCGGGCGGATATAGGCGGGCACGAAGCCGGGGAAGCCGAAGGCGTCGGCCAGGCCTTCATCCTTGGCCATCTGGCGGATGTTGTTGCCGTAGTCGAGCACGGCGCTGCCCATCTTCTTGAAGTCCAGCATGGCCTGCACATGCGCCACCATGCTGCGCTTGGCGGCAGCGGCCACTGCGGTGGGGTCGCTCTGCCGCTTCGCCTCCCATTCCTCCAGCGTCCAGCCGGCCGGAAGGTAGCCATTCGCCGGGTCATGCGCGCTGGTCTGGTCCGTGACGATATCCGGCACCACGCCGCGCTTCACCAGCTCGGGAAAAACCTCAGCGGCATTGCCCAACAGGCCGACGCTGATGGCCTTCTTCTCGGCGCAGGCGCGCTGGATGATGGTGAGCGCCTCATCCAACGTATCGGCGCGCTGGTCGACATAACCGGTCTCCAACCTTTTCTCGATGCGGCTGGGCTGGCATTCCACCGCCAGCACGCAGGCACCGGCAAAGACGCCCGCCAGCGGCTGCGCACCACCCATGCCACCAAGGCCCGCCGTGAGAATCCAGCGCCCCGTTAGGTCGCCTCCGAAATGCTGGCGGCCGGCTTCGGCAAAGGTCTCGAAGGTGCCTTGAACGATGCCTTGCGTGCCGATGTAGATCCAGGAGCCCGCCGTCATCTGGCCGTACATCATCAGGCCGGCGCGATCGAGCTTGGAGAAGTGTTCCCAATTCGCCCAGGCGGGGACGAGGTTGGAATTGGCGATCAGCACGCGCGGCGCATCCGCATGCGTTTCGAACACGCCCACCGGCTTGCCGGATTGCACCAGCAGCGTCTGGTTCTCCTCCAGTCGCTTCAGCGTGTGGACGATGCGCTCATAGCTGTTCCAGTCCCGCGCCGCGCGGCCGATGCCGCCATAGACGACGAGTTCGCCGGGACGTTCGGCCACCTCGTCATCGAGGTTGTTCATCAGCATCCGCATGGCGGCTTCGGTGGTCCACTGCTTCGCGCTTAGCGTATTGCCGCGCGGGGAGCGGATGGCGGGGGCGTTACGGAAACGATCCTGCATAGGTCTTGCTTCTTTCAACGCAAGGCACCGCCGAGGCGGTAGCGGCTTCCGGGATGGGTCAGCCAGGCCCGCGTCGCCACCAGGCGCCGCGACCAGGTGCGGCGGTGGATCAGCAGGCAGGGCTCGTCGGGAGAAATGTCCAGCGCGGCAGCAGCGGCCGCATCTGGGCGGATGGCTTCGACCACATGCTCCACACGTTCGGCCGGGGCGCAGGCCATCAGGTGGGCATAGGGCGTGATGCGGGTGAAATCCTGCGCCAGATAGTTCGGCGCGATCAGGGGATTAACGAAACGATCCTCAAGCTGGACCGGCACGCCATTCTCCAGATGCACGACACGGCTGTGGAACAGCGGGCTGCCTTCCGGCACGCCAAAGGCAACGGCCAGGGTGGCATCGGCCGGGCGGCCTTCCAGGGAGAGCACGCGCGCGGTGTGGGTATGGCCGCGCTCGGTGATTTCCTCGGCGATATCGCGCAGTTCCAGCAGGGCGGATTGCGGCGGGCCGCCGGCGACGAAAGTGCCCACGCCTTGCACCCGCTTCAGCAGCCCGGCATCCGCCAGTTCCCGCAGGGCACGGCCCACGGTCACACGGGAATGGCCTGTCATTTTCACCAGCTCGTTTTCGGAGGGAACACGGTCCTCCGGGGACCATTCACCGCTCCGCACCCTGTCCAGGATGAAGCTCTTGATCTGCTGGTAGCGGGGGGCGGTAGGGTCGGCTTCCGTCATCGGCATGGGTTGAGCATGGTTGTATTGACAACCTCAGTCAACCTGGAAACGATACATCTGCCGCCCAGAGGGGAACCGCTGCCCATGACGCTTTTCCACGCCGCCTCCGCCCTCCTGTCCAATGGCTGGGCGCACGATGTGCTGGTGGAGGCCGACGAGGGCGGCACCATCCGCGCCGTCACGCCGGGCATGGCCCCCGGCGAGGCGCGGCGGCTGCGGGGGGCGATTATTCCCGGCGTGCCCAACCTGCACTCCCATGCCTTTCAGCGGGCCATGGCCGGGCTGGCCGAGCGCCGCTCCCCACCGGAAGCGCGGGATGCCGAGGGCGGCGAGGACTCTTTCTGGACCTGGCGCCAGACCATGTACCGCTTCGTGCACCGCTTCACGCCGGAGGATGCGGAGGCCGTCGCCGCGCAGCTCTATGCCGAGTGCCTGGAATGGGGCTTCACGAGCATCGCGGAATTCCACTACCTGCACCACCAGCCGGACGGCACGCCCTATGCCGCGCCGGCCGAGATGGCCCTGCGGCATCTGGAAGCCTCGCGGCAGGCCGGCATCGGCCTCACGATGCTGCCGAGCCTCTACCGTTATGGCGGGATTTTCGGAAAGGAGCCGGTTCCCGGGCAGCGCCGCTTCCTGAATGACCTCGATGGCTACTGGCGCATTGTCGAGGATATCCGCGCCGCCATTGCGGGCGATTCACAGGCCGGTCTTGGCCTCGCGCCACACTCGCTTCGGGCGGTGTCGCCAGACATGCTGGCCGAGGTCTCCCGCTTCGAAGGGCCGATCCACATCCACGCGGCGGAGCAGAGGCGGGAGGTGGCCGAGTGCCAAGCCGCGACCGGCGCCCGCCCGGTGGAATGGCTGCTGGCCAACATGCCGCTCGACGAACGGTGGTGCCTGATCCACTCGACGCATATGACGGAGGAGGAAGCCACGGCCCTGGCACGCAGCGGTGCCGTGGCCGGGCTGTGCCCGACGACCGAGGCGTCGCTCGGGGATGGCATTTTCGGTTATCCGGCTTATGCGAAAGCAAACGGGCGGTTTGGTTTCGGCACTGACAGCCATGTCGGCACCTCGCCACGGGACGAAATGCGCCAGTTGGAAACCAGCCAGCGCCTCGCTCACAACACCCGCTCTGTCGTGACGGATGTGGAGCGCCCGCATCCAGGCCGGAATCTGCTGGAGGCCGCTCTGCAAGGCGGCGCGCAGGTCAGCGCCCGGGCCATTGGCGGCATCGCCCCCGGCCTGCGCTGCGATCTGGTGGAACTCGACCACGAGCATCCCGCCCTGCTCGGCCTACATGAGGACAGGCTGCTGGACGCCTGGGTCTTCAACGGCCAGGGTAATCCAGTCCGCACGGTGGTCGTAGGCGGCCGGGTGGTGGTGGCCGATGGCCGCCATATCTTCCGCGAGGACATCGCCGCCCGCTTCCGCGCCGCCATGGAAAGGCTGACCGCATGACGCTCCCTATCCGTGTCGCGTCCCAGGCCGATCTGGACCGCATGGTCGATTGGGCGGCGCGAGAGGGATGGAACCCCGGGCTCTCCGACGCCGTGGCCTTCTTCACCGCCGACCCGGGCGGCTTCCTGGTGGCGGAAGACGAGGCCGGCATGGCCGGCTGTATTTCGGCCGTGCGTTACGGCGCCGGCTTCGGCTTCATCGGCTTCTACATCGTCCGAGCCGAGCTTCGCGGGCGGGGGATCGGCATCGCCCTCTGGCGCGAGGCCATGGAGAGGCTGAAGGGAAGGGCCGTCGGGCTGGATGGCGTGGTCGCGCAGCAGGCGAATTACCGGCGCTCGGGCTTTGAGCTCGCGTGGCGGAATGTCCGCTACGGCGCTGCTGCGCCGCGTCAGGTCGAGGGCGGTACGGGCGAGATTGTCCCCGCCTCGGCCGTGCCGGCGGAGGCGATAGCGGCACTGGATGCGACGGTCTTCCCCGCGCCGCGTGCCGATTTCCTGCGGGCCTGGCTTTCGGCGCCGGGGCACCGTGCCCTGGCGGTGATGCGGGCTGGCGAACTGGCCGCGTTCGGCGTGATCCGCCGCTGCCGGGAGGGCGCCAAGATCGGACCGCTCACGGCCGTTGATGCGGCCGCCGCGCGGGCCCTGTTCAACGCCCTGATCGAAGGTGCCACTGGCCCGCTCTTTCTCGACCTGCCGCAACCCAATGCGGAGGCCGTGGCACTCGCGGAGGCTGCCGGCATGGAACCCGTCTTCGAAACAGCGCGGATGTATGCCGGCAACCCGCCCGCCGTGATGCGGGAGCGCATCTTCGGCGTGGCGAGCTTCGAGCTGGGCTGAGCGGCGCGGGCTCAGCCGCCTGCTGCCACCCCTTCGGCGGCGCGCATGCAGCGCAGGAAGTTGCCCGACCAGAGCTGGCCAATCTGCAACGGGTCGTAGCCCCGGCGCAGAAGTTCTGCTGTGAGGTTCAGGCTCTCCGACGCATCCCGCCAGCCTTCGACGCCACCACCGCCGTCGAAATCGGAGGAGATGCCCACATGCTCCAGCCCGATACGCTTCACGGCGTAATCCACATGGTCCGCCATATCGGCGACGCTGGCGCGGTGGCGGCCATCGGCATCGGCATTGCGCAGGAAGGCCGGCACGGCGGTGACCTGCACGACCCCGCCCACCGAGGCGATGGCGTCGAGCTGCTCGTCATCCAGGTTGCGCGGATGGTCGCGCAGCGTGCGGCAGCAAGTGTGGGTGGCTACGACGGGCGATTGGGAGAGGGCCACCGCTTCCATCATGGCGCTCTTGGCGACATGGGAGATGTCCACCAGCAGCCCCAGCTTGTTCATCTCGGCAATGGCAGCGCGGCCAAGCGGCGACAGGCCGCCATGCAGAGTGGGGGCGTCACCCAGGCCCGGCAGCGGAATGGCGGAGTCGGCAAGCTGGTTGTGCCCGTTATGCGTCAGGGTGACGTAGCAGGCACCCAGCCCCCGCCACAGCGCCAGGCGGGAGATATCCTCACCCATCGCATAGCCGTTCTCGACCGCCAGCAGCACCGCGGTGCCGGGCTGGGCACGTGCGAATTCCACGTCCGTCGAGCGGCTGGCGATGCGGCGGTCCCCGCCCGCTGCCGTGTCGCGGATGGTGCGCAGCATCGCCTCGGCACGGGCACCGGCGGCCTGATATCCCTCCGCAGTGCGGGGGCCCTGCGGCAGATAGGCGGCGAAGACCACCGCCTTCAGCCCGCCCTTGGTCATCTTCGGGTAGTCCACGCAGCGTGACGTCTCGCCGCGTGGGTCCGGGGTCTCCGGCCAGGGGATATCGACATGCGTGTCGAGAGTCAGCGTCGCCGCGTGTAGCTCAGCCAGCTTCTGGGTCTCGGGCATCGGGTGAGGGTCCGGCGCTTTTTTGTCAGACCCAAGCCATCCACCGCCCGTGCCGGGCCGTCAACTCCCGCGACACTTTTATCAGCCAGGCTGTATCGGCAGGATGACAGCGGCGCGGTAAGCCGGCTCCCCAAACCAGGCCATGTCCTCGAGCGTCGCGGTGCGGATAGGCAGGTGCTCCGCATCGGCCGGGCCTTCCATCCGGCCCGGCTCGGTCCAGGGATCGTTCACCAGGAACCAGTCGTCCTGATGGTGATGCAGCACGATCCAATGCGGCGTATGCCGCCCATGGGTGAGGAACTGGTCGATCAACAGCAGTGCGACGCCGCCCGCCGCCACCGGCGCCGCCAGTTCCGCGACCGTGAAATCGCGCTGCTCGATGGGGATGCGGGCCTCTTCCGTGCGAAGGCGGAAATCGGTCTGCACGAACTCGATCAATTCCCGCTTTTCGTCTGTATCCACCCGCTCCAACAGCATGGCCCGGCTGGTGCTGGTAAGCACGCGGGGGGCATAGCCGCGTGCCTGAGCCGCCAGGGCTAGGCCGAACGGATCGCAGCCACCGGGGCCGGTGAGCCCCGCGATGCTGGAAGCCTCCCGCCACAGGGCGATTTCCTCTCGCCGTTCGGAGCAGGGCTGCCCCAGCACGCCGAAGCTCATCAAGAGGGAGGCTGGCCCACAGGTGAAGCGCGTGGTCTGGCGATACAGCGGCACATGCTGCCGGGGGCTCGCCGAGACATTGCCCAGCCAGGTTTCGGTATAGGGCAAGGCCAATGGCGGCAGGCCGAGGAGAGGCAGGAGGTCGGCATCCAGCAGCGCGGCGTCGGCGGCGGCTGCCCGCAGGAGGAACACTTCCTCCCGCCGCGCGGCGGCGAGAAGCTGCTCCGCCAGCGAGGCCGCCACGGCTTGGCGCCGCGGGCCGGGCTGCACCTGGAAGGCGACGACCCTGAACAGCGCGCCTGTTGGCCGCCGCAGCGCCAGCAGCACGCCTTCTGGTGCCTCGGCGGGGCCGTGGGTCAGCAGCAGGCTACCCTTGTATTCGCGCAGCGCGGCGATGCGCTGGGCGAGCAGGTCGGGAACGGCGTCCAGCATCTCGGCGGTCATGAGGTTTTCTCGACATTCCAGAACAGCGACACCGGGCTCGGGACGATCCCGGTGAGCTTCGTATTATACGCGTTCGGCACGAAATATTGGCCAATCGGGATGACGGGCGGCTCCTGGAAGGCCAGGGCCTGCATCTGCCGCGTGATGGCGGCTTGTTCCCCCGTATCCGGCGCGGCGAACCATGCGTCCCGCAGCGCCTCCATCTTCGGGTTGGGGGAGGTGCCATAGAGATGGATGTGGCTGATGGGGTTGGTGATCCACATGCCGCCCCAGGCCACGGTATAGGCGTGCCAGGTGCCGCGCTCAGCCGCGTTGGAAGCCAGGGCGCGGCTGAGCAGGCTGCCCCAGTCCATGCTCTGGTAATCCACGCTCAGGCCGATATCGCGCATCATCTGCGCCGCCACCGGAGACATGGCGGCGGCGGAGGCCAGATCGGTCGCCGCCATCTGGATAACTGGCTCGCCCTTGTAGCCTGACTCCTTCACGAGCTGGCGCGCACGCTCGATGCTGCGGGGGCCGGTAAGGGCCTCCATGCCCACATCACTGGCGGCAGGCGAGCCGGGCAGGAAGAAGCCCACCTTGTCGCGGAACAGCGCAGGGTCGTCGCCCACCAGCGCCTGCATGTAGTCCGCCTGCTGGATGGCGGGCAGCAGTGCCCGGGCCAGCGCCGGGTTGTTGAAGGGCGGCGCGCTGACATTCAGCCGGATCTGGGACCAGAAGCCGAAGGGGTCCAGCGCCTCCACCTTGATATCCCGCCGCCCCCGCAGCGTCGGCAGCAGGTCTGCGATCGGCCGCTCCAGCCAATCCACCTCGCCGGTTTGCAGGGCAGCGATGGCGGTGGCGGGGTCGGGGAGGATCTTCCACTCGATACGGGCGATCTTCGCGACCTTGCCGCCGGCCCACATGTCCGGCTTTTCCTGCCTCGGCACGTAGCGCTCATTGCGGATGAAGACGGCCTGGGAGCCCGCCACCCATTCATCGCCTTTGAAGATGAAGGGGCCGCTGCCGACGTAATCCGTCACCGCCGTGCTGGCCGGCGTGGCGCTCGCGACCCGCTCCGGCATCACGAAGCAGGAGGTGGCGCCGAAGCCGTAGAGGAGCTGGGGGAAGGGCGCCTTCAGCCGGATCTCGAAGCTGCGATCGTCTGTCGCCCGGATCTCCTCCTGCAAGGCCGCGAGGCGGCGGCCGAACAGGTCCCGCTGCGCCCAGCGGTTGATCGAGGCGATGGCATCGGCCGCGCGCACCTTCTCCCCGTCGTGGAAGAGAAGGCCGTCGCGCAGCCTGAAGGTCCAGCGCAGTTTGTCGTCGGAAAGAGTATAGGACTCGACCATCTGCGGCTGCGGAACCAGCTTGCTATCGAGCGCGAAGAGCTGGTCCCAGATGGCCATCGCCGCCGTCAGCGCGATCAGCGCGCTGGATTGCAGCGAGTCCAGCGAGGAGAGATTGGCGTGCGGTACGATCCGCAGCGGTGCCGCGCTGGCCTGCGCCAGGGCAGGGCGGCCGAGCAGGCCCGCCGAAGCGGCACCTGCACTTCCTTGCAGCAGTGAGCGGCGGGAAAAGGCATTCACGGAACCAGCCATGGCCAACCTTCCGGTTTTTGCCCTGGCAGCGTGCAACCTCTCTCCCGCCGCGACAACCCGCTTCGTTACGCCTTGATGGCAGCCGTCACTTTGCCCAGCGCCTCCGGTAGCATGGCCGGATTCAGCCAGCGGAACACGCCCACCAGGTCATGGGCGGGGTCGATCCAGATGACGTTGCCGCCGGCGCCAAGGGCGAAGAAGCTCTCCCGGCTGGCGTCCGGATAGCGGCCCTGGCCGTTGAGCCACCACAGCAGCCCGTAATCCTTGTTCAGCGCGCTCGGCGCCGTGCAGGCGGCTACCCAGCCGGCCGGCAGCACCTGGCGGCCGTTCCAGACGCCATTCTGCAGCATGAGCTGCCCGATGCGCGCCTGGTCCTCCGCATGCGTCACCACGCCGCCGCCCCAGTGGCCGCCGCCGGAGACGGAGGGCATGCGCTGGCCGTCGATCTCGACGAAGCTGGTGGAATAGCCATTCCACTGCCAGTCCGAGCTCGCGCCGATGGGGTTCATGATCCGCTCGGCGAAGACTTCTGGCAGCGGGCGACGGAAGCGGTGCAGCAGGCCCAGCGAGAGGGCGTTCACCCGGATGTCGTTATATTCCCAGTAGGTGCCCGGAGCCTTGAGCGGGCGCTCCATGCCTTTCGGCCCGGCGCCCTCGCGCTTCAGGTCGCGTCCGCGGTCGATGCGGTCGGCCTTGCCGAACAGCGTGCCTTCCCATTCGCTGGTCTGGTCCAGCAGCATCCGCCAGGTGATGGCGCCGTTCCGCTCGCCGCTGAAGGCGGGGTCCTGCACGCTGGCGGAAACCTTCTCGTCCAGATCGCGAATCAGCCCATCGCCCAGCGCCAGCCCGGCCAGGAGGGCGAGATAGCTCTTGGCGACGCTGAAGGTCATGTCCGCCTGCCGGGTGTTGCCCCAGGCGGCGACCTTCCGCCCGCCCCGCAGCAGCAGTCCATTCGGTGCCCCGCGCGGGAAGACGGGGCCAAGCACCTCATTATCGGGCGGCGGCTCGAAATAGCCGGCATCGAGATGCGAGCGGATATCGCGCGGGAAGGGCGAATCGCTGGCTTCTATAAAGGAGACGGCATCCGCCAGGGCCGCGGCGTCGAAGCCGGCCTCGGCGGGGGAGAGGGCAGGGGCGGTGTCGGTGGTCATGAAAGCCACGGTGGGGCCTGCCGGAAGGGCGGGCAAGAGGGGGGATGCGGGAAGGCCTCCGGCACACCATCTTGGCCACAACCGCTTCTTCACGGAGATGTCCATGCCGAGTGATTCCACGGCCCAGACCGCCATCATTGCCGGCGGCTGCTTCTGGTGCATCGACGCTGCCTTCCGCGACCTGAAAGGTGTCAACGAAGTGGTCTCCGGCTATGCCGGCGGCCATGTGGACCACCCGACCTATGAGCAGGTCTGCAGCAAGCAGACCGGCCACGCCGAGGCGGTGAAGGTGGTCTTCGACCCCGCGGTGCTGAGCTATGCCGACCTGCTGCGGATCTTCTTCACCCTGCACGACCCGACCACCAAGGACCGCCAGGGCGCCGATGTCGGTCCGCAATACCGCAGCGCCATATTCCCGCTGGACGAGGCGCAGGCGGAGACGGCCCGTTCGGTGATCGCGGAGTTGGATGCCGCCGATCTGTGGCCGGCGCCGATCGTCACCACGATCGAGAAGCCGGGCACCTTCTGGCCGGCCGAGCCGGAGCATCAGGACTATTTCGCCCGCAATCCATGGTCTGGCTACTGCCGCGCGGTGGTCGCGCCGAAGGTGGCCAAGTTCCGCAAGAACTTCGCGAGTCGGCTGAAATCGCACGCGGCGTGAGGGATGAGGGGGGAAGATTCACGCGGACGGCGCCAGGGCTAACAAGCCCGGCGCCGTCAAACGCGCGTCCCCTTGCGGGATCTTTCCTCCCCAAACTCGGCCTGCAGCGCAATCCGAGAGAGCACCCTCTTAGCAGGTCTTGTATAAGACACAAGTCTGTTTCGACGCTGCCGCCTTGATCGCGCCGCAAGGATCGGGAAAACAATGAACGACGCTCCGCGAGGGGCCCTTGCTGCTGGACATTTGTGACCCTTCATGCCGACGAGCGCCCCCACACCATCGCCCGAGCGCCTCGACGCCCGGCCACTTTACCAACAAGTCGAATCCGTTCTGATCAGCCGGATCGCCAGTGGAGCCTGGCCCCCCGGCCATTCATTGCCCGCGGAGCCTGAGCTGGCCGCCGAGCTGGGCGTCTCCCAGGGCACGGTGCGCAAGGCGCTGGCGGAGCTGGAGCGTCGCAATCTGATCGAGCGGCGGCAGGGGCGGGGCACCACCGTGCTTCGCCACACCGGCGATACCGCCCGATTCCATTTCTACAGGTTGCGGGATGTCGAGGGGCGGGAGGTCCAGTCCCGCATCGTCGTGCTCTCCTGCGTTCCCGCCGAGGCCGATGCCGAGGAAGCGGCGGCGCTGAAGCTGCCCGAGGGCACGCCCGTCCATCGCCTGCGCCGGATTCGCCTGGTGGATGGCGTGCCCCGAATCTTCGAGCGCTGCACCCTGGTGGCCGAGCGTCTGCCGGGCTTCCACCTGCCGGAGGGCGAGTTCTCCACCGAGCTCTATGTCCATTTCCAGCGCGCCCATGGCGTGACGATCGAGCACGCCCAGGAGGATCTCTCCGCCCAGGCCGCAGGGCCGGAAGAGGCGGATTTGCTGGGCGTTGCGGTCGGAAAGCCCTTGTTGATGGTGGAGCGGATCGCCTATGACATCGCCCGCCGTGTGGTGGAGCATCGTGTCTCGCTGATCGACACCGAACGGTATCGTTACGCCGTTCTGCTCGACTGAACGGTTGCGAATCAGGCAGCAATGCTTGCACCCCCGAAGGGGCGGTGGTAATGGCCCCGCCTTCCTTATTGACCGCTGACGACTACAGCACGACCAGAGAGAGAGGCCCGGCGCCATGGCCGTTCCGAAGAAGAAAGTTTCGCCGTCCCGCCGTGGCATGCGTCGCAGCCATGAAGCGCTCAGCGCTCAGGCTTATTGCGAATGCGGCAACTGCGGTGAGCTGAAGCGCCCGCACCACATCTGCGCCTCCTGCGGCCATTACGATGGCCGTGAAGTCGCGCCGGCCGGTAAGGCCCTGAAGGCCGCGGTGCGCGTCTGATTGGCTGACTGCGCCCAGGACGGATCGCCAGGACCTTGTCTCAGGTAGCCTCCTCCCTGGGCGACGCTGCTCAGAAGCCAGCAACCGGTGCGTTTGATCTGGCCATCGA
The DNA here is from genome assembly GCA_000245075.1 of Acetobacteraceae bacterium AT-5844. GTDB lineage: Bacteria > Pseudomonadota > Alphaproteobacteria > Acetobacterales > Acetobacteraceae > Pseudoroseomonas. The sequence continues at coordinate 27,373 of JH599949.1, forward strand.
TGCGATGGGCGGGGATCACGCGCCGGTTTCCGTGCTGGATGGCCTGGAAATCGCCGCGGAGCGCCACCCCCAGGCGCGATTCCTCCTGGTGGGCGATGAGGCGAAGCTGGCTCCGCTGCTGGCCAAGCGCCCGCGTGCGACCAAGGCCTGCACGCTGCGTCATGCTCCGGAAGTCATCTCCGGCGATTTGAAGCCCACGGCCGCTCTGCGCGTCCGCAATTCCTCTATGCGCATCGCCATTGATGCCGTCGCGGCGGAAGAGGCGGCGGGTGTCGTGTCCGCCGGCAATACCGGCGCGCTGATGGCGCTCGGCAAGATCGTGGTGAAATCCCTGCCGGAGATCGACCGGCCGGCGCTGGCGGCCATCGGCCCCTCGGCGCGTGGCGACGTCGTTTTGCTGGATCTGGGCGCCAATGTCGCCTGCGATGCGCGCAACCTGGTGGAATTCGCCGTGATGGGCGATGCCTTCGCCCGCGCCGTGCTCGGCCTGCCCAACCCCTCCCTCGGGCTGATGAATGTCGGCAGCGAGGAGCTGAAGGGCGATGAGCGCGTCCGGCTCGCGGCCGAGATGTTGAAAGCCTCCCCCCTGGCCAAGAATTTCCATGGCTTCGTGGAGGGGCACGACATCACCGCCGGCACGGTGGACGTCATCGTCATGGATGGCTTCACCGGCAATGTCGCGCTGAAGACGGGTGAGGGGGCATTGAAGCTGTTCGGCGGCCTGCTGAAGCAAAGCTTCACCTCCTCCATCCTGGCCAAGATCGGCTACCTCTTCGCCAAGCCCGCGCTGGAGCGGCTGCGGGAGTGGATGGACCCCCGCCGCTACAACGGTGCGGTGCTCATCGGGCTTAACGGGCTGGTCGTGAAGAGCCATGGCGGCACGGATGCGCTGGGCTTCGCCCATGCCGTCGATGTGGCGATGGACATGGTGACCAACCGGGTTAATGACCGTATCCGGCAAGGGCTGGCGAGCATGCCCTCCTTGAGCCCTGCCGGCGCAAACCTTCCCACCAGTTGATTCCATGGGCGTTGAGCGGCTTGCCGCCAGGGCCCGCCTCGCGGATATCTGCTCCCATGACCTCCTCCTCTCCGGACATTCGCGCCGTTATCGCCGGGACCGGCGGCTATCTGCCGGAGGAGGTTCTGGATAACGAGGCGATCGCCGCCCGCTACAATCTCGACACCTCCGACGCCTGGATCGTGGAGCGGACCGGCATCCGCCGCCGCCATCTGGCCGCGCCGGGGCAGATGGCCAGCGACATGGCGGCTGAAGCCGCGCGGGCCGCGCTGGCCCAGGCGGGCATCGATGTCTCCGAGGTCGATGCCATCATCGTGGCGACGGCGACGCCGGATTCGGCCTTCCCCTCCACGGCCGCCCGCGTGCAGGCCAAGCTGGGCGTGAAGAAGGGCTTTGCCTTCGACATTTCCGTGGCCTGCACCGGCTTCGTCTATGCCCTCTCCGTCGCCAACGCGATGCTGAAGGCCGGGCAGGGGCGTTGCGCGCTGGTCATCGGTGCCGAGGTCTTCAGCCGCATCCTGGATTGGACTGACCGCGGTACCTGCGTGCTGTTCGGCGATGGTGCCGGCGCCGTGGTGCTCAAGGCCGAGCAGGGCGGGGAGCGCGGCGTGCTCTCCACCCATCTGCATGCTGATGGCACCCATGGCGATATCCTGAATGTCGATGAAGTGGCTGGCGTCGTCCGCATGACGGGGCGGGAAGTGTTCCGCCATGCCGTCTCCAAGCTGGCCTCGGTGGTGGACGAAGCGTTGGAGGCCAACGCGCTCGACAAGTCGGACGTGAAGTGGCTGGTGCCGCACCAGGCCAACCGGCGCATCATCGAAGCGATGGGCCGTAAGCTGGGCCTGCCAGCGGAGCAGGTGGTAATGACCGTGGACCGCCACGCCAACACCTCAGCCGCATCAATTCCGCTCGCCCTGGCCGAAGCCACCCGCGACGGCCGAATCCAGAAAGGCGATCTGGTGTTGATGGAGGCCATCGGCGGCGGCCTGACCTGGGGCGCGGCACTGGCCCGCTTCTGATCGGCCGGTGCAATTTCCTGCCCTCTGCTTGGTCAATTTGACGAAAAGTCATGCAGAACAACGCTTTGTGGGCGGATTTTCATTTCAAATCTATCTGCGCGACCCCTTTGCTTTGTAAGGGTCTCGACTGTATGTTCCGCCGCGCCCAGCGAGGGGTGAGCCCAACAGGCTGCTCCTCCAGAGGCCGGGGGATCAAGTTCAATGCTGATCACATTGCCGCCTGATTACAGGCCCTCGGAAACCGAGGAATTCATGAGCCCCCTGCAGCAGGAATACTTCCGCCAGAAGCTGTTACGCTGGCGCCAGGACCTGCTGCGTGAGGCTGGCGACACCCTGGCGAGCTTGAGCAAGGGTGGGATCTCCGAGGCCGATCTGACGGATCGTGCCAGCGTGGAGACCGATCGTGCCCTGGAATTGCGGACGCGGGACCGCGCACGCAAGCTGATCTCGAAGATCGACCAGGCGCTGGAGCGGATTGCCAACGGCACTTACGGCTACTGCGAGGAAACCGGCGAGCCCATTGGCCTTCGCCGCCTCGAAGCCCGCCCGATCGCCACCATGTCGATCGAGGCGCAGGAGCGCCATGAGAGAATGGAGCGCGTTCACCGGGACGATTGAAGATGGGGGGAGTGGCCCCCATTTTTCGTTTCGGATGTCCGCGAAGGCGAGCGAGAATGCCGCTTCACGCCGGACAGGGGCATGGCGAGCAGCTCGGACGGCCTTACTGCTTGCAATGAGGCACGATCCAGGGCATGTGCCGCCCCCATGGCCGGCTTCCGGATGACTCGCCTCGGCGGGTAGCGGAACGACAGGCCGCCGCGACGGTCCCCCGTTGATGGCCGCCAGGGTCCTGCCCCTGGTGCCTTGGCTCCGACGGTTGCGGCGACCGGGCTAGAGAAGGTTAAAGCGAGGACGCGGCCACGGGAAGCCGCGACTGGCTTGCATCATGATTCCCGCGCGGCTCGCGCCGCGACGCGTATGGAGGCCCACGTGGCGCGCACCCCGCTCGAAAAGATCCGCAATATCGGTATTACGGCGCATATTGACGCCGGCAAGACGACCACCACCGAGCGGATCCTGTATTACACCGGTAAGTCCCACAAGATTGGTGAGGTCCACGAGGGCAACACCACGACCGACTACATGGAGCAGGAGCGTGAGCGCGGCATCACGATTACCTCCGCTGCCGTGACGGCCGAGTGGAAGGGCCACCGGATCAACGTCATCGACACCCCGGGCCACATCGACTTCAACATCGAGGTGAACCGCTCTCTGCGCGTGCTCGATGGCGCGGTGTTCGTGATCGAGGGCGTGGCCGGCGTGCAGCCGCAGTCCGAGACCAACTGGCGCCTGGCCGACCGCTACAACGTTCCGCGCATCATCTACATCAACAAGCTGGACCGCACCGGCGCCGATTTCTATCGCGCCGCGGAGACGCTGACCGAGAAGCTGGGCATCAACTGGGTCGCCCTGCAGCTGCCGATCGGCATCGAGGATAACCTGAAGGGTATCGTCGATCTGGTCGAGATGAAGGCCTATATCTGGGAAGGCGACGAGCTGGGCGCCAAGTACCACGAGGCCCCGATCCCCGACGACCTGAAGGACAAGGCGGCCGAGTTCCGCCAGACCCTGCTGGACACCGCCCTGTCCGTCGATGACGCGGCGATGGAAGAGTACTTCGACAAGGGCGACGTTGCTGTCGAGACCCTGAAGAAGTGCATCAAGAAGGGCACGATCGCCGGCACCTTCCGCCCGGTCGTCTGCGGCTCCTCCTTCAAGAACAAGGGCGTGCAGCTGCTGCTGGACGCCGTGATCGACTACCTGCCGAGCCCGGTGGAAGTCGAAGGCATCATGGTCGCCCCCGAGGAAGGCCAGGATGAGACGACCCCGCGCCGCATCATCGAGGTGAGCGAGACCGCGCCGTTCTCCGCGCTCGCCTTCAAGATGATCAACGACAAGTATGGCAACCTGACCTTCATCCGTGTTTATGCCGGCGTTGTGCGCCAGGGCGACACCGTCCTGAACACCGCGAAGGGCAACAAGGAACGCATCGGCCGCATGTTCCAGATGCATGCCGACAAGCGTGAGGAAGTGAAGGAAGTCTACGCCGGCGATATCGTCGCCATCGTGGGCCTGAAGGACACCCTGACGGGTGATACCCTGGCCGACCCGGCGGACCCGGTGGTGCTGGAGCGGATGGCCTTCCCGGTGCCGGTGATCGACATCTCCGTCGAGCCGAAGACCAAGGACGGCGTCGAGAAGATGACCCTCGGCCTGCAGAAGCTGGCTGGCGAGGACCCGTCCCTGCGCCTGAAGACCGACCAGGAAACCGGCCAGACCATCCTGTCCGGCATGGGCGAGCTGCACCTCGAGATCATCATCGACCGCCTGAAGCGCGAGTATGGCGTGGACGCCAACATCGGCGCGCCGCAGGTGGCCTATCGTGAGACGATCACCCGCGCGCACACCGAGACCTATACCCACAAGAAGCAGTCCGGTGGTTCGGGTCAGTTCGCCGAGGTGAAGATTGTGTTCGAGCCGCTGGAGCGGAACCAGGGCATCGAATTCGTCAACGGCGTCGTCGGCGGTTCCGTGCCGAAGGAATACATCCCGGCCGTCGACAAGGGCATCAAGGTGCAGGCCGAGACGGGCGTGCTGGCCGGCTTCCCCACGGTGGACTTCAAGTTCTCCCTGGTGGACGGCAAGTACCACGACGTCGACTCCAGCGCCTTGGCGTTCGAAATCGCCGCCAAGGCCTGCTTCCGCGAGGGTATGCAGAAGGCCGGCCCGGTGATCCTCGAGCCGATCATGGACGTGGAAGTCACCACCCCGCAGGATCACGTCGGTGACGTCGTGGGCGACCTGAACCGTCGCCGCGGCATCATCCAGAGCCAGGACATGGCGGGCACCTCCGTCATCGTGCGCGCTCACGTGCCGCTGAAGGAGATGTTCGGCTACATCTCCAACCTGCGTGGCATGACGAAGGGCCGTGCGTCCTTCTCCATGTCCTTCCACCACTACGATCCGGTGCCGCGCAACGTGGCCGACGAGATCACCAAGAAGAGCGCCTGAGGCAGCAATCGGGGCGGTTAAAGCCGCCCCGGCAGCTCCAGCAGTGTGGATTGCGGCGACGCGGGCGAGATCATCTCGCCCGCGTCGTTTGCGTTTTGGGATCAGTCGGCCTTCAGCAGGCGCCGCACGCGGGTAAAGCCGCCGGCCATGGCGCGGCAGTGGCAGGCCACATGCGGCGCGATCTTGTCGCACCATTCCCGCGTGGCGGCATTGGCGGCGGTGAGGCGCGCAGCGGCTTCGCGGGCTTCGCGCGCCAGCTTCGCCTCGTCCAGCCCCAGCACCTTCCCATCCCGCAGCTTCCAGGCGCCGCCGACCATGACGTCGCGCACCGCGCTGCCATCCTCGGTCCAGACGAGCTGGTTCGCCACGTTGTTCAGCGGCAGCCAGTTGATGTGATCGAGATCGAGGAAGGCGAGGTCCGCCAGCTTGCCGGGCACGATCACGCCCGCATCGATACCCATGATGGCGGCGGAGCCCGCCGTGGCCAGCCGCACCGTCTCGGCGGTGCCAAGCCATTCGTCGTCCTCGGCACCTTCCCACAGGCGGGAAGCGAAGGCGGCCAGACGCATCGCCTCGAACATGTTCTGGTTGTCGGCGGAGGAGGAGCCGTCGGTGCCGATGCCGACGGTTACTCCCGCCTCGATGGCAGCCCGCGCCGGCGCGATGCCGGAGGCCAGGCGCATATTGGCGCCCGCATTATGCGCCAGCCCGGCGCCGCGCTTTGCCAGCAGCGCCAGATCCTCCGGCGTCAGCCACACGCCATGCGCCACGCTGAAGCGCGGGGTCACGAGGCCAAGGCGGTCCATATGGGCCAGCAGGGTGGAGCCATAAGCGATCTCGCCGCCGGCCGCCTGATAGCGGGCCTCCGAGACGTGGGTTTGCATGCGCAGGCCGAACTCGTCCGCCAGCTTCTGGCAGCCTTGCATGAAGGCATCCGTACAATGCAGCGGGATGGTGGGCGCGATGCCGAGCGTGATACCAGCCGCGCCGTGTTTCCAACTTCGCGCCACGCCCTCCAGCGTGCGGAGGATGTCCTCCATGCCGGCCATGCGCATGGCGGCGGCCCGCTCCCGGTGTTCCTCGGGGAGAGCCTCGACCAGCCCGGGCGTCGCCTGGAAGAAGGTCTTGTCTGCGATCATCGGCGCCAGCACGGCACGCAGCCCAGCCTCGGCATAGGCCTCGGCGATGCTGTCCAGACCGTCGGCGGTGGGGCCAGGGAACTCGGCATGCAGGTCGAAGGCCGCGGTGCAGCCCTTCTTCAGCATCTCCACCGCGTTCAGCGTCGTGGAAAGGCGCTTCTCGTGCAGCCCACGCCCGCCGCCGACCCAGGGCGCATGCGCCAGCAGAAGAGCCAGGTCCCACTTATCGCCCGCACCCTTGGCCAGAGCACCATGGCCATGGGTGTGGGCATTGATCAGCCCAGGGATGACGAGGCGCCCCGAGGCATCATGGGTGGCGGCGTCCTCCACCTTGGCATCGGCGGGGAGCACGGCGGCGATGCGGTCTCCCTCGATGAGAAGGGAGGCGAGGGGGGCGTCGTCGGCTTCCGGGTTCAGCACCCGGGCGCCGGTGATCAGCAAACGTGTCATGGCTGCCATCCGTCCAGAGGCCAGGATGAATGGCAAGCCCTCTCATGCGCGGCTATATCCCGCCGCTGCGCAGCGGAGATCGGAATGACAGTCGGAATCGATATGGGCAGCACCAATACGGGCGCCCCGGCCATCCTCGACCTGGAGGAATTGCTGGCGACCCGGCTGCTGGTGCAGGGCAATTCCGGTTCCGGCAAGTCCCACCTGTTGCGCCGCCTGCTGGAGCAATCCGCGGCCTGGGTGCAGCAGGCCATCATCGACCCCGAAGGCGATTTCGTCACCCTGGCCGACCGCTACGGCCATCTGGTGATCGACGCGGCGGAGCATACCGAGGCCGCCTTGCAGCGGGCGGCGGACCGCGTGCGCACGCATCGCATCTCGGTCGTGCTGAATCTGGAAGGGCTGGATGCGGATGGGCAGATGCGCCACGCCGCTGCCTTCCTCGGCGGGCTGTTCGATGCCGATCGCGACCACTGGGCGCCAATGCTGGTGGTGGTGGACGAGGCGCAGCTCTTCGCGCCTGCCGCCGCCGGCGAGGTATCGGATGAAGCGCGCCGGGCCTCGCTGGGCGCCATGGCCAACCTCATGTCGCGTGGCCGCAAGCGCGGTCTGGCGGGTATCATCGCCACGCAGCGCCTGGCGAAGCTGGCCAAGAACGTTGCCGCCGAGGCCAGCAACTTCCTGATGGGCCGCACCTTCCTCGATATCGACATGGCACGTGCGGCGGACCTGCTCGGCATGGAGCGGCGCCAGGCCGAGATGTTCCGGGATCTGCCGCGTGGCAGCTTCGTCGCGCTCGGCCCGGCGCTGTCCCGCCGCCCGATGCCGGTGAAGATCGGCGCCGTGGAGACGGAGTCGCGCGGCACCAACCCGTCGCTCATTCCCCTGCCGCAGACGGCGCCGGAAGACGCAAGGGAGTTGGTGATGAGTGCGGTGGCTGAGCCGGCCCGGGTTCGCCTGCCGCCTCGCCGTGCGCCCGCCGCGCCGCCGCCGGATATCCTGGCGCAGCTCGCCCAGGCGCGCCCGGCCATCTCCCAGCCGCGCGTGGAGCCGCCGCCCACCGCGGAGGAAGCCGCTGCGCGCAAGCGGAAGCTGGAAGAGATTCTGCGGCAGATCCTGGCGGAGCCGGAGGCGGCGTTCCGGAACGTGTCCGTGCTGTACCAGGATTTCCTGGTGCGTCTGCGCATCCATGCCGTGCCGGGCAAGCCGCCCGAGATTCCGGCATTCCGCCGCATGCTGGCCGTGGCGCGGGCAGGCGTCTCCGCCGAGGCCGCGGAAGGCGACGAATGGCAGCGTGTGCAGGCTCGCGCCTCCCTCCTGCCGGAGGATGTGCAGGGTGTCTTCCTGCTGCTGGCCCGTGCCGCGCTGGAGAAGGGGCCGTGTCCCTCGGACACGGTTATCGCCCAGGCCTATGGCACACGATCCGTGGGCCGGGCGCGGAGGCTGCTGTCCTATATGGAAGAGCAGGGGGCCATCGTCTGCCGGCCAGACGCCGTCGGGCGGCGTATCGTCGCGCTGGTGGAGCTGGGCTGGGAAACGGCGCCGGGCGACCCGAACGCCATCTGAAACTCAACCGCGCATTCGGTTTCGCGTCAGGGCGGGGTGACGCCCCGTACCACAGCCTCGAATTCCGGCCGGCGCTGCGGGAAGTCCGCTTTCTCCGCGACGCAGACGATATGGGTACGGCCGCGTGGCGTCTCCATCAGGCCAAAGAATGTGGTGATCTGCTGTGCGCGGGGCGGCAGATCGGGGCGCGGCTTGAAACTGCCTTGCATCATGACAGCGCGGAACAGGCCGTAATCCACCGTTCTGGCGCCCGATAGATCGTAGAGCGTACTCAGCGCCCGCCGGGCCGCACTCTGCCAGGCCTCGCTGGCCATGGCGGCGTTGATGTCCTGCTGGCTCATCCCGGCATTCTGCGGCGCCGGGGAATAGGCCACCTGACAGCCCAGTTCGGTATCCTGTGGACGCTGCACACTGATGCGTGCGGCCTGGCGCTGGCCGGGTGTTACGTGCTTGGCCACATAGCCGGGCGGCGGCTCCACGGTCAGGCCCGTGGTGCTATCGCGGAGCGGAGCGGCCATGGCCGTGCCGGCCAGCAGGCCAGTGGCCAGGAAGGTGGTAAGGCGGAGGCTCAAGGCGTATCTCCCGTTATCCAGAGGAGATAACGCGGCCCGTACCGCCCCGCAGTCACTTCTGGCGGATTTGTGCGTGGGGCGCCGCCAGGAGAGAGGCGCGCCGGGGGAGGGTCTCCCCAGGCGCGGGACTGTATCAGACCTGGCGCTCAGAGGCCGGCGGCAGGAACTTGTCGGTAAACATGCTGGCGGCGGCGGGCGGGTTCTGAATGCCATAGGCCTCGGCATTTACCTTCACCAGCATCTCGGCGCGGGCCATGTCCAGATAGCCGAAGCCGTGCTGCTTCACATTCGGCGTCAGGATGCAGCGGTCGCGCGTCATGGCGAAGCGGCGGGCTTCCAGCGCTTCGTCGAACAAAGGCTCGCGCTTCTTCAGCGCGGCAAGGCCGGCCGGAATGTCCGCCAGCAGCGCACGCAGGCCGAGGATGGAGGATTTCACGAAGGCCGCGGCGGCTTGCGGGTTCTTCTCCAGCCACTCCGCGCGGGCGACGACGGCGCTGCCATAGAGGTCGAGGCCGTTCTCGGCATAGGGCCAAGCGACGATATCGTCTTCCTTGATGCCGACGCCGACGAGGTTGAAATAGGTGGTGAACAGGAAGCCTGTCACCGCATCGACCTGCCCCTGGGCGAGCATGGTATCGCGCAGGTTCGCCGCCATGCTGGTCCACTGGATCTTGCCGGTGGAGATGTTGGCCGCGCGGGCGAAGGCGGGGAAGATCATGCGGCTGGCCTCGCCTTCCGGCGCACCCAGCTTCTTGCCGTCCAGCCCTTGCAGGGTGGTGATGCCGCTACGCTTGGTGGTGATCACCGCCGCCGCCGTGCGGTCGAACACCTGGTAGATGGAGACGAGGCGCTTCTCCGGATTGTCGGCGTTCAGCTTCACGGCGGTGCTGATATCGGTGAAGCCGATGTCATAGGCGCCCGAAGCCACCTTCACCGCCGTATCGCCGGAGCCGAAGCCGCGATCCATGCGGACGGAGAGGCCGTTCTCGCGGAAGATGCCCCTGTCCTCGGCCAGTGCCCACATGCCGTGGTTGCCCTGCAACGCCCAGTCCAGGGTGAAGCGGATTTGCGTGGTCTGAGCATAGGAAGGCCGGATGGCCGGCATGGCGAGGGCCGCGCCGGCGGCCGTGAGGAAGTGGCGACGCTGCATGAGTGGGAGCCTCCGTTTCCGTGCAGCAAAACGGAGCAGGCTGGGCAGCGTCAAGCGTATAGCGGGGGTAAAAACAGCAGCTTAGGCGGTGTTTGCCGCTTGTTTGTGCAAATCCTGCCCCCGTTTCGTCCAGGGAGACCGCTGGGGTGCAGCCGTCAGTTCACCCTTTATCGGGAGACGGATTTGCAGGGGCCTGTTCAGCCGGCAGCGGGGTCCGCAGCGCATCCCGCACCACCGAACGGAACTCCCGCCTGTGCAGTTCGGAGACGACGAGGATGCTGCTGAGAATCAGCGCCACCGGGTGCACGATCCAGGCGAGACCGGCGAGCCCGAAGTAATAGGCGCGCAGGCCGGTGTTGAAGTGACGTGCGCCGCGGTTGGCCACTTCCGCCGCCACATTGGCCTGTGGCGTCCATTCCGGCCCCTGGCCCAGCCCGCCAATGCAAATGCTGCAATAGTTGAACTGCCGCAGCGCCCAGGTCAGCTCGAAGAAGGCGCGGACAAAGATGAAGACCAGGAGGAACAGCCGCAACTCCCAGGCGACCGGGTTCTCCGGCACGGCCGCGAAGGGCACGGCGCCGAATACCCGGCGCCCGATATCCGGGGCGCCCAACAACGCCACCAGGCCACCCAGAATGAAGATGCTGGTATTGGCCAGGAAGGAGGTGCTCGTCATCAGATTGCCGATGATGCTGATGTCGGCAATCCGGTTTTCCCGCCCAGGCACGGTGCGCATCCAGCGGCGCCGGTGCTCGTCCATGGCGGCGATAACGCTGCGCGCGCGGATGGCGGGGACACGGTCCACCACCGTCGCATAGCCTGCCCAGCACAGCACGAAGACGGCTATGGCAATCCAGTCCAGAAGGGTCATCGGCAGCGTCATGCAGGGGCGCATAACACGGCGCTAGCCGGGCCGGCAGGGTTTCCTGCGCCACGGCGAGGGCCGCGGCGCAAGGCTGGCCCGCATTATTGCAGCGGCTTGATCAACCCGGCCTTGGAAGCTTCGGCCCAGCGTGTGTCTTCCTGCCGCAGATGGGCGGCGAAATCCTTGGGCCCCAGCATGCGAAGATCCGCGCCAAGCTCGATGAAGCGGTTGCGGTACTGAGGAAGGGCGGCCGCCTTCAAATTCGCCGCATGAATGGCCTCGGCCATCTCTGCCTTCATGCCGACGGGGCCGAGCATCCCATACCAGCCGGAGAACGCGTAGGCGGGGAGCCCGGACTCGGCGGCGGTCGGAATGCCGGGCTGGAGCGGAGAACGCTCGGCGGAGGTAACGGCCAGGATGCGGATGCGGTCGTTCTGGAAGTAGGGGCCGGCGGAGAGGATGCTGGTCCAGCCCAGGGGAAGATTGCCGGCGACGATGTCGTTCATCAGCGGCGAGCCGCCACGATAGGCGACCTCTTCCATCTTGATATCGGCGAGGCGGGAAAACTCATTGCCGGTGAAGGAGGTGGCGCCATCCGAGGTGCCGAAATTGACCTCGCCCGGGTGGGCCTTCGCATAGGCGATCAGCCCGGCGACGTCCTTGAACGGCGCATTGACCGAGGTCGCGATGACCATCGGGAAGCTGGAGAGCAGACTGATGGGCGTGAAGTCGTTCACCGCGTCGAACGGCACGGACTGCATCAGATACTTGTTCATCGTGTGGGTGCTGGTGACGACCGCCAGCGAATTCCCGTCCGGGTCGGAGCGCGAGACCTGCTGAGAGCCGATCACGCCATTTCCGCCCGCGCGGTTCTCGATCACCATGGTCTGGCCTGTCACGCTCCGCAGGCCCTCGGCCATGAGCCGGGCGAAGACGTCAGTGCCGCCGCCGGGCGAGTAGGGCACGGTGAGATGAACCGTGCGGCTGGGCCAGCTGGCCTGGGCCGTGGCGGCGCGGCTGACAAACGGCAGGCTCAGCCCGCCCAGCAAAATGCCGCGGCGACGAAACGTCATTCCGGATGATCCCCTATCCCTTACTGGCCGCCATCTCCGACGGGGCCGTTGCGGGACGTATAGGATTGCGCTGGCGATTCATGCAAGCGATTGCACGGAACAATTCGCGGTGCCGACAAAAGAAAAGGCGGGGCGCCGAAGCACCCCGCCCGATCTCATCTCAGAAGGGAAGGAGGCGTTCAGCCCATCTTCTTCTTCAGGTTCTCGTCCAGCTTGGAGAGGAAGTTCTGGGTGTTCAGCCAGGGCTGGTCCTTGCCGATCAGCACGGCCAGATCCTTCGTCATGTAGCCGGACTCGACGGTCTCGATGCAGACCTGCTCCAGCGCGTTGGCGAAGTCGGTCACGTCCTGCGTGCCGTCGAACTTGCCGCGATAGGCCAGGCCGCGGGTCCAGGCGAAGATCGAGGCGATCGGGTTCGTGGAGGTCTCGCGGCCCTTCTGGTGCTCGCGGTAGTGGCGGGTGACGGTGCCGTGCGCGGCCTCGGACTCAACGGTGTTGCCGTCCGGGGAGAGCAGCACGGAGGTCATCAGGCCCAGCGAGCCGAAGCCCTGCGCCACGATGTCGGACTGCACGTCGCCATCGTAGTTCTTGCAGGCCCAGATGTAGCCGCCTTCCCACTTCAGGGCGGAGGCCACCATGTCGTCGATCAGGCGGTCTTCATAGGTCAGGCCGCGCTTCTCGAACTCCGCCTTGAATTCGGCGTCGTAGATGCTGCGGAAGATGTCCTTGAAGTTGCCGTCATAGGCCTTGAGGATGGTGTTCTTGTGCGAGAAGTACACCGAGTAGTTGCGCGCCAGGCCGTAGTTGAAGGAGGCGCGGGCAAAGCCCTCGATCGACTTGTTCAGGTTGTGCTGCATCATGGCAGCGCCAGCGCCCTTGAAGACGAACTCGCCGATTTCCTGCGGCTCGCCGTTCTCGGCAATGTAGGTCATCTTGACGGTGCCGGGGCCGGGCACCTTCATTTCCACCGCGCGGTAGATGTCGCCATAGGCATGGCGGCCCACGACGATCGGCTTGGACCAGTGCGGCACCAGGCGGGGCACGTTCTGGCAGATGATCGGCTCGCGGAAAATCGTGCCGTCCAGGATGTTGCGGATGGTCCCGTTGGGAGACTTCCACATCTTCTTCAGGCCGAATTCCTTCACCCGGGCCTCGTCCGGGGTGATGGTGGCGCACTTCACGCCCACGCCGTACTGCTTGATGGCGTTGGCGGCGTCGATCGTGACCTGGTCGTCCGTCTGGTCACGGTACTGGATGCCGAGGTCGTAATACTTCAGGTCGACGTCCAGGTAGGGGGTGATCAGCTTGTCCTTGATGAACCCCCAGATGATGCGGGTCATCTCATCGCCGTCGAGCTCGACGACGGGGTTCTTTACCTTGATCTTGGCCATGCCGATCCTCGTCTGGACAGTGTGCGTATCCGCCCCGCCAGGGCGTGCCCCGGCGGTCTGAATGGGGCGGACCATCGCATCCGGGCGCGCGCGGGGCAAGGGAGGGGGGCGACACCAGCGGTTCTCGCGCGAGCAAAAACATTCTATCAGCGGCGCATCTCTCGCCGCTTGGTGCCCGTCTCATGTTGAAGCGCTTCTTCGCCTACTACCGGCCGCACCGGCGCCTGTTCGCGCTGGATTTCGGCTGCGCGGTGCTCTCGGGCCTGCTGGAACTCGGCTTCCCCCTCGCGGTGCGGGCCTTCGTGGACCAGCTGCTGCCCGGGCAGGACTGGGTGCTGATCCTGCTCGCTTCCGCCGCGCTGCTGGCCGTCTATCTCATCAATACGGGATTGATGATGGTCGTGGTCTATTGGGGCCATGCGCTGGGCATCAATATCGAGACGGAGATGCGCCGCAAGGCGTTCGACCATCTCCAGAAGCTCTCCTTCCGTTTCTACGACAACCAGAAGACGGGCCATCTCGTCGCCCGGGTGACGAAGGATCTGGAGGAAGTCGGCGAGGTCGCCCATCACGGGCCGGAAGACCTGTTCATCGCGGTGATGACCTTCATCGGCGCCTTCGCGCTGATGTTCATGGTGCACCCGCCGCTGGCCTTCCTCACCGCCATCATCGTGCCGCTGACCGCCTGGCTCTCCAGCCACTATGGCAGCCGCATGACGGCCACCTGGCGCGCCATCTATGGCCGCGTGGGTGCCTTCAATGCGCGCATCGAGGAGAATGTCGGCGGCATGCGTGTCGTGCAGGCCTTCGCCAATGAGGAGCACGAGAAGGCGCTCTTCGCGGAGGACAATGCCAAGTACCGCACGACCAAGCTGCAGGCCTACAAGATCATGGCCGCCAGCACGACCATCAGCTATCTGGGCATGCGGCTGACCCAGATGGTGGTGATGATCGCGGGCAGCTACTTCGTCATCAGGGGCGACCTGACGGCGGGCGGCTTCGTCGGCTTCCTGCTGCTGGTCGGCGTGTTCTTCCGCCCGGTCGAGAAGATCAACGCCGTGCTGGAAACCTACCCCAAGGGCATCGCCGGCTTCCGCCGCTATTGCGAGCTACTGGACACCGCGCCGGATATCACGGACGCGCCGGACGCCATCACCGCGCCGGCCTTGCGCGGCGACATCCGCTACGAGCACGTCTCCTTCGGTTATGGCGAGGGCAAGACGGTGCTGAAGGACATCTCGCTGGAGATCAAGGCCGGCGAGACCGTGGCCTTCGTCGGCCCCTCCGGCGCGGGCAAGACCACCATCTGCTCGCTGCTGCCCCGCTTCTACGAAGCCGATGCCGGGCGCATCACCATCGATGGCATCGACATCCGCAAGATGACCCTGGCCTCGCTCCGCAGCCAGATCGGTATCGTGCAGCAGGATGTGTTCCTCTTCGCGGGCACCATGCGAGAGAACATCGCCTATGGCCGCCTGGGCGCCAGGGAGGCGGAGATCGTCGAGGCTGCCCGTCGTGCCAAGCTGGATACGGTCATCGCCGGGCTGCCTGCGGGGCTGGATACGGTTGTGGGCGAACGCGGCGTGAAGCTCTCGGGCGGGCAGAAGCAGCGCCTCGCCATCGCGCGCATCTTCCTGAAGAACCCGCCCATCCTGATCCTGGACGAGGCTACCAGCGCGCTCGACACCGAAACCGAGCGGGCCATCCAGCAATCGCTCGCCGAGCTCTCGAAGGGTCGGACCACGCTGACCATCGCGCACCGGCTTGCCACCATCCGCAATGCGGACCGGATTGTGGTGGTGGATTCCACCGGCATCGCCGAGCAGGGGCGGCACCAGGAGCTGGTGGCCGCTGGCGGCCTCTATCGCCGGCTGCACGAGGCCCAGTCGGGCGTGCAGCAGGCTTCCTGAAGCGTGACCGGGCCGGGGCCTTACCAGCCCCGGCGGTTATAGTAGCCGCGGTGATAATGGCGCGGCGGCGGTCCGTAATAGCCCCGGTCGTAATAGCGGCCACGGCGGTAGCGCGGCCCATCGTCACTGGCCGCGCCGGCGACCAGCGCGGTGGCGATGCCCACACCCGCGCCGAGTGCCAGGGTGCTGCCCCAGTCGGTCGAGCCATCCGGATTCTGGCAGGCACCCAACAGCAGGCTGCCGGCCAAGGCGAGGATCGGAAGGGTGCGATGGCGGATCATGTGCTGTTCCTCCTAGGTTGAGAAACATGACGATCCGGCAAGGCGTTGCAGCGCCGTAATCAGGGCGATTCGATGACCAATTGCGGCAATTGAGGCGGCGCGATTACTCGCGGTTGGCCGAGAAGGCGTTGAAGGTCTGCAAAGTATACGTGTCCTTCACGCCGGGGACGCTCTGTACACATTCCACCACAAACAGCCCGATATCCTGGTCCGTCCCCAGGTAGAACTTGCCGAGCAGATCGTACTGGCCGGAAACGGAGTGCATTTCCGACAGCTCCTCGATCGTATCCGCCATTTCCCGCGCCACTTCATAGGCGCGGCCCATCTCGCATTTGATCATGACGAATATGGCGCGCATGGCTGGGCCTCCTGCCTGATGTTGCGCCCGCTGTGCCACAGCAAGGCCGCCGAAGGGAAGGGGGCGGCTGGCCGCTTCCGCCCCGCTGCGCTAGCCTCCGCGCCATCGCATAACAAGCGGGCAAGGAAACGGTCTCTACCATGGACGGAATGAATCAACGCGGCCAGCTGAAGCAGCGCACGGGCGGCCAGATGCTGGCGGATGCGCTCGTCGCCCAGGGCGTGACCCATGCCTTCTGTGTCCCTGGTGAATCCTACCTGGACCTGCTCGATGGCCTCTACGCCAATGGCGACAAGATCGAGCTGGTGACCTGCCGCTTCGAGGCGGGCGCGGTGAACATGGCCGAGGCCCATGGCAAGCTGACCGGCCGCCCCGGCGTCGCGCTGGTCACGCGCGGCCCCGGCGCCTGCCACGCCGCCATCGGCGTGCATGTCGCGATGCAGGACAGCACGCCGCTGGTGCTCATCGTCGGCCAAATTCCCTTCGAGGAAACGGACCGCGAGAGCTTCCAGGAAGTCGACTACCGCCGGATGTTCGGCTCCGTCGCCAAATGGGTGACGCAGATCGACGACACCGCCCGCATCCCCGAGTTGATGGCCCACGCCTTCGATGTCGCGACCTCCGGCCGCCCTGGCCCGGTGGTGGTCGCCATCAGCGAGGAGATGCAGAAGCGCAGCGTGGCCATGCCGGATATCGGCCCGGCCGATGTCGCGCCCGCCCACCCGTCGCCCGCCGCGATGGAGAAGATGCTGGCGATGCTGGAGAAGGCGGAGCGCCCGCTCGTTGTCCTTGGCGGTTCCCGCTGGACGGATGAGACCCGCCGCATCATCCGCGAGTTCTGCGTGGCGCGGGACCTGCCGGTCGCCGTCGGCTTCCGCCGGCAGAGCCTTTATGACTGCACCCTGCCGAACTATGCCGGCGACCTCGGCGTGGGCGCCGATGCCGGGCTGGTGGCCAAGGCCAAGCAGGCCGACCTCATCCTCGCCTTCGGCACGCGCATCGGCGAGCCGGTCAGCCAGGGCTACACGCTGTTCGACATGGCAGGCGCCACGCCCATCGTTCATGTCTATCCGGACCAGGCCGAGATCGGCCGTGTCTATCGCCCGGCGCTGGGCATCACCGCCGAGATCAACGCTTTCGCGAGTGCCCTGGCTAGGCTGCCCGCCCCCGCCGGTGCGCCCCGCTGGTCCGCCTGGACCAAGGAAGTGCACGCCGCTCGGGTCGAGCAGGCCAAGGCGCCCGAGTATGGAGGGCCCTTGAACCTCGCCCGGGAATTGCAGGCGCTCGAAAAGGTGCTGCCGGACGATGCCATCTTCACCTGCGATGCCGGCAACTTCGCCACCTGGCCCAACCGCTTCATGCATATGACGGAGAAGCAGGAGTTCCTGGGCCCGACCAACGGCGCCATGGGCTACGCGGTGCCCTCCGCCATCGGCGCCAAGATCACCTATCCGGACCGCGCCTGCATCGCGCTGGTGGGCGATGGCGGCTTCCTGATGACGGGGCAGGAAATCGCGACCGCCTTCCAGGCGGGCGTGGCGCCGATCGTGATGGTGTTCAACAACGGCATGTACGGCACCATCCGCATGTATCAGGAGCGCGTCTATCCCGGCCGCGTCTCCGGCACGAAGCTCACCAACCCGGACTTCACGAAGTTCATCGAGAGCTTCGGCGGCCATGGCGAGGTGGTGGAGAAGAATGGGGAGCTGGTGCCTGCCTTCCAGCGCGCCGTCGCCAGCGGCAAGCCCGCCGTCATTGAAATCCGGATGAACCCGGAGCAGGTGACCAACCGGGCGACCATTGCCCAGCTGCGCGCACAGGCCGCGAAGAAGGGCTGAGATAGCCTGGGCGGGAGAGGGCCTCTCCCGCCTAGCGGATTTCCTGGCAGGTCGCGGCCGGGCCGCCGGTACTGCCCTCGGCCCGGACGGAAGAGAGGCGGACCTCGCCGCCTTTCTCCCACCATTCCAGGTCGCCCGCGACATAACGCGCACCGCTTCCCGAAATGACATTCACGAACACCCGGACCCCATCCGTGAAGGGGACGAGCGCCAGGCTGTTCTGCCCCGCGTTGTGATAGGTCACCTGCACCAGGCTCGAGGGCAGCTTCAGCGCAGTGGTGGCGCCGGTGCAGCGATAGGTCGTGTTAACGATCTCGCCGCGCGGCACGCCCTCCAGCATCAGGGCTGACTGCGCATGGGCACCTCCGGCCAGGAGGCCCAGCACAGCCACCGCAGGGATCAGGCGTTTCATGGCTCAGTCTCCGATGGCCACGCCTTCGCGCCGGGGATCGGCGCCGCCCAGCAGGCCGTTGGGGGTGATGATGATGGCCTGCAGCCCGGAATTCATCTCCCGCACATCCACTTGATGCCCGCGCGCCTGCATGGCGGTGGCGAGGGAGGCAGCGGGGGTACCGGCCTCCAGTTCCAGCCGCGTGCCGACCGTGCCCACATGCGGCAGCGAAACCGCCGCCTGCGGGTCCAGCCGCCAATCCAGCAGCCCCACCAGCGTCTGCGCCACATAGCCGATGATGCGCGCCCCGCCCGGTGAGCCCAGCGTGGCGAAGAGCGTGCCGTCGCGGTTGAACACCAGTGTGGGTGACATGGAGGAACGCGGCCGCTTGCCGCCCTGCACCCGGTTGGCCACCGGGCGGCCGTCGACTTCGGGGCGGAAGGAGAAATCCGTCAGCTCATTGTTCAGGATAAAGCCGCCGACCATCAGCCGGGCGCCGAACGCATCCTCGACCGTAGTGGTCATGGAAACGGCGTTGCCCGCGGCGTCGACGATGGAGATGTGGCTCGTGCCGTATTCCGGTTGCAGCGGCTGAGGCGCCAGATTCCTGGCCTCCCGCCAGCGGGGGTTGCCGGCGCGCGGGGCCTCGATCGCCCGGTTCAGATCCACGAGCTGGGCGCGCATGGTCAGGTAGGTTGGCTCCACCAGCCCCCGCAGCGGCACCGGCACGAAATCAGCGTCGGCCAGGTAGAGATTGCGGTCCGCGAAGGCGAGCCGCCCGGCCTCGCCGATCAGATGCGCCGCATCGGCGCCGCGCGGGTCGAGGCGGGAGACGGAGAAATGCTCCAGCACGCCCAGGATCTCAGCCACAGCCACGCCGCCGGAACTGGGCGGGGGGAAGCCGCAGACGATGAACAGCCTGTACGGCCCGCAGAGCGGTTCCCGCTGCTTGGGCGCATAGCCGGCGAGATCGCCCGTGGTCATGCCATTGCCCTGGCCGCCATGGCGGCCGACCGCCTCGGCGATCTGCGCGGCGATAGGCCCGGTTTGCAGGGCCGCCGCGCCGCGCTCGGCCAGGGCGCGCAGCGTGGCGGCCAGGGCGGGGTTCTTCAGCACATGTCCTTCGGGCCAGGGCTTCCCGTCGGGGTCGAGGAAATAGGCTGCGGCGGTCGGGTCGCGTTTCAGCCGCTCCGCCTCCGTGCCGATCAGCGCCGCCAGCCGCGCCGAGACCGGGAAGCCTTCCTCCGCCAGCTTGATGGCAGGGGCAAAGAGGTCGGACCAGGGGAGGCGCCCTTCGGCGGCATGCGCGGCGGCCAGCATCGGCATCACCCCCGGCACGCCGACGCTGCGGCCGGAGAGCACGGCCTCATAAAAGCCGAGCGGCGTGCCGTCCGGCTTCAGGAACAGGGAGGGGGTGGCGGCGGTCGGCGCGGTCTCGCGCCCGTCCCAGGCGGAGACATTCCGGCGCGCGGCGTTCCAGTGCATCAGCAGCGCGCCGCCGCCGATACCCGAGGATTGCGGTTCCACCAGGGTCAGCACGGCCTGCACGGCGATGGCGGCATCCACCGCTGTCCCGCCCTTGCGCAGCATCTCCAGCCCTGCCTGCGCGGCCAGCGGGTGTGCGGCGGCGACCATCTGGCGCGTGGCGTGGGCGGCGGGTGGCGCGCCGCTGCTCAGGCTGGGCGCGGCCGGCGGCGCGATGACGGCCTGTCCCAGCGCAGGGGAAGCGCCGGCGAGCAGCAGAAGGGCCAGGGCGATGGGCCGCATCGGGGGAGGTCTCCTCGGTCTGGGCAGGAAACTTGCATCCGCGCCCGCCAATGTCACCTATTGGACAGCGTCAGGAGATCGCGCATGGCGGAGAAAGACCCCCCGGGCATACGGCAGAAGCTGGTGGAGACGAAGCAGGCCTGGGCGCGGGAAGGTCGCCTGCTCACGGGCCATACCGCCAGCCATGAGCAGCGCCTGCCCCCCGGCCAGCGGCTGGTGAAGGATTTCCCCGTGCTCGATCTCGGCATCCAGCCCGATGTGAGCACCGAGGCCTTCCGCCTGCGGGTCGATGGGCTGGTGGAGAACCCGGTGACGCTCGACTGGGCGTGGTTCAATGAACTGCCGCAGGAAGAGCGCCTCAACGACATTCACTGCGTGACCCAATGGTCCCGCTATGACAACCGCTGGACCGGCGTGCCGGTGATGGCGCTGATAGAACTCGCCCGGCTGAAGCCCGGCGCGCGCTTCATCACCTTCGAGGCGTATGACGGCTACACCACCAACCTGACACTGGAGGATTTCGCCCGCCCGGAGAACCTCCTGGCCCATTCCTGGGAGGGAAAACCTTTGACCCGCCAGCATGGCGGACCCCTTCGCGTCGTGGTGCCGCATCTCTATCTGTGGAAGAGCACCAAATGGGTGCGGCGCATCACCTTCACGGCCAGGAATGAGCCCGGCTTCTGGGAAGTTCGGGGCTATCATGACCGTGGAGACCCCTGGCTGGAGGAACGCTATGGCTGAGCTCTCACGGCGCCTGCTCCTGGCCGGCATGCCACTGGCGCTGATGGCGGCGGCGCCCGCCGGCAGCGCCCATGATTTCCGCTTTCCCGCCATCGAGGGCGGGGAGATCAACCTCGCCGACCACCGGGGCAAACCGATCCTGGTGGTGAACACGGCCAGCTTCTGTGGCTTCGCCCCGCAATTCGCGGCGCTGCAAAAGCTGCATGAGCGATTCGCGCCGGAAGGGTTGCTGGTGGTCGGCGTGCCCTCCAACGACTTCAATCAGGAAGCCGCCGACAACGAGGCCGTGAAGGAATTCTGCGAGGCGGAGTTCGGCGTCGATTTCCCGATGGCGGCCATCAGCCATGTGAAGGGTGCCCAGGCGCATCCCTTCTTTGCCTGGGCGGGCGAGCCCGGGTGGAACTTCTACAAATACCTCATTGGGAAGGATGGATCGCTCATCCAGTCCTTCCCCAGCCGGGTGACGCCCGATTCCCCGGAGCTGCTGCGGCTGATCGAGGCCAGCCTGTCCTGATGTCCGTTTCGTAATGGCGTGATTCGGCCCGTGGCGTGCTTATTGGCGCCGCGGGCCTTCGCCGCACGACGATGACGGACTTCCCCCCCATGCAGCAGAGTACCGGCGCCGCCTCCGCCCCGGCGGCCGCAGTCCCGGAGGAGCCACGCCTCCTCAGCCAGCCCAATCTCCTGGCCTTCCTCGGCAGCAGAAGCCTCTCCGCCCTGGCCTACCAGATGCAGACGGTGGCCGTCGGCTGGCAGATCTATGAGCTGACACGCAGCGCCATGGCGCTGGGGCTGGTGGGCCTGGCGCAATTCCTGCCCATGGTGCTGCTGGTCTTCGTCTCCGGCCAGGTGGTGGACAGGTTCGACCGGCGGCGAATCGCCGCCATCTGCCAGGGGCTTTCCGCCCTCTGCGCCGTGGCCTTCGCCTATGCCTCCTTCACCAACGCCATCACGCCCGCGATGATCTATGTGCTCATCGCATTGTTCGGCGTCGCCAAGGCCTTCGAGGGCCCGAGCCTCCAGGCGCTGCTGCCCGGGCTGGTGCCGCCGGCCATCTTCTCCCGCGCGGCCGCGCTCTCGGCGTCCTGCTTCCAGACTGTCACCATCATCGGCCCCTCGGCGGGCGGCCTGCTCTACGGGCTGGGGGCGGGGGTGGTGTATTCCATCGTCGCCGCCATCTTCGCGCTCGCGGCCCTCTCCGCCAGCCTGATCCGCATGCGCCAGCCCGCCCGGCCGAGAGACAAGGTGACGCTGGAGGCGGTGTTCGGCGGGCTGCGCTTCATCCGCTCCCGCCCTGAGATCATGGGCGCCATCTCGCTCGACATGTTCGCCGTGCTGCTGGGCGGGGCGGTGGCGATGATGCCGCTCTATGCGCACGACATCCTGCATGCCGGCCCCTGGGGCCTCGGCATTCTGCGCGGGGCGCCGGCGGTGGGGGCACTGGCCGTTTCCATCCTGCTCGCGCGGAAGCCCATCAAGCGCCATGCGGGGCTGCTGATGTTCGGCGCGGTGGCGGTGTTCGGGCTGGCCAACATCGCTTTCGGCTTCTCCACCTGGCTGCCGCTCTCGGCACTGGCGCTGGCGGTGGCGGGCGGCGCGGATGTGGTGAGCGTCGTCGTCCGCTCCACCCTGGTTCAGCTGCGCACGCCGGATGACATGCGGGGCAGGGTGGCGGCGGTGAACATGCTGTTCATCGGCACCTCCAACCAACTCGGTGAGTTCCGCAGCGGCACGCTGGCGGCGGGTATCGGCCCCGTGGCCTCGGTGGTGCTCGGCGGGGTCGGCACGGTGGTCGTGGCCGGGGTCTGGATGAAGCTTTTCCCGAAGCTGCGGAACTTGCAGCGGCTGGATGAGGAGGTGGCCTGAGGCCACCCCCTTCCGGCATCAGTCGCCGAAGCGGTTGCTCTTCGGGAAGCCGTTCGGCGCCTGCTTGCCGGCGCCGGCACGGTTGCCGCGCCAGGTGGTGAGGTCCGTCTCCAGCCGTGTCCGCTCGCCGAGGCGCCAGGTCAGGCCTTCCTTGGCGGTGAACACCTTCACATCCGCCATGCCGCCATCGCGGTAGCCTTGCAGGGCCACGCCACGGCCGCGCACCATCTCCGGCAGCTGCTCGACGGGAAAGACGAGCAGCTTGCGGTTCTGGCCCACCACCGCGACGGTATCGCCATCGGCGGGGATGCAGGTGGCGGCCTCATTCGGGCTGTCCACCACCAGCACCTGCTTGCCGGTGCGCTTCTCGGCCACCAGATCCTCGCTCTTCACGAGGAAGCCGCGCCCGTCCGTCGAGGCGACGAGATGCTTCACGCCCTCCTGCCAGACGAAGAGGGTGACGACATCATCCTCATTGGTCAGGTCCACCATCAGACGCACCGGCTGGCCATCGCCACGGCCGCGCGGCAGGGCCTCGGCCTTCAGGGTGAAGCACTTGCCGTTGGTGGCGAAGAGGCACAGCCGATCCGTCGTCTGCGCATGCAGCAGGAATTTGAGCTTGTCGCCTTCCTTGAACCGCTGCTCCGTCTCCGGCGAGATGTGGCCCTTCAGCGCGCGGATCCAGCCCTTCTCGGAGAGGATGACCGTGATGGGCTCCTTCTCCACGAAGGCACTCTCATCGATGATGACGGCGGCGGGGGCGGTGTCCAGCGTCGTGCGGCGCCGGCCGATCTCGGTCTCCTCGCCATACTTCTCCCGCGTTTTCTCGATTTCCTCGGCGATCTTGTTCCAGCGCTTCGTCTCGCTGGACAGCAGGCCCTGGAGGGATTTCTGTTCCGCCGAGAGCTTCTTGTGCTCCTTGCGGATTTCCATCTCCTCGAGCTTGCGCAGGGCGCGCAGCCGCATGTTGAGGATGGCCTCGGCCTGCATCTCGGTCAGGTCGAAGGTGGCGATCAGCGCCTGCTTCGGATGATCCTCCTCACGGACGATGCGGATCACCTCATCCAGGTTCAGGTAGACGATGAGGTAGCCGTCCAGGATCTCCAGCCGGCGGGCGATGGCATCCAGCCGGTGCTGGCTGCGGCGCACCAGCACCTCGTGCCGGTGGTTCAGCCAGGACCGCAGTACCTGCTTCAGCCCCATCACCTGCGGCGTGCGGCTGGCATCCAGCACGTTCATGTTGAGGGGGAAGCGATTTTCCAACGGCGTGGCGCGGAACAGCGTCTCCATCATCACCGCCGGGTCGATGTTCCGGTTCTTCGGCTCCAGCACGATGCGGACGATATCGGTGCTCTCATCCCGGACATCCGCCAGCAGGGGGAGCTTCTTTTCCTCCAGCAGCGCGGCGATCTTCTCGATCAGCCCGGATTTCTGCACCTGATAGGGAATCTCCGTGACGACCACCTGCCAGGTGCCGTTCTTCAGCGATTCCTTCTCCCACCGCGCACGTATGCGGAAGCCGCCGCGCCCGGTGGCATAAGCCTCGCGCACCGCTTCTGCCGGTTCCACCAGAATGCCGCCCGTCGGGAAATCGGGGCCCGGCATGTGGAGCAACAGGTCGTCCAGCTCCGCCTTGGGGTTGCGGATCAGCTCCAGCGCGGCCGCGCACAGCTCGCCCGCGTTATGCGGGGGGATGGAGGTGGCCATGCCGACCGCGATGCCCGCCGCGCCATTGGCCAGCAGGTTGGGGAAGGCGGCGGGGAGCACGATGGGCTCCTGCTCCTCGCCATCATAGGTGGCGCGGAAATCGACCGCGTTCTCCTCGATGCCTTCCAGCATGGACTGGGCGATGGCCGTCAGCCGCGCCTCGGTATACCGCATGGCGGCGGCGTTATCGCCGTCGATATTGCCGAAATTGCCCTGGCCCTCGACCAGCGTGTACCGGGCCGCGAATTCCTGGGCGAGCCGCACCATGGCCTCGTAGATCGAGGCGTCGCCATGGGGGTGATACTTACCCATCACGTCGCCGACGATGCGGGCGCATTTCTTGAAGCCGCCATTGGGGTCCAGCCGGAGCTGGTGCATGGCCCAGAGCAGGCGGCGGTGCACCGGCTTCAGCCCGTCCCGCACATCCGGCAGGGAGCGTGCCGTGATGGTGGACATGGCATAGGCCAGGTAGCGCTCGGACAGGGCGGCGGTGAAGTTCGTCGGGATCTCGCCGTCCTGCGGCAGAGTGGTCAGGTCATCGGGCATGCTGGGCTCCCTGGCAGGTCGGACGGGCGCAGACAGGCCAGCGCGAGGGCTGGGCCGTCATGCGGGGGCTAGCGCATTGCGGGCCGCGACGCCAGAGGATGAGAACATTACAGAAACAGGGAAGCGCGCCAGCCTGGGCGGCGACAACCCGTTCGCCACCTTGAGCGTTAGGCGCGGGACGGCCTGGAACGGCCGCATTCAAGGAGTGACGCCCATGAGCATCTTCGGTTCCATCCTGACCAAAATTTTCGGTCAATCACCGGCCGCGGCGCAAGAGGCGGCTCAGGCACCCAGTGCGGCGGCGCCCTCCGCCGCCCCCTCCATGCCGCCGCCTGGCGCGCCCCTTCCCACCGGCGACGTCGCGCCCACGCCTGCGCCCGGGGGCACCGCGGCCTCCGCCGCCGCGGCGGCTCCGCCGCAGCAGGGGGACGTCAATGCCGTGCTGACCGAGATGGCGGCCAAGAACGGGCAGAAGCTGAACTGGAAGCAATCCATCGTGGACCTGATGAAGCTGCTGGGGCTCGACAGCAGCCTGGAGGCCCGCAAGGAACTCGCCAGGGAACTCAACTACTCCGGCGACACCAACGATTCCGCCACCATGAACATCTGGCTGCATAAGCAGGTCATGGCCAAGCTGGCGGAAAACGGGGGCATCGTGCCGCCTGAACTGCGGAGCTGACAGTCTGCGCCGGCCGCCTCGCTGAGAAGGGTGCGGCCGGTTGGCTCGAAGCAATGGCTGCTGTTCCCCAGCGCCTCGAACCGATTCGGAAACGCTTGCCGGAAATCCGACATGGCACCCCTGCCGCCGAGAACCGGGGCGGGGGCGCTGCTGTTGTACCCTGAGAGGCAAGAAAGACCCGCTAAGAGGGAGAGAGGCCGATGAGCGTGCTTGGCTCGATCATGTCCAAGGTCTTCCATGGCCCGCATGTGGAGGCCGGGCAGCAGGTGGACCTGCCCGTGTTGCTGGACCGCATGGCGGAAGAACGGCCGATTCTGGAACCCCTGGATTGGGGGCGGTCCATCGTGGATCTGCTGAAGCTGCTGAACCTGGACAGCGGCCCCGATGCCCGCCGGGCATTGGCGCTGGAACTGCGCTACTCGGGAGACCCCAACCACATCCTGCAGCTCAACCAATGGCTCCATCGTGAGGTCATGAACAAGCTGGCGGAGAAGGGGGCGAAGGTTCCGCCGGAGCTGCGTCACTGACCGCAGGCAGGGATGCGACGCCTGCCGCCGGGTTGCGGCGGGCGCTGCCGTAGCTGCTTCGGACGCCAGTCGACGCATCCTCACAAAGCCGCAAGCGTCGGACAGCCGGGGTAGCGCTCCCCGCATTCCTGGCCATAGTCGTCAGGCAACCGCCGCCGAGAATAACAAGACGGGCGGCAGACGGGAGAAGAGACAGGAATGAGCGCCCATTTGGAGGCTGTCGCGCGCCGGGAGGCCGTACAGCCGGAGGACCCCTATCGCCTTACGCAGGACGGCATTCTGGAGCCGCCGGTCGGCTGGAAACATTCACTCAAGCATCTTGGGCCGGGCCTCATCCTCAGCGCTTCCATCGTCGGCTCTGGCGAATTGATCGTCACGACCACCCTGGGCGCCACGGTCGGCTTCGCGCTGCTGTGGATGGTCATCTTCAGCACCTTCGTAAAGGTCGCCGTGCAGGTTGAGTTGGCGCGCTGGTGCATCTCAACCGGCCAGCCAGCGCTCACCGGCTACAACAAGGTTGGCCCGCATGTCGGGCGCCTTAGCTGGATCAACTTACTCTGGGCGCTGATGGCGCTTTCGAAGGTGATGCAGATGGGCGGCGTGGTCGGCGGTGTCGCCCTCGCACTCAGCATCATCATGCCGCTGGGCGGAGACCCCCTGGGCACGACCTCCCTCACCATCTGGACGGTGATCGTCGTCGTCACCAGCATCCTTCTGCTCTACAGCAACAGTTATAGCCGCATTGAACGCGGGGCCGGCTTCGCGGTGGTGGTGTTCTCCTTCATCACCATCGGCATCGCGCTGGGCCTGCCATTCACGCCCTTCGCCTATTCCATGGACGATATTGCCAGCGGCCTTTCGCTGGCCATTCCGGCCGGTGCCATCGGTGCCGCCATCGCCATGTTCGGCATCACGGGCGTCGGCGCGGATGAGCTGACCTTCTACACCTACTGGTGCATCGAGAAGGGCTATGCCCGCCATGTCGGCCCGAATGACGGCAGCGAGGCCTGGCAGCGCCGCGCCAAGGGCTGGATCAGCGTCATGTACAAGGACGCCTTCCTCTCCTGGGTGATCTACACCTTCGGTACCATTGCCTTCTTCATCATGGGCGCGGCGGTGCTGCATCCGCAGGGCGTCGTCCCGCAGGGCAATGAGATGATCACCGCCCTTTCGCGCATGTACACGGATACGCTGGGCGAGTGGGCGGGCCTGCTGTTCCTGGTGGGCGCGGTGGTGGTGCTGGGCTCCACGCTCTGGGCCGCCGTGCCGAGCTGGTCCCGCATGTATACCAACCTGCTGTCGGAAATGGGGGTGCTGAACTGGCACGATACCGCCACGCGCCTGCGCTGGATCCGTGCCTTTACTGTGGGCCTGCCGTTGATCTGGGGCCTGGCCTATCTCTTCGTCCGCTCGCCGGTCGTGATGGTGCAGATTGGCGGCATCGCCACCGGCATCTTCCTGCTGGCCGTGGTGGTCGCCGTCTGGCACCTGAGGCGGACGGAGACGGACCCACGGCTCTATGGCGGTGGCGCATTCAACGCGCTGCTGGTGGTCAGCAGCATCGCCATCGTGCTGCTCGGCGTCTACACTGGGCTCAGCGCCTTCAAGCTGGTCTGAGCAAAACCGGGGAGGGGCAATACCCCTCCCTGGGGCTTCAGAGTATAGCCCCGCCGCTCTGTGGCGTGGCATGGAACCAGGCGCCGAGGGCATGCCACGGCCTGTCGTCCCAGAAGCGACTCGCTTGCCCCGAGGTCGAGGGCAGGACCCAGAGGGGCGGGAAGTCCAGCGGACCTTCCACCCGCCCATAGCGCAGCGCGGCTGTACGTCGCCCCAGAAAGGCCGCTGCCGGTGCCTTGGCAGTGAAGGCAACCGCCGCCGGCTTCACGGCGAGGATGCGCGCCGCGAAATCCGCCGGGTCATAGGCGTCCGGCGGCAATTCGTCGTCGTTGCCGCTCGCATGCTTGGCCATGTCGGTCAGGCCGATGCCGAGCTTCAGCAACTCCGGATACTCGGCCGGCGCAAGGCGGCGCGGTGTCAGCCCGGATTCATGCAGCACCCGCCAGAACCGGTTGCCGGGGTGGGCATAATAGGCCCCTCTTGCCGCCGAGACGGCCCCCGGCGCGCTGCCACAGAACACCAGCCGCAGCCCAGGCCGCAGGAGGTCCGGCAGTACCGGCTGCCTCATGCCGCCATATCCGCCACGCGATGTTCTAGCCGCTCCCGCGCGGGAGGAACCGGGCGGTGGCGGGCGCCAAAGGCATCCCGTGCCAGGAAGTGGCCGGTCAGGCGCAGGCCCTGCAGCCAGGCGGCCGGGTCCCGCTCCGCCTGGGCGCCGTGGAGGAAGCTGGGAAGCGGCAACAGCCGCCCGGCATAAGGCGCCGCGGCCTCCTCCGACACAGCGCGGCCGGTGCGGGGGGAGACCCAGTTCAGATCCTCTTTCCCACCCGTGGCGGCGCAGCGGGAGAGGTCCAGCCCATAGCCCAGCGCCTCCAGCAGCAGCATCTCCCAGCGGACATACTCCGCCAGCATCTCCTGCCCGCCCTGTTGCAGATGGGCGAGCAGCGGCAGCATCGCGGCGAAGACGGCGGGCTGGGGCTCACGCTCCGGTAGGGCATCGGCGGCCAGGGCGCAGGCTGAGCTGAGCAGGTCCAGTGCCAGCGGGTCGTCCATGGCGAGCGCCGCGGTGGGGTGCACCATCTCGCCTGTCATATGGCCCAGCTGGTCCGGCAGGCGGCCCACCCAGCGGACCTCTACTAGGTTTCCCGGCTGCCATAGCCCGGACTGCGCGCGGGAGAAGCCCCCCCGCACCAGCCCGGCGTAACGCCCGTGCTCAGCCGTCAAGACGGAGACGATGGCTCCGCCTTCGCCATAGGGGCGAGCCTCCAGCACAACGGCAGGGGCTTCCCACTCCATCGCAATGGCCTCAGCCGATATCTTCCAGGCCGATGGCACGGATGCGGGCGCGCTCTTCGTCCCAGCCCTGGCGTTCCTTGACGTTGAGGAACAGGTGGACGCGGCGCTCCAGCAGCTTCTCCAGCTCACTCCGCGCCCGGCGGCCGATTTCCTTCACCTTCGCACCGCCATCGCCGATGATGATGGCCTTCTGCGAGGCGCGGCCGACATAGATGGTGCAGTCGATCCGCACAGAACCATCCCGCCGCTCTTCCCACTGCTCGGTTTCCACAGTGGTGTGGTGCGGCACTTCCTCATGCGTCTGGCGCAGGATCTGCTCGCGCACGATCTCGGCCGCCAGCATCCGGTCCGGCAGGTCGGAGAGGTCGTCCTCGGGGAAGAGGTATGGCCCGTAAGGCACGCGCCCAGCCATCAGGTCCAGCATCCGCTCCACGCCATCGCCCGTCTCGGCGCTGACCATCAGCGTTTCCTCGAACTGCAGCTGTTCGTTGAGCGCGGCGGTCAGCGGCAGCAGGCGCTTGGTGTCGATCAGGTCGGTCTTGTTCAGCACCAGCCAGACGGGGACCTTGGATCGCTTCAGCACCGAGACGATGGATTGCAGCGCCTCGGTCAGCCCGGCGCGGGCATCGACCACCAGCATGGCGAGGTCGGCATCCTGGGTGCTTTCCCAGGCGGCGGCCACCATGGCGCGGTCCAGCCGCCGGCGCGGGCTGAAGATGCCTGGCGTGTCCGCCAGCACCAGCTGCGCGTCGTTATGCATCACCACGGCGCGGATGCGGAAGCGCGTCGTCTGCGGCTTGGGCGAGACGATGGAGACCTTGCTGCCCGCCAGGCGGTTCACCAGGGTGGACTTGCCGGCATTCGGCGCGCCCACCACGGCGATGATGCCGCAGCGGGTCTGCGTGGGAGTGTCGTCGCCGGCGGGAGCGGGTGCAGGGGTGTCGGTCATCTCTCTTCTTTAAATTCCGGCCAGCCAGGCTTCGGCGGCAGCCTGCTCGGCGGCTCGCTTGGACTCGCCGCTGCCTTGTGCCTCTCGTCCCGCCGCGCGGACCGCGACGACGAAAACCGGCATATGGGAAGGCCCGGTGGTCGAGACCAGCCGGTATTCCGGCAGACCCTCCGCCCGGCCCAAAGTATATTCCTGCAGCCGGCTCTTGGCGGACATCGGCGGCGTCGGGTCAGCCGCGATGTGCTCGGCCCATTCACGGCGCACGAAGTTCCGCGCCACCTCAAGCCCGGCATCCAGATACAGGGCGCCGATCAGCGCCTCCGTGGCATCGGCGATGACGGTCGCTCGCCCGCGCAGGCCCGTGCGGCCCTCGGCCGGGGGGATGCGCAGCGCGGCGGGCAGGCCGATGGCCTCGCCCACCTTGGCCAGCGTCTCGGCGGCCACCAGCACGGCCAGGCGCTTGCCCAGGGCGCCCTCCCGCTCCTGCGGGAAGCGCTCGGAAAGCCACTCGGCCATCACCAGGGCCAGCACGCGGTCGCCCAGGAACTCCAGCCGCTCATTGGAATCGAGCATGTCCCGCCGCGGATCGGCGGCGGAACGGTGGGTCAGCGCCTGTTCCAGCAGCGCCGCATTGGCGAAGCTATGGCCGAGGCGCGCCTTGAAGCCGCCGCTCACCGAACGGCCGTGAACAGGCGGTTCCAGCGAATGGCGAACGGCCATCCCCACACCTCCCACCAGGCGGCGCTGCCATCGACGGAGAAGAAGATCATCTCCGCCCGGCCCACCAGATTCTCCAGCGGCACGAAGCCGACGCCGCTGATCATATCGCGGCTGTCGAGGCTGTTGTCGCGATTATCGCCCATGGCGAAGACATGGCCCTCGGGCACCAGGAATTCGGGCGTGTTGTCGTAGGGCCCGTCATCCGTGGCTTCCAGGATCTCGTGCGAGGTCGGGCTGCCATCGGGCGAGGCGGGCAGGTTCTCCCGGTAGCGGCGCACGGTGATCCGGGGGCCATCGCCCTCCACCGTGTACAGGCCGAGGGATTCGCGGGGCACTTCCTGGCGGTTCACGAACAGCCGGCCATTGCGCACCTGGATGCGGTCCCCCGGCAGGCCGATGATACGCTTGATGTAGTCCGTGGTGTTGTCCCGCGGGAACTTGAACACCGCCACATCGCCGCGCTCCGGCAGCGAGCCGAAGATCCGGCCCTCGAACAGGTCCGGGCTGAAGGGCAGGGAGTGGCGGGAATAGCCATAGGCATATTTCGAGACGAACAGGTAATCGCCCACCAGCAGCGTGGGGATCATGCTGCCCGAGGGAATGTTGAAGGGCTCGAACGCCACGGTCCGGATGCCCACGGCGATCAGCCCGGCATAGACAATGGTCTTGATGCTCTCGAGCCAGCCGCCCGGTTTCTTCTTCGTCGTCATGTCTGGGATTGCGCGAGGCCCCGCTTCGGTCCGCCGCGCCTGCCGCCGCGACCACGATGGTGCGGGGTAGAGCGCGCGGCGGGCCTGGATGTCAAGAAAGCGCCGCTGGAGTCAGGCCAAAGGCCTCCGCCAGCAGGCGGACGGATTGGCGCCGCGCGCCAGGATCGTGGATGGGAGAGAGGACAGCGATCTCCTGTACCTCCAACTCTGTGGCCAGGGTGGTCAGGCGGTCCCGCACCTGCTCGGGCGTGCCGATGATGGCACGGGCGCGGATGCGTTCCAGATGCGCCGTCTCTGCCTCGGAATAGGGGTAGGCCTCGGCTTCCTCCACGCTCGGCAGCGGGGGGAAGATGCCGCTGTCCCGCGAGAGGCGCCACAACTCCCGTGAGCGATACAGGCGCCGGGCCTCGGCCTCGGTGGGCGCGCAGAGCGCGAAGACGCCGATGGCACCATAGGGCGCCGCGATCCGGCCTGGATGCGCGATGAACTCCCGCCGGTAGCGGGCCATGGCCTCGGCCGCGCCCCGGCCATCCGTAATGAAGTAGGCGAAGCAGTAGGGCAGGCCCAGCACGGCCGCCAGCCGGGCGCCATAGTCGGAACTGCCGAGCATCCACACCTCTGGCGCTGTCGGCACCTCCGGCTGGGCGCGGATGGCCCGGAAAGGGTGATCCACAGGCAGCCCTTCGCCGAGCCAGCCCAGCACGTCCTGCACCTGACGTGGGAAATCATCGGCGGACTGGGCGGCGTTGGGGTTGAGGGCGTAGGCGGTGCGGCCGTCGCTGCCCGGCGCGCGGCCAACGCCGAGATCGATCCGCCCGGGCGCGATGGCCTCCAGCATGCGGAACTGCTCGGCCACCTTCAGCGCCGCGTAATGTGGCAGCATCACCCCGGCGGAGCCGACCCGGATGCGCTTGGTCGTGGCCGCGATGGCGGAGATGAGGATTTCCGGCGCGGCCCCCGCATGGCTGGCGCTGTTATGGTGCTCCGCCAGCCAGTAACGGGCATAGCCCAGCTCATCCGCGAGCTGTGCCAGCGAGAGCGTCTCCCGCACCGCTTCATCCGCGCCCCGGCCGGAGGCGATGGTGGATTGGTCCAGGATGGAGAGTGCGAGCGCCATGGGCTCAGGTTAACGCATTCGCCGCGAAGCGAAAGGGTCTGCTCTGCTCAGGCTTCTGTGATGATAATTGTTTAAAATTCAGCTTCTTGTGACGTTTTCTTCAGGTCTGGATAGGCGTAGTCGGCCCGATCCAGTGGGCCATCCACCACCCAGCCCTCAGCAACTTCATGGGCGAAGTCCGGACCCAGCGGTGCCTTGCCCGCGCCACGCGGCAGATCGAGCACATAAGTCGGCCAGGCGAGGCCGGAGAGCCGGCCGCGCAATTGCCGCAGCAATTGACGCCCCTCCGCGATGGGAACCTCGAAGCGCGCGGTGCCGGGGGCGCGGTCGAGTTGGTGCAGGTAATAGGGTTTCACCTGCGAAGCCAGCATGGCGCGGAAAAGGTTTTCAAGGTCTTGTTGGGTGTTGTTCACGCCACGCAGGAGGACGCTTTGGCCGAGAAGCGAGACCCCGCCCCGCGTCAGGAGCCGCAGCCCGGCCTTCGCGACAGGTGAAAACTCCCGCGCATGATTGGCATGAACACATAGGAAGAGCGCCTTCTCGCTCTGCAGGGCATCGACGAGGGCGGCATTCACCCGCTCCGGCGCCGCGACCGGCACGCGGGAATGCAACCGGATAATATCGAGATGCGAGATGGCCGAGAGCCGCTGGACGATATGGGCCAGGCGGCGCGGTGAGAGCATCAGCGGGTCGCCACCCGTCAGCACGGCTTCCCGCACCTGCGGGGTGGCGGCAAACCAGTCCAGCGCCGCGTCCAGCTCCGCCTCGGTCAGAAGCCCCCCATCGGGCCCTACAACTTCCCGCCGGAAGCAGAAGCGGCAATAAACCGGGCAGGCGAGCAACGGCTTCAGCAGCGCGCGATCCGGGTAACGGTGGACCACGCCCTTCACAGGAGTGAAGGGGGCATCGCTGGTGGGATCGCTGCGTTCGGCCGGGAGGGTGGTCAGCTCCGCGACATCGGGCAGGTATTGCCGGGCGATGGGGTCGGCGGGGTCGGAGGGGTCGATCAGTGCCTGCACCGCCGGCGTCACGGCGATGGCGTATTGTTCCGCCACCTGGCGCAGGCCGGGCTCGGCCTCGGGCGGCACCAGTCGGGCTTCGACCAGGGCTGCCGGGTCGCGCAGCGTGCGCGGCTTCAAAAGAGGGACACCGTCGGGCATGGTCGCGCCGCCTTACGCCTGGAAGTACCGGAACCGCAATGCCCGATGATGCGACCCTGACCCCCGAATGGTCCCCGGAGCGCCTGGCCGCCCGCCTGCCGGCGCTGCGGCGACGGTCGCAGCTACTGGCCGATACACGGCGGTTCTTCGGGGAGCGGGGCTATACCGAGGTGGAAACCCCCGCCCTTGTGCCGGTGCCGGGCATGGAGGTGCATCTCCAGGGTTTCCGCAGCCTGTTCCGCCCCATGCTGGGGGGCGAGGAGCAGGCGCTTTGGCTGCGGACTTCGCCCGAACTGGCCATCAAGCGTCTGCTGGTCGCGGGCGCGGGGCCGGTGTTTGAAATCGCCCGGGTCTGGCGCAATGGCGAGGTCTCCACACGCCATGGCCCGGAATTCACCATGCTGGAATGGTACCGCCCCGGCGCGGGGCTGGACGATCTCATGGCGGAGACCGAGGCCTTCCTGCGGAGCGTGTTGCCGCCGCGCGTCTCACATGCCGGGATTGCCACCGACCTCACCCAGCCCTTCGAACGGCTGACCTTGGCGGAGGCCTTCAGGCGCCACTGCAACGGGCTGGACATCCTGGCCACGCTGGATGACGAGGGTGAGGGCGATGCCGCCGCCCTGCATCAGGCCGCGCGTGTCGCCGGCTACGCGCCACGCGATGGGGAGGGGTGGGAAGATCTCTTCTTCCGCCTGCTGCTGGAGCATATCGAGCCCGCCCTGGGGCGTGAACGCGCGACCTTCCTCACCCATTGGCCGGCCCCGCAGGCGGCCCTGGCGCGGCGGGACCCGACGGACCCCCGTGTGGCCCTGCGCTTCGAACTCTTCGTCGCAGGCATCGAACTGGCGAATGCCTTCGACGAACTGACGGATGCGGAGGAGCAAGCCAGCCGCTTCGCCCGCGACGTGGCCGAACGCCACCGCCTCTATGGCGAGGGCTGGCCGGTGGATGAGGATTTCCTGGCGGCGCTGCGCCACGGTATGCCGGCCACGGCAGGAATCGCGCTGGGTTTCGACCGGCTGGCCATGCTGGCAGCGGGGGCGGAGAGCATCGAGCAGGTGCTCTGGCTCGGCCGGTGGCCTTACTCGGTGGGCTGAACCAGATCGCTCTCCTGCATCCGGCGCCAATGGCCGCCGGTGAGGATCTCGCTGGGCTGGAAGCGGGCCTTGTAGGTCATCTTCCGGCTCTGGGGCACCCAGTAGCCGAGATAGACATAGGGCAGGCGGAGGGCGAGGGCCCGCCGCACCAGCCACAGCACCATGTACGTGCCCAGCGACTGCCGCTCCAGCGCCGGGTCGTAGAAGGAGTAGACGGCGGAAAGCCCGTCGCTCAGCCAATCCGTCAGGCAGGCGGCGACCAGCCTTTCCTCCTCATCGCGGAATTCCACGATGCCGGTGGTGATCGGCGTGTCCTCCACCATGGCGCGGTAGTCGTAGAAGCCCATCGAGGCCATGTCGCCATCATTGTGGCGAGCCTGCTGGTAGCGCTGGAACAGGCTGAACTGTTCGGCCGTTGCGCGGCAGGTGGCCTCATGCACGCGCAGGCCGGCATTCCAGCGCGCCACCCGGCGCTGCGTGCGGTCCGGCTCGAAATGCTGGCAAAGGATGCGGATGGGAATGCAGGCCTGGCAGCCTGGGCAGACGGGCGAGTAGGCGATGTTGTGGCTGCGGCGGAAGCCGGCGCGGGAAAGCCGGTCGTGCAGCTTCTCGGAATCCGGGCCGGTCAGCTCGGTCACGATCTTCCGCTCCGTGCGGCCGGCCAGATAGGGGCAGGGCATCGGGGCGGTGGTGTAGAAAAACTGCGGGCGGCGTGTGGTGCGGTGGAGCATGACCTTCCTGGCTACACTCTCCCCGGCCATGCCGCAGGAAGCAACAGGCGAGTGTGTGTTTCAACGCACCCGACGGCTCCGACGAGGCGGGAACGGCGAGATTTCTCTGCAAGGGGCGCCTGCCCTGGAGCGGGAAGGCGCCCGTGAGACAAGTGCGTTCCTGGTTTGCTACCGGGGCTCGAGCCGGAGAGTGCCGGTGCTGCCCGCCGGCACGGCGCTGAGCGGCAGCAGCAGGCCGCCATCCGGCGCGCGCCCGGCCCAGATGGGCGTCTGATCCGACCATTGCCCGGAAAGCGGGTTGCCCGACTGTCCCGTGCCGATGACGGCCATTGCTCCCTGTGGGGAAGCGAGATCGAACACCGAACGCAGCCCGGGGCCCTGGGTGTTGGTGAAGCTGCGGGGCCCGGTCTCGGCACGGTCCACCGTCTCGCCGTCGCCGCTGCGTGGCGTGGTGATGCGCGTCCAATCCCGCAGAACGGGGATGAAGCGCAGCAACGGATGCTCGAAGCGCGCCTGATGGGCGGTACCCCAGCGCCAGGAGGCCGGATCGGGGCCATAGCTTTCCGACAACCGCGCGACAGTCTCCTCCAGCGCCTTGGCGGAGAGGGCGGCACAGGCATCGGTGTTCGTGGCGGGCTCGCCGGCGGGTTGGCACCAGTGGGCGCCGCGCCCGTCCTCGGCCAGGACGAAGCGCAGGAATTCAGGCGTGGCAGGCCATGCCCCTTCCGGCACGCCGCCCGCCGCCAGTGCCAGACGGGCAGCGGCGGGCCACCAGGCGTTGAAGATCAGCGGCTGCGGCAGGTCGGCGCTCATCTCGCCATCCCAGCTCAGTAGCAGATCGCGTGCCGCGCCGGCCGGCCCCTCCGGCCGTGGGATGCGGCGGAGGGCGGGAAGGATGTCGCGGGCAAACAGGCTTAGCGTGTCGCGCTGGATGGCGGCGAAGTCCTCCGGGGCATGCTTCTCGCGCTGCCCGAGCAGGCTGTGGATACGCCGGAAGCGCCAATCCCCGAACCAGTCGCGGCCGAGATAAGGCTCGGCGCCCGCCGGCTGCACGCGGTTGTTGGCGTTGACCAGCACGCCGCTTGGCGGGTTTTCGCTGTGGGGCATGGCATCGAAGGGCACCCAGCCGGTCCAGTCGTGGCTGCCATCCCAGCCCGGAGCGGGCAGGGTGCCATCGCCCTCGCGGCGGATCGGGGTGCGCCCGGTCAGGAACATGCCGATGCCGCCATCCACCGCGGCCACCATCATGTTCTGCGCGGGGGCGGTGATGAGGGCGGCCGCCGCCCGTGCCTCGGCCAGCGTCCTGGCGCGGTTCATGGCGAAAAGGCCGGAGGCGGCGGTGTCCCCCGGGGCGAGCGCGGCCATGGCGACGGCGAGCGCGGTGCCATCCTGCCTCGGAGTGTCGAGATCGCTGATGACGGGGCCGTGCCGTGTCTCCCGCACCCGCAGCGTCTCCGCCGGCTGGCCCCGGATGGCGATGGTCTCTTCCCGAATGGTGAAGGGGCGTGGGCCCTCGGGCGTCTCATAGCCATCCGGGCCGGCCAGCCGCTCGATAAACAGGTCCTGGGTATCGGAATGGGTGGTGGTGAAGCCCCAGGCGAGCCTGTCATTGCGCCCGATGACCATGAAAGGGATGCCGGGCGAGGTGGCGCCTGCCAGCATACGGGCCGGCTGTCCCTCCGAGGCGGCGATCTCGATGCGGGCGAGATACCAGAGGATCGGCGCCTGCAAGCCGAGATGCGGGTCCGAGGCCAGCAGGGGCCGCCCGGTGGTGGAGCGTTCGGCGGAGACGGCCCAGGCGTTGGACGCGCTGGAGGGCAGCGGGGCGTCTTCGGGGAAGGAAGGAACGGCCGCTGCCAGCCGGGTCAGGTGGTCGGACGGCGGCAGGGAAGCCAAATCCGCACGGCCGAGGCTCTCATCGGCGGGCCAGAGCTCCGCGAGGCGGGCTGGCGGCAGGAGGCTTGCCAGGCGCGCCCGGTCCAGCTCCTGCCGCCAGTTGCCGGAGAGCCAGAGCCCCATGGTCTTGGCCCAGAGCAGGCTGTCCGAAGGGCGCCACGGGCCGGGCACGCCCATGATGAGGAATTCCGGTGCCGCGAGCCGCCCGCGCTGGTCCAGCCATGCGTTCACGCCCTTCGCATAGGCGTCGAGCATGGCGCGGGTCTCAGGGGAGAGGGCCGCGTAATCCGCCTCTGCGCTCTGCGCCAGGCCAAGGGTGCGGCTGAAGCGGTCCAGCCGCAGCGCGGCGGGGCCGGCCACTTCCGAAAGGCGGCCGGAGGCGTTCCGCCGCATCATCTCCATCTGGAACATGCGGTCCCGCGCATGGAGCCAGCCCAGCGCCGTCGCGGCATCCTGCTCGCTGGCAGCGGAGATGCGGGGGATGCCATATTCGTCCTGCACGATCTCCACCGGCGCGGACAGGCCGGCAAGTTCGAAGCGGCCCTCACGTGGCGGCAGCGTGGACCAGAGCAGGGCCGCCGTACCGCCCGCGGCCACGGCAGTCAGCGCGACAGTCCAGAAGACGCCACGCAGGAGGAATCGGCGGAGCCGGCCAGGGTGTCGCTGCATCCTTCCCGTTTATGCTGCGCCGCCCGCCAGGACCAGCCGGCTTGCGGTGACAGGCTAGTGACGGGAGGATGCGTGGCCATGCCGCCCCGCCCGATGACTGACCCCGCCCTCCGCATTGCCGCCGAAGCTCGTGGCCGTTCCGCCGAGGCCCGTGTCGCCGCGAGGCTGGCTGAAGATGGCTGGCAGGTGCTGGACCAGCGTGTGCGCACGGCAGCCGGCGAGATCGATCTCATCGCCGAGCGGGAGGGGCTGCTGACCTTCATTGAGGTCAAGGCGCGGCCAAGCCTTTCGGATGCGGCATTCTCCCTCGGCCCCCGGCAGCGAATGCGGCTGATGGCGGCGGCAGAAATCTGGCTGGCCGGCCATCCGGGGCATGGCGAGGCTGGCATCCGCTTCGACCTGCTGTTGCTGGACGCTGAGGGACGGATGCGCAGGATCGCCGATGCCTTCCGGCTTGGGGATTAGGCCGGGGCGGTCCCTGGCACGGCGGGCTCCAGGGGATCGGGGCCGAAGCGGTTGGCGCCGCGCACCCCATCCCGGCAGCAAAGGCTGAAGAAAATCCACAGCCAGCCGATGACCGGCAGAAGCAGCAGCAGGCACCACCAGCCGCTTCGCCCCCGGTCGTGCCAGCGCTTGGTCATGCCAGCCAGTCCAGGGATGAAGGAGAGCCAGAACCAGGCCGTGCTGACAGGGCCGGACAGGTTCAGCGCGTAATGCCGCGTCTCGCTGTAATGCAGGGTCTGTGCCTGGGCTGAGGGAATAGCCTGGGGCAAGGAGGGTACCCAGACCGGCCAGCCGAACAGCGCCACATCGATTCCCAAGGCGAGCCAGGAGAGCAGGAAAAGGGGAATGATGTATTGCAGCCAGTAGCGGCCCAGCGAAATGCGGCCCCTGAAACTGATCCAACGCAGCAGCAAGAGCAGGTTCTCCTTAGCCCAGTATGGCGGCTTCTCGTTTCACGGACGCTGGGGCCGGAGAGACCCTTCGTTTCGGAGAAGCTGCCGCGATGCTATGGGCTAGTACATCGCCAGCGGCCAGCAACAAAGGCAGCAGATATGATCCACCAGCTCCGTGCCTACGAGATCTTCGAGGATACGAAGGCCGCCTTTCTGGAACGTTTCCGGGACCATGCGGCGCGCATCATGGGCCGCCACGGCTTCCACATTCTGGCGATGTGGGAGTGCCGGAAGCCGGAGCGGCTGGAATTCGTCTATCTGCTGGAATGGCCGGATGAAGCGGCGATGAAAGCAGCCTGGGCAAGCTTCATGGCCGATGAGGAATGGGCCGAGATCAAGCGCGTGACGGGTGCCGCGAATGGACGGCTGGTCGGTGGGATCGAGGACCGCACATTAGTACCGACGGCCTTCTCCCCGCCTCTCGCTGCCGAGTGAATGCGGTTGGAACTCGCCTGTCAAAGGGATGCTCTTCCATCCCCGGCAGCGCGGCCTGGCCGCTGCCTGGCGAGGTCCTCGGCGGTTGGGCTGGCACAGCAGGGCCAATGGATCGGCCGGGCGTCCTCACGGCGAGGGGCCCGCTCGGCCTCGCCGCGCCGGTGATGCCGCCGCCAACGGCAGCGTTCTAGAGCGCCAGCTTCACCGCCGAAATAATGACCACCGCCTGGGCGTAGGGATATTCATCCGTCATGGTGAGAGTGATCTGGGCGCCGTAGCCCGTGGGGGTGATGGCATCCAACCGCTTCGCCGCGCCGCCGGTGAGCCGCAGGGAGGGCTGGCCCGTGGAGAGGTTCACCACGCCAAGATCCTTCCAGAACACCCCGTTGCGGAAGCCGGTGCCCAGCGCTTTGGACGCCGCCTCCTTCGCCGCGAAGCGCTTGGCATAGGTGGCTGCACGCAATTTTTCGGTGCGGCTTTCTGCCTTGCGCTGCTCCAGCGGGGTGAACACCCGTTGGATGAAGCGGTCGCCGTGGCGCGCAAGCGTCTGCTCGATGCGGCGGATATCGACGATGTCGTTGCCGAGACCAATGATCATGCGGCTGGCATAGAGCAGATCGGCGCCCGGTGGAAATCACCTGTCGGCGCCGAAATGACGGTGCCTTCAGGCCTTGGCGCGGTCGACCTGGGTGATGCCGGGGCAGGTGCGCAGGGCGGCGATGACATGGGAGAGGTGGCGGAGGTCGGTGACCTCCAGATCCACCATCACCTCGGCGAAATCAGGCGCGCGATGGGTGAAGCGCAGATTGTGCAGCTTGCCCTGCTGCTTGGCGATGGCGACGGTCATCGCGGCGATGGCGGCATCCTCATTGCTCGTCACCACCTCAAGCCGGGCGAGATGGGCGCCGCCGGAGCCGGATTCGTAATCCCAGTCGATATCGATGAAGCGCTCCGGCGTGGCGGAGAAGGCTTCCAGGCTGTGGCAGTCGTTCTTGTGCACCGTCACGCCCTTGCCGGTGGTGACGATGCCCACGATGCGATCCCCCGGCACCGGGTGGCAGCAGCCGGCGAATTGCACCGCCATGCCCGCGACAAGGCCGGTAATGCCAGAGGCCGCTTCGCGCCGCCGGGCCTCGGTGCGCAGCACGGTGGCACCCGGCTTGCCGCGGGCACGCGTGAGCTGGCTGTCCTGCAACCGCGGCGGGCCGCGAAGCTCCGGAATGGCGGCATGCAGCACTTCGCGCGGCGAGATGTTGCCATTGCCGACAGCGACGCAGAGATCCTCGAAGCTGGGCTGTTTGAAGGCCTTGATGGCGGGCTCGACCAGCTTCTCGCTGAAATCGACGCCTTCCTGCCGGAAGGCCTTCGCGATGGCGCTGCGGCCCTGCTCCTGAAACTCGCCCCGCTGCCGGGCAAGAACAAAACGCTTGATACGCGCCTTGGCCTTGCCGGTGACGACAAAGCGTTCCCAGGCCGGGTTCGGCGTGCCACCGCGTGCCGTGATGATCTCGACCTGGTCGCCATTCTCCAGCTGGTGGCGGAGCGGGACGATGCGCCCGTTGATCTTGGCGCCGACGCAGGCATCGCCAACCTGGCTGTGCACCTGATAGGCGAAGTCGATGGGTGTCGCGCCACGGGGCAGGGCGATGAGGTCGCCCTTCGGCGTGAAGCAGAAGACCTGGTCCTGGTGCAGGGCGAGCTTGGTGTGCTCCAGGAACTCCTGCGGCTCGGCCGCCGTTTCCAGCAGCTCCAGCAACTCCTTCACCCACGGATAGCGGCGCTTCTGCACCGGCTGGGCAGAGCCTTCAGGGGCGCCCTGCTTGTACATCCAGTGCGCGGCGACACCGTATTCCGCGACCTCGTGCATATCCGGCGTGCGGATCTGCACCTCGATCTTGGCGTTGCGGCGCTCCGGCACCGTCACGCCGGTGTGCAGGCTCTGATAGCCGTTGGATTTCGGGGTGGAGATGTAGTCCTTGAACCGGCCAGGGACCACACGATAGGCGGAGTGGATGGCACCCAGCGCGGCGTAGCAATTCGCCTTGTCGGTCGTCAGCACGCGGAAGGCCATGATGTCCGAGAGCTGCTCGAACTCCACCTTCTTCTCGTGCATCTTCATCCAGATGGAGTAGGGCGACTTCTCGCGCCCCGTGACCTCCAGCAGCGGCACGCCGGCCTCGGCCAGCTTGGCACGCAGATCGGCGGCGATCTCGTCGATCAGGTCCGCGCCCTGGCCGCGCAGGAAGGCGAGGCGGGCGGTGATGGTCTGATAGGCGTCGCCCTGCAATTCGCGGAAGGAGAGGGATTGCAGCTCCGTCTTCACCGCATCCATACCGATGCGCTGGGCGAGGGGCGCGTAGATCTCCATCGTCTCCCGCGCCACGCGCGCCCGCTTCTCGGGCTTCGGCACGTAGTGCAGGGTCCGCATGTTGTGGGTGCGGTCGGCCAGCTTGACGATGAGGACACGGATGTCCTCGCTCATTGCCAGCACCAGCTTGCGGAAGTTCTCGGCCTGCTTTGTCCGTTCCGACTGGAGTTCCAGCCGGGTCAGCTTGGTGACGCCATCCACCAGCTTGGCGATATCCGTGCCGAACTTCTTCTCAAGCTCGGCCAGGGTGACGCCGGTATCCTCGACTACATCGTGCAGCAGGCCGGTGCAGATGGTCGCGGTGTCCAGCCGGTAGCCGGCCAGGATGCCCGCGACGGCGAGGGGATGGGTGATGTAGGGGTCGCCGTTCTCGCGCGCCTGGCTGGCATGCGCGGTGGCGGCGAGGTCATAGGCTGCCTCGATCAGCGCCACATCGGCACGGGGGTCGTAGGCAGCGACACGCCGGGCAAGCTCGGTGCCCGGCGTCTCGATGGTAGGGGTACGAACGGGCTCAGCAAGCCCCTCGGGCGCGCGAGGCGCCGGGTAAAACTCAGTCCCGACGCCCGGTTTCAATTGCGCCCCCGGTGCGTCAGCGGCGCCCGCCGCCGAGTTCGGCGGCAATGGCCGCTTCGATATCGTCTGCCGAGAGGTCTTCCGCGCCGGCATCCGGCAGCGGCTCGTCATTGACCTCCATCACGCCGAAGATGTTCTCGTCGGTCGCGATCAGGTCGATCACCTCTTCCTCAACGGGCTCCGGCTCCGGCGCGCGCAGCAGAGACTTGATCAGGTCCTGCTCCAGCGACGGCAGCTCGACCGTCTCGTCGGCGATCTCGCGCAGCGCAACGACAGGGTTCTTGTCGTTGTCGCGGTCGATGGTGAGTTCCTCGCCCCGGCTGATGTTGCGGGCGCGCTGAGCGGCCAGCAGAACCAGCTCGAACCGGTTGGGAACCTTCAGGATGCAGTCTTCGACGGTAACGCGGGCCATGGGGCGGCCTCCAACTCGATCATTCCAGCGGAACCCCCCAGATAGCCATCGCAGCTGCGAAACACAAGCTTTGAGACCGTTTTCGCCATCCCGGGCCCATGTTTCGAGGCGCTGCGGCCCCGCTTCAGAGCGGCTCCATCGGCGCTGGCGGCAGGACCGCGAGCAGGTCCTCCGCCGTCTGACCGAGAACCGGGTGCCGCCAGCCCGGCGCTACCTCGGCGAGCGGTTGCAGGACGAATCGGCGCAGATGGGCGCGAGGATGGGGCAGGATAGGGTCCGGCGCCTCCCGCACCGTCTCGCCCATGGCGATAATGTCCAGGTCCAGCGTGCGGGGGGCATTGGGGTAGGGGCGCATGCGGCCGGCTGCGTTCTCGATGGCCTGCAAGGCGGCAAGCAGCGCTTCGGGGCCAATGGCGCCCTCGCAAAGGGCCACGCCGTTCACATACCAGGGTGAGCCGGGCAGGGGCGGCTCGGGTGCCGTGGACCACCAGCGGGAGAGCGCGTGGCAGCGCAGGCCGGGAATGTCGTCCAG
Organism: Acetobacteraceae bacterium AT-5844; assembly: GCA_000245075.1. GTDB lineage: Bacteria > Pseudomonadota > Alphaproteobacteria > Acetobacterales > Acetobacteraceae > Pseudoroseomonas. The sequence goes on from JH599949.1 coordinate 70,543, forward strand.
GGCACGCGCGGCGGCCTCGCAGGTGGCACGCGGCGCGGTGCCGTCGGCGCCGGGAAGGTTGGCGCCCAAAGCGATCAGGATCATCTGGCTCGTCGGTATCAGGAGGTTCTCAGCTCGGGCACGGCATGCAGGGCCTCGGGGGTATCGAAATCCCGCAGCACGGAATCGTCGGGCATGTCCACCTCGGCCACGCGCTCGGCATGGCGGCTGATCAGCCGCCGTGCGCCGGCATCTCCGGTCAGCGCCATCATCTCGGGGAAAAACTCCCTTGCCCACAGTACCGGGTTGCCTTGCTGCCCGGCATGGGTGGGCATGACCACGGCCCGCCCTTCCTCCGGGTCGAAGGCGGCCAGCAGGCGCGCGATGGCGGGGCCTTTAACCAGGGGCATGTCGCCCAGGCAGATCAGCGCGCCCTCCACCTGTTCCGGCAGTGCCGCCAGCCCGGCCTTCAGCGAGGCCGAAAGCCCCTCCGCATGGTCCGCGGCATGGATGAAGCGGACATCACGGCCCGCCAGCGCGGCCTCCACTTCTTCCCGCGCATGGCCGGTGACGACCAGAACGGGGCGGGCGCCGGAGGCCAGCACATTGTCCACGACCCGTGCCACCATCGGCCGGCCATCCTGGCCCGGCAGCAGCAGCTTGTTGAGCGGCGCCATGCGGCTGGACTGCCCCGCGGCCAGCACCAGCGCGGCCACCTGGCGCCGCCGCCGGGGAGCGGCCGTGCC
>JH599950.1:0-11879 GCA_000245075.1 Acetobacteraceae bacterium AT-5844
CACCGGCGCGGCGATGGCGGGGCGGCTGGCCACCTGCCGGACGGAGCCGCTGGCCCGAGGGCGTGCCGCCAGGGCGGAGGCCGGAGCGGCATTGGCCGAACTCACGAGGGAGGGACCACCACGGCGGCTGGCCACCATCATGTCGGTCGGCGGTGCGCCGCGGCCGCGTTCGGCGAAGCCGCGGTCGAGCAGGGCCATCACATGCGAGTCGCGCTCCCAGCTGGAAGCGCCGCCGAACACGACGGCGATCATGCGCACGCCGCCGCGCATGGCGCTGGCTGCCAAGTTGAAGCCGCTGGCGTTGATGAAGCCGGTCTTGATGCCGTCGGCACCCGGATAATTGTCCAGCAGCCGGTTGTGGCCGTTGATGGTGGTGCCCCGCCATTCGAAGGACTGTACGCTGAAATAAGCATAGCGCTGCGGGAAGTCGCGGATCAGCGCCTGGCTCAGCCGCGCCATGTCCCGCGCCGTCGTCACCTGCCGCGAATCCGGCAGGCCGGACGCATTGCGGAAAGTGGTGCTGCTCATTCCCAGGGAGCGGGCCTTGGTGGTCATCATGCGCGCGAAGGCGGCCTCGGTGCTGCCGGAGAGGTGCTCGCCCAGTGCGGCGGCGGCATCATTGGCGGACCGGGTGATCAGGGCCAGCACGGCATCCCGCACCGTGATGGTGCTGCCGGCCCGCAGACCCAGCTTCGAAGGCGGGCGTGAGGCTGCGTGCTGCGAGACGCGGATGCGGGTGTTGGGCGTGATGCGCCCGCGCTGCATGGCGTCGAAGGCCATATAGAGCGTCATCATCTTGGTGAGTGACGCCGGATAGCGCTGCTCGTCCGCCGAGATGGAGACGATGGGCTCGTTGGTGTCGGCGTCCATCACGAAGGCGGCGTAGCGGTCGCTGCCGATCTGAGCCCGCGCGGGCAGAGCGGCGGCGATGGACAGAATGGCCGCGAACAACGCGAAGGCGATGACGCGGCACCCGGCGAGGCCGAGATGCGGCATGGTGGCAGGCTCCCCCTCCTGCACGCGAAACACCCCCCGGCGCCGCGCGCATCCTCCCTGTTCCGGTGCCGTGGCACTGGCGGAACGGGCGCGCCCAAAACTCCCCCCACAGGCGTAATGGCGCGTGGCCTTACAATGCAGTCTCGAAGCCTGAGATGGAAGCGCTTCCCCACCTTTCCATGGAGAAATTTTCACACTCTGATCGAATCCGGAACCAAGCCGCCGCGTCATGGACGGCGCCGCGCAAGCAGCGCAACATCGGCGGCAAGCATGAACGCAGCAGGAGGAACGCCGCGCATGAAGCTCCATTCCGTGAAGGTTCACCCGTCCAAGGCACTTCTTCAACGCGAGGACCAGCTGGCCTGGAAGATCGCCGGCGTCGCCGCTGACAGGGTGGCGGTGCAGAAGCCGGTCGCCGAGATGATCATCAACCGGATCATCGATAATGCCTCGGTCGCCATCGCCGCGATCAACCGCTCGGCGCCAACCTCGGCGCGCGCGATGGCGATGGGTCATCCACGCAAGGGCGGTGCCGCCATCTTCGGCCTGCCTGGCACGAAGGGCTTCAGCCCGGAATGGGCGGCGTGGGCGAACGGCACGGCGGTGCGCGAGCTGGACATGCACGACACCTTCCTCGCCGCCGACTACTCCCACCCCGGCGACAACATCCCACCCATCCTCGCCGTCGCGCAGGCCATGGAGAAGTCCGGCCGCGATCTCATCCGTGGCATTGCGACAGGCTATGAAATCCAGGTCGATCTCGTGCGGGCGATCTGCCTGCACGAACACAAGGTGGATCACATCGCGCATCTCGGCCCCTCGGCGGCGGCTGGCATCGGCACGCTGCTCGGCCTGAAGCAGGAGGTGATTTTCCAAGCGGTGCAGCAGGCCCTGCACACCACCATCACCTTCCGCCAGAGCCGCAAGGGCGAGATCTCGTCCTGGAAGGCCTTCGCTCCCGCCCATGCCGGCAAGCTGGCGGTGGAGGCGGTAGACCGCGCGATGCGCGGAGAGGGCGCGCCAAGCCCGATCTATGAAGGTGAGGATTCCGTCATCGCCTGGGTGCTCGCCGGGCGCAGCAGCCGGGAGCGGGTCTACGAGGACGTCTTCTACAATGTGCCGCTGCCCGAGAAGGGTGAGCCGAAGCGCGCCATCCTGGACACCTACACCAAGGAACACTCCGCCGAGTACCAGAGCCAGGCGCTGATCGACCTCGCCTTCCGCATGCGGGAGAAGATCCAGGACCAGGAGGCGATCGAGAAGATCATCCTGCACACCAGCCACCACACCCACTACGTCATCGGCACCGGCGCGAACGACCCGCAGAAGATGGACCCGAGGGCGAGCCGCGAGACGCTCGACCATTCGATCATGTACATCTTCGCCGTCGCGCTGCAGGACGGCCGCTGGCACCATGTGGACAGCTACGCCCCCGCCCGTGCCGCGCGGCCGGATACCGTGCGGCTGTGGCACAAGATCGAAACCCGGGAGGAAGAGGAGTGGACGCGCCGCTACCACTCCACCGACCCGGCAGAGAAGGCGTTCGGCGCGCGCGTCGAGATCCTGTTCAAGGACGGCAGCACGATGGTGGACGAGATGGCGGTGGCCAACGCCCACCCGCTTGGCGCGAAGCCTTTCGGCCGTGCCGACTACATCCGCAAGTTCGAGATCCTGACGGACGGTATCCTGGCACCGCGTGAGAGCGCACGTTTCCTGGAGGTGGTGCAGGACCTTCCGAAGCTCTCCGCCGGGGAGCTGCACCTGCTCAACGTGGCCCTGCCGCGTGGCGCGCTGGCCGAGGGCAAGCCCGGCATCTTCTGACCTTGGCTGGCTAGGCGGGGAGGTTTCCAAATCCTTCCTGCCGCCTCCGGCAAGATGCCGGAGCAGGCTTTCGCCGTTCTTCCGCCATGATCATCGTCAAAAAAAGGGCCGCGCGAGGACAACGCGCGGCCCGAAATGCAACGCGTCCACGCGGATTTCGTTGACAAGAGGAACGCGCGTGAAGATAGCGTGTTCCGCGTGCACACCAGCGGGATGCGATTCGCGGTTTGGCTGTCAAGACAGCAACCGCGAGGAAGTCGGAGCGAAGGTGTGGAAGCCAAGGACGGGGTGATCCAGGGAACGATGTCAACGATGCGGTCAGCACGATCGCCAGGCCGGATGCAGAGGTGGGTGTGCCCCGCCTGCCACATTCCCGCCCGGTGACGCACGGTCCGCCGAGTTGGCGCCGCTTTCTGGAAACCCAGCCCAGGGCGGCGAAGTATCTGAGTCTGCAACACCACACGGCTTCGTCTCTGCCTGGACGGCGCGGAGCGATTTGGCAAGGAGAGCCAGCACATGACTGACAACAACGAGACCGGCACTGGCCGCGCTCAGCCGATGGCGATGAGCACCAGCCGCCGGACCGCCACGACGCGCAAGGCGAGCACGGCGGGCCGCAAGCCGGCAGCGAAGAAGGCTGCCTCGGCTAAGAAGCCGGCGGCCAAGACCGCGACCACGAAGAAGGCCGCGCCGGCGAAGAAGACGGCGACGACCCGCAAGGCGGCCACCACCCGCACGGCGGCGGCGAAGAAGACGACCACCGCCCGCAAGCCAGCGGCCGCGAAGAAGACCACGGCCGCGACCGCGAAGAAGGCGACCACGGCGCGTAAGCCGGCGGCGACGGCGAAGAAGGCTGCGCCGGCGAAGAAGGCGGCGACGACCCGCACGGCGGCGACGACCCGCAAGGCGGCGACCACGCGCAAGGCGACGACTGGCCGCACGACGGCCGCCGCGAAGAAGACGACCACCGCCCGCAAGACGGCGACGACGGCGAAGAAGACCTCGACCGCGCGTAAGCCCGCCGCGACCGCGAAGAAGGCGACCACCGCCCGCAAGCCGGCGGCGACGGCGAAGAAGGCCGCGCCGGCGAAGAAGGCGGCGACGACCCGCAAGGCAGCGAGCACCCGCACGGCCTCGACCGGCCGTACGACGGCCGCCGCGAAGAAGGCGACGACCGCTCGCAAGCCGGCCGCGGCGAAAAAGACCGCTGCCGCTGCGCCGAAGAAGGCTACCGCGACGCGCAAGCCGCGCGCCGTGAAGGCCGCTGCTTCGGCGCCCGCCGCCAAGGCACCGAAGAAGGCTACAGCGACGCGTAAGCCGCGCGCTCCGAAGGCGGCCCCGCCGGCGCCCGCCGCCGAGATGGAGCTGCCGCCCGTGGTGACGCCGGAGATCGACGGCGCGCCGGAAGAGCAGATGACGGGCAACTGAAGCCAGTTCGCTTCAGGTTTTGAGGAAGGCGCCGCTGGCAACAGCGGCGCCTTTTTCATGCGTCGCCGCCTTTGCACTCTTCCGCCCATCGCTTAGCCTGCGCCGGAGTGGGAGAAACGAGATGAGCGATAACGTGCGGCGCGTCCTGTATCTGAGCCATGCGCCCGAGAAGGTCTACACGATGTGGCGCGCCGCTATGCCTGAAGGGGCGGAGCTGCTGACACTCTCTGCGAATGACGACGCGGAGCGGCTTGAAAAGCTGGCAATCGCCGATGCCGTGATCGTGGCGCCGGCGGTTCTGAAGCCTGAATGGGTGCCCCTCGCGCCGCGCTTGAAGCTCGTGCAGCACCAGGGCGTGGGCTGGGAAGGGGAGACGCCCATCGCCGCCATGCGCGAGCGTGGTATCCGCCTCGCCATCAACCCGCTGGGTACGCCGGAAGTCGTCAGCGAGCATGCGCTGGCCCTGATGTTTGCCTGCCTCCGCCATATCCCGCGCGCCGATGCCGCCATGCGGCGGGGCGAGTGGCTGGGTACGGCCATCCGCCCCATCTCCCGCAATCTGCGCGGCCGTACGGTTGGCATCGTCGGCATGGGGCGCATCGGTTCCGCAGTTGCTGCGCTGCTGCAGCCTTTCAATGTCCGTGGGCTCTACACGGACCCCGCGGTGAAGCTGCCGGAGGGGCTGGAGCTCGCGCTGAACTTCCGCCGCGTGCCGCTGGACGTGCTGCTGCGGGAGTCCGACATCGTTACCCTGCATCTGCCGGCCACCGCCGCCACGCGACACATCATCAACGACGCCAGCCTGGCGACGATGAAGCCGGATTCCATTCTGATTAACTGCGCACGCGGTGCCGTGGTGGATGAGGCCGCGCTGGCCCGCGCGCTCAGCAGTGGCACCATCCGCGCCGCTGGCATCGATGTGTTCGACCCGGAGCCGCCGCTGCCGGACAACCCGCTCTTCGGCCTGAACAACGCGGTGCTGACGCCGCATGTCGCCGCTGGGACCATCGACGCCATGATGGCGAAGGTGGAAGGGGCCACGGCCAATCTCGGCCGCTTCTTCCGCGATGGCTCGCTGGAGAACGAAATCGACCTGACGGCGCTGGCGTGAAGGAGCTGCGGAGGGGTGGAGCTCTGCTCCTCCGGTCTACTCTTCCTGCGTGCCGGCGGGGCGGTTTCGCCGCAGGCTGCGGACGAAGCGCAGCGAAGTGTCTGTAAAGCCCTGCGCCCGGTAGAAGGCGTGGGCCTCCTGGCGCTGTAAGCCGCTGGTGAGCTCCAGCAGGTCGCAGCCTGCCTGCCGGGCCGCCTGGGCGCCCGCCTTCAACAGAAGACGGCCGATGCCGCGCCCTCGCTCCTGCTCATCGACCACCAAGGTGGTGATGCGGGCGACGGGGCGTGGCTCTTGCAGCATGGGGCACCAGTGCAGGGCGATGACGCCCACGACAGGGCCGTAATCCGCCGCCACCAGCAATGAGCCTTGCCCATCCCGCATCACGGCAGCCAGCCGTTCCGCGGCTTCCTGCGGCGCGTATGAGTAGCCAAGCTGCCCGATCAGCCGGGCGATATCGGCGGCGTCTGCGGGAACAGCTCCGCGCACTTCCACGCCCTGGCGCGGCCCATAGGCCATCAGCGGCGCAGAAGCCCGCCTGCGACCAGCAGGTCCGCCGTGGCGGGGCTGAAGGCACAGGGGACGTCATAGACCAGGGCAATGCGCAGAAGGGCCTTCACGTCCACATCATGGGCCTGTGGGGCGAGGGGGTCGGGGAAGAAGATCAGCCCCTGCACCCGCCCTTCCGCGATCATGCCGCCAATCTGCTGGTCCCCGCCCAGCGGGCCGCTTTTCACCGTGGTCACGGCCAGGTCGGGGTTGCGCTCGCGCAGCACCCCGCCGGTGGTGGCGGTGCAGACGAGGCTGTGCGGCGCAAGCTCGCCCGCATGACGCGCAGCCCATTCGGCCAGGGCTGGCTTCATGCGGTCATGCGCGACGAGGGCGAGGGTAAGCGGCATGGTCCATCCTTTATCCGAAGGTGGAGAGAAGGTCCTCCACCTGCGCCGGCGTCAACAGGCGCGCCGGCTGGCCGCGCAGCATCAGCGCCAGTTTCGCGGATTCTTCAAGCTCCTCGGCGGCATAAACGGCGTCCGTCAGCGTCTTTCCGGAGACAACGGGGCCGTGATTGGCCAACAACATGGCCCGGGCATCCGTCGCCGCGGCGAAGACGGCGGGCTCCATCGCCGCATCGCCTGGGCGGTAATAGGGCACGATCGGCAGCCGCCGCCCCACGCGCATGACGAAATAGGGCGTCAGCGGCGGAATGGGCGCGTCCTCGCCCGGCGCGGCGATGCAGCCGATGGCGGTGGCATAGGTGGAATGCAAATGCACCACCGCGCCCGCCTCCGGCCGCGCCGTCAGCACGGCCCGGTGGAGGAAAACCTCCTTCGATGGCTTGTCCCCACCCACATGCTGCCAATTCTGGTCCAGCTTGCTGATGCGGTCCGCCTGCAGCCGCCCGAGGGATGAATTGGTCGGCGTCATCAGGTAGCCGTCCGGGAGGCGCACGCTGATATTGCCCGCGCTGCCGACCGAATAGCCGCGCTGGAACAGGCTGGCACCGAAGGCGACGAGTTGCTCGCGCAGTTCCTGCTCGGTCACGACTGGAACGCCTTCAGGAAAAAGTCCCGCGCGCCGAAATTGCCGGACTTCAGGGCAAGGTGGAGGCCGGCCGGCTCCGCATAGGTCCAGGGCACGCCAGGGTCGATCTGCGGTCCGATGCGCAGGCTGGTGATGCCGAGGCGCTGTACCACCGCACCCGAGGTCTCGCCACCTGCCACCACTAGCCGGCGAACGCCGCGCTGCACCAGATCGGCCGCGATGCTGGCAAGGGTTTCCTCGACCAACGCGCCGGCGGCTTCCCGGCCAAGCTTCTGTTGCAGGGCGGCGACTTTCTCGGCCATCGCGCTGCCGACAATGACGATGGGGCGTTGGTCGGACAGCTTGTCCTGCGCCCAATCCCGTGCCTTGGCGGCCAAGGCCTTGGCATCCGGCGTGGCGAGAACGTCGAGTTCCAGCACCGGCACATGGTCCCGTGCCAGCCCGATCTGTCCCATCGTCGCGCGGGAGCAGGAGCCGACCACGACCGCCATGGCGCCCTTCGCCTCTGGCAGCGCATCGGCATGCTCGCGCTCCGGCAGCAGGCCCTGGTTGCGGAAATTCTGCGGCAGGCCCATCGCGATGCCGGAGCCGCCCGTCACCAGCGCGTGCTCCGCGCAGGCGGCGCCGATGGCGTGCAGGTGCTCGTCCAGGATGGCATCGGTGATCGCGTAGCGGCGGCCGGAGTCGCGAAGCTGATTGAAGGCGCGGCGGATGGCGCTCTCGCCCTCATGCACCACGGAGAAGGGCACGAGTCCGACACCGGCTTCCGTCTGGCGGGAGAGAACGCGCACCAGGTTAGGGTCCTTCATGGGCGTCAGCGGATGGTTTTCCATCCCGCTCTCGCTCAGCAGCGCCTGGCCCACGAAGAGGTGGCCCTGATAGATGCTACGCCCCGTGGCGGGGAAGGCGGGGCAGGCGATGGCGAAGCCGGCCTGCAGCCGCTTCATCAGCGCATCGGCAACCGGGCCGATATTACCCTCATCCGTGCTGTCGAAGGTGGAGCAGTACTTGAAGAAGATCTGCTTCGCTCCGCCGGCCAGCAATGCCTCGCAGGCGGCCAGACTCTCGGCGATGGCGTGGGTGACGGGCGCGGTGCGGGATTTCAGCGCGACGACGACCGCATCGGCCTCCGGCAAGGGGCCCTGCGGCACGCCGATGACCTGAACCGTCGTCATGCCATGGGCCACCAGCATGGCGGCGAGGTCAGTGGCACCTGTAAAATCGTCCGCGATGCAGCCGAGAAGCGGCATAATCTCTCTTCCCCCAAGACGTCTTTAGTTGATGGTCCGTGCAGTCTGAGCCATGGCGGCAGGGAGCGCCAGCAGGTCCACATGGCCCACCTGCGCCCTCAGCACGCCGCGCGCCGCCTGTAGCTCGCGGTGCCGGCGCCAGGCTTCGATGCGCGGATGCAGGATGCGCGGCAGGCTTCGGCGCGCGGCTTCGGCATGCCCGTCCGCCAAGGTCTCCACCATGGTGGGCGGCGTGGCGGGAATGCGCCAGGGACTGGGGGCGGTGACGACACGGAAGCCTTCCGCACGGAAAGCGCGAGCCATCTCGCGTGGTGCATCCGGCCCAAGCGCGCGGCCGTCAAAGCCCTTGTCCCGGCGCTGGTCCTTGCGGAAGCCATGCGCGACGAGCCGGTCGTCGCGGTGCGGGGGAGAAAAGCCCTCACGCCCGTTCACGTTGAGCGCGGCATAAAAAGGAATGTTGAGCGCAGCCGCCATGCGGTCCAGCCAAGGGCGGGAGACGAGGTCGCACAGGGCGGAACTGACGACCGCGTCGGCCTGATCGAGCTTCAGATTGCCCGGCGCCTCCGCCAGATCCGCGAGCTGCGCTTCCACGCGCCAGGGGCCCACGGGCGTGTGGATCAGCATCACCTCCGGCTTCGGCAAGGTGACGGTCCAGCCCACGCGTTCCGCCGCGTCGGCAATGTCGAGGAAGGCGCGCTCCAGCAGGCGCCCATCGGCATCGACCAGCGTCCAGATCTGGGTGCGGCCGATATAAGGCGCCAGCCAGCGGAACAGCGCGCCGCTCCCCGCGCCGAGATCGATGATGCGCGGGCGCGCCGGCAGTGCCTCGGCCAGCATCAGTGCCAGGGGCACGGAACGGGCGGGGGCGTCGAAGGCTTCGCGAAGCTGCAGCCATTCAGGGTCGAAGTTGTCGCTCATTTACTTGGCAGCCTCGATCTCAGCCAGGAAGGCCTGTGCGCGGTCCGTCCAGCGCGGCAGGGACTGGCCGGCCTTCCATGCGGCCTCGGCCATTTCGGCGCGCAGGGCCGTGTCGAAAATCGGCCGGCGCATGGCGCGGGAGAAAGAGGTGATATCGCCGGGCGGCGCGATGATGCCCGCCGCCTGCGGCACGACATCGGCGATGGCGCCGCCAGCGGTGATCGCCACGGGCAATCCGCGCGCCAGTGCTTCCGCCGCCGCCATGCCATAGCCCTCCCAATGCGTCGCCAGGGCGAAGAGGTCGGCGCGCGCATAGAGCGCTTCCAGCTCCGCCTGCCCGACCTCGCCGGCGAAGGTGACACGCTGGGCGATGTTCAATTCTTCGGCCAGCGCGGCCAGGGTCTTGGCGTGCACAGGGTCCCGCGGGCCGCCGGCAATGGTCAGCGTCCAGTCCAGATCGAACAGCCGCGCAAGCGCCCGCAGCAGCACGTCATGCCCCTTGCGTGGCACCAGCACACCCACCGAGAGGATGGCGCATCCCGGGCCGCCAGAGCCTTTGGCGCGTTCCGCCGGGTCTGTCCCCGGTTCCACCACGCCAACTTGGCTGGCATCGACAGGGAATTCGAGGGGCAGACGATCGGCGGTCAGGCTGGAGGTGGCGACGAGCCGGGCCATGCGGGGAAAGAGCAGGCTTTCCAGCTCCTTCAGCCGTGCGCGCTCATCCTCCGGCACGCCCGGCTCGATGGCGGTGGGATGATGGATCAGGCCGACGGCGCGGCGCCGTTGCAACTCATCCGCCAGCGGGGCGAAAGCAGGCAGGCCCAGGCCATCGATAATGACGCGCGTCTCACCATCCAGGCTTTCCAGCGCGGCGCGCGCGGAGGCTTCGGCCGCCGCATCCGGCAAAGGGTGGCGGCCTTCCAGCTCCGCCACGCGCACCTCATGCCCGGCGGCGCGGAAGCCTTCGACGAGGCGGCGGTCGTAACCGTAACCGCCGGAAATGCTGCTGAACGGTCCAGGGACCAGCAGGGCGAGTTTCATCAGAGCGCGGCCTCATAGGCGGCCCAGGCCAGCGGGCTCTCCCGCAGCAACACCTTGATGGACTGCACGCCCAGCGCCCCTTCGCCGAAGCGGCCCGCCTTGATGGCCTCCACCAGCTTGCCGTGGATGTAGGAGCAGAGAAACTCCGTGCTGGTGTTCTGCCCGGCGAATTCCGGCATGTCGTCCAGATTGTTGTAATCGAACCCGTCCAGGATCTTCCGCAGCTCGACGCGTGCGGCGGCGATGTCGATCAGCAGGTTCAGCCTGTCGAGCTTCGGCGCACGGAATTCGGCCTCCACCACGAAGGTCGCGCCATGAACACGCTGTGCCGGGCCGAACTCCTCGCCCTTGAAGCTGTGGGCGATCATCACGTGGTCGGCGACGGTCAGGCTGTACATACGGGATTTCCCTCAGGTGGTCGGGATCAATAGGTGACGACGGGACAGAGAGGCGCAACCTCTCCCGCTCGTCCAGGGGCGAGGATTTTCGCCATTTGCCTCGGCAGCTCCGCGAAGGGAATGGTGGGGCCGCACAAAGCATCCAGCACAGGGTTCGCCAGCAGGGAGAGTGCGAGCGCCATGCGCTCCGCATGGGTGCGCCGCCCACGCATGGAGGGCGAGACGGCGCCGACCTGGGTGGAGAGCAGCCGCAGGCGCTTCACATGGAAAGCTTCGCCAAGCGGAAGAGACACCTTTCTATCGCCATACCAGGATGCTTCGAGAATGCGGGCTTCGAAGGCCGCGCATTCCAACGCCTGCGAAAGCCCGGCTTCCGTCGCCGAGGCGTGGACGATGAGTTCCTGCTCACGCGGCGCATCATGAGGCACAGCGAATTCCAGCCCCAGCAGGTCGGCCGTGGTGCGGCGGGCAGAGTTCGTATCCACCACCGTGACGGTGGTGCCTGGAATGCGCCGGATCAGCCACGCCGCCAGCAGGCCCACCACCCCGGCGCCGATGACCATCACGCGTTCCCCGGCGAGGGGTTGTGCGTCCCAAAGGATATTGAGCGCGGTTTCCATATTCGCGCCCAGCACGGCCCGGCGGCTGGGAACGCCTTCCGGCACCGGAATGCACATGCTGCGTGGCGCGAGGAACAGATCCTGGTGCGGATGCAGGCAGAAGACACGGCGGCTATCCGCCAGCGTGCCGACGGCGGCGTATCCATATTTCACAGGGAAGGAAAATTCCCCCGCCTGCATCGGCGCCCGCATGCTGCGCCATTGGCTAGGCGGCACATGGCCTTCGAACACCAGCCGCTCCGTGCCCCGTGAAATGCCGCTGGCGATGGTGCGCACCAGCACTTCGTCCGTGGCGGGAGTGGGTAGCGTTTCCTCGCGGATTTCACCCCGCCCCGGGGCGATAACCCAGAAGGCGCGGGCCCTCATGCACTGGCCTCGCAGACCGCGGGGCGGGCGCGATGCAATGCGATATCGAACAACACATCATCCCCCAGGTTGTGGACGCCCCATTCGAAGCGAAGCCCATCCGCGATGCGGGCGGCCTCCGGCAGGGTGAAGGCCGGAATGCCGGAGCCCAGCAGGACGGGCGCCACGGTGACATGCAGGCGGTCCAGGCACCCGGCGGCGAGAAAGCGGGAGACCGTCAGCCCGCCGCCCTCGACGAAAATGCGCGTCAGGCCGCGCGCGGCGAGCTTCGGCAACAACGCATGGATATCCAGCCCGCCGATGGATGAGCGTGGCACGCGCAGCACTTCCGCCGCGCCGTGGATGTCGGAGCCGCCCGCGTCATCGGCGCATACCAGCAGTGTCGGCGGGG
>JH599950.1:11899-30506 GCA_000245075.1 Acetobacteraceae bacterium AT-5844
CGGGCCGCCGCTGGCGAAGATGCCGTATTCGGTGCCGAGGCGGCGGTTGGTATCCAGTACCACGCGTACGGGGCTTGGGCCGCAGCATTCGCGCGTGGTGAGGCGGGGGTTGTCGTGCCGGACGGTGCCGGCGCCGATGACTGCGGCGTGGCACAAGGCGCGCAGCCGGTGGGTATGCAGAATGTCACCACGCCCGCCGATCCATTGGCTGGAGCCGGAAGTGGTGGCGATGCGCCCATCCAGCGTCTGCGCCAGCCGCCCCAGCACCACGCAGCCATCGCTGGCGATAGGCGCGGCCAGCACGGGCGCGAAGAGGCGGCCCAACGCATCGGCCGGGGCGGTGCCGGGCCTGTCGCGCAGTGCCAGCAGCGCTGGCCAGGAGAGGGCGTCGTCCGGGGTGTCCATCGGGGCGTCCATTATGGACAGCCTAACGCAGAACAGCCCCGGAAGGCATCACGCCGGGAGGATGCCCCGGCGCTCGTCCGAACGGCGGATCCAGGCCACCAGCGGCAGGGCCAGCAGGATCATCCACAGCTTGCCGATGACCTGGCCGGACAGGAAGGACAGGTCGCCAAAGGCGATCCAGAGGAAGGCGAAGCTATCCACCACCAGCCCGACGAGGCCGGAGGCGAAGACGGCCAGCACCAGGTTGCGCCGCTGCAGCGGGGTATAGACGGCAAGGTCGGCCGTTTCGCTGATCAGGAAGGCGGCGGCGGAGGCGAAGACCAGCGAGGGCGGCGCCAGGAAAGCAGAGAGGGCGGTGCCGGCCAGGATGGCCATCCAGGCGAAGCCCAGGCCCAGGCGGCGCTGCACCATGTCCCGCAGCACCAGGGCGAGGCCGATCATCAGCACGCCGGAGGGCGCCATGATTCCGGGCGCCACGGGAATCAGGCACGGGCCCTGCGGCACGCAGACGGTGCCAGCATGGCCGATCAACCAGTTGGCGGCGGGAATGGTCAGGCCAAAGGCAATGAGGGCAATGATGCCCTCCAGACGACGAGTCGAGGTCATGTCCTGCGAGTTTTCCCAGAGAGGGGCGGGTGCATCCGCGTTCCGGGGCGCAGGTCATCCGCGCCTCAGTTGCGCGCTTCGTAGTCCATCCAGCCCTTCTCGCGCAATGAGCAAGCGGGGCAGGTGCCGCAGCCATAACCCCAGGCGTGGCGGTGCGTGCGGTCGCCGAGGTAGCAGGTGTGGGTGTCCTCCACGATGTCGCAGACCAGTTTGGGGCCGCCCAGTTGTTCGGCCAGCCGCCAGGTGGCGGCCTTGTCGATCCACATCAGCGGCGTGTGGAGGACGAAGCGCTTTTCCATGCCGAGGTTCAGCGCCACCTGCAGCGCCTTGATGGTGTCGTCCCGGCAATCGGGGTAGCCGGAGAAATCTGTCTCGCAGACGCCGGTGACGATGTGGCGCAGCCCGCGCCGATAGGCCAGCGCCGCCGCGAAGGTCAGGAAGATCAGGTTACGGCCGGGGACGAAGGTGTTGGGCAGCCCGTCTTCCCGCATGGCGATTTCCGCCTCGCTGGTCAGCGCGGTGTCGGAGATCGCGCCCAGCGCGTCCAGCGCCAGCGTATGGTCCGGGCCGAGCTTGCCTGCCCAGCTCGGAAAATCGCGTGCGATATCCTCACGAAATGCGGCGCGGCATTCGAGCTCCACTTTGTGGCGCTGGCCGTAATCGAAACCCATGGTTTCCACACGGCCAAAGCGTTCCAGCGCCCAGGCCAGGCAGGTGGCGGAATCCTGCCCGCCGCTGAACAGCACCAAGGCGCCTTCGTTGTTCATCTCGTCTCCAATCGTGCCACGGCCCAGCGGGCGGCATCGGCCACTACCTCGGCCGGATCATCACACAGTCTCGCCGCTACCTCGCGCAGCGCCGGCTGCCCGGAATTGCCGATGGCGATCAGCACATTCCGCACGAAGCGGTCCCGCCCGATCCGCTTCACCGGCGAGCCGCTGAAGAGCGCGCGGAACGCGGCATCGTCAAGCATGGCAAGCTCCGCCAGCCTGGGCGCGTTCAGATCTTCCCGCGCGATCAGCCCCGGCTCCTGGCCGTGGCTGGCGAACTTGTTCCAGGGGCAGACGGAAAGGCAGTCGTCGCAGCCATAGATGCGGTTGCCCATCCGTGCCCGAAATTCCTCGGGGATTGGGCCCTTATGCTCGATGGTGAGGTAGCTGATGCAGCGCCGCGCATCGAGGCGGTAGGGGCCGACGAATGCCTCGGTGGGGCAGGCGGTCAGGCAGCGGGTGCATTTGCCGCAATGGTCCACCTCCGCGCCGGAGGGCTCCAGCTCCAGCGTCGTGTAGATCTCGCCGAGGAAGAGCCAGGAGCCGAATTCGCGGGAGACGACATTGGTGTGCTTGCCCTGCCAGCCGATGCCTGCCTGCTGCGCCAGCGGCTTTTCGGAAACCGGCGCGGTGTCCACGAACACCTTCAGCTCGCTGCCGCGCCACTCATCCACCATCCAGCGCGCCAGCATCTTCAGGCGCTTCTTGACGATGTCGTGGTAGTCCTTGTGGCGGGCATACACGCTGATACCGCCACGGTCCGGCTGTTGCAGGATGGAGAGCGGGTCGCTCTCCGGCCCGTAATTCATGCCGAGGGAAATGACGGAAACGGCTTCCGGCCACAGGCCCTGGGGGTGGGCGCGCTGTTCCACACGCTCCGCCATCCAGCCCATTTCGCCATGCATGCCGGCGGCGAGGAAGGCATCGAGCTTGGCCCGGACCTCGGGGCCGAGATGCGCGGGCGCAAAGCCCACGGCATCGAAGCCGATCTCCAGCGCCTTGGCGCGGATCCGGCTCCGTGCGTCTGTGGCGGTGTCAGCCGCGGCCACGGTAGTTGGGGACATCCTGCGGCGGAATCCACACGCCCTCCGGCGCGTTGCCGGTCTGCCAGAAGACGTCGATGGGAATGCCGCCGCGCGGATACCAATAGCCGCCGATGCGGAACCACACGGGGGAAAGCGTCTCCACCAGACGCTGGCCGATATTCACCGTGCAGGCCTCATGGAAGGCGCCATGATTGCGGAAGGAGGTGAGGAAGAGCTTCAGGCTCTTGCTCTCCACCAGCCAGTCGCCGGGCACATAGTCGATGACGAGATGCGCGAAATCCGGCTGGCCGGTCATCGGGCAGAGGGAGGTAAACTCCGGCGCCGTGAAGCGCACGCAGTAGCGCGTGCCCGGGTTCGGGTTGGGCACGCGCTCCAGCACCGCTTCTTCCGGGCTGGCAGGCTGGCGGGTGTTCTGGCCGAGCATCGTCAGCCCGGACACATCATGGCCGAAGCTCATGCGGCGATCTCCTGCTTCATGGCCCAGCCGGCTTCGATGGCGCTGGCTTCCTCATCGAAGCGGCCGGCGAGGATGGCGGCGCGCAGGCGGGCCATCAGGGTCTGATAATAACGGATGTTGTGCCAGGTCAGCAGCATCGGCCCCAGCATTTCGCCCGCCTTGAACAGGTGGTGCAGATAGCCGAAGGAATGCCGCGTGCAGGCCGGGCAGTCGCATTCCGGGTCCAGCGGCGCCAGGCTCTCGGCGTGCTTGGCGTTGCGGATGTTCAGCACGCCCTGGCTGGTATAGGCGCGGCCTGTGCGGCCGGAGCGCGTGGGAATGACGCAATCGAACATATCCACGCCACGACGCACGGCGCCGATCAGGTCGCTCGGCGTGCCGACGCCCATGAGGTAGCGCGGGCGCGTCTCGGGCAGCATGTCCACGCAGAAATCCAGCGTGCGGAACATCTCCTCCTGGCCCTCGCCGACGGCGAGGCCGCCGATGGCATAGCCCTCGAAGCCGATATCGATCAGCGCCTTGGCGCTTTCGGCGCGCAGATCCTCGAAGGTGCTGCCCTGCTGGATGCCGAACAGCCCATAGCCGTCGCGGGGGGTGAACGCGTCGCGGGACCGCTTCGCCCAGGCCATGGAGAGCCGCATGGCGCGCGTGGCCTCTTCATGCGTCGCCGGATATTCGATGCATTCGTCGAAGCACATGGTGATATCGGCATCCAGCAGGTGCTGGATCTCGATGCTGCGCTCCGGCGTCAGGCGGAACTTCTCGCCATTGATGTGGCTTTGGAAGGTGACGCCGTCCTTGTCCATCTTCCGCAGCTTGGACAGCGACATCACCTGGAAGCCGCCGGAATCGGTCAGGATCGGGCCATGCCAGTCCATCATCTTGTGCAGGCCACCGAGGCGCCCAACGCGCTCCGCGCCCGGGCGCAGCATCAGATGATAGGTGTTGCCGAGCACGATGCTGGCGCCCGTGGAGCGCACCGCATCGGCCGTCATGCCCTTCACCGTGCCGGCGGTGCCCACCGGCATGAAGACCGGCGTCTGCACATCCCCATGCGCGGTATGCAGCGTGCCGGCACGCGCCTTGCCGTCACGGCACTGGCAGCTCCACGACAGGGGGCCATGCTTGGTCACCGCTTATCCTCCCGGAACAGCAGGCTGGAATCGCCATAGGAATAGAAGCGATATCCGGCCTTCACGGCATGGGCGTAAGCCTCCCGCATCCGCCCCATGCCGGCGAAGGCGGAGACGAGCATGAACAGGCTCGACTTCGGCAGGTGGAAATTCGTCATCAGCACATCGGCCGAATGGAAGCGGTGGCCCGGCAGCAGGTAGATTTCTGTCAGTCCCCGGAAGGGATGGACGACGCCCTGGTCATCCACCGCGCTTTCCAGCAGGCGCAGCGCTGTGGTGCCAATGGCGACGATGCGCCCGCCGCGCGCCTTCGTCGCGTTGATGGCGGCGGCGGCTTCCGGCGTGATCTCGCCCCATTCGGCATGCAGCTTATGCGCGCGCGGGTCCTCGGTGCGGATGGGCAGGAAGGTGCCGGCGCCGACATGCAGCGTGACCTCCACCTGGCCTATGCCCCGGGCGGCCAGGGCCTCCAGCAGGGCAGGCGTGAAGTGCAGGCTGGCCGTGGGTGCGGCCACCGCACCCGGCTGGCGCGCGAAAATGTGGGTATAGTCGTCCCGGTCCCGCTCCGTCGGGCCTTCGGGCCGGGCGATATAGGGGGGCAGGGGCACTTCGCCCGCCTTTTCCAGCGCCGCCGCCAACAGCCCCTGGTCCGGGCCGAAATCCAGCAGCACGGCGCCGCCATCCTGACGCTCCACCACCCGCGGCGCCAGTTCCGGCGCGCCCTCGATAGCCAGCACATCGCCGGGGCGCAGCTTCTTCGCGCCCCGCACCAGCGCGTGCCATATGCCGCCGGTCTCGGCCCGGTTGAGCATGATCTCCACCCGGGCCTCGCCGCGCTTCGCATGCAGGCGGGCGGGGATGACACGCGTGTCGTTCACCACCATCAGGTCGCCGGGCTGCAACAGGGCGGGCAGGTCCGTCACGCCCAAGTCGCGCGTGCCGGCTGGTTCCACCACCAGCATCCGGGCGGAGTCGCGCGGCCGGGCGGGCTCCTGCGCGATCAGGGCCTCGGGAAGGGCGAAATCGAAATCCTCGGCCCGCAGGGCGGGGAGGGCGGGGGCGTCGGTCTGGGTCATCGGAACCCGCGGGCGGTAGCGGAGGGGGGCGGCAAAGGCAAGCAAAGCCTTGTCGGGGCAGGCTTGCCGTGAGGCCCGGGCCCACGCAGGCTGGGCCATAACAGGAGGAAACGCATGATTCGATACGAGCTTCAGGGCAAGCGCGCGCTGGTGACGGGCGGCGCCTCCGGCATCGGCCTCGCCACGGTGCGGATGCTGGTCGAAGCGGGGGCCAAGGTCGCGCTGAACCACCTGCCCGGGGATGCCCGGGCCGAAGCCGTGCTGGCCGAGCTGCGCGCCGCCGGCCACGACGTCGTCGCCGCTCCTGGCAATGTCGGCGACGCGGAGGAGGGTCCCCGGATGGTCACCGATGCCATCGCCGCGCTGGGTGGGCTGGACTACCTCGTCAACAATGCCGGCACCCCCGGCACGTCCAGCCTCATTCCACCCACGGCGCTGGAGCGGCTGACGGAGGAGCTGTGGCAAACGGTGTTGCAGGTGAACCTGCTGGGGGTGTTCCGCTGCGCCAAGGCCGCCGCGCCCGCCCTGGCGGCTTCGGGCGGCGCCGTGGTGAATGTGGCCTCCATCGCCGGCATCGATAGCCCGGGCAGTTCCATGGCCTATGGCGCGACCAAGGCCGGCGTCATCAGCCTGACCAAGAACCTTGCCCGTGCTCTGGGCCCCACCGCGCGGGTCAACGCCGTGGCGCCCGGCGCGGTGGACAGCCCGTGGATGGTGGAATGGACCGAGGAACGCCGTGCTGCCTCCGCCGCCAAGGCCCTGCTGAAGCGCCGCTGCCAGCCGGAGGATCTGGCGGAGGTGATCCTGTTCCTCCTCGCTGGCGCGGGCATGGTGACGGGCCAGACCATTGTGGTCGATGGCGGGCTGACGCTCGAGGCGCGGTGACTTTCCGCTTGTGCATAGCCGGAAGGTTATATAACTAGACGGCTATGAATGATCCGCTCAGTCTGAAGCTCGCGGCCCTGGCCGACCCCACAAGGCGTGCGATTGTCGCCCGCCTCGCGCTGGGGGAAGCCACGGTGTCGGAGTTGCAGAAGCCTTTCGGCATCAGCCAACCCGCCGTTTCCAAGCATCTGAAGGTGTTGGAAGCGGCTGGGCTGATCGAACGTGGCCAGGCCGGGCAGTCCCGCCCGCGCCGGCTGCGGGGAGAGGCGCTGGGCGAGACCATCGCCTGGGTACAGCAGGTACAGGCCCTTTGGCAGGACAGCTTCGACCGCCTGGACGCCCTGCTGCGATCCGAAGACCAGCAAGAGGAAGGCTGATATGGCTGACAGCGTCGAGACGGGCGATTTCGTGATCTCCCGCGTCTTCCAGGCGCCCCGCCAGCGCGTGTGGGATGCCTGGACTAGGCCGGAGATGCTGACGCGATGGTTCGGCCCCAAGGGCACGGCCACCACGGTGATGCGGTTGGAGTTGCGGCCCGGCGGCGTCATGCATGCCCGCATGGATACCGCCGACGGGGCGCGCCTGTGGGCGCGCTTCGTCTACCGGGAGGTCGCTCCGCCCACGCGCCTCGTCTGGGTCCATGCCTTCTCGAACGAGCAGGGCGAACTGGCGCGCTCCCCTTTCAACGGCAGCTGGCCGATGGAACTGCTGACGGTCGTCACCTTCGAGGACACACCGGGCGGCACGAAGGTGACGCTGCGCTGGACGCCGATCAACGCCACGGCTGAGGAGCTGGCGAACTTCGAGGAGGCGAAGCCCGGCATGCAGGGCGGCTGGGGCGGCAGCTTCGAGGTGCTGGACCTGTATCTCGCCCAACCGGCCTGAATGGCTGTTGCATGGTGGCCTAGCCGACGGCCGCCACGCACTCGATCTCCAGCAGGAAGTCCGGCACCGGCAGCGCCTTCACCACAGCGGTGGTGCGGGCGGGGTAGGGCGGCGCGCCGATCCACTCGGCGTAGAGGCGGTTCATCTCGGCGATGTCCTGCTCCCGCGTCAGGAGCACATTGGTCTTCACGATGCGGCGGCGGTCGGTGCCGGCCTCACGCAGCGCGCGGTCCAGCCAGGCCAGCACGGCGCGCATCTGTGCCGGGAAATCGTCCTTCGCGATCTGCCATTGCTCGTCGAACGGCCCCATGCCGGAGACGAAGAGCAGGTCGCCCACCCGCACCGCCAGGGAGAGCGGCGGAAAGCGGTCGGGTTCCTGCGGTGAGTAATGTGTGAGCACGGACTGTCTCCTCTGGATGCAGGTGCATGCTGGCATCCGCTGCAAAGCGGTGGAAGCCGCCTTGCCGAGATGGCGCGCGGGGCGCAGCATCCATCATCCCTTCCACAACCGGAGCCACCCGATGCCGCAGGCCGATACCGCCCGCTTCCTCCAGGACCTTCATGATCTGCGGAAGATCGGCGCCTTCAAGACCGGCGTGCATCGCCCGACCTACAGCCCGCAGGACATGGAATCCCGCGAGTGGCTGATGGAGCGGATGCGCGAGGTGGGGCTGGAGCCCACCATCGACGGTATCGGCAATGTCTTCGGCAAGCATCCCGGCCCCGGGCCGCACCTGCTCGCCGGCAGCCATATCGAGAGCCAGAACGAGGCCGGCTGGCTGGATGGCGCGCTGGGTGTCGTTGGTGCGCTGGCCATGGCGCGGGCTGGGCTGCCGGTCGATGTCTGTGCCTTCGCCGATGAGGAAGGGCATTTCGAGGGCGGCTTCCTCGGCAGCAGATCCATCATCGGGGAGCTGTCGGAGGAGGAGATCGACCGCAGCCGCAACCGCACCGATGGCACGCCGCTGCGGCAGGCCCTGCAAGCGGCGGGGCTGGCCGGCAAGCCCCGCATCCAGATCGACCCCGCCCGCTACAAGGGCTTTTTCGAAATGCATATCGAGCAGGGGACGCAGCTGGAGAATGCCGGGCTGCAGATCGGTGTCGTCACCGGCATCGTCGCCATCTGGCAGTTCCGGCTGGAGGTCATCGGGCAGCAGGACCATGCGGGCGGCACCACCATGGCCGAGCGCAAGGATGCGGGGCTGACGGCGATGCGCCTGCTGGCCGCCATCGATGCCGAGTTCCCCCGCATCTGCGGCGAGCGCAGCACCTGGACCACCGGCCGCATCACGCTGGAGCCGGGTGCGCCGAGCATCATCCCCGGCCGCGCCGATGTGCTGTTCCAGTTCCGCGATGTGTCCATGGAGGTGTTGCGGCGGATGGAGGACGGATTGCGCCGCCTGGTGCAGGAGAGCAACCGCCGCGAGCGCTGCCAGACCACGCTGCATGTCGTTGCACGTGCCACGCCCGCCCTGTGTGATGCGGCGATGATGGCGGCGCTGGACGAGGCCGCCGAGGCCCATGCCCCCGGCAAGTGGCAGCGCATGCCGAGCGGCGCCGGGCATGATGCGCAGTACATCGCCAAGCAGATGCCGGCGGTGATGCTGTTCGTGCCCTCCATCGGCGGCATCAGCCACCATTGGAGCGAGAACACCAGCGACGAGGATCTGGCGCTGGGCTGCCAGGTGCTGGTGGACGGTGCTGCCCGCTTCCTGGGCAAGGCGTAAGACAAAGAAGGCCCGGCCTCCTTGCCAGGAGCCGGGCCGGCTGAGACCGCGCTGCGCGTTGACGGGGGGTGATTACATTTCCACCCATTGGCGCAGCAGGTTGTGATAGGCGGCTGTGAGCGACAGCACGCCGGGATGGTCATCCGGCAGGTCCGCACGGGTATGGCGGATGCCGTTGTCCAGCTCATAGAGCAGGCGCCGCCGGCTATCATCCTTCACCATGGATTGCGTCCAGAAAAAGCTCGCCCAGCGGCTGCCGCGCGTGACGGGTGTCACGCTGTGCAGGCTGGTGGCGGGGTAGAGCACCAGGTCACCCGCATTCAGCTTTACCGCCTGCGTGCCGTAGGTGTCTTCGATGACGAGCTCGCCTCCATCATACTCTTCCGGAGGGGTGAGGAAGAGGGTGGAGGAGACATCGGTGCGGATGCGCCCGCCGCCCGGCACATGGCGGATGGCATTGTCCACATGGGCGCGGAAGGTCATGCCCGCGTCATAGCGATTGAACATGGGGGGATAGACGCGCAAGGGCAGTGCCGCGGAGGTGAAGGTCGGGCTGCGGCCCAGCGCGCGCAGCACCAGCTCGCCCAGCTCCCGTGCCTGTTGGGAATTCTCCGGCACCTGGAGGTTGAGCTTCACTTTGGCGGATTGCTCGCCGGCGGTGACGCGGCCATCCACCCATTGGGCGGCTTCCAGCACCTGGCGGCAATGCGCGACTTCAGCGGGGGACAGAAGCTGGGGGATGCGGATGAGCATGGAGGCCTGCCTGCGCGTGATGACAAACAAGAGGCGGGGCCTGCCAGCCCCGCCGCCCTGAAAGAGGCCTTTGCCGCCACGCGGTGAAGCGCGGCGGCAGGGCGTCAGAACTCGGCGGCGACCGCGACGAGCACGGTGCGGCCCGGTGCCGGCAGAACGCGGCTGCCGAACAGCGCGTTGTAGTTCCGCTCATCCGTCAGGTTGTAGCCATTCACCTGAACGCGGAGATTGTCGTTGATGCGGTGGGAGATCATCGCATCGAAGGAGAAGTTCTGCGGCGCCTGGGCGGTGTTCGCGGCGTTCAGATACACCTTGTCCCGCCAGGTGAAGCCGCCGCCGACTGTCAGGTTGTAAGGCTGGTTGCGGTTGAACTCATAGGCGGTCCACAGCGCGGCGGCGTGTTCCGGCACATACTGCACCCGCTTGCCGACATTGGCCGGGGTGAGGGAGGAGCGCGTCTCGCTATCCATATAGGTGTAGCTGGCGTTGATGGACCATGCGGGAGTGATCTGACCGGTCAGGCCAATCTCGACGCCCTGGTTCCGCTGCACGTCGGAGGACATAACGGCGTCGCCGGTCAGGGGATCGACGCTCTGCGCATTGTCCTTATCGATGCGGAAGAGAGCGCCATAGATGCCAAGGCGGTTGTCATCCAGCAGGCTCAGCTTGGCGCCCAGCTCGTAGATGGTGTTCCGCTCCGGGTCATAATTGTCGTTGAAACCACCCACCGTGGAGGGCTGGGTGAAGAACAGCGAACCCGGCGGCGTGGAGGAGGTGGAGTAGCTGAAGTAGTAGGTCTGGTTGGGTGTCGGTTCCCAGACCAGCGCCGCACGAGGATCGACCGAGGTCGTGCTGCCGCTGAGGTCGCTCGTCAACGGCTGGCCCGGTGTGCCGGCGGTGTACTCGACCTCATAGCGTGTGACGCGGACGCCGCCGATGATGGAGACTTCCGGGATCAGCCAGATACGGTCGGACAGGAAGGCGCCATAGGCCGTGGTATCGCCGTGGCGCTTATTGGTCGGGCCAGTCAAATCACGCAGCAGATCCTGGTCCATCGGGCGCATGTTCGTCACACGCGTCGTCGTATAGCCGTAGCCCGTGCGGTCCGTCTCTTCGTGCCAGATGTCGAAGCCACCTGTCAGTTCATGCCGCAGAGGTCCGGTGTTGAAGCGGGCCGTGGCTGTCGTGACGTTCTGGATGGCCCAGCTCTGCTGGCTGTAAGGGTTGCCCGCGCCGCTCGGCGTGACGGCCGGGTTCTGGCCGCGGATGAAGGCATCGGCACAGGTGGCGGCGCAGCTGGGGATAGACCAGGCGAAGTCGCGATCGACCCAGGTGGCGCGCGTGTCGTTGCTGAGGGTCAGCCAGTCGCTGAACTGGTGATTGAGCCGGGCGGTCACGCGGTCGACCTGCACCTGGTCACGGTCGTTCATGGTGCCGTACCAGGTGCTGCGCGGCAGGCCGTATTCGGTCGCGGGGCGTGCGATGGTCTGGCCCGTCGGCGTCAGCAGCGGAATGCCGGCGTCGCTGGGGACATCGTATTCATAGTGGACGTACTCGACAGAGAATGTCGTGTCCGTGCCAAGGCCGAAGGCGATGGAGGGCGCGATGCCCCAGCGCGTGCCATTGGGCGTGTCGCGATCCACCGTGCGGCTGGACTGCCCCATGATGTTGAGGCGGATGGCGGTCGTGTCGCCGATCTGCTGGTTGAGGTCCAGCGTGCCGCGCGCGAAGGGCCCCATGCCGCCGGTGACGACGCCGCCATAGCTGTTGCCGAGATGCGGCGTGCGGGAGCCGATGGCGACGGCGCCACCCACCGAGCCCGTGCCGAAGGCAAAGCCCGACGGACCCTTGATGACGGCGACATCCTCATAGGTGAAGGCGTCGCGCTGGTAGGAGCCGAAATCGCGCAGGCCATCGACATAGACGTCGTTCTGCGCGCTGAAGCCACGGATGCGGAACTGGTCGCCATTCACGCCGCCATTGCCTTCACCGATGGAGACGGTGATGCCTGGGACGTTGCGCAGGGCCTCTTCCAGCGTGGTGACGTTTTGTTGTTCCAGAACCTCGCGCGGGATGACGTTGATGGTCTGCGGCGTGTCCTGCACGGTGCCGGGGATGCGGTTGACCGGTGCCCGCCGCTGCAACGTGTTCGCAGGCGCCTCAGCCTGCACATCCACGGTGGGGAGGGTGATGGTGTCTGCGGACGTAGTCCCGACGCCCTGTGCGGAAGCGGCGGCCGGCAGCGTCATCGCGATGCCAGCCATCATGGCTGCCTGGGAAGCGCCGCTTGCCAGGTTCTGTCGCCTGCTCATGGGAAGCCCTGCAATTGAGAATAGCTCTCATTATTAATTGCAGGAGCTAGAGCTGCAACATACCGAAACATTCATGAAGGGAATGTCATTTTGCCTCCATAATAGTTTCTTACGCTCGAGCTTGGGGCGGTGCATGCCTGACGACACAGGCTCTCGGCGCGGACCTTTCTTCTGTGGCATGCTAGCTTTGGGTTACGGCCGCATGGCCGTCTGTTCCACCGCCATTGGAAGGTCCCGCCCGGCCTTCCTGGAGTTGCTTCCGGATGCATCGCCGCCACCTGCTGTTCGCCACTCCGGCCCTGCTGCTGGCGGCGCCTGCCTGGGCTGCGCCGGATGACGCCAGCCTGCGCGCGCTCAACAGGGCGGTGGTTGAGGGCGCCATTCTGCCGGGCTACCGCGCCTTCGCCACGGCGACGACCAACTTCGCCGGCGCGCTGGTTGCCCTGACAAAGGCGCCAACCGAGCCGGCGGCGCTCGGGGCCGCGCGCAAGGGCTTCGCGGATTCCATGCTGGCCTGGCAGGGCGTGCAGCATCTCCGCTTCGGTCCCGCAGATCTGTTCAGCCGCCACCAGCGCATCCAGTTCTGGCCAGACCCCAAGGACACGGTGGGGGAGGATCTGGCCGAAGTCATCGCCCGCCGCGATGCCAGCCTGCTGGAGGTGCGGCCCAATGCCCTGGCCAATATAACGACGCTGGGCCTTCCCGCGGCGGAGAGGCTGCTGTTCGGCGAGGAAGCCGCCGCGAAGCTCGCGGGCGCCGATGCCGATGCCGCCTACCGCGCCGCCTTGCTGGGCACCATCGGCGGCACCCTCGCCGCCATCGCGCGCGATGTCATGGAGGGATGGACGACGGGGGATAATCCTTACGCCGTCGTTATCATTGAGCCGCGTGCGCCCTATGCCGGGCCAAGGGAAGCGACGCTGGAACTCTTCCGTGCGATGAACAGCGCGGTGGAGGCCGTGGGCGGACGCAAGCTGGCGAGGGCGCTGGAGACCAGCGAGCCACAGGCGCTGGAATCCTGGCGCAGCCGGCTCTCCGGCCAGAATATCGCCGCCAACATTGCCGCCGCGCGCCAGATGTACGCTTCCGGCTTCGCCGCCGTGCTGGAAAGGGCAGGGGAGAAGGATCTCGCTGCCCAGCTCACACAGGGCTTCGAGAGCGCCACCTCCGCCGCCGCCGCCTTGCCGCTGCCTTTGGAGGATGCGCTTACCGATCCCGCCCGCCGCGGCGAGGTCGAGCTGCTGCAACAACGGGCGCGAGCCCTGCGCCCCTTGCTGGGGGAGCGTCTTGGGGCGGTATTAGGGGCTCCGGCGGCGCTGGGGACACCAGACCCTGGCTGAGCGGCTGGCGCATAGCACGGACTGGGCTTGCGGCCTTCTCCTCGCGCGCCCGCTGTTCTAGACCGCCATACATCTTTTATTCGCAGAATTGGTACGGTCATGGCGCAGCACGATCCCGGCCTTGCGGCCCTTGTCGACGGATATCATCAGTTTCGCGAGGATATCTGGCCCGAGCGCCGCAAACTGTTTGAGGTGCTGGCGCGGGATGGTCAGCACCCCCGTGCCCTGGTGATTGCCTGCTCGGATAGCCGCGTTGACCCCGCCATGGTCTTCAACGCGAAGCCAGGCGAGCTGTTCATCATCCGCAACGTTGCCAATCTGGTGCCGCCCTACGAGCCGGATGGTGAATATCACGGCACCTCCGCCGCGCTGGAATTCGCGGTGAGGGTGTTGGAGGTGCCGCGCATCATCATCCTCGGCCACGCCATGTGCGGCGGTGTACACGCTTTGTTGAACGGATTCCCCAGCACTGCGCAGGACTTCGTGGCGCCCTGGATGCGGATCGCGAATTCTGCCCGTGCTCGCGCTCTCGCTTGCGATCCGGTGGATGCGCAGACCGCGTGCGAGGAGGAGACAGTGAAGCTGTCCCTCCGCAATCTCGTGACTTTCCCGTGGGTAGCGGAGCGGGTAGCGGAAGGCCGGCTTTCCCTGCACGGGGGAAGCTTCGACATCCGCACGGGCGTGCTCTCCATGCTGGGTGACGACGGAAACTTCCACCCAGCCTGAGCATTGCCGTAATAACCCGCCGCATTCCCGGCGGGCTTTCGCCGCAACTCCGCCCTTTCTCGCGAGTTGGCTGGCAGCCTGAAAGAAGGGTTCGACTCACGTGAATCGCCGCAACGCATTGCTGGCAACCCTGTCGCTTTCCACCTTGTTCGTGGCGGAAGAGACCGCGAATACGTCCGAGGCCCATGCGGCCGGCCCGGGCGAGACGCCATTTGACTCAAGCACGGTGCGGGAAGCCGCCCGCGCCCTTGCTCGTGAAGTCTATAAGGCGCCGGGTGAAAGCCTGCCCGGCCCCTTGGGCGATCTTTCCTACGACCAGTATCGCGACATCCGCTTCCGTGCCGATCAGGCGCTGTGGCGGCCGGAGCAGCTTCCGTTCCAGATGCAGCTCTTCCATCGCGGCTTCCTCTACAAGCCGCGGGTTGAGATGTTCGAGGTCTCCGGCGGCATTGCCCGGCCCATCCGCTACAGCCCGGACATGTTCACCTTCCAGAACGTGCCCCGTGCACCGAATGAAGATCTCGGTTTCGCCGGCTTCCGCCTGCATGGGCCCATCAACACGCCCGATTATTACGACGAGATCTGCGCCTTTCTCGGCGCCAGCTATTTCCGGGCGCTGGGCAAGGGGCACATCTATGGCCTCTCGGCGCGCGGCCTGGCCATCAACACCGCCGACCCGAAGGGCGAGGAATTCCCGCTCTTCCGCAGCTTCTGGGTCGAGAAGCCGCGTGAGGGCGTGAACGCCATCACGGTGCATGCGCTGCTGGACAGCCCCTCCTGCGCCGCCGCCTTCCGCTTCGCCATCCGCCCGGGCGAGACGACCGTATTCGATGTCGAGTCCACGGTGTTTCCGCGGGTGGATATCGCCACCGTTGGCGTTGCGCCGCTGACGAGCATGTTCTGGTTCTCGCCGTTGAACGCCACGGGGCGGGACGACTGGCGCCCCGCCGTACACGACAGCGACGGGCTGCTGATGCTGACAGGCCGTGGGGAGCGCATCTGGCGTTCCCTCAACAACCCGCGCGACCTGCAGATTTCCGTCTTCGGTGACAGCAATCCGCGCGGCTTCGGCCTGATGCAGCGTCGGCGGGATTTCCGCAGCTACGAGGATCTGGAAGCGCGCTACGAAAAGCGCCCCAGCCTGTGGATCGAACCCATCGGCGATTGGGGCGAGGGCGCCGTCCACCTCGTGGAAATCCCGACCAACAGCGAAATCCACGACAACACGGTTGCGTTCTGGCGGCCGAAGGACGCTCTGAAGGCGAAGGGCGAGTACCGCTACACCTTCCGTATGCACTGGTGCAGTGAGGCACCGGTGGACCCCGCCCTGGCCCGGGTCACGGAGGCGCGCTCCGGCGCGGGGCCGCAGCAAGGCACACGCTACATCGTGCTGGATGCCGAAGGTGGCGCTTTGCGCGACCTGCCGGCCGATGCCACCCCGCAACTCCTGGTCACCACCAGCCAGGGTGAGATCCGTAATCCCGTTGCCTACCGCAATCCTGAAACAAAGGGCTGGCGGATTGCCTTCGAGCTGGCGCCGGGTGACGCCCGCTCCGTCGAGTTGCGGGCGGAACTGAAGGACGGGCAGAAGCCTCTGGCCGAGACCTGGCTTTATCGATGGACGGCATAAGCGGTAACCCCGGCTGGCGGGCGCTGCCGCCGGAGGCGCCGCTCGACATGCCGGTCCAGTCCCTGCGGCAGCGCCCTGACAGGCGCGCCGGGGGAATGCCCTCGCGGCCTGTAGCGGGTTGGTTGCGGCGATTCCTCGTGATCGGCGCCGCTATCCTGCTGACGCTGCTGGCCGCACGGGAAATGTCCCTCGTGCTGAACAGCGGCAAGCCGACCGTGCTGGAAGCGGCGGTGCTGGTGCTGTTCGTCGTGCTGTTCGCCTGGGTCGCGCTGTCCTTTGTCAGCGCCCTTTGCGGCTTCTTCCGGTTGTTGATCGGCCCGGACGGGCGTCTCGGCATCCGTGCCGATGGCCCGCCGCCGATGCCGCGCACGATAACGGCCCTGTTGATGCCGACCTATAACGAAGACCCGTCGCGCGTGATGGCGGGGCTGGAGGCGATCCATGCCTCTCTCGTTGCGGCGGGTGCGGCGGACCGGTTCCACATCTTCATCCTCAGCGACACCACGGACCCGTCCGTATGGATCGCGGAGGAGGCGGCGTTTCTCGACCTGCGCCGCCGCACCGGTGACGACCAGAACATTTTCTACCGTCGCCGCCCGAAAAACACTGAGCGCAAGGCAGGCAATATCGCCGATTGGGTGCAGCGTTGGGGTGGCGCCTATCCGCAGATGCTGGTGCTGGATGCCGACAGCGTCATGGAAGCCGATACCATCCTGCGCCTCGCCGATGCGATGGAGCGGCATGAGGATGTCGGCCTGATCCAGACCTTGCCGATCATCACAGGCGGCAACACGCTCTTCGCGCGCATGCAGCAATTCGCCGGGCGCGTGTATGGGCCGATGATCGCCGAGGGCATTGCCTGGTGGCATGGCTCGGAAGGCAATTACTGGGGCCACAACGCCATCATCCGCACCGAGGCCTTCGCCAGTGCGGCGGGCCTGCCGCATCTGAGGGGCCGCAAGCCCTGGGGTGGCCATATCCTCAGCCATGATTTCGTCGAGGCCGCGCTGATGCGTCGCGCGGGCTGGGCCATTCACATGGTTCCGTGGCTGCGCGGCAGCTATGAGGAAAGCCCGCCTTCGCTGATGGACCTCGCGGTGCGCGACCGCCGCTGGTGCCAGGGCAACCTGCAACATATGGCCGTGCTGCCGGCGCGGGGGCTGCATTTCATCAGCCGGCTGCATCTGCTCACCGGCATCGGCAGCTATATCACCGCGCCGATCTGGCTGGTGTTCCTGATGGCGGGTGTGCTGCTCTCGCTGCAGGCGCGCTTCATCCGGCCGGAATATTTCCCAGCCGGGCCCACGCTGTTTCCGGAATGGCCCACGGTCGACCCCGTGCGCGCCATGTGGCTGTTCATCGGCACCATGTCGCTGCTGCTGATTCCGAAGCTCCTGGCCTGGGTTGCGCTGCAATTCCATGCGCAGGACCGGCGCGGATGTGGCGGTACCATCCGCTCCTTCATCTCCATGCTGGTGGAGACCATCATCGCGGGCCTTCTCGCGCCGGTGACGATGCTCACCCAGTCCTCGGACGTTGTCTCCATCCTGCTTGGGCGTGATTCCGGCTGGTCCGCCCAGCGGCGTGATGATGGCAGCATGCCCTTCGGCCAGATCGTCCGGCTGTACTGGCGCCACACGGCCTTTGGCCTGGCCTTCGGTGTCATCGCCTGGCTGGTCTCGCCTTATCTGGCGCTCTGGATGTCGCCGGTCGTGCTCGGCCTTGCCCTGGCCATTCCGCTCGCCTGGGTGACGGCGCGGGCCGATCTCGGCATCGCGCTCCGCCGCATGGGCCTGCTGCTGGTGCCGGAGGAGACGTCGACGCCGAAAAGCCTCACCGATGCGGTGGCCTTCCGGCGGGAGCGGGATGCGGCGCCGCCATTGCCCGGCCCTGCCGCCCTTTTTGGCCAACCGGCGCTGCTGGAAGCGCACCGGCGGATGCTGCCGGCCGCGCGGCGGCCGCGCCAGGACCCGTTCGACCCCACGCTGCTGGTGGGGCTGGCGAAGGCGGATGAAGCGGAGAGCCTGGACGAGGCGCTGGGCAGCCTGGGGCGGGCGGAACTTGCCGCCGTGCTGGCCGACGCACGTGGCGTGGACCGGCTGGCGGGGCTCTCCGCCCGACGCTGACGGATGAGGCGGGGCAAAGAAGGCGTGGTAAATCCGCGCCGCCCCGCCTCGACAAGCGGCGCCAGCGGACGCACTTTGCTCCTCCATCTCTACCCAGGAGGAACGTCTCATGCAGAACACCGAGGAAATCTGGCGTCTGGTCGATGATCGCCAGCAGCCTTTCATCGAGCTGAGCGATACCGTCTGGGGCATGCCGGAGCTGGCCTATAACGAGCACCGCTCCGTCGCCGAACACAAGAAGACGCTGGAAGCCCACGGTTTCCGCATTACCGAGAATGTCGCCGGCATCCCGACCGCCATCATGGGTGAGGCGGGTGAGGATGGCCCTGTCATCGCCATTCTCGGCGAGTACGACGCACTTCCGGGCCTCTCCCAGGAAGCCGGCGTGGCCGAGCACCGCCCGATCCCGGGTGACGGCCATGGCCATGGCTGCGGCCACAACCTGCTGGGCGCCGGTGCCATGCTCGCCGCCACGGCGGTTAAGGACTACCTGGAGAAGAACGGCCTGAAGGGCCGCATCCGCTACTATGGCTGTCCGGCCGAGGAAGGCGGTGCCGCCAAGGCCTTCATGGTACGTGATGGCGCCTTCAAGGATGTGGACATCGCCATCTCCTGGCACCCGGCGCCCTTCGCCGTGGTGAACGAGGCCAACTCCCTGGCCAACACCCGCATCGACTTCACCTTCACCGGCCGTTCCTCTCACGCCGCCGCCGCGCCGCATCTGGGCCGC
>JH599950.1:30526-45683 GCA_000245075.1 Acetobacteraceae bacterium AT-5844
AGCGACGCGCGCATCCACTATGCCTATCTGGATGCCGGCGGCATCGCGCCGAACGTCGTGCAGGGCAAGGCGACCGTCCGCTACCTGATCCGCGCGACGGATCTGCCGGGGCTGAACAGCCTGGTGCAGCGCGTGCGCAAGATCGCCGATGGCGCCGCGCTGATGACGGAGACCACCGTCACCACCAAGACCGTCTCCGCCGTTTCCAACCTGCTGGGCAACCTGCCGTTGGAACGCGCGATGCAGAACAACCTGGAGCGCCTGGGCCCACCGCCCTTCGACGACGAGGACCGCGCCTTCGCGGCCGAAATCCAGAAGACGCTGACGGATGCCGACATCGCCGCCGCCTTCAACCGCGCCGGTGTGCCGGTGCGTAAGGGCGTGCCGCTGGCCGATGAGATCATCCCGCTGGAAGCCAAGGGCGCCCAGATGGTGGGCTCCACCGACGTGGGCGACGTCTCCTGGGTGGTGCCGACGGTGCAGGCGCGAGGCGCGACCTACGCCATCGGTACGCCGGGCCATTCCTGGCAGCTGACGGCGCAGGGCAAGTCCCCGCTGGCGCATAAGGGCATGGTGCATGTGGCCAAGGTGATGGCCGGTGTCGCCGTGGATGCTCTGAACGACCCGAAGCTGATCGAGGCCGCGCAGGCCGATCTCGCGGCCCGTACTGCCGCGGTGCCCTATGTCTGCCCGCTGCCGGACGACCTGCAGCCGCCGATCCATATGGGTAAGAATTAAGCGGGGAAGGGGGGCTTCGGCCCCTCTTTGCGCGTCAGTGGGTGGCGGATTTCGAGAAGACGTTCACGATCAGCACGCCCGCCATGATGAAGCCGATACCAACCATGGCCGGCAGGTCCAGCTTCTGGCCATACAGCACCCAGCCCACCGCCGAGATGAGCACGATGCCGAGGCCGCTCCAGACGGCATAGGCGATGCCGACGGGTATCTCGCGCAGCGCCAGCGAGAGAAAGAAGAAGGCGCCCCCATACCCCACCACCACCAGGATGGATGGCACCAGGCGTGTGAACTGCTGGGAGGCCTGCAGGGCAGAGGTGGCGATCACCTCCAGCCCGATCGCTGCCAGCAAGGGCAGATAGGTCTTGAGCAAGGGGGGTTGCCGCTCTCGG
Organism: Acetobacteraceae bacterium AT-5844; assembly: GCA_000245075.1. Taxonomy (GTDB): domain Bacteria; phylum Pseudomonadota; class Alphaproteobacteria; order Acetobacterales; family Acetobacteraceae; genus Pseudoroseomonas. The sequence continues at coordinate 31,654 of JH599950.1, forward strand.
AGGGTCGGTGCGGATGAGCGGTGCAACCGCGACCCGCACAAACGACGGGTTGGTGGGCAACATCGCGCCCGGAAAGATATGCGGGTGGTCGGACTCGAACCGACACTCTGTCACCAGAAGCGGATTTTGAGTCCGCCGCGTCTACCAGTTCCACCACACCCGCATAGGGTTGGGCGGGCTTTTTCCCAGCCTTCCGGCCCAAAGGCAAGGGGCCATGCTGCACAGCAGGTGCGAATTGTGTGGCCCGGGGCCGAACATGCTATACGGCGATGCAAGGGCCCTGCGCCCACCCGGGTCTGGCTGCCCAGCTTTCGCTCCGGAAGGCCGGTGTGGCCCGTCGCAAGAGAAATCGTCAGCCATGACCAGACATGCGCCGCACCAGTTCGACGTGGATATCCCCGCCTCCGGACCGGTGGTCATGGACACCACCTGGAGTCGCATCCGCCGGGAGGCGGAGGATGCCGCGCGGCGGGAGCCGGAGCTGGCGGGTTTCCTGCACGCCACGGTGTTGCAGCATGAGACGCTGGAAAGCGCCGTCGCCAGCCGCGTCGCCGACCGCCTGGACCACGCCGACCTGCCCATGACGCTGCTCCGCCGCAGCATGGAGCGGGTGCTGAGCGACGCGGAACAGGGTTCGGCCATCCGCGCCGATATCATGGCGGTGGTCGACCGCGACCCCGCAACCCAGCGGGCGCTGGAGCCGCTGCTCTACTACAAGGGCTTCCACGCCCTGGCCGCGCACCGGCTGGCGCACGCGCTGTGGAATGAGGGCCGGCGGGATTTCGCGCTCTGGCTGCAATCCCGCTGCTCCGTGGTGTTTCAGACGGATATCCACCCGGCGGTGCGGATCGGCCGGGGCATTTTCCTTGACCACGCCACCGGCCTCGTGGTGGGCGAGACGGCGGTGATCGAGGACGATGTCTCGCTGCTCCAGGGCGTCACCCTCGGTGGCACCGGCAAGGAGCATGACGACCGGCACCCGAAAATCCGCCGTGGCGTGATGATCGGCGCCGGCGCCAAGGTGCTGGGCAATATCGAGGTTGGCACCTGCGCCCGCATTGCCGCCGGCTCCGTGGTGCTCAAGCCCGTGCCCTCCGGCTACACCGTGGCCGGGGTTCCGGCGAGGGTGGTCGGGGAGGCGGGTTGTGCGCAGCCCTCCCGCTCCATGGACCAGACCCTGGACAGCGTTTAACCCCGCCGCCTCTTGCCGCTGCGGCGACAGGGCGCGAGAAGAAGGCATGCCGATCCTCATCGCCGTGCTGGCCGCCGCCGCCCCTCTGTTTGCCATGGCGACGGAACGCTGGGGCGGGTTGAACCCCTGCCTGCTGTGCCTGTGGCAGCGCTGGCCCTATTGGATCGCCGCGCTGCTGGCCCTGCTGGCGCTGGTGCTGCCCCGCCGGCTGATGCTGGCGCTGGCGGGTCTGGCCGTGCTGGCCTCCGGCGCCATTGCCGTCGTGCATCTGGGCGTGGAGGCCAAGTGGTGGCCTTCGCCGCTGGCGGGCTGCATGGCGCCCAGCGCCGCTGCCGGCCAGACGGTCGAGGAAATGATGGCGAGCCTCGCGCCACGCCCGGCCAAGCCTTGTGACGAACCCGCCTACCTCATCCCTGGCCTCCCCATTTCCATGGCCGGGATGAATCTGATCTATGCCCTCGGTCTCGGTGGCTTCGCCCTGTCGCGCGCCGCGCGACGCAAAAGCTGACGGCGGGCATGGATCCTGCCAGAATAGGGGCATGTCCTGCCCGGCCCGGCTCCTGACGGCTCTTGGCGTCCTGCTGCTGGCGGGCTGTGCGGCCTCCGGTAGCGATGGAGACGGGCTCGGCGCCGTAGCGCCCCTGGCGGCCAGGCTGCCGGCGCAGCTTGCGGATTTCCAGCGGGTGGATGACGGCCAGCTGGCAACCACACCACCCTCGCTGGTGGTGCGCTACCGCCACCCTGGCACCATGACCACCGCCACCATTTTCCTGCGCCGCGGCGATGACGTGTCATGGCCCGACGGCGCGGAATCTCCGCAGATCCAAGCCGAAGTCCTGGCCAGCACCCTCGCCATGGTGGCGCTCCTGGGCAATGTGCCGGTGGCGCGTGTGCCGGATTATGGCCTGACGCCAGCGGGCGAGCAGGTCCCCGCCCTGCGCTGCACCACTGTGCTGGTCCCGCTGCCGCAGGACGCCGTGCGGCGGGAGACAGTCTGTGCCGCCGGCCTCAATGGCAATCTCGTAAAGGTGCATATCAGCGGCATGCATCCGCGAGAGCGGACGGAAGCCGCTTTCCGCTTGTTTTCATCCCTCGCGCTGCGGGTGGTGTTCGCGCTGCGGGAGGAAGCCATGCCCCCGCCTTCCGGCGGCAATGGCCCGATCTATCACCTGTAGCGGCTCAGCCTTCCAGTTCGCTATCCCAGTACAGATAGTCCCGCCAGCTCTTGTGCAGGTAGTTGGGGGGAAAGGCGCGGCCATTCTCCTGCAGTTCCCAGCTTGTCGGCTGGCGGGCTTCCTCGCGGGGGAACATCTTGATCTCGCGTGGCAGCTTGCTGCCCTTGCGGAGATTGCACGGCCCGCAGGCGGTCACGACATTGTCCCAGCTCGTTCGCCCACCCCGGCTGCGGGGAATGACATGGTCGAAGGTCAGCTCATGTGTCGGGCCTTCCCACCCGCAGTAAACGCAGGAAAAGCGATCCCGTAAGAAAACGTTGAAGCGGGTGAAGGCAGGCCGGCGGGCCGAGGGGATGTACTCCTTCAGCGCGATGACGCTGGGCAGGCGGATGGTGTGATTAGGGGAATGGACCTCGGTTTCGTATTCGGACAGCACGGAAACGCGGTCGAGATAAACCGCCTTCACCGCGTCCTGCCAGGACCACAGGGACAGCGGAAAGTAGGATAGCGGACGGAAATCCGCATTCAGTACCAGGGCGGGGAAGCCTTGACTCCCTACCGGTAACATCCCGTCAGGCACGCGGCGCTCCTTTTCTGGGCGCGCGCCTCAACGTCTTGGGGCTCAACCGAACGGACAAGCCCCAGATGTCGTGGCGCCGTCGGTATGCCTGGATTCATGGCAGGAAGGCGAGGCCCGTGCAATATCGCGCCTCGCCTGTTTCATGCCTCTGTCACGCAGTTGCGAAAGGCGCCGCCACCCGTTGCAGGAACAGGGTGCCAGCGGCGAGCCCGGCATCGTCGATGCCATGGGGCAGGCGCTCGGAATAAGTGGCTTCCACCGGCACGTTCAGGGCACGCAGCGCCGCCTCCGCCTGATGGCTGGCGGCGGCGGGTACCACCTCGTCCGCTTCCCCATGCACCAGCAGCACCGGCGGACGCCCCATGATCTCCGCCTCCAGCAGCTCCGGCGCGATGAGCATGCCGGAATAGGCCATGATGCCGGCCGGCTCCACCTGCCGGCGCAGCCCGGTGTAGAGGGCGGTCATGGCACCCTGGCTGAAGCCCATGAGCACAACGGCCGATTCCGGCAGGCCAGCGGCGGCGCATTCCTCGGTGATGGCAGCCTCCAGAACGGGGCGTGCCATCTTCACCCCCGCCAGCCGGTTGGCGGGCGTGCGGTCGGAGAGGCTGAACCACTGGCGGCCGAAGGGAGCACCATCATGCTTCTCGGGTGCATGCGGCGAGACGAACAGCGCATCCGGCACGGCGTTGCCCCAATAAGGGGCGAGGTCGATGAGGTCGTTTCCATCCGCCCCGAGCCCGTGCAGCAGGAAGACGATGAGCTTCGGCTTGCCACCGCTCTTCGGCCCCCAGCGCGGTCCATCCAATGCAGCCATGCGGCGCGACCCCTCTTGCTGTAACGCTCGCCTCTCCGCTACGCGCGATCGGGCATGGCCGCAACCGCCCCCGCACAAACCATCGTCACCCGCTTCGCCCCCAGTCCGACCGGAAGGCTGCATCTGGGCCACGCCCACTCGGCACTCCTGGGCTGGCGTATCGCCCGCGAGGCGGGCGGCCGCTTCCTGCTGCGCATCGAGGATATCGACCCGGTGCGCTGCCGGCCGGAATACACGGAGGGCATTTTGGAAGACCTCGCCTGGCTGGGGCTGGACTGGGATGGCGCGCCACGCATTCAGTCCCGCCATTTGCCGGAATACCGGGCGGTGCTGGAACGGCTCCAGGGCGAGGGCCTGCTCTACCCCTGTTTCTGTACCCGGGCGGATATCGCGAGGGAGGTCGCCGCCATCGGTCATGCGCCGCATGGGCCGGACGGGGTGCTCTACCCCGGCACCTGCCGCCGCCTCTCCGCCGCCGAACGGGCCACCCGGATGGCAAGCGGCGAGCCCTATGCCCTGCGGTTGGACATGCAGGCCGCGATCGCGCGGCTGGAAGGGCCGCTCAGCTTCGAGGAAGAGGGAAGGGGCCGGCTGCGCTGCGACCCGGCGCGCTTTGGCGACGTGGTGCTGGCGCGGAAGGATATCCCGGCCTCATACCATCTCTGCGTGACGCATGATGATGCGTTGCAGGGCGTGACTTTGGTGACGCGGGCGGAAGATCTGCTGCCCGCTACCGATCTGCACCGGTTGCTGCAAACCCTGCTGGGCTGGCCGGAACCCCGGTATCACCATCACCCGCTGCTGATGGGGCCGGATGGGAAGCGCCTGTCCAAACGGGACAAGGCGCCAACCCTGGCAGCCCTGAGGGAGGCCGGGCACAGCCCGGCCGCCGTTCGGGAGATGGCTTTCGGTGGGGCCGCTCAGGCGCGGCCGTAGGTGTCCTCGAAGCGGACGATATCGTCCTCGCCGAGATAGGAGCCCGACTGCACCTCGATCAGCGTCAGCGGGATCATGCCGGGGTTTTCCATGCGGTGGACACAGCCGAGCGGCAGATAGACCGACTCGTTCTCCCGCAGCAGGATACGCTCGGCATCGCGCTCGACGATGGCTGTGCCATTCACCACCACCCAGTGCTCGGCGCGGTGGAAGTGCTTCTGCAGGGAGAGCTTCTGGCCCGGCTTCACCGAGATCTTCTTCACCTGGAAGCGGTCGCCCTGGATGAGCCCCTCATAGTGGCCCCAGGGACGATAGTTCCGCCGGTGCTCAGTGGCTTCCTTGTAGTTCGCCTTCTTGAGCTGGCTCAGCAGGGTTTTCACATCCTGCGCGCGGTCCCGGTGCATGGCGAGGACGGCGTCATCGGTCACGACGACGACCACATCTTCCAGCCCCACGACGGCGGTCAGGATGCCCTCGCTGCGGACGTAGCTGTTCTTGCTGTCGAGCAGTTCCACCGGGCCATGGGTCGCATTGCCGTTCGCATCATGCTCGGCCACTTCCCACAGCGCGCTCCACGAGCCGACATCGGACCAGCCGATGGAGGCGGGGACGACAGCGGCGCGGTCCGTCTTCTCCATCACGGCGTAGTCGATGGAGATGTCGGGCGCGGAGGAGAAGGCGGCCGTGTCCAGCCGGACGAAATCGAGGTCGCGGGTCGATTCTGCCACGGCAGTGCGCACGGCGGCCAGCAGGTCCGGCGCGAGCCGTTCCAGCTCCGCGATGAGCGTCGCCGCGGTGGCGACGAACATGCCCGAGTTCCAGAGATGCTTGCCGCCGGCCAGGAAGGACTGCGCGGTCGCCACATCCGGCTTCTCGACGAAGCGGGCGATGGCGAAGGCGCCCTCCAGGCCCGGCAGAGCCTCCCCGGATTCAATGTAGCCGTAGCCGGTCTCGGGCGTCGTCGGCTGCATGCCGAAGGCGACGATGCGGCCGGCGCGGGCGCCAGCGGCGGCCCGGGTCAGGGCTTCCGAGAGGGCGGAGGTGTCGGAAATGGCGGCGTCCGCGGCCATCAGCCACAGGACGGCGGTCGGGTCCTGCTCATGGGCGAGGAGGGCGGCGGCGGCGATGGCTGGCGCGCTGTTGCGGGCCACCGGCTCCAGCACAATGCGTGGGCTGGCGATCCCGCCAGCCTGCAACTGTTCCGCAACCATGAAGCGGTGTGCCTGATTACACACCACGATCGGCGAGGCGAAGCCCGTGCCAGTGGCGCGGGCCACAGTGTCCTGCAGCATCGTCTTGCTGGAGACGAGAGGCCAGAACTGCTTCGGATAACCCTCTCGCGAAAGAGGCCACAGCCGGCTTCCGGTTCCGCCGCACAGGACGACCGGAACAATCTGCTGGGAACTCACGTCAACCATGCTGCTCTTTAGACCCCGTTGAATCGGTGCGGGCAACCATAGGCTGTGGGTTGGTCAAAGAAAAGCCGCCCAGGCCAGGATGGCCGGGCGGCTTTGCTGCATTGCGATAACGACTGGTTCAACCAGCCATTGCCGCTTCCTTTTTCTTACGCATGCCGGGCAGCAGCATCAGGCCCAGGGCGAGGGCGCAGATGGCCAGCAGCGTGGCGCTGATCGGCCGGTCGATGAACACGATTGGATCGCCGCGCGACAGCAGCATGGCGCGGCGCAGATGTTCTTCCATCATCGGGCCAAGCACAAAGCCCACCAGCAGAGGCGCTGGCTCCATCTTCAGCTTGTTGAACACATAGCCGAGGATGCCGAAGAACACCGTCGAGTAGACGTCGAACACGTTGTTGTTAATCGAGTACACGCCGATCGCGCAGAAGGTCAGGATCGCCGGATACATATACTTGTAAGGAACCTGCAACAGCTTCACCCACATGCCGATCAGCGGCAGGTTGATGACCAGCAGCATCAGGTTGCCGATCCACATGGAGCAGATCAGGCCCCAGAACAGATCCGGCTGGCTTTCGACCATGCGCGGGCCGGGCTGGATGCCCTGGATGATCAGCGCACCCACCATCAGCGCCATAACGGCGTTGGAGGGGATGCCCAGCGTCAGCAGCGGAATGAAGCTGGTCTGCGCCGCGGCGTTGTTGGCGGCCTCGGGGCCGGCCACGCCTTCGATGGCGCCGTTGCCGAACTCATGCTTACCCTTCGAGACCTTCCGCTCCATCATGTAGGAGCCGAAGGAGGCGAGGGAGGCACCACCGCCCGGCAGGATGCCCAGCGCGGAGCCGATGAGGGTGCCACGGAGCACGGACGGGGTCGCGCGCCGGATTTCCTCGCGGGTCAGGAACAGGCTGCCGACCTTGGAGGAGAGAACGCTGCGGACTTCCGGCTTCTCGAGGTTCAGGATGATCTCGGCGATACCGAACACGCCCATGGCCATCGCGGCGAAGTTCAGGCCGTCCGAGAGTTCCGGCACGCCGAAGGTGAAGCGCTGCTGGCCGGTCTGCACGTCCGTGCCCACCAGGCCGAGCGCGACGCCCAGGATCACCATGGCAATGGACTTCACCACCGAGCCCTGCGCCAGCACGGCCGAGATGATGAGGCCCAATAACATGAGCGAAAAGTAATCCGCGGGCCCGAAGGAGAGGGCCACCTGCGTCAGCAGCGGGCCAGAGGCCGCGACCAGCAGGGTGGCGACGGAACCGGCAAAGAAGGACCCGACGGCCGCGATGGTCAGCGCGGCGCCCGCGCGGCCATTGCGGGCCATCTTATAGCCTTCGAGCGTGGTCACCACCGACGACACTTCACCCGGGAGGTTCAGCAGGATGGCAGTGGTCGAGCCGCCATACTGCGCGCCGTAGTAGATGCCGGCGAGCATGATGATGGCGGTGGTGGCGGGCTGGCCGAAGGTAATGGGCAGCAGAAGTGAAATAGTGGCAACCGGCCCGATGCCCGGCAGCACGCCGATGGCCGTGCCGATCAGCGCGCCCAGCAGGGCGAAGAGCAGGTTGTCGAAACTCATCGCGACACTGAAGCCGTGCGCGAGATTGGCGAAGAGAAGTTCCATTGGTCGTCCCTACCTACCGGCTCAGAAGGTCGGCCAGATGTTCACGCGGATGTCGAGCTCGTAGATAAACACCCACCAGCACAGCGCGATCAGGAAAACGACGCAGGCGGCGACGCCGAGCGGGCGATGTTCCTTATCGGCGAAGGCGGCCACGACGACCATGGCGGCGATGGCCAGGAACAGGCCCCCCGCGTCCAGCAGTACGCCGAAGATGTTCATGCCGGCCAGCACCAGCGCCAGGACGCGCCAGCCAGGGCTGACGGCCAGGATGAACAGGCCGAGGGTGATGGAAATTCCGAGCGCGTACCAGTTATTCTGCAGCGCGGGCACCGCGGCGAGCAGCGGATAAGCCACCAGCGACGCCGCGATCGAAATCGCCAGGGTGACGAAGTCCAGCTTTGTCCACTTTTCCAGCGGATCCGGTCCGCTGAAGAAGGAAATGCCCAGGACGATCAGCCCGAGCGCGAACTCCAGTACGAACACGAGCATCGGCATATAGCCGGGGCCCATGCGCCGCGCGCTGCCCAGGCTGTGCTCGGTGTTCAGCCAGAGGCCGAGTGCCGCCAGAACAAGGAGAAAGATGGCGGAAGCCAAGTCTTTCGCATTGATTTTCATACCAGTCCTTTCTTGAACCTCCGCGTGCTGCCGCACGCCCATACCCACCGACAGACTCACGCGATGCGGAAATGCAGCGGCCCATCACCAGAGCGGACGGCCAGTACCCCCCTGTGTGACGTCCTATAACCGTACCACCCCTTATGTCTGGCGGCCCGGTGCATCCCTGACTCACGTTCCGTCGGATACCTCTCTGACGGCTGAGATCTCCCCGAATCAAAAAAGTCAGGCAACCTATGTCATCGCCACGGCAAACGGCAATAAGCTAGCTCACGATAACGAGACGTTCTTAGCGCTGGTTACGCAAGAAAATTGCCTGCCTGTCCAGGTCAGGGTTACGCAATTTACAGGATAATTTCATGAATGATGCCGCTCGCGTAAATGACGCCACCCGCCACCTGCACAGCGCCGCCACGGCCCTGGCACCGCGCCTGATCGAAATCCGGCGCGACATTCACGCCCACCCGGAACTGGCCTTCGAAGAGGTCCGCACCAGCGGCATCGTGGCGGCCGAGCTGGCGCGGATGGGCATCCCGCACCGGACCGGCGTAGGGCGCACGGGCGTTCTGGGCTTCATCGAGGGTGGCCGCCCGGGGCCGACCCTGGCCATTCGTGCCGATATGGACGCGCTGCCGATCCATGAGGAAACTGGGCTGCCCTATGCCAGCCGGACGGATGGGAAGATGCATGCCTGCGGGCATGACATCCACACTGTGACCCTGCTCGGCGTGGCCGAGGTACTGAAGGAGATGGCTCCGCGCCTCGCCGGCCGCATCGCATTGGTGTTCCAGCCGGCGGAGGAGACGCTGGAGGGCGCGGACGCCATGATCGCCGATGGCGCGCTGGAAGGCGTGGACCTGGCGCTCGGCTTCCACAACCACCCGCACCAGCCGGTCGGCAGCTTCGCTTACGTGCGCGGCGCCTGCCTGGCGGCGGCGGACCGGTTCGACCTGATCATCCGCGGCAAGTCCGGCCACGCCGCGCATCCCTATGCGGCGGTGGACCCCATCGTGGCGGCCGCGCATTTCGTCACTCAGGCGCAGACGGTGGTGTCGCGCGAGGTGAAACCGCTGCATCCGGCAGTGGTCACCATCGGCCAGTCCACGGGCGGCACCACCTACAACATCATCCCCGAGCGCGTTCACCTGAAGGGCTCCGTCCGCACCCTTCACCCAGAGGCGCGGGATATCGCCGAGGCGGCGCTGCGCCGTCTGGCCGATGGCATCGCGGCCGGCATGCGCATCGAGGCGACCATGGATTACCAGCGCAAGGTGCCGCCGCTGGTGAATGACGACCGGGTGCTGAACCCCGCCATCGCGGCCCTGACCGACCAGTTCGGCGATATTCTCATCGAAAGCGAGCCCAGCATGGGGTCCGAGGATTTCTCGGCCTTCGCCACCAAGGTGCCCGCCCTGCAACTGGGCATTGGCTCCGGCGCGCCGGGGCGTCATGATGCCCTGCACAACGCCAATTATCAGCCTGACGAAGGTTGCATTCCGCTTGGGGTGGAAGCGCTGTCCCGAATTGCGCTCGATCTGTTGAAGTAAAAGGGCAGCCCGATGAAAATCTGTGTTTTTGGCGCCGGTGCCATCGGCGGCCATGTCGCCACGCGCCTGTTCCTGGGCGGGGCCGAGACCTCCGTTGTGGCCCGCGGCGCCCAGCGTGACGCCATTGCCGCCCATGGCCTGACCGTCAGCGCCAAGGATGGCACGCATACGGCCCGGCCGCGTGTGGGTTCCCCCGCCGAGCTCGGCGTGCAGGATGCCGTCATCGTCACCGTCAAGGCGCCGGCCCTGCCCAGCGTGGCCGAGGCGATCGCCCCCCTCCTGGGGCCGGACACCACCGTGGCCTTCGTGATGAACGGCATCCCCTGGTGGTATTTCGACAAGCATGGCGGCCCGCTGGAAGGCCGGATGCTGCCGGAGATCGACCCTGGCGAGGCCGTCCGCAAGGTGGTGGGGCCGGAGCGCACCCTGGGTGGCGTGGTGTACTCCGCCTGCACCGTGACGGAGCCCGGGCGCATCCATGTGGAAAACGCTGTTAACCGGGTGATCCTGGGCGAGCTGGACAACAGCGCCAGCCCCCGCGCCGAGGCGATCGCGGCCTTCCTGAACAAGGGGGGCATGAGCGGTGAGGTGACGCAGGAGATCCGTAAGGAAGTGTGGACCAAGCTCGCCAGCAATCTGGCCTTCGGTCCCTTCGCCATCCTCTCCCGCATGGGTTCCGGCGCGGCGACGAAGGACCCGGTGGTACGCACCGCCATGGTGAATGCCATGAACGAGGTCATCGCCCTTGCCGCGGCCCTGGGCCAGCCGGTGGAACTCAACGCGGAGAAGCGCGTCGCCGCGATCGCCAGCTCCGCTCATAAGGCCTCCATCCTGCAGGATCTGGAGCTGGGCCGGCCGATGGAAGTGGCCGCCATGTTCCGCACCCCGCTGGCGCTGGCCCGCATGGCAGAGGTGGCAACGCCGACGCTGGACCTCGCCGTGGCGCTCGCGACCATGCAGGCGCGTGGGGCCGGGCTTTACGCGGCAGCCGCCTGAAGCGGCATGAAGCGGAAGCGGCAGTTAAGCCGCTTCCGCAACATCTTGCTCGGGCCGGGCGTTCCCTTGCCGCGCGGCCTGCGAGGGCGCGCGCGGAGCAGGGAGCTGGCCATGCGCTACACCCTTACAGCGCGCTGGCTGCACTGGCTGACCGTCGCCGCCGTGTTGGTGATCGGTACGCTGGGGCTGTGGATCGGCTGGGCGCCGCCGGATGACGAGGCGTTCAAGCTGCGCCTCTACAATATCCATGAGAGCATCGGCATCCTGATGCTGCCGCTCACCGCATTCCGCCTGTTCTGGCGCTGGACGCACCCGCCGCCGCCCGCCGTGCCGCAGCCGGCGCCGTTGCAGGCCGCGGCCTGGGCGTCCCACGCGCTGCTCTATCTTATGTTGCTGACCATGCCGGTGGTGGGGTTTCTGGCCACCAATGCCTGGGGCTTCCCCCTGCGCATCTTCGGGCTGGTGCCCGTGCCGAGCCCGATTGGCCGCGACGAGGCGTTAGCGCCCGTGCTGACCTCGTTACATGGCTGGATGGCCCTGGTGCTCGGGCTGGTGGTGCTGATTCATGCCAGCGCCGCGCTGGTGTGGCACGGCGCCATCCGCCGCGATGGCACGCTGCGGCGGATGCTGTAGCGCGTCGGCGGCCGCTCAGAGCGGCTTGGTGGCCCGTTCCATCAGGCGGGCAAAAAAGCCCGGCTTCTTGGCCGGCTCGGCGCTGGCCTGGGCAGCGGCCAGCGCGGCCTCGCGCTCCTGCGCCTTCATCTTCAGCCACTGGTCCAGGGTCTTCCCGGCCTTCGCGGCGCGCTTCGCCTCATAGGCGCGCTGGCCTTCGCTCATCCGCGGCGCGGTGGTGTCGCTCATCTTCGCCATTGATATCCGTTCCCTGCAGGCCCGCCCCCCAGGGCATTCCCACCGGGGCATTCCCATGGGCCGCGTGCCACGCCAGATGCCCGCTGACGCGCGCCGCATCAAGGGGGCTTGCGCAGGCCATGCAGCTACCGCTTCCCTGCGGCGCATGGAACCGAGACTGAAGGCCGGCCTATGGGCCAGCATGGCCATCCGGATGGCCGATATGGCGGGCCGCCCCGCCATGGTGCTGAAGAAGGGCGACGAGGATGCGGGCGGCATTCTCTGCGTGTTGCGCGGGCGGGAAGGCTGCGTGGTGCTGAGCCAGACGCGGGATGCCGAAGGCCGCCCCGCCTGGATGCGCGGCACGGGTAAGGAGCCGGTGCCGGAGCCTGACGCCGATGCCTATGTCGCCCGCCAGACGGCGCGCGACCCCGACCTCTGGGTCATTGAATTCGAGACGCCGGACCTCGTTCCGCCCTTCGAGGCACGGCTGATCTGAGCAGGCGGGCGGGCGCTGTGGCCCGCCCCCGGCCATCAGCAGACGAAGTCGTTCTCCGCCACCTTGTTGCCCTGGGCGACGCGGTGGATGTTGCCGAACATCTGGTTGATGGTGCTGGTGAAATTATCCGCCGCCATGGCCGCGATGTGCGGCGTGACCACGGCATTGTCCAGCTTCAGCAGCGGGTGATCCGGCGGCACCGGCTCGGTCTCGTACACGTCGGTTGCCGCGCCGAGGATCTCCTTGGCCTTCAGCGCCTCCACCAGGTCGCTCTCGATCACCACGCCGCCGCGGGCGCAGTTGATCAGCACCGCCTTGGGCTTCATCGACTGCAGCGCCTTGCGATCGATCATGCCGGCCGTCTGCGGCGTCATCGGGCAGTGCAGGGAGACGATGTCGGCTTCCTTCAGGATCTCCTCCACCGTGGCGAAGGTCACGCCCTGCGCGGCTTCCTCCGCCGCCGGCAGCGGGCGGGTCTTGTTGTACAGGACCTTGCAGTTGAAGCCCTTCACCATGCGGGCGACGTTCTGGCCGATGGCGCCGAAGCCGATGATGCCGACCGTCTTGCCGGAGATCATCAGGCTCTCCTTCGGCAGCGTCGTGGTGCGCCAGGAGCCGTCGGCGCGCAGCGTGGCGTGGCCAAAGGCCAGGTTGCGCAGCAGGGCGATCATCAGGCCCACGGCGAATTCGGCGACCGGCACGGCATTGCTGCCGGTGGTGCGCGCCACGGTCACGCCCTGGGCCTTGGCGGCATCCAGGTCGAAATTGTCGACGCCCACGCCCCATTTGTGCAGCAGCTTGGCCTTCTTTGCGGCCGCCAGCAGGTCGGCCGGCACGGCGATCTGGCCAGAGACGATATAGTCGGCATCGGCGACCAGCGCCTTCAGCTCTTCCGGATCACGGCTCTTCGCGTGGTCCATCGTCAGGCCGGGGGGCAGCAGGGCGCGCATCCGCTCCGCCGTGCTGGGGGTGATAGGGTCGAGGACGACGATCTTTTCGCTCATGCACTAGGCATAAGACGGAAATCCGATTCGCAACATCTCCCAAACCGCCAATCTTCTCGGCGGTCGCATTAAATCCGGGCAGTTTTTATCGGTCAGTGAGACGAAGCTCGATCCGGCGATTCCGCGCGAAGGCATCCGGCGTGTCCGCGGCGTCGAGCGGCTGGTTGTCGCCGAAGGCGGTGGCGGCGACATGGCTGGCCGGCAGCCCGTCGGCGATCAGCACCTGCGCCACGGCAATGGCGCGGGCCGCGGAAAGCTCCCAGTTGCTGGCATAGCGCGCGCCGGGGCGTACCGGGCTGCGATCCGCATGGCCGTCCACTCGCAGGATCCAGGGCAGGCCGGCGGGGAAGCGCTGGCTCACCTCCAGAAGCACCCGGGCGATTTCCCGCAACTGCTGTGTGCCGGCGGCGGAGAGTTCGGCGCTGCCCACCGGGAAGAGCACCTCGCTCTGGAAGACGAAGCGGTCGCCCACGATGCGCACTTCCGGCCGGTCTCCCAGCACGTCCCGCAGGCGGCCGAAGAAATCGCTGCGGTAGCGCTGCAATTCCTCCACACGGGCGGCGAGGGCTGCATTCAGCCGCTGGCCCAGCGCGCTGATCTGCGCATCCTTGTCGCGCCCGGCCGCTTCCTCCGCATCCAGCAGCGCCGCGATACGGGAAAGCTCGGATCGCAGGGCGGTAATCTGCTGGGTCAGCAGCGCCACCTGGGCGCGGGCGCTCTCGGCCAGCCGCGCGTGCTCGGTGGAGGAGGCCTCGGCGGCGGCGCGGCGCTCGGCCTCGGC
>JH599951.1 GCA_000245075.1 Acetobacteraceae bacterium AT-5844
GCCTCCCGCACCGGGATCGGCCCGCCTGGGTCAGTTTTGGGCGGGGCTGATCTTCTCGATCCAGGCCGTGAATTTATCGACGAAGGACTGGAGGAACTTCTGGGTGCCCTCATTGGTGATGGTGCCGTCCTCCGCCACCAGGCCCTCCTTGAAGTGGATGAAGACCTCGGGCTGGCCAAGGGTGGGCATGTCCAGATAGCCGAGGATGGCGCGGAGCTGCTGCTGGGCGACGGCCGTGCCCACGGCGCCGACCGAGGCGCCGGCGATGGCGGCGGGCTTGCCGGCGAAGGCGCTCCGGCCATAGGGGCGGCTCGCCCAGTCGATGGCGTTCTTCAGCACGCCGGGCAGGGCGCGGTTGTATTCCGGGGTGACGAACAGCACGGCGTCGGCGGCGCGGATCTGGTCTTTCAGCCGGGTGGCGGGGGCCGGGAAGGCGCTGTCCAGGTCCTGGTTGTAGGGTGGAAGGTCGCCAATTTCGAGGAACTGGAAGGCCAGGCCGGGGGCCGCCAGCCTGGCCAGGGCCTGGGCCAGCTTGCGGTTGTAGGAATCCTTACGAAGGCTGCCGACGATGACGGCGACGTTGCGAGTGGCCATGCTTGGATCTCCAGGCGGTTTCCGGAGGCCCGCCGGCGCGGCGGCGGGCCCGGTTGAGGATTTGGGGTCAGGCGCGGGCGGTGCCATCCCTGCTGACGCGACCGTCATGGCTGCCCCAGACGCGGCCGGGCGCCCAGACGGCATCCGGCGTGCGCCAGAGGTTGGGGTTGCGCATGGCATCGGCCAGGGCGGTGGAGACGACATCCAGCAGCTTCTCGCCCTTTTCCGCCGTGGCGGCGCGCGGGTCGCCCATCACGCCGGTGACGGGGGCGCGCTCGGTGAAGGACCAGAAGCGGGCGAAGGGGCTGCCGGTCGTGTCACCGCCGGGGGAGATGGCTTCCTCCAGCTTGTCGCGGCGGACCTGGGTGCCGTCGATGGCGAGCCAGAAGCTCGTCTCGGCCTCGCAGGCATGCATGACGCCGGACTGCTTTTCCAGGATTTTGCCAAGCTCGGGGCCGGAGACGTGGAAGATGGTGGTGGCGACCACCGGGATGCCGAATTCGACGCAGAGCTCCCGCGCCGAGACGGCCAGCGGGTCGATATTGCCGCCATGGCTGTTGACCAGCAGCAGGCGCTTGAAGCCGCCCGCGAGGATGGAGCGGCAGATGCCGCGCAGCACGTTGTGGAAGGTGCTGTAGTCCAGGCTGATGGTGCCGCCGAAGGGCAGGTGGTGCTCCGACATGCCGGTCCAGAGCGGGGGGAGGACGATGGCGGGCACGTCCGTGGCCTTCGCCGCGGCCTCCAGCGCGCAGGCATGGCCGATGAAGCTGTCGGTCCAGACCGGCAAATGCGGGCCGTGCTGTTCCATGGAGGCGACGGGGAGGACGACCAGCGCATCCCGTTCCGCCAGGGCCCGCAGTTCGGGCGCGGTGCGGCGCTCCCAGCGGACGGCGTCGGTTCCGGTGTCGGGCATGGGCGAGTCCTCTTTCCATCGATGGATGAGGCTACGGAACCATGGATGGGAGGGAGGGGGAAGGTGGGGAGCCGCCGCCGCCTCGCTTCGTGGCTCATGTCTCGGCGCTTCTCGGGGGCGATGGGCAGGATTGCCGTGGCCGCGCATGCAGGATGGGTTCGCGATGCCGACGCATGTCGTTTTCTGTGCGGATATCGCCAGTGGCAGGCTTGGCGTGTTGATGACGGATGGTCCGCCGGCACGGTTGCCGGTCTTCGTCATTCATCGAGCCCGCGGGAACAGGGCGGGCCTGGAAGCGTGATGGCAGGGTCGCGAGGGTTGACCATTGGGGCGAGCCGCTTTCCGGGAACCGGATGTGCGGGGCGTGCTACCCTGGCCCATGAAGAAGGCAAGAGGGCAGGAACGAACGTCATGGTGGAAAAGACAGCCGGAAAACCAAGGAAGACTCCGACGAAGAGCGGCGACGCGGAGTCCGGGAAGCCGGTGCTGCTCTCCGGCGGCAACCCGCAGATCGCGAAGGCGGATGGGGATGCGCCTGTGCAGGCCTATATCGCCGCCATGCCAGGCTGGAAGAGCGATGTGGGGCGCCGCGTCGATACACTTGTCGCGCGCAGCCTTCCCGATGTGCGCAAGGCGGTACGGTGGAACTCGCCATTCTATGGCGTCGAGGGGAAGGGCTGGTTCCTCACGGTCCATTGCTTCACGAAGTATGTCAGGGTGGCGTTCCTCAATGGAGCGTCGTTGCACCCGGTTCCTCCCGGGCAGTCCAAGCAGGCTGAGGTGCGCTACCTCGATGTCCGCGAGGACGACAGGATCGACGAGGAGGTGATGACTGGCTGGATCAGGCAGGCGGCGGAGCTGCCCGGCTGGGTGCCGTGACGCGGAGCGGGGAGGGTGGCATGGGCAAGGATGCGTCTCAGGGAGAGAAGTCTCCATCCCGCCTGATCGATGAGAGGATCGCGGAGCTGGGGGATTGGCGGGGCGAGATGCTCTCGCGCCTCCGCGCGTTGATCCGACAGGCGGACCCGGATGTTGTCGAGGAGTGGAAGTGGAGGGGTGTTCCGGTCTGGTATCATGGCGGAATGATCTGCACGGGCGAGACGTATAAGGGCGTCGTGAAGATGACCTTCGCCAAGGGTGCGGCACTGGAGGACCCGGCGAGGCTGTTCAATGCCAGCCTGGACGGCCATACCAGGCGCGCCATCGACATTCGCGAAGGCGACGCGATCGATGAGGAGGCGCTGAAGGCTCTCATCCGCGCCGCTGTTGCGCTCAACATATCCCGGGCCTGAGCCTGCTGGCGAGCGGGTGCCGGTCTGGGGCCGAGCTTGGCCTGACGCCGGGATGCCGCCACATTAGCGGGGGACCGGAACGTTAAGGAGATCACGTGGCCATGAACGACCTTGCCAGCGTCATCGCCTCCTGCCGTGTCGAAAAGGGGAAGGGGTTCCGGTTGCGGAGCCGCCCGACCAAGGTCGATGTCAGCGGCATCGACAAGCTGGAGGCCGAGGAGCGCCTCGCGGAATGCGTGGCGCGGCTGGACCAGTTGCAGCAGCGGCTTTACGCCGAGGACCAGCAATCGGTGCTGGCGATCTTCCAGGCGATGGATGGCGGCGGCAAGGACAGCACGATCCGCGCGGTGTTCTCCGGCGTGAATCCGCAGGGCTGCCAGGTGATGGCGTTCAAGGCGCCGGGGCCGCAGGAGCTGGAGCATGATTTCCTGTGGCGGCACATGTTCCACCTGCCACGGCGCGGGCATATCGGCGTGCACAACCGCTCCTGGTACGAGGAGGTGCTGGTGGTGCGGGTGCATCCGGCGATCCTCGCCGCCCGCAAGTTGCCCAAGGCGCGCGTGACGGATGCGATCTGGGAGGAGCGGCTGGAGAGCATCGCTGATTTCGAGCGGTATCTGGCGCGGCAGGGCGTGATCGTCCTGAAGTTCTTCCTGAACATCAGCAAGGAGGAACAGCGGGACCGGTTCATCGACCGGATCGACACGCCGGAGAAGAACTGGAAGCTGGACACGGCGGATATCGCCGAGCGGCAGTACTGGGACGAGTATCAGCACGCCTATGAGGAGGCGATCATCGGCACGGCCGCGCCGCATGCGCCGTGGATCGTCGTGCCCGGGGACCGCAAGTGGCTGGCGCGGCTGATCGTGGCGGAAACGCTGGTGGAGGCGCTGGAGAAAGCCAATCCGGAATTCCCGGCGCTGGGAGAGCAGGAAAGGGAGATGCTGGTCTCCCGCCGGGCGGTGCTGGAGGCGGAGGGAACTTCCAGCGCCGGCGGAAAGAAGAAAAAGCAGAACGAGGGCTGAGGCGTGGCGGGAGGGTTTCGCAGCGCCGTCATCACCGGGGCGTCGCGCGGGTTGGGCGCGGCCCTGGCGCGGCGGCTGGCCGGGCCGGGGGTTTTGCTGGGTTTGACGGGACGTGACGCGGCGGCGCTGGAGGCGGTGGCGGAAGCATGCCGCGCGCGAGGCGCCGAGGTGCGGCTGGCGCTGCTGGATGTGCGTGACGGCGCGCGGATGATGGAGGTGCTGCGGGGGTGGGATGCCGAGCGGCCGGTGGAGCTGGCCATTGCCAATGCCGGGATTGCCGCCGGCACGCGGCCGGATGGATCGGCGGAGGGGTTGGAGGCGTTCCGCGCGCAGATCGAGGTGAATCTGATGGGCGGCGTGCATCTGGTGGAGGCCTTGCTGCCAGCCATGCGCGCGCGGGGGCGGGGGAGGCTTGCCCTGGTGAGTTCGGTGGCGGCGTTCCGTGGCCTGCCGGACAGCCCGGGCTATTGCGCGAGCAAGGCGGCGCTATGGGCTTATGGTGAGGCGGTGCGGGCGGGGCTGGCGGGTAGTGGCGTGGAGATGACGCTGGTGGCGCCTGGGTTCTTCGACAGCGCGATGGGAGAGCGGTGGGAAGGGCCGAGGCCGTTTTCCATCAGCGCGGAGGATGCGGCGGCGCGGATTCTGCGCGCCGTGGAGCGGGGCGCGGCGGTGGCGGCCTTCCCCTGGCCGCTGGCCTGGGCGCTTCGGCTCTCGCCCGTGGCGCCGGCGCGGCTGGTGGACATGCTGGTGCGGCGGGTGGCGTTTCGAATCCGGGGCGCATGAAGGCGGCGCGGCACTGACCAAAAATTCACTTCTGAATCGTACCGTTTGGCGAATTCGATCAGGAGCCAGACGGCATGACCGCTCAACAGAAATTCGTTTACTCAGCCATCGGAGCCGAGGGGGGCCAGGAACTCTGGATTTCCGATGGCACGGATGCTGGCACACGGCTTCTGAAAGAGATCGCACCGGGTGCCGCCTCCTCCTCGCCCGTAGATTTTACGGCAATGGCCGATGGTCGTGTGCTGTTCAGGGCCAATACCGACGTCAGCGGCAACGAATTATGGGTGACCGATGGCACGGAGGAAGGCACTGTCCTGGTGAAGGACATCTTCCCCGGTACCACGGCTTCCACCCCCATGGCTTTCGCGCCGATGGAGGATGGCCGCGTGCTCTTCACCGCCACCGACGGCACCCATGGCCACGAATTGTGGGTGACGGACGGTACCGAGGCCGGCACCTTCATGCTGAAGGACATCTATGCCGGCTCCACCGGCTCCAGCCCGACCGCCTTCGCCGCGTTGGGCGATGGCCGCATGGTGTTCGGCGCAGATGACGGCACGAATGGGCGAGAGGTGTGGGTGACGGACGGTACCGAGGCCGGCACCTTCATGCTGAAGGAC
>JH599952.1:0-1026 GCA_000245075.1 Acetobacteraceae bacterium AT-5844
GCGCAGGCGCAGGCGCAGGCGCAGGCGCAGAAAGGGCAGCCATAGGCGGGGATGGCGCAAGAGGTGGCATGGCCGCCAGCTGCGCCCGCAGATAGGCCTCCCGCTCGGCATAGGCGATGCTCAGGCACTCCGCGGTATAGCGCGGGGCGCACATCCGGTTGCGCCGCTGCTTCCAGTCCTGCTGGGCGGCCCAGAGCGGCGCGGGCTCCGCCATCCGATCTCCAAGTTCCCTGGTGATAGCGGCAAGATTTCTATCCGCCTCCAGCAGCGCGGCCTCGGCGCAAATGGCGCGGTCAACCCGTTGGGCCGGGCGGGGGCTGCATTCCAGTGCCTCCGGCTCGGACGGTGGGGCGGCATGCGCGTGCGGCACCATGCTGGCCAGGCCTCCCACCAGGCCGGCCGCGAGCCATGGGGCGGCGTGCTTCATTCTTCTTCCGCTTCCTGCCTCAATGGGCATGCTTATGCGCCACGGAGGAAAGGGCCAACAGACCCGCCGGTGGCGGCAACTCGCCTGCCGCCCAGCCCGGCAAGCTCTTTGCCAGCGCCGCGTCACCGGCGGCAGCGGCCACCGCCAACCCCAGCACGGCGCCGAACTTGAAGCCATGGCCGGAAAAGCCGCTCATGATAAAAGCCCTGTCCCCAACAGGCTCGACGATGAACCGCTCCGCATCCTCCACATCGTAGTAGCAGGCACGCGCGCCCAGCACCTTGTAGGCGCCGGCGTCCGCCAGGCGAGGGCGAGCCAGGGTGAGAATAGCCTCCGCCTCCGCCGCGCTGGCCTCGCGCGGGTCGTCGGCATGGCCCTGGCGGCTGAAGCGATGGTCGCCGATCTTCAAGGCTGTGCCTGCAACCGGTGGAACGGCGTAGAAGCCGCCATCCTCCGAAAGGTCCAGCAGCATCGGCGCCCGCTCCCAGGCCGCGCGATGCGCCGGCGGTGGCTCCAGATAGACGATGATCTGCCGCGATGGCACGGCGCGACCGGCCAGCGCGGGCAGGAAGCGGGGCGCCCAGGGGCCGGCGGCCAGT
>JH599952.1:1046-23336 GCA_000245075.1 Acetobacteraceae bacterium AT-5844
CCCCCCTGCCGCTGGCCGCCATCTTCCAGCCGCAGGCTGGCGCGGGCGGGGTCGGCCTCCACCGCACGGGCGCGCAGGAAGGTCACGCCTCGCGCCGCCAGATGCCGCGCCAGCGCCGCGACGATGGGGCGGGCCAGCAACACGCCGCCCTGCGCCATCGCCAAGGCATCGCCCACGCCATCGGGCCGCAGCATGGGATAACGGGACGTGAGCCCGCTTGGCGCCAGATCCTCGCTGGCATAACCGCCGGCGCGGAGGGCGGCGCGGCTCGCCGCCAGCCATCCACCGGGATTCGCCCCCAGCGCCAGGACACCGGTCTGCACATAGGGCTGCTCGCCGATATCGCGCCACATCAGCGCCCACGCCTCATAGGCCGCGTCGACCATCCGCATATAGCCGGCCTGCGCGCCATAGGCGTGCCGGATCAGGCGGTGGTCGTCCACGCTGGCGCCACGGGGGTTGGGCACGTCATCCTGTTCGACGACGGTGACGGACCACCCCGCGCGGGCAAGCCCCCAGGCGGTGGAGAGGCCCATGATCCCGGCCCCGAGGACAAGCGCGTTCGGCATGGCCGCAGGATGGAACGCGGCGGCGATTCTGTGAACAGGGTCCGAGTGGGGAAGCTTTCCGAGCGGGCGCCTCAGCCGAGGCCCAGCGTCAGCCGGCCGCTCAGCGCCTCGCCTCGTGCCAGCGTCCGCATGGCGCCGAGCGGCGCCAGCGCAGGCCGGTTGATGGCATCCGGGACGTGGCTCACCGGCTCCAGGCACAGCACCGGATGAGCCTGCGGCGCGAAGAACTGGAAATTCCGCGCCCAGTCCCCGCTCGCCCGCATAATCAGCGTCAGGTCGGGGCGCTTCAGCACGGCTTCGCCGCCCCAGCCGGCGAAATGGTCGTCAGCGCCAAGCCATGTTTCTTCCGGGCCGTCGATGCCAGATGAAGGCTCTGCCCCCACCGGCAGCTTGCGGGCATCCCGCCGCAGCTTGTGGGTGGCGGAGAAGCGCACCGCGCAGCCTGGCGGCCGGGCGAACCACGGATGCCAGCCGAAGCCCATCGGGCACGGCGTTTCCCCTTGCTGTTCCAGGCGGAGAGCAAGGGTCAGGCCGCCTTCGCCAAGCGACACCTCCAGCCGGGCCAGATAATCGAATGGCGGCTGGGAAAGGCGCTGCGAGAGCACGGCGCTGGCGGGGCCGTTCTCTTCTACCTTCCAGGGGAGGGTGCGGCCCAGCCCGTGCAGGGCATTGCCTTCCGAAGGGTGGGTAATGGGGAAGCTGTAGCACTCCCCCGCCCAGGGAAAGAGGCCGCCATCCAGCCGGTTGGTCCAGGGCAGCATCCAGAACGCGCCGGCCTGGGTAGCGTTGGGGTCCCTCCCCTCCAGCGGTTGCAGGATGGGGCGGCCATCATGCTCCAGCGATGCGAAGGCGGCACCCTGGGCGGGCAGCAGGCTGGCATGCCAGCCGCCCGCCTGCAGGTTCAGCACCGGCTCAATCGTCCAGGTCGAAGGCGTCCCGCGGGCTCGGCTGGGCGCGGCTGTAGCCGGAGCCGGTATAGCCACCGCCCTGGTAGCGCTCGACCACCGGGTTGCCGGAGAAGATCTGGCCCACCTTCTCGCGGAAATCGTCGGCGCTGTCCTGCGGCTCCCAGCCGATGCGGTCCCGGTGATCCTGGCCCCAGAAGGTGTTGGCGTTGCGGCTGGCACCCCAGACGACCGCGTGCCCGACCTTCGGCGCCTCGATGAAGGCGGCGCAGAGCCGCGCCAGATCCTGGAAGGACAGCCAGGTAGAGAGCATGCGGGCGTCGATCGGCTCCGGGAAGCTGCTGCCGATGCGCACGTTGAGGTTCTCCACCCCGTGCTTGTCCCAGTACAGCCGGCCCATCAGCTCGCCATAGGCCTTGGAGAGCCCATAGAAGCTGTCGGGGCGGAAGGCGCAATCGGCGTCGAGCTTCGCCTCATTGCCCTGCGGTCGCTCATGGAAGCCGATGGCGTGGTTGGAGCTGGCGAAGAGCACGCGCGCCCCTTCCCGCCGCGCGGCTTCATAGATGTGATAGAGGCCGCGAATGTTGGGGCCCAGCACCACCTCGAAGGCCAGATCCACCGAGGCGCCGCCGAAATGCAGGATGGTCCCGCAACCCTCCGCCAGTTGCAGGATGGTGACGCCGTCGTTCAGGTCCGCCTTGGTGAAGCTGGCGCCAGGGGGCAGCGGGTCCGGAAACGGGGTGAGGTCCGTCAGGCGCAGGGTATAGCCAAGCGCGCCCAGCTCCCGCGCCAGCACACGGCCAAGATTGCCGGATGCGCCGGTCAGCAGGATGGGCTTCTGTTTCGGGGTGGTCATCGGCGGGGCGTTCCCTCGGGATGTTTCATGCGCTGGGCATTCGGTGAAGCGGGCCGGCTACGGCACCGCCGCCCCGGGCCAGCGAAACCATGCCGAGGCCGCGCGTGACCGACAAGAGCGCCTCCGCGCGTAAAGCCCGAAGCATGAGCGGAACTTATGGCGGACAGGGTCTTGCCCGGCCGGGCGGGTGGCCGCAGCATCGGGCCTGCATTGCTACCGAGAGGTTTTGCCCGTCATGTCCGACGCCACCCCTTCCATCGCCGCCGCCGCCGCCGATCTGGCTGCCGGCCGCACCACCGCCGTCGCCCTGGCCGAGGCGGCGCTGGCGCGTATCGCCGATCCGGCGGGCGAAGGGGCGCGGGCGTTCATGGAGGTGCAGGCGGAGCAGGCGCTGGCCTCGGCCCGCAGCATGGACGCGCTGCGCGCCGCCGGCCGTGCGCCGAGCCCCTGGGCAGGCATCCCCATCTCCATCAAGGACCTGTTCGACCAGGAAGGCGTGCGCACCCGCGCCGGCTCTGTCGCGCTGAAGGACGCGCCGGTCGCCACCGCCACCGCCCCTGTGGTCGCACGGCTGCAACGCGCGGGCTTCGTCGTGCTGGGGCGCACCAACATGGTGGAATTCGCCTTCAGCGGCCTGGGTGTGAACCCGCATTACGGCACGCCCCGCTCGCCCTATGACCGCGCCACGGGCCGCCTGCCCGGCGGGTCTTCCTCCGGCGCCGCCGTGGCCGTGGCCGACGGAATGGGCCTTGGCGCACTGGGCTCCGATACTGGCGGCTCCTGCCGCGCGCCCGCGGCGCTGTGCGGCATCGTGGGCTACAAGCCGACCGCCAAGCGCGTGCCGCTGGAAGGCGTGCTGCCCCTTTCCTTCAGCCTGGACAGCATCGGCCCTCTGGCCAACACGGTGGGCTGCTGCGCCATCCTGCACGGGCTGATGGCGGGCGAGGAGGAGGTCGCCCCCCCGGCCCCGCGTTCCGTCGCGGGCCTGCGCTTCGGCGTGCCGGAGGATAGCTATCTGTTCGAGGGGCTGGAGCCCGCCGTGGTGACGGCCTTCCAGAGCGCGCTGGCCAGGCTGGAGGCCGCGGGCGCGCGGATCGAGCGCTTCGCCATCCCTGAGCTCGCCGATATCCCTCTTGCCAATGCGACGGGCGGCTTCGTGGCCATGGAGTCCTACGCCTGGCACCGCAAGCTGATCGAGAAGGCCGGCCCGGAATACGACCAGCGCATCCTCGCCCGCATCATGCGCGGCGCCACCGTGGGCGCGGCCGATTACATCGAGCTGATGAAGGAGCGGGAGCGGATCATCGCCGCCGTGGCACCGCGCACCGCGCCCTATGACGCCATCCTGTGCCCCACCTGCGCGGTAACGCCGCCGGCCATCTCCGCCGTGGATGAGGTTGACGAATACAACCGCATCAACCTGCTGATCCTGCGCAACACCGCGGCCTTCAACTTCCTGGACCGCTGCAGCATCAGCGTGCCCTGCCACGCTCCGGGCGAAGCGCCGGTGGGGCTGATGCTGACGGGTGCGCATGACGGCGATGCCGCGCTGTTCTCCGCCGCCGCCGCGGTGGAGGCGGTGCTGAAAGCCGCATAGTTTTGCGCCATCGCGCGGTCTGGGGGCTTCCCCCCCGCCGCGCGACCCGCTAAAGGGAGTGCCTGGCGAGGACCCGTAGCTCAGCTGGATAGAGCGTTGCCCTCCGAAGGCAAAGGCCGATGGTTCGAATCCATTCGGGTCCGCCAATCTTTTCAAAAGCTTAGCCTCATCTCAGAGGCCTCCCTTAAAATAAGAGTCACCAGAGAGTCACCGAAGGGTGAAGCTCCTGGTGACTTCCGCTGCGATGCATGGCCCGAGTCGGTGCTGAGAGGGACAAGTTATGTCCCCGGTGTCGGCGGTGTATTATTACCCGGGTGACGGTGGGTAGTGAGCGCCACACTCGCGGTAGACCCTGCGAAGGCGACGACCTGTCCCTTGGCGAGCAGGTTCCCAACCGCATCCAACGACACATTATTCCCGCTAAAAGTGATCACTCCTGGGGTGGTGACGTTCACGCCATCCCCCGACAGGCGGATAAGTGTTTGAGGCTCCCCATTCAAAAGACCGCCGAGATAGAGGGCGTCCGCCATCGAATTTTGGCGGAAGGAACCTGGCGCCGCAGCGGCCTGGGTCTTCTTAACGGTCGAGATATCCCGGCTTGCAAAGAGCGCAATGCCGATGTCCCCAGGCTGGGGGTCGAGGATCAAGGCAGCCGCGCCGCCCTGGATCCGCAGATATGGCACGTCATGAATTGTGCCATGATCAATCACCGTGCCATCTGCTGCCTGCTGCTTGACCAGAGGCACCACCTTAACCCGTCCCATCGGACCGTCTGCGGACTCCACGCTCTGCACCATGACCAGCGTAGCATTCTGCACCTTGGCCAAGATAGACCGCACCACAAACGCCTGCGCGTTGTAGTCCGATCCCGTTGCAGAATATGGAAGGTCAGCCGTGAAGTTATCGGGTTGCGACGGGGGCATATTCTGGCCTCGATGCAGCGAAGGTGGTGAACCACTGGCCGTCCGGGATTTCCGCTTCCAGCACATGAGAGATGCTGAAAATGCGGAATTGCCCGCTAGCCGGCGTAAGGGAAGAGACCACGGAGACCTTGCTTCCCAGCCTCATCTCAGGTCGATACAGGCATCTTGCGATGATGCCGTTTGCAGTGAAGGCCGGATAGCCAATCAGCCCTGTGGCCTTGGAGACGATGAGGGCATCGTCTTTCGCCGCGTAGCCATCGCGGGGCCAGATGGTGATGAGCTTCCCGTCATCCTCGAAGAAAATGCCGGCCTCTCGCGCGCAGGCGTGGAGCTGGTCAATCAGAGTGCCGGGATAGTAGGGATTAACAAGGGTCGCATTCACGCCTTGGTTCAGGAAGGCGCGCACCATGGCCTTGGCGATGCCTTCAATGACTGTCGCCGCAGCCACGCTGCCGTTGTAGCTGGTGACAGGGGCGGTGTTGACCGCGTCATACCCTCCCGTGTGGGCGATGATCTCAAAACTAACCTGCGGCTCGTCGTTCATGTTCGCCCAGGCATTGATGATGGTCCCGGTGAACGCAACGGACATGCCGGCCGCATCGTCGCCGGCCTCCACGATCACTGTGTTGTTGCGCCCAGCCATCGGAAGCGCACCCAGCGTGGATATCTGGTTCATGAGGCTCTCGGGCATCCCGAAGACGCGGAGATGCAGCGCCGTCATGAAGTCCCCGCCGGGGCGGTTGATAACCGCGCTGGCGCGCAAGCCGTCGAAGATGACGGTATCCTTGCCGCTCTCCACGAATGCCGGCGTGACGGTGCCATTCTGATTTACATAGCGGCCCAGGGTGACAGATACCCTCAGGCGCCGCTTCTGGTAGCTACCAGCCCCGCTCACGGGGTCAGACCCCGCGCAGCCTGTGCCGGCGTGCTCAGCTCGCGTAGCCGGGCCGTCAAATCCTGTGCGATGCCGCGCGCGTCCGTCGCCTGGGTATGGATGGTGATCGGACCGTTGACCTCAACCGTTGAGGTGCTGGTGGAGCTCACTGGGCCACCCCGCAAAGCCGCCGCTGCCCGAGAACCATTGATCAAGCCAATGTCCCGCTGTGCAGAAATCAGGCCAGGGACCGCACGGGGCACGGCGCCGTTGAGGGCAGGCAGGAAGTTGTTCGCAGTATCGCCGCGGTTGTTCTCTTCGCGCTGCCTATCCTCTTCCTTGACGCCCGGCCGCAGCCACTGGCGGGAAGCAATCCGCCCGGCCTCCCGCGCCGTCCTGGCGCCCCTCAGCGCCCTTCCAGCGGCAGCCTCCGGGCCTTCCGGGCTCAACTCCCACGCAGCGAAGGCAAGCTGTTCATCGAGGCTCGTCTGCGCCGGAAGGCGGCCACCATGCCGCGCCATGAAGCGTTGCAGCCGCTCCCGGTTCCACTGCGCGATGCCGTGAGACATGCCGCCGTCGCCGGGCCTGACTTGTGGGTTCACTCCGCTTTCGTGGTGGAGGTTGGCGACAAGGCCAGCCGCCGCCTCACGCGAGTATCCTTGGCTCAGCCAGAACGAATAGGCTTGCCTGTGTCGGTCGGTCAGGGAGCGTGGCCGCGCTCCCCGACCCCATCCGCCGAGGGCTGGCGAGGCGCTCTCCCGCCAAAGCCGCTCTATGGCGGAAACTCCATCTGGGTGTGACCTCTGCCAGCGCTCCCGCATCTCCTGATCACTCATGCCGAAGCGCGAACCGAGGGGGCTGGGGACAGCCGGAGCGGGTGGCGCGGCGGCATCGGATGGATTTGCCGAGGCGGTCGGGATCATGCCCAAAAACTGCAGCAGCCCTCGCAGGGCGGACACCGTATTGCGGACACCTTCCGCAAAGTCCTTCATGTCGGAGACGAAGGCCGGCGATGTCAGGTAGCTGGCAAATTCCTTGATGCCATCAGACATGCTCTTGATGGCAGGCAGCAGGTCCGGGCCGCTAATCGACGTAGCGAGCTGGGTGAAGGATGACAGCAGCGCGGTAACGGCCGGCTCAAATTGCTCGCGCAGATAGCGGTAAGCGCTTTCGATGGCTTGCCCCAGGTTCTGCCAGGCATTCATCAGCCTCTGAGCGGCTTCCGCCTGCTGCCGATTGATGTTGCCTATCAACCCCTATCTTGCTGCAAGCTGCGCGGTAGAGGGCTGCGGCGCTGTCGTATGCATGGCCGTCCACGTCGCCGAGAACCGGGCGCACGGCGCGTTCAGCGCGGCGCACCGCCTGCATCTCATGCTTCCACCTCGCCGCGGATAATCGCCTTCTCTTCCGAGGAGAGCTCATGATGGAACGTCTCTAGGAGAGGCCATCCGGCTTCTCTTGCGAGCACGCCAAGAGCCGCCCACAGCGGCGCAAGTCGCTTCTCAAGGGTGCGCTCGACGAGGAATTCCTGTTCTCGCGTCAGCACCATTTCGCTCTGACGATCGCGGAGCATGAGCAGGCTAAAAACTATCTTGGCCGCGGCATCCCACTCGGTAATAGCAGGGGCATGAGCGCCTAGCAGAAGAAGACCCTTTGCCATGTCGTCGGCGCGGGCAGTGAGGTCCGCAGCTCTTCTCGACCGCTCGTTTAGCTCCCCGGCCTCAATGTCCTTCTCGGCTTCCGCCGCGGTGTTGGAACAGTGAGCATAAGCCTCAGCAACTAACCCGGCGCGGAGGCTCCCCTTCAGATCCAGCTCATTTGCCTGGGGAGCGGAAGCGGCGGAGAGCTGGTGAGCCGCCTTTCTTCTTCTGGGCGCAGTTGTGCTATGGGCGCGAGTAGCCATGATCCGAATGCCTCCAGCATCGGGTTGCGGTCAGGCCGGGAAGCGGGCTCCTACCCCCGCAACTCGGCCGCCTTGTCACCACGTGACAAAATACCCTCACTGTGACATCATCGCGCATGAAGTCAATAACTTTGTCACAGGGTGACAAGTGAACGCAGCCCAATGCCGGATGGCTCGTGCAGCTCTGCAATTGGGGGTGCGAGAATTGGCGGCCCTTGCCTCTGTATCCCCCACGACGATCACTCGCCTTGAGCGCGGTGAGCCGCTTTACGATCGAACCGTCACCGCCATCCGGGCCGCTCTCGAGGAAGCCGGCGTAATCTTCGTGGATGAGAATGGTGAAGGGCCGGGGGTAAGGTTGAGGAAGGGATAGCCGTGCCGATAAGCGAAGCGCTTGAATGGATCAGCCAGAACCGCACTGGTGTCATCATCATGGTGGCGGTCATGTTCGTGACCCTGTGGTACAGGAATCGACGGTAGCGCGATCCGGCTACTCCGAGGGCGGCTTCACAGGACGCGTACGCTTGGTTGAGACTTTCGGCTTTTGCCGAGCGCGCATTGCAGCCTCCCGGGCGATCCTCTCTTTTTCATTCAGATCGCGAATGCGGTGCATCCCGTCGAACATCTCATTGGTGCCTCGCGATGCGTGCGTCGTCTGGCCCAATAGCCGAGATGCAGCGACTTGCAGCGCGCCTTCCACAACCTGTTCTGTGGCCCTCAGGCGCTCGCGGGCGCCATCAGATATTTCGGCCAGGCCATCCCAGTCTCTCTGGATCACGAGGGCATCTGAAAATGCCTCCATAGGCACTGCTCGCCCGGTGAGTTTCTGATAATCAGCGACGATCGTAATCAGGCTGGCAATCTGGTCGACGACGTCATAGGGCTTTCCCGCTCCGCGAGTGATCCTCATCAGGTTGGCAGCCAGCTCACGGAGCGCCCAGCGCAGGCGGTCTAGGAGCTCCCGCTCGCGGATCTGCTCTGGGGTGTTCTCAGCGACGAGGTGCATGGACTCGGATCCGGCCTAACTGAAGGCCCAGTATGCGACGTCAGATGCGCGGCCCGCCATCTAAGCCCACGCCGCAGTCTTTCATTTCGATCGAATCCGACGCAAAAATCTCCGCGAATCCGATCAGATAATGTAACGTAATCCGGTCGAAATTAAAATGGAGCTTGCTTGTGAGTGGCTTTGTTCCTGGTCGGTGGAAACCTCGAAATCTTCGAAAATCCCCACACGGGCGCTCGATTTTCTACGCGGTAGAGCCGGTAGCGTTGGTGGACCAGTGGTGGTCGCCGCTGCCAAGCGGATACAGCAGTCAGCCATTCAAGCGGGTGATTATGCACATCTCGGCATAATTATCGACACAGACGGAGCAGTAAAGTTCGATCTCAAAACAACACCGCTTCCAGCCTTGGGGCGGTATTCACGCAGGAACATAGAAGGGCATCATATTACCCGAAGAGACCTTCCCAAGGTATTAAGAAGCTGGAGTTGGATCTACCCTTACTTTGGCGACTGGGGGAAAGGTTCGGGCATCGGCACTACAACAAAGGAAGTTTATCAGACGCAATTCATCCCGCCCGACGAAGCAGAAATCGATATCGAACTGATTAACGAAGTAGGTAACGAGTATGTATTTAGGTTCGCGGTAGACCGCTCAATTGATCCCGCGCATTCTGGATCTGAAGACGTGGCTCTGCGTTTTATGAATCTACTCCAGGAAAACATCGGGGCGGCAGATATCTTTGCGGGAGAAGCATCTGTTGAAGATTATCTTGCATCCGCGCGCGTAAGTTGGGAACTGATCCCTGTCGGTGCAAAGCGCGAGGTTCTCGAACGCCTTTTTTCGCGACCAGGCAAGTTCGACGCTGAAGCAAAGGTCCGTGCAAGTGAGCGGTTCGACCTACTGCAGTCACTTCGGCCAATCAGTTGGATTTCCGGTTCGAGCGGCTTCCAACGATACTTCGGAGCAAGGTTCAGCGAGAACCTTGTTGTCTTTGAAAACCTCTCTTACGGCAACGCCATCTACATCATGCCGGCGGGATGGGAAGAAATGAGTCGTCTGAGCCGCGGCGATCTGATGGACCGTCACAGTTCGCAGGTAATCAGACTCATTCACCGAAATGGATGGCAGGGAAGGCTCGAACGGATTGTCGCCGAACGGCGATAGGGAGCAAGGTTCGAGAAGGAATGGTCGGGTCTGGTAACTTCTTGAGCACCGACGCCGCCTGGTGCGCTACCAAACCCGAAGGCCACCGAGGTTAGAGGGGGTGGCTACGAAGGTCGGCTAGGCAGAACAGAAGGAAAGCTCATGCCTCGCAGCACTGGTCGAGTAGTTTTCGTCTCACGCAACGGAGGCATGATCGTCGTTCAGAGTGACGAGGGCTTCACGGTAGTCGAGTTGTTAGGTCAGGAGGGAGAGTGTCCCAAAGGAGCAAGCGTTGTGGCGGACTGGACCGCCCTAGGTAGTGAACCCTTGTTTATGGGACGAGAGGAATTCGACGCTTACTTCCAAGGCACCTGGGGCAGCGTTGATGATGCGATCAGTGTCGCGCGGCGGACTGGCGGGGGATAGGAGGCGCTAACGCCCTTAAATCCAAAGCCCGCCGCGGCAGGGCCGGGCGGGCCGAATATACGCTACGAACTGCGAAGCCCAAGACGTTCAATCACCCCCAGGAGATCAACGCCTAGAATGTTCGCGATCACGACACCGACTAGCAATAGCAAGGTGTACGTGAACGCCGCCAAGACCCCCGTCCCCCAGGATTTATACCACTTAGTGTTCTTATTAACCGCTTTCAGAGCTTCTCTTGCCTGGGTGAGAGCAGCCCCTTCTAAGACAGTGTTTATGATGGCTGGCGCTTCGCGTTCAACAACAACCTCTGAATATGCATCAAGAACAGACCCTGCCTGATGGCGAAGGCGCTCTAGTTCAAAATCGCCTTGAGCACGAACGTACCGCTGAAAGACTTCCTCTGGAGTGGGCCTTCGCCGCTCTTCTTCTTCGAAGCGAACTATCCAGGCGCGCTTAGACCGTTTGTATAGAGCATAAGCGACCATACCAACGATGTCGTCGGTATCCTGTACAAGCTGCTCATACATCTCATTGTAGTGAGGACGGCGGCGCGGTTCTGGCGGCTCGTCTGTCGGCGGAGAGTTAGTCACCTCAGTCTTGTAGCTCCCGCAGCCTTTTCTGAGCAGCCTCTAGTGCTTGCTCATGAACTTCCCGGTTAAGCGTCCGTGATACAGTGCCGTCAGGCAGCACTCTCGACGAGAAAACGCCCTTCTCGCTGCTCCTGCTCTGCACCGAGCGACTACGTGACTCAGCATCGCTGACACTACGCTCAACCAAGCGCCTCACGCTGTCATAAGCAATGCGGTACCGCATATCATCTCCACCTTCGCTGCGGTCAGACCAGCAAGGTCTACTGACATCATATAGTTTCCCGGGCTGCTGTCGAGCAGATGGCAAACGTTTGCCAATGGCTGCGCCACCTGTGTCATGTCGAAACAGTAGGTTGCGCGAGAGTTTTCAGCTCTGCGGCTCCGAAGCCACCACCTGCCTTGTTATCTGCCTTTGAATCTCCCTCGCCACCCGATCCGCCGCATCCAACAGCACCGCATCCAGATGATGGACATACCGCCCCGTCACGCTGCCTGAGGAATGTCCAATCAGCGCAGCAATGGTGGGCTCGCTGTATCCCAGGTCCGCTGCCGTCGAGGCAAAGCTGTGCCGCAGAGTGTGGAGGGTAGTGCCTTCTAGACCTGCATCCTTGGCCAAAGCCACCCAGGCATTCTGTAAGCCTCGGTAAGGCTTAGTCGTCTCCCGACCCGGGCAAACATACGGTCCGACCCTAAGCACCTTCTCCAGCAATTCCACCACCGCCTTCCCGATGGGACGAACCGACGCGCCCTCCTTGCTGTCCTCCAGCCGAAGCGCCTGACCGGGCAGGTCAACCTCCGACCACTTCAGGCCCTCGATCTCGCCCCGGCGGCAGCCCGTGAGCGTCAGGAGCCGGACGGCCAAGACAGCCACATCATTGCGACGCGCAGCCTCCCACCGCTTCAGCGCTTCCCCCAACTGCCGATAGGTCTCAGGCGTCAGGCGGGCGCGCTTCCGATTGTCGGCCGGCCGCTTCACGCCGCGGACGGGGTTGTCGTCTAGAATGCCCTCCGACACGGCATAGGAGAGGATGCCGCCGAGCAACCCCATGGTCCGCGTGGCAGCCCCCTTCCCTCCTTCAACGATGGATTTGCCGCGGAGCTTGCCTGTCTTCTCGACCCGCGCGGCCTTGCCCGCCACGACGTCCCGCATGAAGCGGGTCACGTCGGCTCGGGTGAGTTCCGTGACCTTCTTGGCTCCCAGTAGCGGCACCACATGAGCGCTGATGCGGCTCCGATCCGCCACGAGCGTGCTGGCCTTCTTAGGCTGGCCGCCCTTACCCAGGATCAGGCCCTTGTCCGCCGCCTCCAGATACCGATCGCAGAGCTCACGCACGGTGAGTGCCTTGCGCTGGGTTCTCCGCTCCCTGGCTGGGTCCTCCCCGTGGAGAACGCTACCCAGCGTCATGACGGCCAGCTTCCGGGCTTCTTCGGTGGTCAGCTTGCCATGATGGCCCAGAGCCATGCGCTTGCGCCCGCCGGATTGCGGCCGGTAGTCGGCGTAGTAGATGCGCTTCCCCGTAGGATAGATTCGCACCCCAAAGCCCGGCAGATCGCTACACCATATAAAGTACGGGGCTGCCCGCGGCTCGGCGGCATCCACAGTGCGCTTGGTAAGCTTGGGCATAGTGACCTTTGCCTTGGGCCAGAGGAGTCACCAAGGAGTCACCACAAAATCGGAATTCACGGAATAGGGCAGCGTTTACTGGGCTTTTCTCTGGATACCATAGACGTTGAAAATCAGCGTTTTATCCAACATCAGAAAGCCTCAGAAAACTCGGGAAAGCCTTTGAGGAGAGCCCTCCGAAGGCAAAGGTCGTACGTTCGAATCGTATCGGGTCCGCCAATCTCTTAAATTCTTAGCCTCACCGACGAGGCTCTCCTGAAAACTCAGGTATCAAGAAGGTCACCCAAGGGTGAAGCTTCTGATGGTATCCGCTTACACTCGACAGATGGATGAGCCTCCGGGGTGCCCGCAACTCAGCGACACCTCCAGCCTTCGTGGATGCGATCGGCACCACGCTGCCGAGGAAGTCGGGAGAGTGACAGAGCCCCTCGATAGTTGGGCTTCCATCCCCCTTGGTGGCCCCTGGCTTCTTCCCGGCCCGCAACGCCTCTTGCCGCGTCTTGATCAGCTCGTCCCTGGGGCTTGAGGCGGGCTATACCCTTAAACGTCTCATCCTCTCCTCGTAAGACTTGGGGCTTCTGCCAGGATGACTGATGATGCGGCCCTGGTGGGATGTGCCTCGCGCCATGGCTGGAGCGAGGGATAAGGTTGAGGAAGGGCGGCATGTGAGGTTTTACCAGGCTAGAACGGCGTGGCTCCTTGCCCTTTGTGTCTTCGGTTTTGAGTCCGCCGTGTATGGCCTGACCCTAGCCGGCCTCTATGTCCTGAAAAGAGCTAGCGGTTTCGACATGGTGAGGGGCGTGGATATGGTGCCGGATGAGGCTGTAGAGCACGCGTTGACCAGCATGGCCCACTGGGTATTTGCCGCTGCGCGTATGGCAGGGCTCGTGTACCGGTAATTGAGCGCCTGCGAAGGCAAAGGCGTGCCTTCCAACCCTATCGGGTTCACTCTCTATTCCGAAATCTGCCTGGTCGCCGCTCCGCGGCGCAGCCTTCCGCGCCAGGCGCGCGACGGATAAAGCGACCGCCAGCCCCCCTGTCTCCCGGCAGAGGGCCGAATTTGCTTCCCTTGGGCGCCATGCAACCATGGGAGAAAACGAGATTTCAGGTCGCGCCCAGGAGAATGCGCGATATAGCAGCGCCGAGAACCGGCCCGCCGCCTGGGCCGTTAGAATTGGCAGCCACCATTCCGGGAAAGAGCATTGAGCCCCAGCCCCTTCCTCCTTCGCGTATTCGCCTGATGGCCGCACGTCTCTGGTCTCTCGGCGCGTTTCTCGTCGCGCTCGGCATCGCCGCCCATCTGGTCGGCTGGGATGCGCTGCTATGGATACCCCGGGCGGCAATGGACTGGCTCGCCTGGATACCGGCCGCCATCATAGGCGCGGTACGGGACGCCCCGGCGACGTCCGGCATCATCCTGTTGGGCATCATCCTGATGGTGGTGGCGCGCGTGATGATGCGCAGCCGCCATTAGGCGCCCTCACCTCGAAGAAAGGCGGATTTTTCTCCGCCTCCTCTGGCGAGCTTGAGCTTGGCCGGTCATTTTGCCCGGGCACATTCGGGAGAACATGATGCGCCGGGCCTTTCTCGCCGCTGCGGCCTCAAGCCTCGCAGCCTGTGTGTCCACCAGCAGCACGCTGACGCCTGCCCAGCAGGCGGAGAGCCAGAGATGGGCCGCCGCGGTCAGCGCCAAGATCCGCAGCCGGATCTACTATCCGCGAGACCCGGCCTCGCCACAGCCTCTCACCTCCGGCACGGTCCATGTGCGCTTCAGCGTCGCCTCCTCCGGTGCGATCTACACGCCGCAGGTCATGCAAGGCTCTGGCTATCCCATCTTCGACTCGGCGGCGCTGATGATCGTGCTGTCCGCCTCTCCCTTGCCGCCGCCTCCCGCCTTCCTGCTGAATGATGACGGCACACTCTCCCTGCGGCAGCGCATCAGCTTCGTCCCGCCCGGCGCATCTCCGCCGATCTGAAGGCGCGGGCGGTGCCACAAAGGCCTTCCGCGCCGCCGTGGCAGCCGCGTAGATTCAGGCCCGAGATGGCCTGCGAGGGGAGATGGCGGCACTGAGCAGGATCTTGCGGCGTGGCGACCACGGCAGCGGCCCGTCCCTGCAGTTCTGGCTGATTGCCCTGATTCTGCTGGTGCTTCTCCCCACCCTCGGGGTGCTGGCCGTCACGCTGCTGCATGCGGCCCGCTCCTACCAGGCCGTCTCGGAAAGGCACCTGACGGAAACCGCCCGCCTCGTCTCGCAGGCGGTCGTCAGCGAGTTGAACACCACCGCCCACCTGCTGGTGAATGCCTCTCCCGGAGCGACGTCAACCGATGACGGCCGCCCTCTCCTCGGCGGCACTCGCCATGTGCTGCGGCTGAGCCCGGGGCCGGACGGCTACATACTGGAGACGCAGCCGCCCCCGGATGTTCCCCTGCCGCTTATCCGCCAGGCCGCGGAGACCGGAAGCACAGCGCTCTCCGGCATTTTTGTCGCCCCTGACGAGGAGATGCCCCTGCTGGCCCTTGCCGTGCCTCGCCCGGCATCCGGCCCCGGGGGGAGCCTGGAGGTTCTCACCCTCTCCACGCGGCCGGACCTGCTGGTCCGCACCCTGGCCCGGACGGATAAGCTGGAGGACACGCTGGTGCTGGCCGTCACGGACGGCGCCGGCCACATCATCTCCCGGTCGGTGGATGCGGCCGCCTTCATCGGCAAGCCGGTGCCGGACTGGGGCAGGCTGCGCGCCCTGGGCGGAGAGAGCGGCCTCTTCACCGCGCGTACCCTGGAGGGGCCGGAGGTGATCTTCGCCTTCCAGTCCATTGCCGGCACGCCGGGCTGGGTGGCGGTGGTGGGCGAGCCGCTGGAGGCGTTCAATGCGCGCGCCCGGCAGCCGGTACGCATCATGGTGGCCGCCTCCGTGCTGACCGTTCTGGCCGCACTGCTGCTGGCCAGCATGCTTGCCCGCCGCATCCTGCTCCCCATTGGAGAGCTGGCCGTGCGGGCCCGGGGCGTCGCGCATGGAGACCCGTTTCGAGCAGCGCCGCTTTCCCCGGTTTCGCCCTCCCTCGTTGCCGAGTTCGAAACCCTGCGGCGCAGCCTGGAGGAAGCGGATACCGCCTTGCGCCGCAGCGCGCGGGCGGAGCGGGAAGCCGCAGAGGCGGCGGCGGCCAGCGAGCGCCGCTATCGCACCATGGCGCAAATCGGCGCCCTGGCCTTCTGGGTGCGAGACCCCTCGGGCGCCGTGACGACCACGGGCGTGCAGTCCCTGGCCGGCCTCGCCGAGGATGAGGAACTCGGCGAGAGCTGGCACCGCAGCGTCCACCCCGATGATCAGGCGCGAATCGACGCGGTTTGGACGAACTGCATGCAGCGCGGCCAGCCGCTGGACATCGAATTCCGGGTACGCCGCCCGGAAGGCGGATGGCGCTGGCTGCGCAGCCGCGGCGCGCCCGTCACCGCCGGGCATCGGGACAGCGCGGAGTGGGTAGGCGTGCTGGAGGACATCACGGCCCGCAAGGATGTCGAGGAAGCGCTGAAACGCAGCTACGAGACCTTGCGGGAAGCGGAGCGACTGGCACGGATCGGAAGCTGGGGCCTGGATCTGAAGACCGGCCTGTTCGCCTCCTCCGAAATGCTTCACGAGCTGAACGGCACCGATCCCGCCGGCCCGCCGGTCACGCTCAACGAGCTGGACCGGCTGATCCATCCGGGCAGCGTTGCGAGGCTGCTGAACGAACTGACGCAGTGCCAGGCCAGTGGATTGCCCTTCAGCCTGGAGATCGAGCATCTCCGCCCGGATGGCAGCACCTTCCCGGCCCATGTCCGCGGCCAGGCGGTGCGGGACGAGGCGGGATGCATCATTGCCCTCAGCGGCACGGTGCAGGATGTCACGGAACGGCATGAGGAGCGCGCCAGGCTGGCGGCGCTGGCCGACAATCTGCCCGGCGGCGCTCTCTACCGGCTGGAGGAGGCGGCTGATGGGGCGCTGCGCATCACCTACATCAGTGGCAGCGTGCAGAACCTGCTGGGCATGTCTGCCGACACCCTGCTGGCCGACCGCGCCGCCTTCCTGGCAGCGATCCATCCGGAGGACAGGGCGCGTTACGAGGACGCCATCGCGCGCTCCCGCCGCGACCTCGGCCTGATTGACGTCTCCTTCCGCGCCCGCAGAGCCGATGGACGCCTGATCTGGATGAATGCGCGCGCGGCGCCGCGCCGGTCTCACGACGGACGCGTGCTGTGGGACGGCATCATGCGCGACACGACGCAGGAGCGCGCGGCCGCGGAGGCGCTGCGCCAGGCCAAGGAGAGCGCCGAGGCGACCGAGCGAAGCAAGAGCGATTTTCTCGCTGCCATGAGCCACGAGATCCGCACCCCGATGAACACCGTGCTCGGCATGACGCGGCTCGTGCTGCGGACGGAGCTTTCGCCGAAGCAGCGCGGCTATCTGGAAAAAGTCGACGCCTCGGCACAGTCGCTGCTCGGCATCATCGACGACATTCTCGACTTCTCCCGTTTCGAGGCCGGCGGTCTGGTTCTGGAGGATACCGCCTTCACGCTCGACGCGGTGCTGGAGCAGGTCTCCGCCGTGACCGCGATGAAAGCGGAGGAGAAGGGGCTGGAGATGGCCTACCGCGTCGCCCCCGGCGCGCCCCGCCTGCTGCGCGGAGACCCGCTGCGGCTGGGCCAGATTCTCACCAACCTCGTCAGCAACGCGGTGAAGTTCACCGAGGCGGGGGAAGTCGTGGTCTCCATCGCCTCCGCGCAGGGAGAAGATGGCGCGCCGATGCTGGAATTCGCGGTGCGCGACACCGGCATCGGGTTGAGCGGGGAACAGATCGCCCGATTGTTCCGCCCCTTCGCGCAGGCCGATGCCGGTACGGCGCGGCGCTATGGGGGCACGGGCCTCGGCCTCGCCATCTGCCGCCAGCTGGTGGAAATGATGCACGGGCGCATCTGGGTGGAAAGCCGCCCCGGTGAAGGCAGCACCTTCTTCTTCACCATCCCTGCCCCGCCGGCGGAGGCGCCCAGCCTGGTACCGGGCAGAACCGTGCTGGCCGACCGCCCTGTTCTGGTGGTGGATGACAACGACAATGCACGGGAGATTCTGTGCGCCATGGCACGGAAGCTCGGCATGGACGCCGCCGGCGCGCCGGGGGGCGCGGAAGCGCTCGGCCTGCTGAAGGATGCGGCCTCACAGGCCCGGCCCTTCGAGATCGTGCTGATGGATTGGCGCATGCCTGTCATGGACGGGTTGGAGACCGCCCGCCTGATACGCGCCGAACCCATGCTGGAACGAACCCAGCTGGTGCTGATGGTCACGGCTTTCGCACGGGAGGAAGTGCAGCGCGGCATGGAGTTGCTGGGCCTGCAAGGGCCGTTGATCAAACCCGTGACGGAATCAGCGCTGTTCCACACCCTCTCCGCCCTCTTCACGCCCGCGGCATCGGGCCGGCCGCGCCAGGCCGCCACCGCTGGCTTGCCGCATGCCCTGCTGGCCGGGCTGGCAGGCAGGCGCGTGCTTGTCGTGGACGACAATGCGCTGAACCGCGAAGTGGCCGGAGACTTCCTGGCCGATGCGGGCATGCTGGTCGATACCGCCAAGGATGGCCGGGAAGCATTGCGACAACTGGAAAGCCGCGATTACGACGCGGTGCTGATGGACGTCCATATGCCCGAGATGAGCGGGCTGGCCGTGGCACGCGAAATCCGCCGTCACCCCCGCTGGGCTCGCCTTCCCATCATCGCGCTGACGGCCCACGCCCGCGGAGAGGACCGGGAGGCCAGCCTCGCCGCCGGGATGAACGCCCATCTGACCAAGCCGATCGACGAGAACATGCTCTACCGCGCGCTCGCCGAGGCCATGCACGGCACCGCACCCGGCGCCCCTGCCCCGCCGCAGGCGGAGAGCATGGGAGAAGGGCTCGACTTGGCGCTGGTGCTCCGCCGCCTCGGTGGCAGGCCGGAGCGGGCAGCCCGGCTGCTGCGCGGCTTCCTGCGCGATTTCGCCACTGGTCCGGAACAAATGACGCAACATCTGGGCGGCGGCAGGGTTCAGGAGGCTGCCACACTCGCCCATACGGCGCGCGGCAGTGCGGCTTATCTGGGCGCGGAAGCGTTCTGCAAATCCGCTGAGCTACTGGAGAAAGCCTTGCTGAACGATGATCGGGACGCTGTTGCCCGCCTTGGCCCGGCCTTTACGCGCGGACTCGGCGATCTCCTCGCCGCCACGCGCCGGAGCCTGGAGACATTGCCGGGCGCGGCGGGCGGGGGCGCGGCGGCAACGGCGTTGATCCCCTTGCTGGACCGGGCGATGCCACTTGCGGAGCGGGGCGATTATGAGGCCCAGGCCCTGCTGGAGCGTGTCGCCCAGGGGCTCGGCGCGGGTGTGGAGGGTGATCTGGCCCGGCGGGCAAGCGCCTGTTTCGATGAGCTGGACCTCTCGGGCGCGCTGCTGGCCATGCGGCAGCTGCGCGCCACGCTCAGGGGCGCCACGCCATGAGTGATTCCGCCTTCCCGATCGATATCCGTCCGGCCGTGCTGATCGTCGATGACGACAGGACAAGCCGCATGATGCTCGCTGAGCTGCT
Source organism: Acetobacteraceae bacterium AT-5844 (assembly GCA_000245075.1). GTDB lineage: Bacteria > Pseudomonadota > Alphaproteobacteria > Acetobacterales > Acetobacteraceae > Pseudoroseomonas. The sequence continues at coordinate 20,044 of JH599952.1, forward strand.
GCAACCGGATTGCCGCCTGCTGCTGGCCAAGGATGGCCCTTCCGCCCTGCAGCGCATGCTGAAGGAAGATGTCGTACTCGTCCTGCTGGATATCTCGATGCCCGGCATGGATGGGTATGAAGTGCTGCGGCAGATCAAGGCCAATCGCCGCACCGCCGATGCCAGCATCATCTTCATCACCAGCCTGACCGAGGAAACCGACGAGGAACGTGGCCTGCTGCTGGGAGCGGTGGATTACATCTTCAAGCCCATTCGCCCCGCCATCGTGCGCGCGCGTGTCCGTGCTCACTTGCGTTCCGCCCTGCAGCAGCGCGAGCTTGCCTCCCTCTCGGCGCGGGACGGACTCACCGGCCTTCCCAACCGCCGGCATTTCCATGAGGCCCTGGACCGTGCCTGCCGCCACGCCGCCCGCACCGGGGAATTGATGGGCCTTGCCCTGATAGCCATCGATCACTTCGGGTCGTACAACGACCGGTATGGCCAGGACGCCGGCGATAGCGCGCTGTGCCAGGTGGCGCGCATCGTCGCCGGCCTGGGCCGCCGGCCGCACGATCTCGCGGCGCGCTATGGCGAGGACGAACTGGCCTTGATCCTGCAGGATACCGGGGAGTTCGCGCCACGGCTGGAGCGAGCGCGGCAGGATGTGATGGATCTGTGCATCCCGCATGCCGGTTCCCCCACGGCGCCCGTGTTGACCATCAGCGGCGGTGGGGTGGTGGCGCGGTTCCCGCGCAGCGCGCCTGACGTGGCATCGTTGCTGAGACACGCCGATACGCTGCTCGCCCGTGCACGGCAGGAAGGGCAGAACCGCCTGCTGACGGAAGCGCTTTTCGTCCGCGCCTAAATCCTCTCCGCGCCGAGGCCATCCATGCTCGCCCTCTTTGCCACCGTGATTCTCTACACGCAGTTGTTGGTGGCGACGCCTGGCGGACGGAACGTGGCGCTTCTCTGGAGCGATGAGGAGGTTGCCCAGGGCTTCGCGTGGGACAAGGAGGTGGTGGCCTTCGGCCTGCCGGACCATGATGGCAGCAGCCTCGTCCGTGTGCAGGCGCAGAACACGCCTTTCATCCTCGCCGGGGATGCGTTGTGGGCCGTCTCCGTGCCCTTCGCCGCAAGGGAGGGCGTGGTGGATGTGGGCACCGTGCTGGGCGAGCGCTCGCTGCCGATCCAGCCCGGCGATTATCAGCTGGTCTTCCAGGCGCGGCCGGGAAACGGGGAGCACAGCTATGTGCTGGACGTGGTCTTCATCCGCGGCGGCGCACAGTCCTTCGCCATCCTGAAGCAGGGCGAGCTGGAGAGCGGGGAAGTGTTGCGGCGCCAGGCACGGCGCCAGTGAAAGCGCAACGGCTCTTCAGTCCAGGTGCCGCGCCATGAAACGGGCATCCCCGCCATAAGAGGCGAGCTTGGCGCGGAGCGAGGCATCGTCCACCACCACAAAGCCCTGGCGCTGCCAGAATGGGACGGAGCCATTGACCGCCACCAGGGACAGATTGGGCACGCCCGCCTCCCGCCCCGCCGCCGCCAGCAGGGCTACGACCTGGCCGCCGAAGCCGCCGCCGCGCGTGGTCTCGGCCAGGGCAATGTCGTGCAGGTAGAAGGTATCGGCCACCGCCGGCAGGGCCCCCAGCAAGGTATCCAGCGCGGGCGGCTGGCCGAAATGCCAGGGGTGGCTCAGGGCATAGCCATGCAGGCCGGCCGCATCCTCCAGCACCAGGCAGCCGGCGGGGTAAAGGCGCAGGCGCTCGGCAAAAATGGCCACGCCTTCGGGAAAGTCGCGATGCACGGCATCGGCGATGCGCTGAACCGAGGGCAGATCATGTTCCATCATCGGGCGCCACTGCGCGGCGCGGCTCTCGCTCATCGCGGCTTCTTCCGTCCCTTGTTCTTTGTCGGCACGTTTCCGCCCCTGCGTCAGAGCTGCGCTTCCACGGGCAGCCACTTCACCGCCCGCGCCAGCATCCGGCGGCCGAGATGGGCTTCGGGCTCGTGCGGGCTGGTGTCTTCATCATCGGTCCAGAGCATTTGCCGCCCCTGCATCCAGACACGGTAGCTGCGGTCCGGCTCGGTCAGCCGGTGCTGCTCCTGCCGCAGCTCATGCGCCAGCCCCGCATGCTCGACGAAAGCACCCATCTCCGTATTCAGACGGACGGAGCGCGGGTCCAGATTGAAGGAGCCGATGAAGACGCGCTCTCCGTCGATCACCAGGGCCTTGGTATGCAGGCTGGCGCCTTTGGAGCCGAACACGCCACCATTACGCCTGGTCATCCGCTTCAGCTCGAACAGCTTCACGCCAAGTTCCAGCAGGCGGGCCCGATAGCGGGCGTAGCCGGCATGCACGGCCACCACATCGGTCGCGGCCAGGGAATTGGTCACGATGGTGATCTCGACACCCCGTTTCACCATCGCCTCGAACATCGCCATGCCGCCCTCACCGGGCACGAAATATGGCGAGATAATCAATGCTTCCCGCCGCGCGGACATCATGGCCCTGCCGATGGCGGGGCCCATGCAGCCGGCGATGCCATGGCCCTTCGCCTTGGCTGGCGGATCGGACACGATGCGTACCGCTCCATCGGCAGGAAAGAGACGGAGGGCCGCCCGCTCGGCAGCGGCCTCGCGCAATTCCTCCAGGTAAGGAGCGGCGTTTTCGTCATCCGGCATCTCGTCCAGCCGGGCGCGCAGCCGGGCCAGCGCTTCCTCGCTGAGATCGCGCCCGGCGCGGAAACGCTCGACCGGCGCGGCGAGGCTGCTGGACCAGTAGCTGTCGAACACCGCCTGGGCCTGGGCGGCCGCCTCCCCGGCGACGAGCAGGTCCAGATCACGGAAGTTGAAGTCGCCGGCGGCGTCAAAATAGCTGTCGCTGACATTGCGGCCGCCCACGATGGCCAGCCTGCCATCCACCACCCAGTTCTTGTTGTGCATGCGGTGGTTGAGGTGCCAGCCACCCAGGGCGAATTCCAGCGCCAGGCCGAACTGGCCCAGGAAGCGGAAGCTGCGGCTGTTGAACAGCCGGACCGAAATGCGCGGATGCGCCGCCAGCGTGGCCAGCACAGCGTCACCGGAGAGGGCATAGCTGTCATCCAGCAGCAGGCGCACGCGCACGCCTCTGTCCGCCGCCAGCAGCGCCTCCCGGGCCATGAGGCGGCCAGTGACGTCCTCGGTCCAGGTGTAATATTGCAGGTCCAGCGTTCGCCCGGCCGCGCGCGCTGTGCTGGCACGCGCCATGAAGGCCTCCAGCCCCAGGCGCAGCAGGGCCACGCCCGTGCGGGCGCCCGCCTGCTCCAGCCCGGCAT
>JH599953.1 GCA_000245075.1 Acetobacteraceae bacterium AT-5844
GGGGTGACACTGTCACCCCAGCGGGGGTTCCAGGGGGCGGCGCCCCCTGGTCATCGCGTCACGCCTGATAGGCCAGCACGGCAGCCGCGAGATCCTCACCAGCCCAGCCGACCGATTTGAACAGCGTGATCTCGTCCGCGTCACGGCGTCCCGGGTGGTTCCCCCGGCAAAGGTCAAACAGATCCGCCTGGATGTGTTCGGGCTCGATGGCCCCTTCGGCGATGGCCTGGACCACATCCCCCGCCTCCGCCAGGGCGCCCGCCCGGGTATCGACGAACAGGCGCGCGCGCTGCACCAGCGCGGAGTCGCTCTCGCGCATATCGGGCCGGAAGGCGCCGATCAGGTCCACATGGGTGCCTGGCGCCACGCTGTTCCCGTCGAAGAGCGGGGTGGTGGAGAGGGTGGCGGCGCTGATGATATCCGCGCCTTCTGGGTCGGCCTTCGGCACGGCGCGGGCGGGCAGGCCGGCCTTGGCGAGCTCGGCCGCCAGCTTCTGCGCGCTGTCGGCGCGGCGGGACCAGACGCGGATATCCTGCAGCGGGAAGCGCTCGGCATAAGCCTCGGCCAGGGCATGGGCCACCTTGCCGCTGCCGAGCAGCAGCAGGGTGCTGCTTTCAGGCCGGGCGAGATACTCGGCGGCCAGCACGCTGGCGGCGGCGGTGCGCCGGTCCGTCAGCGTGCCGCCGTCCAGGATGCAGAGCGGCTGGCCGGTCTCCCCATGGGAGAGCAGGTAGACCGAGTGCACGGCCTGCAAGCCGGGCTGGCTGGCGTTGGAAGGGGTGACATGCACGATCTTCACACCGGTGAAGCGGTGTGCCTGCCAGGCCGGCATCAGCAGCAGCGAGCCCTCGGCTGCCTCGTTTTGCGGCAGCGGGTGCCGGTGGCGCAGCGGCGCCTCGCAGCCGGAGCGGAAGACCTCGCGGAGGGCTTCGCGCAGGGCGGGCCAGGGCAGGCGCGCGGTGGTTTCGGTCTTATCCAGCATCCGCATGAAGGGTGGGCATCTCCGCCGTGGGTCGGGGGGCCATTGTGCGGGCCTCGGGCCGGCGCGCAACCGGCTGGCAAGGAGTTTGCTAGCCTTTGCAAACAGTGCTTCTCGCGGAGTGAGACGGCATGGCACCATTGCGTCTTTCTCATGGCAGCATTACGCCTGAGAGGTCGGCGAAACCGTCGCCGGCCACGGCGACTGAACAGAACGTCCCGTCGGCTTCAGGGAAGGCGGGCGGAATGGGATTTGGGAGAGTGACGATGAAGCCTCTACGGCTTGCTACCCTTCGCGCCCTCGGCGCTGTCGCCATCGCCACGGCGGCGGCCTTGCCCGCCATGGCGCAGCAGGCGGCCCCCGCCCCGGCGGCGGACACGCTGGGCGCCATCCGCGCCCGCGGTACGCTGATCTGCGGCGTCAATACGGGCCTCGCCGGCTTCGCTCAGCCGAACAGCCAGGGCGCCTGGCAGGGCTTCGACGTCGAATACTGCCGCGCCATCGCGGTCGCGATTTTCAACGACCCGGACAAGGTCCGCTACGTGCCGCTGACGGCGCAGAACCGCTTCACGGCGCTGCAGTCCGGCGAGGTGGACATGGCGGCCCGCAACACCACCGTGACGCTGTCCCGCGACACCTCGCTGGGCTTCGACTTCCCGGCCATCAATTTCTATGACGGCCAGGGCTTCATGGTGAAGGCCAGCCTCGGCATCAGCTCGGCCAAGGAGCTGAACGGCGCGACCATCTGCGTCCAGCCCGGCACCACCACCGAGCAGAACCTGACGGACTGGGCCCGCGCCGCCAATATCCAGTTCACTCCCGTGGTCATCGAGCGCGTCGAGGAAGTGGTGGGCGCCTATGCCGCCGGCCGCTGCGACGCCTACACGACGGATGTCTCCGGCCTGGCCGCCACCCGCTCCGCGCAGCCGAACCCGGCCGAGCACCAGATCCTGCCGGACGTGATCAGCAAGGAGCCGCTGGGCCCGTTCGTCCGCCAGGGCGACCCCCGCTTCGCCGATATCGTCCGCTGGACGCACAACGCCATGCTGGCGGCGGAAGAGCTGGGCATCACCAGCGCCAATGTGGACGAGGCGCTGGGCGCCGATGCCCGGCCGGAAGCGCAGCGCCTGCTGGGCAAGAATGGCGGCCTCGGCCAGATGCTGGGCCTGGATAACGCCTGGGCGGCCAACATCATCAAGAAGGTCGGCAATTACGGCGAGATCTTCCAGCGGCACCTGGCACCGATCGGCATCCAGCGCGGCCCCAACGCGCAGTGGACCAATGGCGGCCTGCAGTTCTCGCCGCCCTTCCGTTGATCTGACTCCGGTGGGCGGGCCAGCGCGGCCCGCCCATCGCTTCTGCCCGCAACGGGGCGGACATTAGCAATGACGAGAGGCTCACCGATGTCCGATATGGCCAGCGATCCGCGATTTCTCAGAGCCCCTCCCAAACGTGGAATGCGCCTTTCCTGGGCCGATGAGCGGTTCCGCGCCATTATCTGGCAGGTGCTGATCGTCGGCGTCGTCGTCGGCATCGTCTGGTGGCTGGTGGGCAATACGCGGCACAACCTGGAAGTGCGCCGCATCGCGACCGGCTTCGGCTTCCTCTCCCGCGAGGCCGGCCTGCCTATCGCCGAGCACCTGATTCCCTATACCCCGGCGAGCACCTATGCCCGGGCGTTGCTGGTAGGCGTGCTCAACACGCTGAAGGTCGCCGTCATCGGCATCGTCCTTGCCACCGTCCTGGGCACGCTGATCGGCATCGCGCGGCTGTCGAAGAACTGGCTGCTCTCGCGCATCGCCGCCACCTATATCGAGGTCATCCGCGACCTGCCGCTGCTGCTGCAGCTGCTGTTCTGGTACACGGCGATGCAGATGCTGCCCGGCCCGCGGCAGGCGCTGCACCCGGTGGAAGGCGTCTTCCTCTCCAACCGCGGCCTGCGCCTCCCCTGGATTCAGTGGGAAGACGCGCACAGCTTCGCGCTGCTCGGCCTGGTGGCGGGCGCCGTCGTCTCGGTGTTCTACGCCCGCAACGCCCGCGCGAAGCAGATGCAGGACGGCCAGCCGCGCAAGGTGTGGCCCGTGGCGGTGGGGCTCGTCATCGGCCTGCCGCTGGTCATCTGGGCCGCCTGGGGCGCCCCCTTCCAGGGTGACATTCCCGCGCTGCGCGGCTTCAACTTCCAGGGCGGCCTGACGGTCTCCCCCGAATATTTCGCGCTGCTGATCGGCCTCGTCACCTACACCGCCGGCTTCATCGCCGAGATCGTCCGCGCCGGCATCCAGGCGGTGCCGCAGGGGCAGTGGGAGGCGTCCGAGGCGCTGGGCCTGCCGCGCGGGCGCATCATGCGCCTCATCGTGCTGCCGCAGGCGCTGCGCGTGATCGTGCCGCCGATGACCAGCCAGTACCTGAACCTGACGAAGAACTCCTCGCTGGCCGTGGCCATCGGCTACCAGGACATCGTGTCGATCGCCAACACCACGCTGAACCAGACAGGACAGGCCATCGAGGGCATCGCCATCATCATGGCGGTCTATCTGACGATCAGCCTGTCCATCAGCCTCTTCATGAACTGGTACAATGCGCGCATCGCGCTGGTGGAGCGCTGATCATGACGCAGTTCGACCGCAGCGCCCCTGGCCGGCGCATTGCTCCCTCCTGCCCTTGGGCGCGCATCGCGCCGGTGGAGCGTTGATCCCATGAGCGACATGACCGCGAATGCACCTGTCGTCCCGGCCGGCACGCCATCCCGCCGCCCGCCCATCACCGTGGTGGGGCCGGTGGCCTGGGCGAAGGCCAGCCTGTTTTCCTCCTGGTGGTCCACGGCTGTCACCCTGGCGCTGATCTATCTGCTCGCGCGCTGGATCGTCGGCTTCGTCGACTGGGCTTTCCTCAACGCCATCTGGTCCGTGCCCGTCACCAACGGGCAGGCGCAGACCCAGGCCTGCCGCGCGCTCAACGGCGCCGGCGCCTGCTGGGCCGTCATCACGGAAAAGCACCGCTTCATCCTCTTCGGCACCTACCCGTATGAGGAACACTGGCGGCCGCTGGTCTGTATCTTCCTGTTCATCGGCCTTTACGTCGTCTCCGCCATGCGCCGCTTCTGGCGGAAGGAACTGGCGCTGATCTGGGCCGCCACGCTGTTCATCATCGGCCTGCTGATGTGGGGCGGCGTCTTCGGCCTCACCTATGTGCCGCAGGAGCGCTGGGGCGGTCTCGTCATCACCCTGATCCTGGCCACCTTCGGCATCGCCTTCGCCTTCCCGCTGGCGGTACTGGTGGCTCTTGGCCGCCGCTCCAAGATGCCGGCCATCAAGATGCTCTGCGTCGTCTATGTCGAGTTGATCCGTGGCGTGCCGCTGATCTCCCTGCTCTTCATGGCGAGCGTCATGTTCCCGCTCTTCCTCCCGGAAGGCATGAACATTGACAAGCTGCTGCGCGCGCAGGTGGCCATCATCCTCTTCGCCGCCGCCTATCTGGCGGAGGTGATCCGCGGCGGCCTGCAGGCCCTCTCCCGCGGGCAGTATGAGGCGGCGGACGCGCTCGGCCTCTCCTACTGGCAGAGGACGCTGTTCATCATCCTGCCGCAGGCGCTGCGGCTGGTGATCCCGCCGCTGGTGAACACCTTCATCGGCATGTTCAAGGACACGTCGCTGGTGCTGATCATCGGCATCTTCGACCTGCTGACGGCGGGCAAGACCGCGATCGTCGAGCCCGCCTGGCAGGGCTTCGGCATCGAGGTCTATGTCTTCGTCGGCGTCATCTACTTCATCTTCTGCTTCGCCATGTCCCGCTACAGCCAAGGGCTGGAGCGTGACCTGAACCAACACCGGGTGCGCTGATGCCCGCCCACATCAACCGCACCGCCAAGGAAGACGCCCGATGAGCGCCAACGTCACTTCCGCCGTCGCTTCCGCCGCCCGCGTGGACGGCCCGCCGGCGATCCTGATGGACAAGGTGAACAAGTGGTACGGCGCCATGCATGTGCTGCGCGACGTGAACCTCGCCGTCGCGCATGGGGAGCGCGTGGTGGTCTGCGGGCCCTCCGGCTCCGGCAAGTCCACCATGATCCGCTGCATCAACCGGCTTGAGCAGCACCAGGAAGGGCGCATCCTCGTCGACGGCATCGAGCTAAATGACGACCTGCGCAACCTGGACGCCATCCGCCGCGAGGTCGGCATGGTGTTCCAGAGCTTCAACCTGTTCCCCCACCTGACCATCCTGGAGAACTGCACCCTGGCGCCCATCTGGGTCCGCCGGATGCCGAAGAAGGAGGCCGAGGAGCTGGCGATGCAGTACCTGACCCGGGTGAAGATCCCGGAGCAGGCCAATAAGTATCCCGGCCAGCTTTCCGGCGGCCAGCAGCAGCGCGTGGCCATTGCCCGCGCGCTCTGCATGAAGCCCAAGATCATGCTGTTCGACGAGCCGACCTCGGCGCTCGACCCGGAGATGATCAAGGAGGTGCTGGATACCATGGTCACCCTGGCGGAGACGGGCATGACCATGGTGTGCGTCACCCACGAGATGGGCTTCGCCCGCCAGGTGGCGGACCGGGTGGTGTTCATGGACCGGGGCGAGGTGGTGGAATCCGGCACGCCGGACCAGGTCTTCAACGACCCGAAGACCGACCGCCTGAAGATGTTCCTCAGCCAGATCCTGCGCGGTCACTGAAGAGAGTGTGGTGCCGGAGGGGGAAGGAATTTCCTCCTCCGCGCCAGAGTTTCTGGATAGCGGTGGGGCCCGTATTCCAAGGCGAAGGGCAGGTAGCCGCGCAGGGGGCTCACCTCCGCAGCTCTGCATCGGCCAAGCCCTCCTTCACCTGGAGGGGCAGATTTCCTGATAGGGTTGCCCGGAGAGCACGATTGGCCACGTAACAATTCAGCAGGCCAAAACCTGTTTCATGGATCCGTCACGTTTTGTATAACAACTTTTTGAGCAGTGGCGGAAAAAACAATACGGAGCCGCTACTAGCAATACAGAACGCAAGGGCGCGAAAATGTACGGTCTGGCAAAGAAACGTATATGGGTAGCTGGCCATCGGGGCATGGTGGGCTCGGCAGTCGTCCGCCGTCTCGAAAAAGAAGATTGCACGGTTCTGACAGCAGGGCGCGAGCAGGTAGATTTGCTGGACGGAGAGGCAGTTCGTCGGTGGATAAGCGAAGCCCGTCCCCAGGCCATTGTTATGGCAGCGGCGAAAGTCGGCGGGATCCTGGCGAACGATACTTATCCGGTCGACTTCCTGTACAATAACCTCGCCATTGCCACTAATGTAACGGCCGCAGCCCATGAATTCGGCGTCGAGAAGATGCTGTTTCTGGGCTCCTCCTGCATCTATCCGCGGCTGGCCCCTCAGCCGATCCCGGAGAATTCGCTGCTGACCGGCCCCCTTGAGCCTACGAACCAATGGTACGCAATCGCCAAGATTGCCGGCATCATGCTGTGCCAGGCTTATCGCAAGCAGTACGGGTGCGACTTTATCTCCGCCATGCCCACCAATCTTTACGGGCCGAACGATAACTTCGACCTCTTCAGCAGCCATGTATTGCCAGCCCTGCTGGTCAAGAGCCATCGCGCCCGGTCTGAGCAGCAGAAGGAAATGGTGGTCTGGGGAAGCGGCCAGCCCCGCCGGGAATTTCTTCACGTTGACGATTTGGCCGATGCGCTGGTGTTCCTGCTGAAGAATTATTCGGAGATGGAGCACATCAACGTCGGCTTCGGTGATGACGTCACTATCCGTGAACTGGCCGAGGCCATCCGGGGAGTGGTGGGCTTCGAGGGCGAACTGACCTTCGACACGTCGAAGCCCGATGGAACGCCTCGTAAGCTGATGGACTCGTCGCGGCTCAATGCTATGGGCTGGCGGCCCAGCATTTCGCTGGAGGCCGGCCTGCGTTCTACCTATGCGTGGTACCTGGAGAATGTCGAGGCAAACTCACCGCGCGCTAATGTCGGCTGACCCGAAGAGCGCGATAGACAAAAATGCACATCGCACTTGTAAATGCGTTTCCGTGCCTCCCCAGTTCCGCTGAAGTCGAATTTATCGCGAGATTTAGGCTGGCAGCTGAACGTGTTGGCCATAAGGCATTTGAGGTTGTCACATCAGATGACATCCATGACTGCCGCCCCGACCTGGTCATCGCGACGCATGAATTCACTCCGAAGTTGACGCCGGTTTTCACGCTTGGCGCCCTTTGGAGCCCTCCCGCCTTCTTTGAGCAGGACCATCGCCGGATCAGGTCTATCCTGAGCTACGATGGCTACCTTGTTGGTGCGCCCTCAGTCGACCGCTTTTTGAATGACCTGGAATTCTCGACAGGCCATCGGAAACCGCGTTCAAGTTTTCGGTTTTTGCCGACCGCTCTGGAAACACCCTTCGAAGCTCGTTCTGCCGCTCGCCCGTTTGAGCTCTGCTATGTCGGAGTTCGGTGGGATAAACTTCGGCATGATGGGTTGCTTAACAGGCTGAATGAGAAGCGGCTGATTAATATCTACGGCCCGATCGATGCCTGGGAAGGTTTCGAAAAATCCTATCGTGGCCCTCTTCCCTTCGATGGCGTGTCTCTTTCAAATGCCCTGAAAAAGCACGGCATTGCTCTCTGCATCCATAAGGCGGAACATCGCGCTGCCGACACACCGTCTATGCGCCTCTTTGAAGCTGCCGCCGCAGGCTCGCTCATCATCGCGGACGAGATACCGTTTGCCCGACGGATTTTGGGCGATAGTGCGTTCTATATCGATCTGAGGAATAGCGACGAGGACAATTTCCGCCGTATTGAGGAGATCGTTGCGTGGGCTAACGCCAATCCGGCGCTCGCGGTGGCCATGGCAGAGAAAAGCCATGCGATCCTGCGGGACCAGTTCGGTATGGAGACGTTGGTCCGGCAAACATGTGAATTTGCACAGAGCGCCAACAGAGATATCATCACGCACCGTGTCCATGCCGTGCAGCGGCTGGAGGAGATGAATAACGCGGCAGCGAAGGCTCATTCGCCGCTTGTGGACGTTATCATCCGGACGGGGGGGCGGGATCTCGAGAGCCTCCGCCGGGCCATTCGCTCTGTCCGGCACCAAACGTCCGGCCGCTGTCGTGTCTTGCTGGTCGATTACAAGTCGCGTGAAGATATTGCGCAGTTTGCTGCTTCTGAGCAGACGGATGAGTTGCCGATCACATACCTGAACTGCGGGGATACCGGTTTTCGAAGCACGGCTCTCTGGACGGGGCTGCGGGCGGTCACGGCACCGTTCTTTTCAATGTTGGACGACGATGACAGCCTGATGGCTGATCATTTCCTGACATTACTTTCCGCGGCCGCCGATGCGCCTGACACAAGCTTCTTCTACACAGGCGTCATTCGGGTCGAGGATGATGCGGAGGATTTTATCTGGGCGCCGAACTTTAAGGGTGCGCTGGATATAGAAGTGCCGGAACGGCGTGAACTGAAGTTCCTCGACCGCTTTGATCTTTCGAAGTTTATCGGCTTTGATAACTTTATCCAGTCAAATGCCTGGATTGCACGGACCTCCGCGCTCGACGACGTCGCCTTGATCGATCCGGAGTTGATCGTCGGCGAGGACATGTACCTTTACTTTATGCTCTTGCGGAAGTCGCCCTTTCAACTGGTTCCGTTCGCAACGGCCTATTGGCACTGGCGCTCGAGCCAGCGCGATAACTCGATGCTACAGGTGACGCAGGATGTCTGGGCACGGGAAGGTGCAAGGCTGTTGACGCGGCTCCACCAGATACAGCTGTACAACGGCTTGTCGTTCGCGGCGTTGCGGCGGCTGGTCGACAGGTCCTCGCTACCGGATTCGGACCCTATATGGCCGCTCGCGCCAGCGCGTGTTTCGCTGGGTGTTCAGACTTATCTAGCTGGCGATGTCGTGTCTCTTGCCCGGCAGCGCAATCTCAATACGCCTGAGGCAGAGGGCGTCTGGACCAGCGACAAGGACGCCATGCTGCATATTCGACTAGCGGAGCCGGTAGACCATGTCCGGATTGGGCTGCGATTGATGGCTGCGGAGAATGCGGCGAAGCGGCCGCAGCGGGTGGAAGCTACTATCAATGGGCAAACCCTCTACTCTGGGACAATGGCAGGGTGGGAACTCTCTAACATTGAGGGCGACTTGGTTTTTCCCAAGCCAACGGCGCTGCTCAGCCTCCGTGTCCGCTGCCGATACACAATCCGTCCTGAAGATGAGGGCATGAGCGCAGATAGCCGTGACCTGGGGGTTTTCCTTTCGATTCTGACCTGCACGAAGTTGGCGGATCGTCCGGCAGTGCTCGTCCCGCAGGAGGCAAATTAATGAGCACGCCGGGGTACCGCTTCTCGGAGGTCTCGAATGCCATCGAGCAGCTTTCGCAGGAACTGAGCAAGTCGGGCCAAGAAGAAGCTGCGACAAGGCTGGTGCGCGCCGCCGCCCTCGTGGAGCTTGAATCGGAGGAATTGCAGGCCTGTTGGGGTGGGCCGATGAATGGGCAGGAGAACCGCCAGACGGTTGTTCTGGACCTGTTGCGGCGCATTCCCTTCGACGCCATTGTGGAGACAGGGACCTATCGCGGCCTCACCACCTCTTGGTTCGCCACTCATTTCAGTGGGCCGGTCCTCAGCTGTGAGGCTGCCTATAAGTACTTTCTGCAGGCGCAGGAGAGGCTTCGCCCGTTCCCCAACGTCCGTTTGGCGCTATCGGACTCTCGCGCATTCCTGAAGCAGATTTTTGCCAAAGGCGAGGCCGGAAAGACGGCCTTCTTCTATCTGGACGCCCACTGGGAGGACGACTTGCCTCTGCGGGAGGAAATCGACCTTATCTTCTCGCAGGATATCCGCGCCGTCGTCATGATCGACGACTTTCAGGTGCCTGGAGACGCGGGCTACTCCTATGACGATTACGGTCCGGGAAAAGCGCTCACCCTCGACATCCTCGACATGCTGCGGGGTACCGGGCGGCTGTTCTTCTTTCCTGCCGTGTCCTCCGACAATGAGAGCGGGGCACGACGCGGATTTTGCATTGTAACCAATAAACTGGACAACGTCCTCTTAGAGGTGCCGAGCCTTCGTGGCGCGGACTGGGAGGCATGGAAAGAAAAGCAGCGAATGCTCGATAAGGAAGGCGATATGGTCGAAGTTCGGGCAGCGCGTGACGCAATTGCGGAGCTGGTGCACGCCCAAAGCGCCGAGCTGCGCGAAATGGCGGCCATGCAGCAGGCTCATCTTACTCAGGCCTTCGGCCAGGTCAGCGAGTTGTCCGCCTCAACGGGCGCTCAGGTTGCCGCCTCCCTCAAGGCCTGGGATTCGACCTTGCGGTCCTTCCTGGAATCGATCGACGACAAGCGGGACCTGGGTCGGGAGATCGTGGAGCTTCGTGCCGCCAATCTTGACCTGAAGCGGCAGCTCCATCGCGCCGAGCTGACCATTCAGCAGTTGCAGCAATCTCTCGAGACTGCTGAGGAGAAGCTCGCCACAGCAGTGGCGGCAGCAGAAGCCGCCACTGAGTCCGAGGCCAGCGTCACAGCCGCGGAGGGTGGGTTCCCCGAGACCGTCGTCGAAAGCCCGACAGAGAGCGGCGCCACCCCTTCCGGGTTCCTGGTGCCGGGTGAGGCCGTAGAGGGTCCAGCGCGGCGTGAAGAAGTATCCCTTCTGCCGGCGCTGAACGATCTGCGGTTGACGCTAGGGTCCCTGTCGCGCTCCCGGGCCCTTAATGCTCTTTCCGCAATCTCGTCCCGGCCCAAAGCTACGCTAGGCCAAGCCAGTTCGAAGCTCGATTCCATCATCGAGATGGAGCTTGCCAGGACAGCGCGGGAAGACTGAGCTTTCCCCTGTGGTCACGACGGAGGCGTGGAGATCGTCGCCGCGCCCGACGGAATGCTTTCCCGCAAGAATTGGCAGGCTGACAGGGCACGTTCGGGTGCGGGATGACGGCGGAGAGGGTGCGGCGCCATGGAGGCATTTGGCCCTGAAGGCCCGGAAATCAGGCTGGGGCTTATGCGCGCACCTGCCTGATGGCGATCACGGCGCCGCCACTTGCATGGAAACCCTCCGAACGCCTATGCGTTCGGGCTGCACCAACGCAGCATGGCCGTGTCCTCCATTACAGCTTCTTCCGAATCCCGCCCGATGACGCCTGCGCTGATCCTCGGCGTTCTCGGTGTCGTATTCGGCGATATCGGCACCAGCCCGCTCTACGCGATGCGGGCCTCCCTGCTGCATTTCTCCGCCGACGGGTTGGAGCGCTGGGAGATTCTGGGTGTCCTCAGCCTGATCTTCTGGTCGCTGATACTGGTCGTGACGGTGAAATACGTCCTGCTGGTGCTGCGCGCCGATAATCGGGGGGAGGGCGGCATCCTCGCCCTGATGGCTCTGGCCCAGCGCGTCGGCCGGTCCGACCGCTCGCGCCGCTTCGTCGCCATCGTGGGCGTGATCGGCGCCGCGCTGTTCTTCGGCGACGGTATCATCACGCCCGCCGTGTCCGTCCTCTCGGCGGTGGAGGGGCTGAAGATCGTCTCCCCGGCGCTTGAGGAGGCGGTGATCCCGATCTCCCTCGTCATCCTCGTCGCGCTCTTCCTGGTGCAGTACCGGGGCACCCATGGGCTGGGGAAGGTGTTCGGCCCCATCACCGCGCTCTGGTTCGGCAGCCTGGGCATGCTGGGGCTGATCGAGGTGATCAAGGAACCGGAGGTGCTGGTGGCGCTCAGCCCGCACCATGCCATCACCTTCTGCCTGCGCTACCAGCTCGCGGCCTTTATCGCGCTGGGCTCCGTGGTGCTGGCGGTGACGGGTGCGGAGGCTCTCTACGCCGATATGGGCCATTTCGGCGCGCGGCCCATCCGCTTCGCCTGGCTGTGGTTCGTGCTGCCCTCGCTGACGCTGAACTATCTCGGCCAGGGGGCGCTGCTGCTGTCGGACCAGCACGCGCTGGAAAACCCGTTCTATCTTTTGGCACCGGACTGGCTCCGCCTGCCGCTGGTCGTGCTGGCGACGCTCGCCACCATCATCGCCAGCCAGGCCATGATCTCGGGCGCGTTCTCCATCGGCCGGCAATGCGTGCAGCTCGGCTTCCTGCCCCGCCTCGTGGTGCACCACACCAGCGAGACGGAGGAAGGCCAGATCTACATGCCGCAGATCAACTACGCCCTGCTCGCCGGCGTGGTGATCCTGGTGCTGTCCTTCCACACCTCGGACAATCTGGCGGCCGCCTATGGCATCGCCGTCACGGGCACCTTCCTCTGCACCTCCACCCTGGCCGGCATCGTGCTGCGGCGGAAATTTGGCTGGCCGCTGCTCAGTGTGGTGGCGGTGATGGTGCCGCTGTTCCTGCTGGATGCCGCCTTCTTCATCTCCAACGTGCTGAAGGTGCCGGATGGCGGCTGGGTGCCGCTCGTCCTCGGCCTCGTGCTGTTCGTGATGATGACGACCTGGCGCCGGGGCCGGGACCTGCTGTTCGACCGCTTCCGCCAGGACAGCCTGCCGCTGAAGTCCTTCCTGGCGCGGCTGCCGCAATCGCGCACCATCCGCGTGCCGGGCATCGCCGTGTTCATGACGGGCCAGGCCGACTACCTGCCCAACGCCCTGCTGCACAACCTGAAGCACAACAAGGTGCTGCATGAGCGGGTGCTGTTCGTCACCGTCATCAACGAGGACGTGCCCCAGGCGCAGGAGCGGCGGGAGGTAACGGAGATGGCGCCCAATATCCACCGCGTCATCATCCGCTATGGCTTCCAGGAGAGCCCCAACATCCCGCGGGAGCTGGAGGCGCTGCGCGAATACGGCGTGGATTTCGACCCGATGCAGGCCAGCTACTTCCTGGGCCGTGAGACCCTGGTGGCCGCCGCCGTGCCGAAGCTGACGCGCTGGCAGCAGGCGCTGTTCTCCGTGATGAGCCGCAACGCCGTGCCGGCCACCGAATTCTTCCGCATCCCGAGCGACCGTGTGGTCGAGCTCGGCGTGCGGGTCGCCATCTGAGGCCGCGTCTTTGCGCGTCCTGCTCTGGTATTGGGGGCGGCGTGGCGGCGGGGCGCAATTCGCCCTTTGCCTCGCACGCGGGCTGATGGCGCGGCCCGATGTCTCGCTCGCGCTGTCTGTCTCGCGGGAGGGGGACCTCTCCGGGGAGTTCCAGGCGCTGGGCGCCCCTTGCGACAGCGTCAGCACCTATAACAACGCCCTCGGCTTCGCACTGGGCTTCGCGCGGGTGCGAGGCCTCGCGCGCCGGTTGCGGCGGCAGGCGCAGTCCTTCGGCGCGGATGTCGTCGTCTCCGCCATGCCGCATCTGTGGACGCCGCTCGTGGCGCCGGCGCTGAAGCGCGCCGGTATTCCCTATGTGCCGGTGCTGCACGATGCGCTGCCGCATCCTGGCGACCCTTCCCCGGCATGGCACTGGCGGCTGCGGCGAGAACTGGCGGCGGCACGCGGGGCCGTGGTGCTGTCCACCGCCGTGGAGGCCGCCATCCGGGCCGAGGCACCATCCCTGCCGCTGTTCCGCCTGCCGCTCGGCGCCCATCTGCCGGCCGAGGCGCCGCGGGACGTGGCGGTGACGCATGACTTCCTCTTCTTCGGCCGCATCCGCACCTATAAGGGCCTCGACCTGCTGCGGGACGCCTTTGCCCAGCTCCGCCAGCATCACCCCGCCGCAACACTGCGGGTGGTGGGCGAGGGGGATATCGAGGCCGCAGCGCCCGGCCTCTCCGCCCTGCCGGGCGTGACGGTGGAGCCGCGCTGGGTGGCGGATGGCGCCATTCCGGCCCTGATCTCCACCGCCCGCGCGGTGGTGCTGCCCTACCGGGAGGCCAGCCAGTCCGGCGTGCTGCCGATCGCGCTCGCCTGCGGCGTGCCGGTGGTGGCAACGCCTGTGGGCGGCCTCGCGGAACAGGTGCGGGATGGCGAAACGGGCCTGCTGGCCGCTGCCCCGACCGGCGAGGCCCTCGCCGCCGCCATGGGCCGGTTGCTGGATGACGCCGCGCTGAGAGAGCGATTGGCGGAAAGCGCCCTGCGCCATGGCGAGGAACTGGCGGACTGGAAGGCCCAGGCCGGCGCCCTGCTGGCCGGCATCCACCCCTGGCTGCGGCTGCCGGCGGCATGAAGGCGCCATTGTCCGGACCGCGCACGCCACCCAGGGCGCCGTGGGAGGAGCCTGCTCTCCGCCAGCAGCGCCACGGCCATGGAGGCCAGGCCCAAGCATGATCCGCCGTATCTGGACCCTGTTGCCCCGCAAGCTGCGGCGGGAAGCGCTGTTCGGCACCATGGCCGCCCTGGCCCCGCGGATCGACCGGCCGGAACCGGATGGACAGGGCAGCCTGACCGTCGCCGGTTATTTCTCCGCCGCCACGGGCCTTGGCGCCGCCACGCGGCGCCTCGCGGCGGGCATGCGCGAAGCGGGCCTTTCCCCCCACGAAGTCGATCTCACCGGCCCCCTGCGCCAGCGCGCCGGCCCGGAGGGCGCCCGGCCCATGGAGCCGGTGCCGGAAGGCCCCGGCACGCTGGTGGTGCATGTGAACGGCTTCATGCTGCCCTGGGCCCTCAAGGTGCTGGGCAAGCGCGCCGTGCGCGGCAAACGCGTCATCGCCGTCTGGAACTGGGAGTTGCCGGTACTGCCGGCGGACTGGCACCGTGGCTTCGCCTGCTGCCACGAAATCTGGGTGGGGGCGGAGTTCGTCGCCGAGGCCTGCCGGCGCGCGCCCGGCTGCCCGCCGGTGCGGGTCGTGCCCTATCCCATCCTGCCCCGCCCGGAACCGGCCGCCATGGGCCGTGCCGATTTCGGCCTGCCGGAGGATGCCTTCGTCACGCTGACGGTGTTCGACGCCACCTCCTCCCTGGCACGCAAGAATCCCCTCGGCGCCATCGCGGCCCACCATCAGGCCTTCGGGGACAGGCCGGATCGCATCCTCATCATCAAGACCCATGCCGTCGAGGATGCCGGCCCGGCCTGGGCAGAGGTGGTGGCCGCCGCCGCGCCCCACCCCAACATCCGCATCATGGCCGACCACCTGCCACGCGCCGGCCTCTGGGCGCTGATGTCGGCGGCCGATTGCATTCTCTCCCTCCACCGGTCGGAGGGTTATGGATTCGCCATTGCCGAGGCCATGACGCTGGGCCGCGCCGTCATCGCCACGGGCTGGTCCGGCAATGTGGATTTCATGGCCGGGCCCGGGGCCTTCGCCGTGCCCTACACCCTGGTGCCCGCGCACGACCCGCAGGAAATCTACGACCTGCCGGGAGCACGCTGGGCGGAACCCGACATTGCAGCTGCCGCCAAGCTGTTGCAGGTTCTGGCGGAGCGGCCTTTCCATCCGCCCGCCGCGCCATTCCCCATCCCGGATTACCCGGCCCTGCTGGGGCGGGCGAAACCGGCGGCTGAACTGGCCCTGCCGGGCTCCGGCCGCTAGAGAAACACGGTTATGAAAGTCGAGACCTGCTGACATGCCTCGCGCGTTGATTACCGGTATCACCGGCCAGGATGGTGCCTATCTCTCCCAACTCCTCTTGGAGAAGGGCTACGAGGTGTTTGGCCTGTTGCGCCGCTCCGCTTCCTCGGACGTCATCGACAGCCGGCTGCGCTGGCTCGGCATCGACGGCAAGGTCACGATGCTGGACGGCAACCTGACCGACCTCTCCTCGCTCATCCGCGTGATGGAGGAGGCGAAGCCGGACGAGGTGTACAACCTCGGCGCCCAGAGCTTCGTGAAGACCTCCTGGACCCAGCCGCTGCTGACGGGCAGCGTCACGGCGCTCGGCGTGGGCAACATGCTGGAGGCGGTGCGCATCGCTGCCCCCAAGGCCCGCTTCTACCAAGCCTCGTCCTCCGAGATGTACGGGCTCATCCAGGAGCCGATCCAGGACGAGAAGACGCCCTTCTACCCTCGCAGCCCCTATGCGGTGGCGAAGCTCTATGGCCACTGGATGACGGTGAACTATCGCGAATCCTTCGGCCTGCATGCCTCCAGCGGCATTCTCTTCAACCACGAGAGCCCGCTGCGCGGCCTGGAATTCGTCACCCGCAAGATCACGGACGGCGTGGCGCGCATCAAGCTGGGCCTGGCTTCCGAGCTGCCATTGGGCAACCTGGACGCCAAGCGCGACTGGGGCCACGCGAAGGACTATGTCCGCGCCATGTGGCTGATGCTGCAGCAGGAGAAGGCGGACGACTACGTCGTCGCCACCCACCGCACCACCACGGTGCGCGAGTTCTGCCGCATCGCCTTCGCCCATGTGGGGCTGGACTACGAGCAGCACGTCACGGTGAACCCCGCTTTCCTGCGGCCCGCCGAGGTGGATGTGCTGCACGGCAACCCCGCCAAGGCCGAGGCCAGGCTGGGCTGGAAGCCGGCGATCTCGCTGGAGCAGATGGTGCAGGAAATGGTCGAGGCCGACCTGAAGCGCCATCGTGACCGGATGACGATCGCCAACTGAGGATGACCGCCATGCCGCAGCGAATCCTCGTCACGGGGGCGACCGGCTTCGTCGGCCGCCACCTGATGCCGCAGCTGCGGCAGGCTTTCCCGGGTGCCACGCTCATCGCCGCGGAGCGGCCGGGGGGAAGCCGTTGCCCGATCGCGGATCTCCACCTGCCCATGGATCTGGGTGAGGCCGAGACATTGGAGTCTCTGGTCGCCCAGGCGCGGCCTGATGCCGTTATTCATCTGGCCGCCCAGGCTTCAGTAGGGGCCGCCTTCGCCGACCCCTCCGGCACCTGGAAGGCCAACCTTCTCGGAACGCTATCCCTCGCCAGCAGTGTGATGCGGTTGGCACCTCAGGCCCTTTTCCTCTTCGTCTCATCCGCCGAGGTTTATGGGCTGAGCTTCCGCGACATCGAGGCGCCGCTGGACGAGCAGGCCCCCCTGCGTCCGGCGAACCCCTACGCCGCCAGCAAGGCGGCCTGTGATATCGCGCTGGGGGAGATGGCGCTGCGTGGCCTGCGCTGCATTCGCCTGCGGCCGGCCAATCACACCGGCCCCGGCCAAAGCCACGGTTTCGTTGTTCCTGACTTCGCCCGCCAGATCGCGCGGATCGAGGCGGGGTTGCAGGAACCGGTGATGCGCGTTGGCGCGCTGGACCGGTGGCGGGACTTCCTGGATGTGCGGGATGTCTGCAACGCCTATGCGCTGGCGCTGAAGGCGGCGCCAGGCCTGCCGATGGGCAGCGTGTACAACCTCGCTTCCGGCAATCCGCGCCGCATCGGCGACATGCTGGAGGCGTTGCTGAGCCGCAGCACCGCCCGCGTGGAAGTGGTGGAAGATGCCGCCCGGCTGAGGCCCACGGATGTCATCCGCGTGGCGGGCAATGCCGCCCAGGCGCGGGAGCATCTCGGCTGGATGCCGGAGATCGGCTGGGACGAAACGCTGGACAGCGTGCTGGCCGATTGGCGCGCGCGCGTGGCGGCGGAGAAGGCCGGGCACACCGCCTTCTGACCCCCGCCGGGGTGGGAAGTCACCCCACGCTTTCCGCTTCTAGCGTAGGACAGGCGCGTCGATCGGCACGGCGGTGACGCTGTTGAAAGGCGAGCCGTCCACCAGCTTCGTGCTGACGATCAGATAGACCAGCACGTTCTTCTCCCGGTCCAGAATTCGCGTCACCGTCAATGCCTTGAACAAGGGCGATGTCGACTGGCGGAACACGGACTCGCTGTCGGGCACGCCGGCGGGCAGGGTGACAGGCCCGGTGGCGCGGCAGGCCAGGCTGAAGCGGGAAGGGTCTTCCGCCAGCCCCACCCAGCCGGACAGCCCGCCCGTATCCGCGCGGGAGACGTAGCAGGAGACGTTGGGAATCCGGGGGTCGTCGTAGCGCTCGACCACGACCTTGTCGTTGGGCCCGATGACGCGGAAGGTGGTGCTGACCTCACCCACCCGCGTCTGGGCCAGGACGGGGAGCGGGGCGAGAAAGACGGCCGCGAGCAAGGCGAGGATGGGGCGCATGATGGCTTCTCCGCTGGGGCATCGAAGATAGGGCGCCGGGCGGCCTTCGTTCAGATGTCCCTGGCCAAAGAGCCGTGCATCAGCTCCGGTGAAGCAGCGCCGGAGCGGATTGCGCGAGGGCATGCAGGCCGAAGCCGATGAAGATAAGGCCGGAAAGGCGCACGATCCCCCTCTCATGCCGGCGGTAGAAGCGGCGCATGGGCGGCAGGCCGGTCAGCGCCACCAGGATGCCATAGGCCAGGAAGGCGCCCACCACCGCCGCCACCACCAGCAGCGGCAGCAACGACCAGTTCAAGGCGGAGGATTGCGCGGCGAGCAATGCCGTGAAGGTGGCCACGGCGACGGGGTAGCCCTTCGGGTTGGTCAGGCCGAAGGCGAGGCCACGCAGCAGGGGGCGCCTGGGCGCCGCCACCGGGCCATCGGCGGAAGGGCGGGCCCGCAACGCGCCCGCGCCGAGCCAGAGCAGATAGCAACCGCAGATCAGCCCCAGCACATCGAACACCGTCGTGCCGATGCTTTGCGCTCCGATGATCGCCGCCAGCGCCAGGCAGGACCACACGGCATCCCCCGCCAGCAGCCCGGTGACGAAGGTGGTGGCGGCACCGCGCCCCTGGCCGGCGGAAATGCCCATCAGGGCCAGCACCGCCGGCCCCGGGGAAATGCCGTAGATGAAGCCAGCCAGCGCGGAGGCCGCCACCAGGGAGAGGATCATGCCTTCGGCGCGTTCTCGCCCAGGTCCCAGAACAGCCCGGCCATCAGCGCGAGGCCCTCGCGCACGACCGGCACCAGCACATGCTCATCCGGCGCGTGCTGGGAGCAGGCGGCGTAGGAATGCGGTACCCACAGCGTGGGCAGGCCCAGAATGTCGGCGAAGACATGGTTCGGCAGGCTGCCGCCGATATTGGGCAGGATGGCCGGGGGCCGGCCCAGCGTCTGGGCAATGGAAGCCGAGGCCCAGCGCACCCAAGGCGAATCCGGGTCCAGCCTCGTGGCGGGGGAGGCCTCCCGGTCGCTTTCCGCGATCTGCACCATGCCGAAGCCATGAGCATCCAGATGCGCACGGATGGCGGGCACGATGGCGGAGGCGTCAGTGCCGGCGACATAGCGCAACTGCACCGTGGCCTTGGCGGCATTGGGCACGGCATTCATCGGCGCATCCGGGTTACCGGCACCCATGGCCAGCACCTCCAGCGTATTCCAGCCGAACAACCGCTCGGCGGGGGTCAGCCCCTCGGCGCCCCAATCCTCATCGATGGCGGGATCGGTCTCGCCGCCGCCCACCGTCAGCCCGGAGATGGCGGCGCGGACGCTGTTCGGCATGGGCGGCGGCAGCAGCCCCTCCACCTTCAGGCGCCCCTGGCCATCCACCATGCTGGCGATGGCATTGGCCATCACCGTGGCAGGGTTGCGGATGACGCCGCCCCAATTGCCCGAATGGTAGGCGCGCTCCCGTGCCTTGTATTCCAGTCCGACATTGAAGGCGCCGCGCGAGCCCAGGAAGATGGTGGCCCGATCCGCCGAGAGGCGCGGCCCGTCGGAGGCGATCAGTACATCGGCCTTCAGCTCCGCGGCCCTGTCCCGGCAGATGGCGGCGAGGCCTGGGGAGCCGGATTCCTCACCCATCTCCAGCAGGACCTTGGCGTTGAAGCCCAGCTTGCCGCCGCGCACGGCAAGCACTTCCCGCAGGGCCGCGAGGTTGATGCCATGCTGGCCCTTATTGTCGGCGGTGCCGCGGCCATACCAGCGCTCGCCCTCCGGCGTGACGGTCCAGGGGGAGAGGCCCTCGCGCCACGCCGCATCCTGCCCATGCACCACATCACCATGGCCATAGATCAGCACGGTCGGTGCCGCCGGGTCCTCGATCCGCTGGGCGATAAGGAAGGGCCCCCGGTTCGGCACGCTGTTGGGCACGATTTCGGTAGTGAAGCCCATGGCATGCAGCTCGGGCTGCATCTCCTCCACCAGATAGCGGTCCAGCTCCGCGGCACTCGCCGGGTTCTGGCTCTCGCTGCGGAAAGCAACACGGCGCGACAACTCCTCCAGGAAGGCCCCGCTGTCCAACAGGGAAGTACTGGCCTGGATGGCTGCGTCGCGACTCATCAGCTTCGGTGCTCCTGGGAGAAGGAAAGTCCTTTGATCTCTAGGCGCGGGAAGGTGGGTTGGAAAGGTGGAGGGGGAGGCGCACCAGGGGGCGCTGCCCCCTGGACCCCGCTGGGGTGACAGTGTCACCCCAGACCCCGCCATCAGTTTTTTGTTATGCCGGCCGGTTCCGCCGAGGGTCCTGGACCCTCGGCGACTGCGGGTTCAGCCCGCGTGGCCTTTTGAAAACTTTGAAGTCGCTTTCTCGCAGCGTTCCGCTTCAGACCTGAGCACGGACTTATTTCGAAGCGGGGCCCGGGGTGGACTTTCCACCCCGGCGGGAGAGGTCCGGAGAGGGCAGCGCCCTCTCCAGCACCCCGACCCCCATTATTCCGCCGGCGCCGCGTTCCACAGTTCCGGCTGCAATTCCTCCTGACGATCCGGGAAGAACAGCGCGCAGGCCAGGGTGACGCCGGAGAAGCCGGCAAGCACCAGCAGGGTGGCCGCCAGGTTGCCGGTGGCATCGTGCAGCAGGCCGACGATCGGCGCGGCGGCGGCGGCACCCAGGAAGCCGATGAAGAAGCGGATGGAGTAGAGCTTCACCCGCAGGGCCGGGGCGATGTAGCGGGCCGTCATCGTCTCGTTCACCGTCACCTGCCCGAAGATGGAGGCGGCCAGGGCGGCGGAGAGCGGCAGCACCAGGGGGCCATCCACGAAGGAGAGCAGCAGCATCAGCGGCATCTGCACCATGGCCAGCGGCAGGAAGACGCGGCGGAGCGTCAGCCGGTCGATCATCCGGCCCACCGTGAACTGCGTCAGCCCACCGCACAGCGTGGCGAAGAAGGCGAGCGCGCCGATGACCGGCAGCAGGTCCGGCGAGGTGGCGAGGCGCTCCTCCATCAGCTTCGGCAGTAGCAGGGTGAAGGCGTTGAACACCAGGCCGGAGGCCGCGGCGATGGCCAGCAGCACGATGACGGCGCGGCGCACGATGGCGGGCGGAATCTGCGGGAAGGGCTTCGCGTGGGCGCCCTTCGGCGTCATGTCCACCGGCGCTTCCCGCATATAGGCAAGGCCCACCAGCACGCAGAGCACGCCGGGCACGATGAAGGCCCAGCGCCAGCCGACGCTCTGCGCCAGCAGGGCGGTGAGGATGGGGGCGCTGGCCACGCCCAGATTGCCGAACACGCCATTGATGCCGACGGCCCGGCCCACCTTCTCCCCCGCCGCTTCCACCAGCATGGCGGTGCCGATGGGGTGATAGATGGCCGCGAAGGCGCCCATGACCGCGAGGGCCACTGCCATCCAGAAGGGGGAGGAGGTCAGCCCCGCCGCGGCCATGAAGCCGCCGGTGCCGAGGAAGAAGAGAAGCATCATGCGGTGGCGGCCGAACTTCGCCGCGAACCAGCCCATCGGCAGCGAGCCGACGCCATAGAGCACGAACATGGCCGTGCCGAGCGCCATGATGGTCCCATAGTCGTGGCCGAACAGGCCGCTGTCCTGCTGCACGATGCCGAGCACGGCGGTGGCGAGAATCAGCAGGCAGTAATGGGTGGCGGTGTGGGCGGCATTGATGAAGACGATCTGCCGCGTGGCAGCGGGTGAGCGGTCCATGGTCCGAGCAATCCTGGCGTTCCGTTACCAGGCAGGATAGGCTGGCGGCTTAGCGACGTCCGGACAAATCATGTCGCCAGAACGCCATCCTTCCCTGCCCAATCTGCCGCTGCCCGCCGAGCAGGTAGACCGCCCCTTGGCCGCTTTCGCCCAGGATTACCTGGACGGCATGGCGACCGGCGAGCACAGCCATACACGGGCCCAATTCCTCTATGCCACCACGGGCGTCATGCGCATCCACGCCGCCGGCACGCTGCATGTGGTGCCGACGGGGCGGGGGCTATGGATGCCCGCCGGCCTGCGCCATGCCGTCATCATGCAGGGCCATGTGGCCATGCGCGCGCTGTTCCTGCGCCATGACGCCGCCCGTTCCGGCCCGCCTGGCGTGGCGGTGCTGGCGGTCTCCCCCCTGTTGCGGGAGCTGGTGCTGGCGGCGTGCGACGGTCCGCTGGAATGGGATGAAAGCGGGCGGGGCGGCCATCTCGCCGCGCTGATCCTCGATGAAATCGCCCGCGCGCCGAGCCTGCCACTCGGCGTGCCGCAGCCACGGGACCCCAGGCTGCTGCGGCTGGCGGATGCCATGCGGGCCGATCTGGCGCGCGACAGGACGCTGGAAGACTGGGCCGGCGAGGTGGGGGCCAGCCCGCGCACCCTCACGCGGCGCTTCCGCGAGGAAACTGGGCTCGGTTTCGCCGTCTGGCGGCAGCAGACGCGGCTGGCGGAGGCCTCTGCCTTGTTGGCACAGGGCATGACACCCGCCCGGGCGGCGGCGGCGGTCGGCTATGCCAGCGCGTCGGCCTTCGGCGCGGCATGGCGGGCGACCTTCGGCACCACCCCCGCACGCGCGGGGCATGACTGACGAGAGCGTCTCTCCGCGTGCTAAGGGGTTTCCACCATGGCTCGCATTCCCGTCACCCGGCGCATCAGCATCGACGAAACCGAAGTATCGGAGAGCTTCGTGCGCTCATCCGGCGCGGGTGGGCAGAACATCCAGAAGGTGGAAACGGCGGTCCAGCTGCGCTTCGACGCCGCCAATTCGCCGAGTCTGCCGGATGCGGTGCGCGAGAGGCTGATCCGGCTGGCGGGGCACCGGGCAACGCAGGCGGGCGAGATCATCATCATCGCCCAGCGGCACCGCACCCAGTTGCGGAACCGGGAAGACGCGCTCGAACGCTTGCTGGAGCTGATTCGCGAGGCCGCCGCGCCTCCACCACCTGCCCGGCGGCCCACCAAGCCCACGCGCGCCTCCAAGGAGCGGCGCCTGGACGGCAAGGCCCGCCGGTCCAGGACGAAGAACCTGCGTTCGGGGCCGATTGACTGAGGCGATCGAGAGGCGGAAAGGTGGGGGAAGGCCGGGGAAAGAATTCCCCGGGCCCCTTCTTTTTTTCTTCGAGAAAGAGGCGGGCTTTCAGTGTCCAGCAGCCGCGCTGGTGCCGACGCTCACTGAATTCCTAAAGGCAGCGTGAGCTGAACCCTCAGTCGCCGGAGGTCTCTGACCTTCGGCGGGGCCATACCCCGCCTCCCCAGCGGCCGAAAAACTCGAAGGAAAAAGATGGGATCAAACGTATACGTTTGATGGGGGAATTCTTTCCCCCAGCCTTCTCCCTGGAACTAAAGCCTTCTCAGCCCGCAGGCTCCGGGGCCGGGGTGGGCGTCGCGGGGATACTGTCCATCTGGGCCAACACCTCGTCCACCGGCCCGTCCGCGATGATGCGGCCGGCGTTCAGCCGGATGGCGCGCGTGCACCAGCGGCGCGCGATGGCGAAGTCATGGGTGGCGATCACCATGATGTCCGCACCCTGCACCAGCTTGGTCAGGCGCTGTTCCGCCTTCTCCATGAAGTCGGCATCCCCGGCCATGAACCACTCGTCCATCAGCAGGATCTGCGGCGCCATGGCGGTGGCCATGGCGAAGGCGAGGCGGATGTTCATGCCGGCGGAGTAGCCGCGGGTCGGCACGTCCAGGAATTCGCCGAGGCCGGAGAAGGCCGCCGCATCGGCTTCCAATTCGGCGATGCCGGCTTCGTCCATGCCGCGATAGAGGCCGCGCAGGCGGATATTCTCCCGCCCCGTGCTGTCCGGGTCCATGCCCGCACCGGGGTCGATGAGGGAGCCGATCTCGCCATGCACGGTCAGCTCGCCGCCCACCGGCTCATAGATGCCGGCAATGGTGCGCAGAAGGGTCGTCTTGCCGGCACCGTTGCTGCCGACCAGCGCCACGCGCTCTCCGCGCCCGATGCGGAAGTTGAGGTCCCGCAGCGCGGCGACCACGACGCGGTTGGATTCGTCAGTGCGCACGCGCAGCGCGGCCTTGGCCAGCAGGCGCTTTTTCAGGCTGCGCGCGGCCATGTGGTAGAGCGGGAATTCGATGGACAGCCCATCGGCGACGATGCTTGCCATCAGTTCAGACCCAGAAAGCCACGCGGGCGCGGAAACGGATGAAGAAGGCCGCGGCGGCGCCGGTCAGCACCACGGTGTAGGCGATTGCCGCGATCCAGATGCCGGGGCCGACGCCCCCCTCCACCAGCGGGCCACGGATGACCTCGAGCATCGGGTAGAAGGGGTTGAAATACAGCCGCCACACATTCTCGCCCAGCAACTCCGCCCGCCAGATGATCGGCGTCATGAAGAAGGCGAGCTGCATGATGTTGGAGACGATCTGGCCGATATCGCGGAAGCGGGCGCAGACCATGCCGAGGAAGAGGCTGGCCGCCAGGGCGTTGATCGCCAGCAGCAGCAGGCCGGGAATGGCGAGGAAGGCCTCTGGCCCCGGCAAGTGGCCCAGCGCGACGAACACCACGATGATCAGCGGCAGGCTGTGGGCGGCCGAAAAGGCGTTGCGGAAGACGCAGCGCAGGGCGTGGGTCGTCAGCGGCAGGGGCAGCTGGCGAATCACGCCATCGGCGCTGGAGAGGCAGGTCGTCGCCTCCGAGACCAGCGTGGACAGCGTGTTCCAGATAATCAGGCTGACGGCCAGATGCGGCAGGAAGACGGTGATGTCCTGCTTCAGCAGGGTCGAGTAGAGCAGCCCCAGCCCGACCACCATGACGGCGGTGGAGAGCGTGACCCAGAACGGACCGATGACCGAGCCGCGGTAGCGGTTGCGGAGATCGAGCCGCGCGAGGGCCCAGGCCAGCCGCCAGGAAGAGAAACCGGCGGCAAGGTCCGCCATGGCACGCGCCGCGCGCCGCGGATTGCTGGCGTCGACGCGATAGGTGGGGAGGGCGAGAGACTGCATTTGGGCGGCTCTATACAATGCAAGGCCGCATTGCCGCCAGCGCTACCCCACCCCCTTTACGGGAGGCGGGGCCGCATTGGCGTGAGGGCTCAGCGGTAGGTGGGGGGCGCCGAGACGGGCGGGGCATAGGCCGTCGGCGGCGCGCTGCCCGAGGCGCGGCTGATCCGCGTCACGTCACCATGGATGATCACGACGCGGTCGTTGAACTGCAGGTTCTCCTCATTGGTCTGGACGACGGAGATGTCGCCGCCCTGATCCAGCCGGACGAAGAACTCGACCGCCTGCCCGGTGCCCACCTGGCGCTCGGCCGCATTGCCGATCAGGCCGCCGACAACGGCGCCGCCGAGGCCGGCCAGGGCGTTGGAGCGCCAGTCGCCGCCGATGAAGCTGCCGGCAACGCCGCCGGCCACGGCACCAGCCGCCGTGCCGAGGCCCGGGCCGCTGCGGGCCTGCACCGTGACGGGCCGGAGCCCGATGATGGTGCCGTAGGACACGGCGGCCGGCCGGCCCATGGAGCTGGAGCTGAAGGTGGTGCCCGTATTGGTCGGCGCGCAGGCGGCCACGCCGCCCAGCAGCAGCAGGCAGGCCGCTACCCGCGCCAGGCGCGATGCCCCTCCGGAGGATTTAGGAGTGGAAGCGGGACGTGCGGTCATGGCGATCGATATCCTCCGCGAATGTTGGCCGGCGCGATGGGACCGCCGCCATGGTGGTGACGCAACGCCCGGAAAGAAAGAGGTGGCGCGGCGCGCGAGCCATGTCCAGATGCGGAAGGGCCTTCACCCAGCTTTGTCAGGGCCATAGCGGCCATCACGAGATGGCGAGCCGGTCCGCCGGAGGCGGCGGCAGCGTAACGGTTCCGGCGTCCGTGCTATGGCTTCGTCCAGGCTTTGCCACCAGCGGAGCCGAGGCCGGTACGAAGCCGGTTTGTGTCCGCCGGAGACAGGCCGGCACGACGGATTTCATTCCGTTACGGCCGTCCGTGGCGGCCGGCCGGGCGGCTGGGGAGGCGCGGCAAAGCCTCGGATTCTGGCTTGCGCGCCCCGGTTCACTCCTGTAGGCCGGATGCCATTGACGTTCCGCCAATTTTGGCAGGGGCGCCGGGGTTGCCCGGCATCGTCGCGTGGGGGCGCGGCGAGGCCGCCATGACCGGGGAGGGGGGATCCTTCCGGACATCGGAGCCGCATTCCGGCGAACCGTGACACTCAGACGGAGAACAGGGGATGACTCCGTTCCGGTTCCGCCCGAGCCGCAGCCGCGTCCAGGCTGCGGCGGCTATGGGGGTTCTCACGCTTCTGGCTGCCTGTGGCAGCACCGGCGGCAGCCAGCAGGGACGGCCGATGACGGCCCGTGCCGCCGCCGAGGCCGCTGCGCATCCGCAGCCCGCCAGCTACGATCCGCCGGGTCCGCCCAGCGATCCATGGGGCCCTTACATCCGTGAAGCCTCCGCACGATTCGACGTGCCGGAGCGCTGGATTCGCGAAGTGATGCGGCAGGAGAGCGCGGGCCGCGTGAATGCCCGCAGCCCCGTCGGCGCCATGGGGCTGATGCAGGTGATGCCCGGCACCTATGCCGAGCTGCGCGCCCGCTACGGCCTGGGCGAAGACCCTTACCACCCCTGGAACAGCCTGATGGCTGGTACCGCCTACGTCCGCGAGATGTATGAGCTGTACGGCAGCCCGGCCTTCCTCGCCGCCTACAATGCGGGGCCCCGCCGGCTGGAGGATTACCTCTGGTCCAGCCGTGGCCTCCCGGCGGAGACGCGTAACTACGTCGCCCGTATCGGCCCCCGGATCATCGACGCGCATCCGAACCGCCGCGCGGCGCCGGAAGTGTACGCGGCGGCCGAGATTCCGCTGAACATCCCGGCGGGGCCGCGTCGTGGCGACACCGCCACCATGCTGGCGCTGCGCGAGCAGCGTGACGCGGTGCAGCCGGGCATCCAGGTGGCGCAGCTGCCGCCCGGCCCCATCACCCGCATGGAGCCGATTCCGGACGGTTCGACCTATGCCAGCACGCCGGCGCCCGCGCCCGTGCAGGTGGCGAGCCTCTCCGGCCCGGTGGTCCGCATGGACCCGATTCCAGACGGCTCGACCTACGCTTCCTCCGCCAGCAGCGTCGCCTCCGGTGGCGTGGTGCGGATGGACCCGATCCCGGACGGCTCCACCTACAACACCGCGCCCGAGCCCGCGCCGGTGCAGATGGCGTCGCTGCCGGTGCCGCCGCCGGCCGCGCCGGCCCCG
>JH599954.1 GCA_000245075.1 Acetobacteraceae bacterium AT-5844
CGCGCGGACATCCCGTTGTTGTCGTACTGTGCTTTGGGGGTGTCATGGTCGATGAAGGTATCGGGCAGGCAGATGGGGCGGAGTTTGAGGCCGTGGTCGAGGGCGCCGGCCCAGGCCAGGTGCTGCATGAC
Source organism: Acetobacteraceae bacterium AT-5844 (assembly GCA_000245075.1). Lineage (GTDB taxonomy): Bacteria > Pseudomonadota > Alphaproteobacteria > Acetobacterales > Acetobacteraceae > Pseudoroseomonas. Next base: position 132 of record JH599954.1, read on the forward strand.
GAGCGCGCCAAAGCCGCAGGCCGAGCCTTCCTCGATGGTCACCAGCACCTCGTGCTCGCGCGCCAGCCGCTCCACCAGCGTGGTGTCCAGCGGCTTGGCAAAGCGCGCATCCGCCACCGTGCAGGACAGCCCATGCGCCGCCAGCTCCTCCGCCGCCTGCAGGCATTCCTGCAGCCGCGTGCCGTAGGACAGCAGCGCCACGCTCGTCCCCTCCCGCAGCACCCGGCCGCGGCCGATCTCCACCGGCGTGCCGCGCGCCGGCACCTCGGCCAGGCCAAAGCCCTCGCCGCGCGGAAACCGCAGCGCGATCGGCCCGTCGTCGAACGCCGCCGCCGTCGCCACCATATGCGCCAGCTCCGCCTCGTCCGCCGGCGCCATCAGCACCATCTGCGGAATGCAGCCGAGATAGGCGATGTCATAGGCGCCGGCATGGGTCGCCCCGTCCGCCCCCACCAGCCCGGCGCGGTCCAGCGCAAAGCGCACCGGCAGCTTCTGCAGCGCCACGTCGTGCACCACCTGGTCGTAGGCCCGCTGCAGGAAGGTCGAGTAGATCGCCACGAAGGGCTTGATGCCCTCCGTCGCCATGCCGGCGGCGAAGGTCACGGCGTGCTGCTCGGCGATGCCGACATCGAAGGTCCGCCGCGGAAACCGCTTCTGGAACAGGTCGAGCCCGGTGCCCGAGGGCATCGCGGCGGTGACGGCGACGATCCGCTCGTCCCGCTCCGCCTCGGCGATCAGCGCATTCGCAAAGACCTTGGTATAGGTCGGCGGGCCCGGCGGCGCCTTGGTCTGGGTGCCGGTCACCACGTTGAACTTGGCCACCGCGTGGTACTTGTCCGGCGCCGCCTCGGCCGGTGCGTAGCCCTTGCCCTTCTGCGTCACCACATGCAGCAGCACCGGCGGGCCGGTCTCGGCATCGCGCAGGTTGCGCAGCAGCGGCAGCAGGTGGTCCATGTTGTGGCCGTCGATCGGCCCGACATAGTAAAAGCCCAGCTCCTCGAACAGCGTGCCGCCGGTCAGCATGCCGCGGGCGAACTCATCCGCCCGCCGCGCCGCCCGCTCCAGCGGCGCCGGGAACCGCCGCGCCACCTTGGCCATCACCTCCCGCAAGGAGAGAAAGGGCCGCGAGGAGATCAGCCGCGACAGATAGGCCGACATGGCGCCGACCGGCGGCGCGATCGACATGTCGTTGTCGTTCAGCACCACGATGAGGCGCGAGCGCATGGCGCCGGCATTGTTCATCGCCTCATAGGCCATGCCCGCGCTCATCGCGCCGTCGCCGATCACGGCGATGACGTTCTGGTCGTTGCGCTTGCCGCCCTGGGAGTAGGGCGTGCCGCGCAGCAGGTCGCGCGCCACGGCCATGCCGAGGCCGGCCGAGATGGAGGTGGAGGAATGCGCCGCGCCGAACGGGTCGTACTCGCTCTCGGCGCGCCGCGTGAAGCCCGAGAGGCCGCCGCCCTGGCGCAGCGTGCGGATGCGGTCCCGCCGCCCGGTCAGGATCTTGTGCGGATAGGCCTGGTGGCCGACATCCCAGATCAGCTTGTCCTTGGGCGTGTCGAACACCGCGTGGATGGCCACCGTCAGCTCCACCACGCCCAGGCTGGCGCCGAGATGGCCGCCGGTCTGGCTCACCGCATGGATGGTCTCGGCCCGCAGCTCGTCCGCCACCTGCTTGAGCTGGTCGGCCGAGAAGTTCTTGAGATCGGCCGGCAGCCGCACGCGGTCCAGCATCGGCGTGGCGGGCGGCGCCCCCAGGGGCGAGTTCGGGCCGGTCGGAGATTGCTGGGACATCAGGACCTCCGGGCGATGGTGTAGTCGGCGAGCATGCGGAGCAGATCGGCCCGCTCGCCCAGGCTGTCGAGATGCTGCTGCGCCTGCGCCGCCAGCCGCTCCGCCTGGGCGCGCGCGCGCTCCAGCCCCAGCAGCCCGACCAGCGTGGCCTTGCCGGCCTGCTCGTCCTTGCCGGTGCGCTTGCCGGTCTCCTCCGCCGTCGCCGTCGCGTCCAGCACGTCGTCGGCGATCTGGAAGGCGGCGCCGAGGTCGCGGCCATAGGCGCACAGCGCGTGCCGCTGCAGCGGCGCCGCCTTGCCGAGAATGGCCCCGGCCTCGGCGGCGAATTCGATCAGCTTGCCGGTCTTGAGCAGCTGCAGCCGGCCAATGGACGCCTCGGTCGCCGGCTCGCTGCCATCCTCGGCCAGCATGTCCAGCATCTGCCCGCCGCACATGCCGCGCGGCCCCGCCGCGATGGCGAGGCGCCGCACCAGCTCCACCCGCACCGCCGCGTCCGAATGCGTGTCCTCGTCGGCCAGCACCGCGAAGGCCTGCGCCTGCAGCGCATCGCCGGCCAGGATTGCCGTCGCCTCGCCAAAGGCCTTGTGCACGGTCGGCTTGCCGCGCCGCAAATCGTCATTGTCCATCGCCGGCAGGTCGTCATGCACCAGCGAATAGGCGTGCAGCATCTCGATCGCCGCCGCCACCCGCAGCGCACTCGCCCGCGCCACCCCGAACGACCGCGCCCCCTCCAGCACCAGAAAACCCCGCAGCCGCTTGCCGCCCCCCATCGTCGCGTACCGCATCGCCGTCGCCAACGGCGCCTCCGCGCCCTCCTCAAACGGCAACAACACGTCCAGCGTCTCCTCTAGCTCCAAGGCGGCG
>JH599955.1:0-8854 GCA_000245075.1 Acetobacteraceae bacterium AT-5844
GAATCTGCACCCCGCCTGAAAATGGCCTCAACCCTCGCTCGGGTGCCCGGAAGCCACACCCCGCCAGCGCTCCTTCATATCTGCCTGCCCCCTCGCCCACTAAGCCGCATGGAACCGAATTCCAACGGGGACGTTTTCAGGAGGAAGTTCTTTCCGGCGACGGCCGTGTTGATCCGATGACGCGGTAAGGAGTGGATTAATGTCACGCGGGACCAAAGCCAACGAAGAAGCGTTGCGGACTCGCCTGCGCCGCCTGACCGGACAGGCTGAGGATGTAAGTGAGGAAAACAAGCCCGCAGGCGACCAGGGCCGGAACGCCGAGACACCCGCGGATATTCCTCGTCGCGCCTGGTGGTCCATCCTCAAGCGGGTTGTCGCCCAAAGCAACGAAGACAGGGTGATGACCGAGGCCGCAGGCATCACCTTTTACGCCTTGCTGTCCCTATTCCCCGCTCTAACGGCGATGGTGTCGCTTTATGGCCTGTTCGCGGACCGGCAGACGATCGTGCAGCATTTGGCCGATCTGGAGGGCATACTGCCTCAGGGTGGGCTGACCATCATTAGCGAGCAGTTACAGCGCCTTGTCTCTACGCCTCAGGAAGCGCTGGGTATTGGCGCGATTGTCGGCCTGGGCGTCGCTCTCTGGAGCGCAAATCAAGCCACCAAAGCCATGTTCGACGCGTTGAACGTCGTCTATGAAGAGGAGGAGAAGCGCGGCTTCATCTTCCGCACCCTGCTTTCCCTGGCCATGACATTCGGGATGCTGTGCTTCGTCCTCCTTGCCCTGTCCGCGGTGGTGGTACTGCCAATCCTGCTGCGCTTTCTCTGGTTGGGCGATACGGCCGAGATGGCATTGTCGCTGGCTCGCTGGCCCCTCATGTTGGTCGCGATCACCATCCTTCTGGCCGTATTGTACCGATACGGCCCCAGCCGGGAGAAGGCGCGCTGGCGCTGGGTGAGCTATGGTGGGGCCTTCGCCTCCGTCGCCTGGTTGATCGCTTCCGCCGGCTTCACCTGGTACGTCTCCCGGTTCGGCAACTATGATGCCACTTATGGCTCGCTGGGCGCCGTCATCGGCTTCATGACCTGGATCTGGATCTCCGGCATTGTCGTATTGGTGGGGGCCGAGCTGAACGCCGAGATGGAACACCAGACCGCACGCGACACCACCACCGGCCCCGAGCGCCGCATGGGCCAACGCGGGGCGGTCATGGCCGACACCGTGGCAAGGAGCTAAAAGCCCTCATCAGCGCAGCGGAAAACCGAGGCGCTGCACGCTCTCCCGCATTGTGTCGCGACCGGACAGCGATGCCGCCGTCGCCAGGCGATTGATCATTCGCCGGATCCAGCCATTGCCGGCCCCCATGCCCTGGCGCTCGGAGAATGCTGCGAGTGTGGCGTCATACTCCGCCACACTTGCCGCCTCCGCTGAATCGGTAGTCTGGTACTGCTCCTTATGCAGAACCAGCGCCTGCGGGAGGCGAGGCTTTATCTCCGTCGAGACGGCAGGATCCGGCCGGCCGATGCAGAGCCCGAACATGGCGACAGCACCTGGCGATAGCTTCAAAACCTCCGCTACCTCCACCGGCTTGTTGCGGAGGCTGCCCACATAGACCGTGCCGTACCCCAGCGCCTCGGCCGCCACCACCACATTCTGCGCTGCCAGGGCTGCATCGATCGAAGCAACGAGCAGCGATTCCAGATAGTGAAGCCCCTGCAGTTCTATCCCCTCCCGCTGGCCAAGCCTGGCGAGCCGGGAGGTGTCCGCGAGAAAGGCAAGGAACAAGGGCGCCTGGCGAATGAAGCCCTGGCCCGCCGACAATTCTGCCAGCCGCGCCTTCCGCCCTGGCTCGCGGACGGCAACAACGCTCCAACTCTGCATATTGGACGACGTCGGCGCGGATTGCGCGGCCGCGACCAGCGCTTCCAGAAGTCCCTCCGGCAATGGGTCGGGAGCGAAGGCACGAACCGAACGATGCGCCAGAAGATTCCGGAATACTCCAGGCTCGGGCACCGCGGCGGGCGGTACGGCCCCGCCATACCGGGCGTGCAGCAGATCCTCGAAGGTGGCGCTGTGGTCCATGCGGCAGGCTCCTGCTGAACAGCGGTGTCAGGCGGCGCGCAACCGCCGGCGGGCGCGCCGCGGCTCCGGCAAGCGCAGGGTCTCGTAAAGCCCTTCAAGCAGGTCGCCAATAGCGTAACGAGAGCGCCAGTTGATCCAGCGCTGCCGCCGGTGCCATTCGCGGTCCAGCCGCAGATGGCATGCTCCGCAGGCCGCTACCAGAACACGCGGGTCACTCTCCCGCGGATCGTGCCGGATGTGGCAGCAGGCCAGCACCACCGGCCGACGCCATGCCTTGGCCTCTCCATAGGCCAGCATATCCGGTGCCCGGGCCGGCTTTCCGCGACGGTCGTGCCACTGGCCATCTCCCGACGTCCAACGGCCGTCCCGCAACTGGACGATGCGGGCGCCATGCGGCTTACCGCAGTATTCGCAATGCCCGCCCGCCCGTCCGAAGCGGACAGCATGGCTGATGGCGTTCCAATCGGCAGGGTAAAGGCGGCGCATTTCCGGGCGTATCGGCATGTCCTTTAGATAGCGGTTTGGGGGGACGGGGTTTACGGCGCCGGCCGTGTTACCCACCGCCGAAGCCGTGGTGGAGGATGGTTATCCCCAGGTCCCACCAAATCCCCAGCGCGTTCCCGGCCGATCCTCACCAAAACCTTAATTGCGAATTCTTCTCATTCGCATCAAAAGCCGCATGCAACATCGAATGCTCGGTCATGCAGCCTTCTCGTTCTATCGCCACCACCACGATGGTCGCCCTGATGGCAGCCCATCGCATGGTACAGGAGCGCCCCTCCGGGGCCCCTGCCCCGCTGGACCCTCGCCTCGTCCGCCGAATTATGGACCGGCTGTGGAAGACGGAAGCGGCGGCGCGGACGGAAAGCCGCGCTCCCCGCCCCGCCTGAGGGCTCAGGCCGCCGCAGCCAGGCTCTCTCGCAACCCGGCCACCAGCTCGAAAGAGCGCAGCCTTGCCGCATGGTCGTGGATCTGGGCGGTGACCAGCAACTCGTCCGCTTCGGTCTCCCGCAGGAAAGCCTCCAGCCCTGCCCTCACTGTCTCTGGCTGCCCCACATAGGAGCGGGCCAGCGCCCGGCGCACATTCCCCAGCTCAGCCGTCGAGGCGTAATCCTCGATGCGCTCAACCGGCGGCGGCAGCAGGCCGGGCGTGCCCCGCCGCAGATTCACGAATTGCTGCTGCAGAGACGTGAACAGCCGGGTGGCCTCTTCATCCGTCGGGGCCACGATGACGTTGGCGGCGACCATGACATAGGGCTTCTGCAGACTCTCCGACGGCTTGAAATGCTCGCGGTAAGTCGCGAGCGCCTGCATCAACAGGTCCGGCGCGAAGTGTGAGGCGAAGGCAAAGGGCAGGCCCAACATGCCGGCGAGCTGCGCACTGAAGAGGCTGGAGCCCAGCAGCCAGACCGGCACCGCCAGACCGGCACCGGGCACGGCCCTTACCGCTTGCCCCGGCACAGCAGGCTGGAACCACCCGAGCAGTTCCACGACATCCTGCGGGAAACTGTCGCCATGCGCGTCGAGGTTGCGGCGCAGGGCTCGGGCCGTCCGCTGATCCGTCCCGGGCGCACGGCCGAGGCCGAGATCGATGCGGCCGGGGAACAGCGCCGCCAGCGTGCCGAACTGTTCGGCGATCATCAGAGGCGCGTGATTGGGCAGCATGACGCCACCAGCGCCCACCCGGATGTGCTGCGTCCCGGCGGCGACATGGCCAATGACAACTGCCGTTGCCGCGCTCGCGATGCCCGGCATGTTGTGGTGCTCCGCCAGCCAGAAGCGGTGGTAGCCCAGGGTCTCCGCGTGCTGTGCCAGGGAAAGGCTGTTGCGAAAGGCCTGAGAGATATCGGCGCCCTGCGGGACGGGTGCCAGATCGAGAACCGAGAATGGAATCATCGGGAGAAAAACCCCTAAAGAAGGTCGGCCGGAAAGCCGCGTCGCTCCCTCAGATGGGCGCCCAGGCGGCGGATGCCAGGGTGAGGCCGCCTACCGGTCTTCGATCGCTCGTCCCAGGACGTGGAAGATCTCCGCCGCAATAGCATCCCTTTGGGTGCCGCTTCCCTGCCGGTCGCTGCGCCAGATCAGCCAGTTTGTCCGCCGGTCCGGCCAGTGAGTCGCTCCCGGCAGTGCCGGCTGGTGGTCGCCATAGGCGCAAAGCACCAGCGGCCGCTCAAGCATGGCGGCGGCCTCCGCCAGGCTGCCAAGCATGGCGTCGGCATCGCCCAGATGGGCAAGCCATTGGCCCTGGGGATCATCGCCCGGCCAGGGTCCATGTGCCTGCATGGTAATAGCGAAGATGAGCGTCGGCTCTTCCGCTACCGACAGGATGTCCAGGATACGCCGCCCCACGGCTTCATCAGCGACATGAGGCCCCACCCGCTTCGCACCGGCGAAGTCTGGCAGGCTCTCGAAGCGCTCGAAGCCGAGGGCAGGCATCACTCTGTGCCGGGAGAAAAACAGGCGGTCGAAAGGATGTAAGATCCAGCTTCGGTATCCGGCTGCCCCCAGCGTATGGGCAATGGAACGCAGGCCGGGCACCACGAAGCGGAAATAAGGATTGAAACGGTCCAGCCCCAGGGAGGCATCGTCAATCCCGGTGAGTGCCGCGCATTCAGCTCGCATCGTATTGGCGCCGAAGCCGGGCACCTGGAGGCGCCCTCGGGCCAGGGCTCTTCCCCCCAACTCGTCCCAATTCTTCAGGAGGCCGGGCGGCAGGTTTTCAAGAGCGCCGCGAGGGTCCCAGAACGATTCCGCCTGGACCAGCACGACATGGGGCTTCAGCGCCCCAGGCTGGAAAGCGGGAGGATCAACAGGAAAACGCGCCTGCCGCGCCGGCCGTTCAGCCCTTGCAACGGCGCGGTACAAAGAGAGCGTGGCCAACAGGCCGAAGCGGGCGGTATCCTTCCAAGGGTCTCGCGCCAGAGCCTGCCGCAATACCTGAGGCGGCGCGCGCAAGGGCCCCAGAACCAGGCCCAGGCCGAGAGCGATCAAAGCGCCACGCCACGTCCAGGACAGGCCGAGCCTCGGTTCCCAGACCAGAAGCGCGCAGAGCACCACGAGGCCGGCCAGGACCCCGCCCAGCACCAGATGCGTGCCCGCGAAAGGCAGGTACAGGGATGGGTGCCGCACCACCAATGGCAGCATCGCGGCGTCGCTGAACACTACGGGCTCGTCCAGCACGACACGTTTCGTGGCATCGGCAAGCGCGAGGCCCGCCAGCGGCAACGCCGCCAGCACGCCGGAGAGGACCGGCAAATCCGTGGCACCCAGCAGGATAGCAACGCCGGCCACGGGTGTGAGCAGGTCCAGCCACACGGCTCGGGCCGTCCAGGCTTTCGCCACGAACCGGGTTGCGGCCCAGGCGAGCAGAGGCAGCAGGACGGCAGGCAGAAGGGAAAGCAACGCGGTCAGATGAAATCGCCCTGATGAATCGGCGCTCGATCCTACCGCAACCGATGCCGCCCGTCTGCCACACCAGAGCTAGCCGGACGCACCGCGGTACGTCCGGCCAGGGCGATCAGGCGAGGCCGGCCAACACCTTGGCGGTCGCGCCGGAGCGGTCGCCCAGCTTCGCGCCCTTGGCGCAAGCCGCCTGGCTTTCCAGGCCCGCAGCCTGCTTGGCGATGGCCTTGCGCGCTTCTTCCTCCGCCTCCGAGGGCGGGAGCACGAGCACGCCGCTATCGTCGCACAGCACCGCGTCACCCGGCATGACGACCACACCGCCAACCGAGACCGGCACGTTCATGCGCCCGCCGAGGTCGTAGATTCGGGTCGTAATCGGGGCCAGCCCCTTGCACCACATGGGGAAGTCGGAGGTCTCGATCTCCTCGATATCGGTGCAGGGGCCACCGACGACGCCTGCCTTGGCACCGGCCGCCTTGGCCGCCACGGTCACGCCGCCGCCCCAGCAGGCATGGCGGTCGTCGCCCAGACGATCCACCACCAGGATGTCACCCGGGCGCAGCAGGCCGAGCGCGTGGTGCAGAAGAGTGGAATCGGCGCCGGGGATTTGCAGCGTCACGGCAGTGCCCGCCACCCGGCGGCGCAGCAGGCCCTGGATGGACCGGTCCATGAAGCCCCAATGGCGCCAGTGGCCGACCGTCGCGGTCTCCGTCTTCTCCAGCAGATCGACCACCTCGGCGCTGATCTGGTTCGGCATCGTCTCGACGACGTATTTGGGCATCATTCACGTCCCATAGCGTTGGAAAAGCCCATCAGCCGCTCAACGAGCAAAACCATCAGGGCAGCGAAAGCAATCAGCGTCATCGCCAGGGCGGCGATGAGCGGATCGGTGGTGTGCTCGGCGTAGCGGAACATTTCGACGGGCAAGGTCGTCAGGCGCGGGCCGACCAGGAACAGGCTGATCACCGTCTCGTCGAAGCTGACGAGAAAGGTCAGCACGCCCGCCGCGATCGCGCCCGGCGCCGCATTGGGCAGCGTGATCCGCACCGCCGCCTGGAATGGCGTCGCGCCCAGGGTCCATGCCGCGGCTTCCAGTTCCTTGGGCACGCCGGCGAAGGCTGTGGTCATGATGCGGACGGCAAACGGTATCGCGACAAGGCAGTGCCCCAGCACGAGCCCTGGCCAGGTGGCGGCCAGCCCCAGCGGCTGCAGCACAAGCAGCAGGGCCAGGCCCAGTACCAGCGTCGGCAGGAGCAGCGGCGCCGTCAGCATCGCGGCCAGGGCGCCACGCCCCGGGAACTCCAGCCGGGCGATGGCATAGGCGGCAGGGCCACCCACCAGCAGCGCCACAGCGGCAACGACCGCGGCCAGGATGGCGCTGGTGGCCAGCGCCGACATGAGCAGGGAATTGCCCGCCAGCGCGACATACCAACGCGTGGAGAAGCCCGGCGGCGGGAAGGTGAGAAAATCCCCCGCGCTGAAGCTGATGACCAGCACCAGCGCCGCCGGCGACAGCAGCACGAGATATCCGATACCCGCCAGGATACGGAGAGCGATGGTGGGCTTCATGCACGCCTCCCCTGCACCCAGCCGACGGCCGAGCGGACCAGCATCAGGGCCACCAGCCCGCCCAGCAGCAGCATCGCCATGGCGGCGGCAGCCGGCCAGTCCACGCTCTCCAGGGCGAGGTTGTAGATTTCAGTCGCCAGCACGAAGACGCGCCCGCCGCCCATCAGCCGCGGCGTGATGAAGGCCGAAATGCCTAGCACCAGCGTCAGCAACCAGGCCGCGAGCAAGGCCGGAGCGGCCAGCGGCAGCGTCACGCGGATGAAGGTGTGGAAGCGGTTGGCGCCCAAGGTGGCCGCCGCTTCCTCCAGCCTGCCATCCAGCCGCCCGAGCCCTGCCAGGAGCACCAGCACGGCATAGGGCATGAGACTTTCCATCAGGCCGATGCGCACGCCCGTCCAGTTGTTGATCATGCGCAAAGGCGCGTCCGTCAGGCCGATCCAGCGCAGGACGACGTTGATCATCCCCTGATCGCCCAGGATTGCCATCCAGCCCACCAGCCGCGCCGTGCCGGAAACCAGCAGCGGCGCGATGGCCAGCAAGGCCAGCACCCCACGCCAGCGGGGGCTGGCTGCACGGATCATCAACGCCACAGGCAAGGCCAGCACGACCGCCATCGCGGCGGCACTGCCGGCCAAGGTCAGCGTGTTGCTGATCAGCTCCCAGGTGAATTCGTCTCCGAGCAGGCGGGCGTAGCTTTCGCCGGTCACGGCCACTTCCATGGCGCCGCTCTCGGTGGTCCGGTTCAGGCTGATGCGGAACAGCACAGCCAGCGGCCAGAGAAATGCCAGCCCCATCACCGCCAGGGCCGGCAGAGCGAGCAGCCACCCGATCATGACACCGGGAACACCGAGAGATCGGCCGAGCGGAACGCCACCCGCAGCGGCGCGCCGGGTTGCAGGCCGCGCCAGGCACCGTCATGGCCCGCATGCAGCTCGGCCGTGATGGTCCCTGCTCCGGTCGCGCATTCGAGCGCCACGATCTCGCCAGTGTAGATCCGGCGGGCCAGCGTCGCCTCCAGCACATTGTCCAGTTCGCCCGGCACCGCCTCGTCCGCTGCCAGCAGGCGTACACGATGCGGCCGCAGGAACGCCTCTGCCGAGCCGGACGGAATTGTGGCCATCGTGCCAAGGGCCACGCCTCCCTCGGCCCGAAGCACGCCACCCCCCTCCATACGCCCCTTTATGCGAGCCGCGCGGCCAACAAAGGTGGCGACAAAGCGTGTCGCGGGGCGCTCAAAGATCTCCTCCGGCGTGGCGAGCTGCTCCACCTTGCCGGCATTCATCACCGCCACGAGGTCGGCCATGGCCAAGGCTTCGGTCTGGTCGTGCGTGACGAAGACCGCTGTCGTCCCCAGCCGCTGTTGCAAGGCGCGGATTTCATCTCGCACCCCTTCCCTCAGTTTGGCATCCAATGCCGAGAGGGGTTCATCGAGCAGCAGCAGATCGGGCTCGATGGCCAGGGCCCGCGCCAGCGCCACGCGCTGCTGCTGGCCACCCGAGAGCTGCTTCGGCTTGCGATGCGCAAGGCCCGAAAGCCCCACCAGTTCCAGCACGGCCTGTGCCCGCGGCCCGCGCTCACCACGCGGAACGCCCTGCATCTCCAGGCCGAAAGCGACATTGCCCGCCGCCGACATATGCGGGAACAGGGCGTAGGACTGGAACACGACCCCCATGTGCCGCTTATGTGGCGGCAGGGCCGTAACATCCTTTCCGCCAATCAGAATGCGGCCGGCCTCCGGCTTCTCCAGCCCGGCGATCATTCGCAGCGTCGTGGTCTTGCCGCAGCCGGAGGGGCCCAGCA
>JH599955.1:8874-127882 GCA_000245075.1 Acetobacteraceae bacterium AT-5844
GTCTTGCCGCAGCCGGAGGGGCCCAGCAGGGCCAGCAGCGCCCCCTTCGGCAAATCGAGTGACACGTGGTCCACAGCCGGGGCAGGCGCCCCGGCATAATGGCGGACGAGTTCTTCCAGGCGCAGATGCGGCGTCATGTCGCTCATCGATGGGATCAGATCACTGCTGCGCCGTGATGACCTCACGCCGCCAACGCTGGTTCCAGCTATCGCGCACGCGTTGCATTTCGACCCAGTCGACCGGAATGATACGGGCCTGGAACTGCGGAGCCTGAGCTGTACGGGCAGTCGCCTCCGGAGAGACCTGCACCGTCGTGTTGGTGGGGCCGTAGAACAGCCGCTCCGTGAACGCCTTTTGCGCTGGGGCGGAAAGCGCATGAGCCATGAAGGCACGCGCCTGCGCAGCATTACGGCTACCTGCGACCACGTTGATGGTGTTGATCTGGAAGGCCGTGCCCTCCTCCGGCAGCACCACGCCGATGCGGCCTTGCGACTGCAGGTTGTAGAGCTGGGAGCGCGCGTTCCAACCGGTCGCGAAAGCGATCTGGTTGTTCAGGATCATTGTCGCGCCATCGGGCTTCGGGTCGAAGGTCTGGGCATTCGCGGCTAGTTCCTTGAGCCCCGGCAATGCGGCCCGGATGTTCCGCCAATCTCCACCATTGGCATGCGCCAGAATGGCCGTCAGCAGCAGGCCCTGAATGTTGGGGGGAGCGGAGACGGAGACACGCCCACGCAGAGCCGGGTTCGCCATGTCCATGAAGCGCGTCGGCGCCGGCTTGATGGATTGGGTGTCGTAGATCATGACGAGATGATCGAAGGTGACGCCCGGGCCGCATTCCCCGCCTGATGCGCGGGCTTGGGGGTCGATCTCGTTCAGCACCGGCATCTGGGCCGGTGTCACCTTTTCCACGAGCCCTTCCGCGCAGGCCAGAGCGGCGGTCGTGGTATCCATGATGACGACGTCGATCTGCGGGGCCGCCTTCTGGGCCCGGAGCGTGCCGAGCATCTGAGCACTGGTCGTTGGCCCGAAATACTGGACCTGAGTCCCCGATGACGCCTGAAAGGGCGCGACGACGGCTTCCGTATACTGCTCCTGAAAGATCCCGGAATAGGCCATCAGCGTCATCTGCCCGCCCCCCTGAGCCGAAGCCGGGAAAGCCGTGGCGGTCAGGCCGGCGAAGCCAAGCACCGCCCCTTTCCATTTGGTCATATGGAGCCCCCTGTCAGTTCTGGGCGCGCATCTTGATCAGCGTTGCGCGGAGTGAGCAACCAGCGAATGCCTATCCGCATAAAGGGTTGGATAGTTTGCACAAATATTAGGCGATCGTCGCCTACCCAGCCGATTCCAAGATAGCAATGGAGGCAAAACTTATCCCGAAATGGTCTCTGAGCGAGCAGAATTATCTCGTCCGCCGATTCGTATAGCCTGAAGACTTCCCCTCAATCAGTTCCACTGAATGAGACCCCAGGCTGCGCCCTTGCGCATTCCGCCTTGGTACCTACGTCTTCTTCCGCACGAAGCCTAAGCCTGGCTGCGTGTTACCGTCAGACGGACAAGAAGGGACGAAAAATCTCACATGCCTGTGAGACAGTTATTCCTCTGATAGCCTGTTTCGGGCATCGTCCTGTCTGCCGCTTTGGCCGGGGGGATCGTTACGCGTGGCTGAGTTTTGGGCGGATTGGGGCGCGCTGGCCTATGCGGCCGCGGCACTCTGGGCCTTTTTTGAAGGTGAGACTTTTGTACTGCTGGCAGCCGCGGCGGGACGGGCGACTAATCTGATCGATCCCTGGATCCTGATGCTGTGCGTCTGGGGCGGCTCGTTCCTGGGCGACCAGCTCTGGTTTACCCTTGGCCGCAAATACGGTGTGAAGGCGGTGCGGAAGATACCGGGAGCCGAACGCAAGCTCGGCACCGCGGTCAACTTCCTCAACAAATATGGCGTGCTGTTCGTGCTGACGTTCCGCTTCGTCTATGGCGTACGGAATGTCGCCTCGGCCGCCTGCGGTGTCGCGAAAATGCCCTGGGCGAAGTTCGCCGTTCTCAATTTCATCGCGGCCGGGCTGTGGGCCAGCTCTTTCGTGGCGGCTGGCTGGTTCATTGTGGGGTGGCTCGGCGAAAAGGGCACGCTCTATGCGCTTGGCTCCATCGGCGCGATCGTCGTGCTGTATCTCGGCTTCAAGGCAGTACAGAGCTGGCGGCGCTCGCAGAACCGCCAGCCGGTTGCTCCAGAGGAGCGTTGAGCGAAGGAAGCGCCAGCTTCCTTCGCTTTCTGCCTCACGCAGGCTGGGCCTGCTGGGGCTGGAGCAAGTCCGAATGCCATCGCTCGGCGACATCCGGATGCGAGCGCAAGCGCCCCTTGAGGTAATTCTGCCCCACTGAGCGAAACAACGGGTTCTGCGGGTCGCTGGCAGGCCCCTTGGCCTCAGCGGCGAGCTCGGGCGGGAGGTCGAGGAGCGGAACCTCCGCATCCAGCCGCGCGCCGAGGAAAAAGGCTACCGAAATACGCTCCTCCCCGGCTGCGGGGCTGACGACACGATGCACGGTCGCCCGCAGATAGCCATTGGAGGCAAGCTCCAGCAGCTCTCCGATGTTCACCACGAAGGTGCCGGGGATGGGCTCCGCATCCACCCAGTTGCCATCGTCCTTCAAGACCTGCAGCCCCCGGCGGCTGTCCTGCAACACGAAGGTCAGCAGGCCGCTGTCCTTGTGAGCGCCGACGCCCTGATCGTCGCGCGCATTCTCCTGACCGGGGTAGCGGATGATCTTCATGGTCTGGTTCGGCGTACCGAGGACGATCCCGTCCAGCGCGTCCGCAGGTTGCTCCAGTGCTTCAGCGAAGGCCCGTACAAGGCGCTGAGCAACCTCAGTCAGCCGGCTCTGCCAGTGCAGCAAGGCTGGCTTCAGCTCCGGCAAAGCGGCCGGCCATTGATTCGGCCCTTGCAGGCGAAGCCAGGGCGCCGAACCCGGCTTGCTGTCCAGGGCTTCCCGCTCCGCATGGATATCGAATTGCTCGCGCCAATCCGCCTTGCCGCGTGTCAATTCCTGCCCCGCCCGGTTGTAGCCCCGGAAATGCGGCGAATGGACCATCTGCACGGAGAGCTTGTCCGCTTCGGGCAGCGCGAAAAAGCGGCGAGAGACCGCCAGAACCTCCGCCGCTTCTTCTTCAGTCACGCCATGGCCCGCGAGATAGAAGAAGCCCACATCCCTCGCCGTTTGGCGAAGTTTCCGAAGGAACGCTGCGCGTCGCTCCGGCCCGCCATCGAGCTCCCGCAAATCCAGCAATGGAAGGGAAAGTTCCCCAGTCATCAGTGTTTGTCCTTTGTCTACGGTTGCGCCAGGCAGCCGATGGGTTTCAGAGGCCGCTGCGGAGATGCCTCCCGCCGGCCCGGTCATGCTACAGGCCGGGCGCAGAGCAGGTCAGGCGCCGGTATCGCCACGATGGCAGAGCCTATCTTCGTTGAAGACGCGCTACTCCGCGGCGAGCGGTCGCCGTGCATCCAGGTAACGCACCGCCGGCAACAGGGACCGGCCATACTCGATGGCATCCTCCTCCGGGTCGAAGCCACGGATCAGGAAGGTGTCTACACCGAGCGCGCGATACTCCAGCAAGGCTTCCGCGACCTGTTCCGGTGTACCGACGAGAGCCGTGGTGTTGGCGCCAGCGCCGACGGCCGCGGCCACTTCGGTCCAGAGCCGCTTGTCACGTATCCGGCCGCCCCGGGCCGCTTCCAGCAGGCGGGCCGAGCCAATGCTCTCCGGCTTGCTGTTGCCGCCGCCGGCATCGCCCGCACGCAAAGCACGGACGCGCTCCAGGATGGCATCGGCACGCTTCCAGGCAGCTTCTTCCGTTTCCGCCAGAACGGGCCTAACGGAAAGGCTGAAGCGCATCTGCTGAGGATCTCGTCCCGCCTCCACGACAGCGCCGGAAACGCGCGCGATCGTCTCCCGCGCCTGATCCAACGTCTCGCCCCAGAAAGCGTAGATATCCGCATGCCGGCCAGCGAAGCGAATGGCGTCATCCGACGATCCTCCGAAGAAGACGGGGATGTGAGGCTTCTGGAGCGGCTTGATGGCAGAGAATGCGCCTTCGGCCTTGTAGTAAGTCCCCTCGAAATCGAACGGCTTCTCCTCGGTCCAAACACGGCGCAGCAAGGTGACGAACTCATCCGTGCGCGCGTAGCGCGCCGCGTGGTCCAGCCAGTCGCCATCGGCGCGCTGTTCAGCAGGGCTGCCGCCGCTGATGATGTGAATACTGGCCCGGCCGCCGCTGATATGATCAAAGGTGGCGAATTGCCGCGCCGCGAGCGTCGGAGCGATGAAGCCCGGCCGATGCGCAACCATGAAGTGCAGCCTGCTGGTATGGGCCGCGGCGAGTTGTGCGAGAGCCAGCCCGTCCGGCGCGCTGGAATGCCAGGCGATCAGGACGCGGTCGAATCCCCCCTCTTCATGCACCTTCGCCATTCGGATGACGTAGTCAGCATCGAGAACGGGTCCCTCCGGCAGATGGATTTCAGATCCCGCGCGATGAGACGTGAAGCCGATGAACTGCAAAGGGTGAGGCATGGCGTCGGTCCTCCGTACTATTTGGCGGCGATGTGTTGTTGGTTCGATGAGGGACGCACGAGGCCGCTGAGCTCGATCAAGGCAAGCGTTACGCCCAGCAGCAGCACCGCGCGCAGCAGCAGCCTGGTCATGCCAGCAGAGACGCCCGGCCCGCATTGGAATGGGCCGCTTCCGTGACAGGCACATGCACTGGCCCGCAGAGCACATCGCGCAGGTGCCGCTCGATGGGATTACTGCGGCTGTGGGCATGATTCCCGGCGAGCGAGGCAGCGAGTTGCACCGCCCGAACGGCATTATCGACCAGAGCCGCTTTCAGCAGATGAGCCTCGGCAACCGATGCCGGTTGAGCACGGTCCACCCCTTCCGCCAGAGAAGAGATAAGGCGCGCATTGACGGCGAGGATGCCGTCAATCTCGCCGACTTTCTCCTGCATGCGTGGCAAAGTCGCCAGAGGCTGGCCAAGGCCGCTCGGTACCCGGTTCCGCAGGAACTGGATGATCCATTCCCGCGCCGCCCGCGCGATGCCCGTATAAAGGGCGCCGAGACCGACCGCATTCCAGTTGGCCTGCACCGGGTCCGGCTTGGACCAGAATGCGGGGGGCCGCAGGCCGGCAGCATATTCCGGCGCAATCTCGACATTCTCGAAGACGACGTCATGGCTGCCCGTCGCCCGCATGCCGAGATGGTCCCAGCTTTCCTCGATCCGGATACCGGGAGAGCGGGCAGGCACCAGCACATGCCCGACCCAGGGGTCGTCCGCATCGTTCCTGGCCCAGACGGACATCCAGGCGAGGCCGGGGGCGCCGGTGCTGTAAATTTTCCGCCCGGACAGCAGCAGGCGGCCATCCGAGGCGCGCCGCAAAGTGGTCTGCGGCAATCCACCCCGCGTGGGGGAGCCGAGCTCCGGCTCCACACGCAGGGCATTCAGCAACCCGCCATGCCGCACCGCATCCGCCGCGATATGCGCCCGCACCGCCTCAGGCACGTATTCGGAGCGGGCGAGCTGGGCCTGTTGGGTCAGCTGCATGGCGAAAACCAGCCCGGTGGAGGCACAGCCTTGTGCGACGGTACCAATGGCATCCGCCGCGCGGCTCAGACTGACACCTTCGCCGCCATAGGCGCGTGGGACGGTCAGCGCGAGCCAGCCGCCTTTCTTCAGGCGGGCGAAGTTCTCGTATGGAAAGCTGGCCTCCCGGTCGTACCGGCCGGCCCGCTCGGCGAACTCGGCAACCAGGCTTTGCAGATCCGGCTCAGCGAACTGCGGGGCGAGAGCGAGTGACATGGCGGAGGTCTCCCATCGCAGCGGGGCAGCGCCCCGCGCCTGCCTTCAGTTTTCCAGGCCCAATACGGACAGCGCCTGCCGCCGCAGCTCGACGAGGTGAGGATCGTCGCGATGGCGTGGATAGGGACGGTCCACCACGATCTCCGCCGCGATGCGCGCTGGCCTCGGGCTGAACACGATGACCCGTTGCGCCAGGATGAGCGCCTCTTCCACGTCATGCGTGACCAGCAAGGCTGTGAGGCCGGAACGCTGCCAGAGGGAGACCAGCTCTCCCTGCATGGAAAGGCGCGTCAGACTGTCCAGCTTGCCCAGAGGTTCATCGAGCAGCAGAAGCCGCGGATCGTTCACCAGCGCGCGGGCCAGCGCCACGCGCTGGGCCATGCCGCCGGAAAGCTGATGCGGATAAGCCGTCTCGAAGCCGGCAAGACCGACTAGGCGGATGGCCTCGGCGACACGGTAGCCGTGGGTCTTGAGCAGGCCCCTCGCCTCCAGCCCGAGCGCGACATTCGCCTGGACCGTGCGCCAGGGGTACAGCGTCGGGTCCTGGAAAACGAGCACACGGGACGGGTCTGGCGCCTGAATGTCCTCTCCGTCACCCAGCACCCGCCCTTCGGTCGGTTGGTCCAGCCCTGCCAGAAGCCGCAGCAAGGTGGATTTACCGCAGCCGGAAGGACCGAGCAGAGCGACGAATTCGCCCGGCGCGACCTCTAGGGAGACATTGTCGAGTACCGGCAGCGGTTGGTCCTCGAGGAGGAAGCGGTGGCTCACGCCATGGATGCCAACGGCCATGCCAGGCACGGGCGTGGACGTCGCGGAATTTGTGCTCACCACCGCACGGTCCCCTTCTGCCAGGCCAGCAGCCGGTCGCGGCCGCGAAAGAGAAGCGTTGTCAGGCCAGAGCACATCAACGCCATGACAACGAGAGCCGCATACATGTTGCCATAGGCCGCCCAGCCTTGTGCCCATTGCAGGTACCAGCCAAGGCCAGCCTTCACGCCCAGCATTTCCGCGACGACCAGCACGGAGAAGGAAGCGCCGAGGCCCATGAACAGGCCGACAAAAACCTGCGGCAACGCAGCGGGAATGGCGACCTTCAGGACGAGGAAGCTCTGGCTGGCGCCAAGCGTGCGGGCGATGTCGTAGTAATTGCGATTGACGCTCGCCACGCCGGACCATGTCAGCACCGTCACGGGAAACCAAGTCGCCAGGGCGACGAGAAAGGTGCTGGCACTGCCGCTGCTGGGAAATGCGAAGAACGCGATGGGCAGCCAGGCCGTCGCGGGCAGTGGGCCAATCAGTCGCAGGACTGGGTGCACCCAGTACCCGATTGCCTTGGACCAGCCCAGCGCGACCCCCGCAACGAAGCCGGCAAAAGCGCCGATGGCGTAGCCACTGAGGAGCAGCCAGAGCGAGCGAAGCACGCTCTCGCCCAGGCGCGGCCAGTCCTCAAGATAAACCTCCAGCAGCCCTTGGGGGGAGGCGAAGAATGGCAGCGGCAAGGTGCCGCTTTTTGCCGTCAGCCATTCCCACGCGATCAGCCCCAGCGCCAATACGGTGGCCCACGGCGCCGTCCGGCGGAGCTTCAGCCCCGCCTCGCCAAGGGAGCTTGATCCTATCGCCAGCAGCAGCAGCACCCCGGCGATGGCGCCTGCCAGAAGGCCGAGTTCCAACGTCCGGCCGACCTCGATTTCGTCTGGCAGAAGTGTCGTAACCAACGCAGCGGCGAGCCATGCTCCAGCCGCCAGGAAGCCTCCGAGCCAGAAAACGCCAGTGGAAGCAACTTTCTCCCGCGGCGCGGCGATGGAAAGTCCAGATGCGCTCATGCCTGCCTCCTCACACGCTCAGGACATCGGCTGTGACGCGCTCGGCGAAGCGCTTGGGATCGGTATTCGCGCGCATGACGCCGACAGACTTCAGCTCCTCGGCGTAGAGCTGGATCTCCTGCCGGATGTCGCTGCCGGCCGGGCTGTGGCCATGGGTATGGCTCTTCAGCATGGCGATGAGATCTTCCCGGTTCACCCGGCCCGGCGCGTAGTCCATGAAGGCGTCCGCGGCGATGAAGGGGTCGGAGGCAGCAACGTGCTGCGCCTCGATCAGCGCACGCGTCAGCGCGGCGGCCACCTGCGGCTCGTTCTTCACCAGGCTGCCCGCCACACCGATGATGCAGCAGGCCCGGTGCGCCCACTCGCCTGTCAGATTGGTCGCCACCTCCACCAACTGCTTGTCGCGGATCAGGGTCCAGGCAATGGGGTCGCCGGCGGCAAAGGCATGGGCTTCGCCCCGCTCCAGCGCCAGGCTGAAGACATGCGGCGGGAACACGCGCCAGGTTACGTCCTTGTCGGGATCGATGCCGCGACGCTTCAGCAGCATCGAGAAGAAGTTCTTGTCAGCACCGGCCATGTCGCTGACCGCGATGGTCTTGCCACGGATGGATTGAATATCCGTGGTCAGCCCGGCGGAAGCAGACCCTGCCAGGCGCATGCAGCCACCATGCGTGCCGCCGGTGATCTTCACATCGAAGCCCATTTCCAGGGGCTTCAGCCAGCGCAACGCCATGCCCACACCGGCATCCGCCTTCCGGGTGGCAATGGCTTCCAGCAGCGCTTCGGTAGAGCCGCCGAAATTCACCAGCTCCACCTCCAGCCCATGGCGGGCGAGGATTCCAGCGCGGCGCGCAACCTCGACGGGCGAAGTGCAGATGGAGGTGGCGTTCCAGGCCAGGGTCAGCTTCCGGGCGGCGCCGGTCGAGGAGACGGGAGTCAGACAGGTCGGGGCATTACGGAGCATGGCTTCAAAGGCGCGGCGTTCCGCGCTCAGAGGGGCAAAGCCGGCGAGGGGCAGTACGAGACTGCTGAGACCCAGCGCTGCCAGAGCCTTGCGGCGACCCATGCGGACTGTGTCCGCTTCGCGATCCGTCATTTTAAACCCCCAGGAAGGGACAAGCCTTCCCTATCACGCATTGTGAACGGGTTTATGATCGAATCACTTCGTAATATGAGTCAATTATCTTTTTGCGCGCGTAGATTTACGGCTGCCAGTCACAGCGCGCCATCCCTAGCAATCGCCTGAAATATCGAGAAAAATGGCAGACAGCCTGCCCACTTCTCCCTCGTGGGAAGGAGCATAAACCCCGCCAGGGACTGGGAATGAGCGCCGAGTAAGGCCCCGGCCAGTTGCGAGTGTTAGTACTCCGCAGGCGGGCGTAGCCGCGCCTCAAGCCGCTCTACCTCCTGCCGGAGCAGGCTTATGATAGCTGGACGCTTCTCCGGCAGCATTCGCTCCGAAATGGCGGAGCAACTGATCGAGGCAATAGGCCGCCCCCAGGCGTCGCGAGCTGCCATGGCGATGGCGGTCATGCCTTTGACAATCACGCCCTCATTCAGGGCATAGCCTTGGGTGCGTGTTTCCGCGACGCCAGCGCGCAGATAATCGTCCGTCACCGGCGCGTAGCGGCCGACGCGCTCGGGCGCGGTGGCATTGATGGCCCGCTCCACTTCATCGTCCGGCAGAGCGGCCAACAAGGCCAGGGAATGGGCGCCACACCCCAGTGGCCGGATGGAACCGACGCGGATGGAAGTGGGCAGGATGGGCGAATCGCCCTCTTCACGTGCCACGCAATGGGTATGATGGCCTGCGAGTACACCCAGCAGGGCCACATCCCCTGTCTCCTCCGCCACACGCCGGAGGGACGGGAGGGCAAAACCGCTGAGGTCGAACCTCTGCGAAGCTGCGCGCCCGATCAGCCAGGCCTGAGGCCCCAGTGCATAACCACCGGGGATGGGCTGGACCAGACCTTCCGCCATCAGCCCCCCCAGCAACCGATGCACTGTCGCCTTGTGCAGGCCGGAGGCCGCCGCGAGATCCGTCAGCCGCCAGGAGCGCATGGGCGCGCCAGCCAAGTGGCGCAGAAGCATCGAGGCGCGGGAAAGAGTCCTGAGGCTGCTGTCTTGGTCTGCGGCGGCTGGCAACGCGTTTCATCCCATGGAAGGATCAGCAAAGGGAATTTTACTGTCTGATGGCCACGCCGCCTCGACAAGTCAGAAATTGACCTATTTTCGATCTTTCTCAGTGAAAGTGACCTTTATTTGCCCACTGCCGAAGCAACATGTCTGCTAAGGCGTCAACATCCTATCGCGGGAGCGAGGTCTGAGGGAGCGGGATCTTCACACAGGCCCGCCCCCCGCGAATCCTCGCTGCAGCGCTCAAGGCACGAAGAAAGTCGTCATGAAACGTGTTTCTGGCTGGTTTGCCCCGCTTTTGTGCATGTCTGACCCTCGTCAACCCTGGAGCAATGTGACAGTTTAGGGGTGTGCGTTGGCGTTGGACTGCCTATGTAGGGGTCCGGTCGCCACGTGGCGCGCCCTCCCCCCGAAGAACGTTGTCCTGCCCCGCCCCTGGTGGCCGGGGCAATGCGTTGCGTGGCGGAGGGGGCTAGGCGCCGGATGGCCGGTTTTCTTGGCCCCCACGAAGAATGAAGAAGGCGCAGGTCTGAGCATGGACGGGATGTTTACGCAGGCGGCGATGGATCAGGACGAAGTGGAGAACGAGCCCTCGCTGCGCGCACGCACGGGTGCTTTCGGGAATTTCCACGACGGGTCCTGGAACCGTCGTGATGGCGAAACCCCTGCCGCTGCCCCGAGCACCTGGGTGGGTGAAGACGACGAGCTTCAGCCTGAGGCGGAGGACGAGAACGTCGAGACCGAGGCCTCTGACGAGAGCGAGGAAGGGGCGGTCGACGAGAACGGCGCCCCTGTCGCCCGCGAGGGCCAGGGCTCCGACGGCAATGTGGATGAGGCCTCCCTCAGCCGCACGGATGACCCCGTGCGCATGTTCCTGCGGGAGATGAGCGGCACCGACCTGCTGACCCGCGAGGCCGAGATCGCTGTTGCCCAGCGCATCGAGGCCGGGCGCGACGACATGCTGGCCGGCCTGTGCGAGCACCCCGCCACCTTCACCATGCTCACCTCCTGGTACGACGCTATGGTGCAGTGCCAGGTGCCGCTGCGCGACATGGTCGAGGTCGAGGCGATGGCCGCCGCCGATGCCGCGGCTTCCGGCGAGACAACGGCCGAGGGCGAGGACGCGGACCCCGCCGTCCACTCCACGCTTGAAGAGAAGATGAAGCCGGAGGTCCTGGCTTCCTTCGAGGCGCTGTTTGCCGCCCGTACCCCGCTGCCCACCCTTTCCGGCGAAGCTGCGGATGCGCTGAAGGCGGAGTTGGCAGGCCTGCTGGCCAATGTGCATCTGCGCCCCGCGCGGCTGGACATGCTGGTGGCCACAGTCCGTGAGGCCAAGCGCAAGCTGATGGCACTGGATGGCCGCGCCTCCCGTGCGGCCCAGGGCTGCGGTGTCTCGCATGCCGACTTCATCGCGATCTGGGATGGCAGCGAAGCCGCCGTCGAGGCCGTGCTGAAGCTGGAGAAGCCCCGCCGCCGCGGTGGGCCGGTGGTCGATCTGAAGGCCGAGCTGGCCAGCGTCCGCGCCGGTATCGCCGCGCTGGAGCAGGAGAACGGCCTCGCCGCCGCCCGCCTGCGCCAGGTCTGCGACGCCGTGGCCCAGGGCGAGCGCCAGATGCGCCGCGCCAAGGAGGAGCTGGTTCAGGCCAATCTCCGCCTCGTCGTGCACATCGCGAAGCGCTACCGCAACCGCGGCCTGATGTTCGGTGACCTCATCCAGGAGGGCAACATCGGCCTGATGCGCGCGGTGGAGAAGTTCGACTGGCGCCGTGGCTTCAAGTTCGGCACCTATGCGACGTGGTGGGTCCGTCAGGCCATCACCCGTTCCATCGCCGACCAGTCCCGCACCATCCGCGTCCCCGTCCACATGACGGAGACGGCGGCCAAGGTGGCACGCACCAGCCGCCGCTTCGCTCAGAAGGCCGGCCGCGAGCCGACGCCGGAGGAGCTGGCGAACGAGCTGGGCATGTCGGCCGACAAGGTCCGCACGGTGCAGCGCCTGGCCCGCGAGCCGATCAGCCTTGAGGCCCCGATCGGCGAAGAGGATGACGGCCGCCTGGGTGACCTGATCGAGGACGAGAACGCTGTGATGCCGTTCGACGCGGCGGCTCGCTCCTCGCTCCGCGACGCGGCGACCAATGTGCTGTCCGGCCTCAGCCCGCGTGAGGAGCGTATCCTGCGCATGCGCTTTGGCATCGGCGCCGAGAACGAGCACACGCTGGAAGAGGTGGGCCGCACCTTCAACGTGACCCGCGAGCGTATCCGCCAGATCGAGGCGAAGGCGCTGAAGAAGCTCCAGCAGTCCCGGCGCGGCCGGGCGCTTCGCAGCTTCCTCGCCTGATGAAACGGGGCGGGATGGGCAACCATCCCGCCCTTTTCTTATCCGGGGATGCGTTCCGCCAGCCGGGCCACAGCGCGCCGCAGGGCGGGCAGGAACTGTTCCTCCACCACGGCATCCGTCGCCCGCCCGGCATGGGCGCCGATATTGATGGCTGCCACGCAACGCCCCCGCATGTCCCGCACGGGCATCGCCACGGAGCGCAGGCCCGGCTCAAGCTCCTCATTCACCAATGCATAGCCCGCCGCCCGGCTGGCCAGCACAGCGGCACGAGTATGCTCGCCCAGAGATGGCGGCTGAAGCTGGGCCAGGAAGGCCTCCAGGCGCGAGTCGGGAAGCGCAGAGAGCAAAGCCCTTCCCAGCGACGTGCAATGCGCCGGAAGCCTGCTGCCCACCCCGAGGGACACGGACATGATGCGCTTCGCCGCGCTGCGCGCCACATAGATAACGTCCGCGCCATCGAGGATGGCGGCCGAACAGCTTTCATGCACGGCCTCACGCACCGCTTCCAGCTCCGGTTGCAGGATATCCGGCAGGGGCGTGCTGGAGAGATAGGCTCCGCCCAGCCGCAGCACCCTGGGCGTTAGGCTGAAGAACTTGCCGTCGAATTCCGCGTAGCCCAGCTCCTGCAAGGTCAGCAGGCAACGGCGCGCGGCCGCGCGGGTCAGCCCTGTGGCGCGGGCGATGTCCGCGATACTGGCCTTCGGACGCTGCGGATTGAATGCCTCGATGACCGCCAGGCCGCGTGCGAGGCCGCCCAGCATATCCGCCTTGTCCACCCCGGTTGGCTCGTTATGTGTGCGCATATCGCACAGTGTTGCGTAGATCGCCCAAAAGAGTCAACCTTCCCGGCAACCGCATCCGGGAGGACGGCATGATCAATAAGGTGGTGCGCGACATGGCCGAAGCCATGTCCGGCATCAAAGACGGCAGCACAGTCTTGGTGGGCGGCTTCGGCTCGGTGGGCCAGCCGGACGCGCTGATCGACGGGCTCATCGAACAGGGCGCCAAGGATCTCACCGTGGTCGCTAACAATGCCGGCGCGGGGCGTGTGGGCCTGGCACGGCTGCTCGACATGCGGCGGGTGCGGAAGATCATCTGCTCCTACCCGCGCAGCGCCGGCTCGGTGGTGTTCGAGGAACTGTTCCGCAACCACGAGATCGAGCTGGAAGTGGTGCCACAGGGCACGCTGGCGGAGCGGCTGCGCGCCGCCGGTGCCGGCATCCCGGCCTTCTACACGCCCACCGGCTACGGCACCCTGCTCGCCAAGGGCAAGCAGACAGCGGAATTCAACGGCCAGCACTGCGTGCTGGAAACCGCGCTGAAGGCCGATGTCGCGCTGGTTCAGGCCGAGCTCGCCGACCGCTGGGGCAACCTGACCTTCCGGCTCAGTGGCCGCAATTTCAACCCCGTCATGGCGACGGCCGCCGATCTTACCATCGTGCAGGCCAACCGGATCGTGGAGCTTGGCGAGATTGCGCCGGAGACAGTGGTGACGCCGGGCATCTTCGTGAGCCGCGTGGTGCATGTGCCGGTAGACGCCACTGAAGCGCAGGAGAAGGCGGCATGAACGACCTGTCCTTCCAGGCCCTCTCTCGCAAGCAGATGGCGGAGCGCCTGGCGCGCGACATCCCCGAGGGTTGGTATGTCAACCTGGGCATCGGCCTGCCGACCATGGTGGCCGACTATGTGCCGCAGGAACGTGAGGTGATCTTCCATTCCGAGAACGGGCTGCTGGGCATGGGCCCTGCCCCCACCCCGGAACAGGCGGATCCCTGGCTGATCAATGCCGGCAAGCAGCAGGTAACGCTGCGCCCGGGCGGCAGCTTCTTCCACCATGCCGACAGCTTCGCCATCATCCGTGGCGGGCATCTGGATCTTTGCGTGCTGGGCGCCTTCGAGGTCGCGCAGAACGGCGACATCGCCAACTGGGCGACCTCGGCGGCGGATAACGCACCCGCCGTCGGCGGCGCCATGGATCTGTCCGCCGGCGCCAAGCGGCTGTGGGTGCTCATGGAGCACACGACCAAGGACGGGCAGCCGAAGCTGGTGGAGCAGTGCTCCTACCCGCTGACCGCGCTGGGTGCCGTGTCGCGCATCTACACCAATCTCGCGGTTATCGAGGTGCGGCCGCAGGGCTTCACCGTTCTGGAAATGGTGCCGGGGCTGACGCTCGATGCGCTTCAGGCCCAGACCGGTGCCAAGCTGCATCTGCCGGCCTGAGAAGGAAACGACATGACTGAAGCGTTCATCTGCGACGCCATCCGTACCCCGATCGGCCGTTACGCGGGCTCCCTGGCGCCGGTCCGGGCGGACGATCTCGGCGCCATTCCGATGAAGGCGCTGATGGCGCGGAATCCGGGCGTGGACTGGGCCGCGCTGGATGACGTCATTTATGGCTGTGCCAACCAGGCGGGCGAAGACAACCGCAATGTCGCGCGCATGTCCTCGCTGCTCGCAGGGCTGCCGGACAGCGTCGGCGGCTCTACCGTCAACCGCCTCTGTGGCTCCGGCATGGACGCCACGGGCACGGCGGCACGCGCCATCAAGGCCGGCGAGGCGGAGCTCATGCTGGCCGGCGGTGTCGAGAGCATGACCCGCGCACCCTTCGTGCAGGGCAAGAGCACCGAAGCCTTCGGCCGTGCAGCGGAGATCTACGACACCACCATCGGCTGGCGGTTCATCAACCCGCTGATGAAGGCGCAGTACGGCGTGGATTCCATGCCGGAGACGGGCGAGAACGTCGCCGCGGATTTCCAGATCTCCCGTCAGGACCAGGATCTCTTCGCTTTCCGCAGCCAGCAGCGCGCCAAGGCCGCCCAGGCCGCCGGGCGCTTCGCCGAAGAGATCACGCCGGTCGAGATCAAGCGCCGCAAGGGCGACCCGATCGTCTTCTCCCAGGACGAGCACCCGCGCCCGGACACGACGCTGGAAGCCCTGGCCAAGCTCGGCACGCCCTTCCGCAAGGAAGGCGGCACGGTGACGGCCGGCAATGCCTCCGGCGTCAATGACGGCGCCTGCGCGCTGATCCTCGCCAGTGAGGCCGCTGCGGGCCGGTATGGGCTGACGCCGCGCGCCCGCGTGGTGGCCATGGCGACGGCCGGGGTGCCGCCGCGCATCATGGGCTTCGGCCCTGCTCCCGCCACCCGCAAGGTGCTGGCCAAGGCCGGGCTGAAGCTCTCCGACATTGATGTCATCGAGCTGAACGAGGCGTTCGCGTCCCAGGCCCTGGCCGTGATGCGGGATCTCGGCCTGCCCGATGATGCGGAGCATGTGAACCCGAATGGCGGCGCCATCGCGCTGGGCCATCCGCTCGGCATGTCCGGCGCCCGTATCGTGCAGACGGCGGTGGCCGAGCTGCACCGCCGCCAGGGACGCTACGCCGTGGCCACCATGTGCATCGGCGTCGGCCAGGGTATCGCCATCGTGCTTGAGCGCGTCTGAATGATTGCGCTGGAGCGCGTCTGAGACTTCGGCTTTCCGGGGGCGCCACGCCCCCGGGATATACCGGTTAATGCACCCAGCTCGGCATCGGAGCGACAATCCGGCCGGCGGGCAGCACGAGGGTATGCCGGCGCACCGCCGCCTCGGCCTCCGGCAGATACTGCCCGGCCTCGTTCAGAGCCGCTATCAGCCGAGCAGCGCTGCTGCGGGCGGCCAGGGCGGCGCCGGGCGTCATCATACCCCGCAGCAGGCCCAGCGCCTCATCCACCTGCCCCTGCTGCTGCAAGGCGAAGACATCGAGCAGGGCGCGCTCATCCGCGCTGACGGTGTCGCAGCAGACGCAATTCACCTCCAGCATCCGGGTCGCGCCCTGGCTGAGGGTCCACATGAAGCCGTCCAGATAACCTGTCGCCGTCGGCGCGCCGAGATCGGCATAGAGATCGCCGATGCGGCCGGCGACATCGGCACCTTTGCACAGCCCCACCACCCAGGCCTGCATCGACCAGAGCAGGGCGTTCTCCAGCGCCGGAAGCGCGGAGCGGGGCAAGTCGTCATTGGCGGCGAAGATCATCGTGCTCCTCTTCAGGCCGGCGCGGGCACGCCGGTCCATTCGCTGAGATGCTCGTCGAGGGCAGGACGACGGGGGGTTGGGCGGGGCTCGGCCGGGGTGCCGAGATAGAGAAAGCCCGCCAGCCGGTCCTCGGGCGCGAGGCCGAGGGCCGTGACCAGGGCGGGGTCGTAGGCATTGGCGCCGGTGACCCAGATGCCACCGAAGCCGAGGGCGTGAGCTGCGTTCAGCATGTTCATCGCCGCCGCGCCGGCGGAGAGCAGCTGCTCTACCTCGGGGATCTTGCCGGCCTTCACCCGGACGCCCAGCGCGACGATGAGCGGAACGCCGTTGATGCGGGTGCGCCGCTTCTGGAGCAATCCCGGCGGCGTCTCGGGGTCGCGGGCCAGCGTGGCCGCCACGACGGCCTCGGCCCAGCGGGCGCGGGCCTCACCGCGGATCAGAATGAACTGCCAGGGGCGCAGATGGCCGTGGTCTGGCGCGCGCAGGCCGGTTTCGAGGATCTGGCGCAGCGCCTCGCCCTCGGGCGCGGGGTCCTGCAGGACGGAGGCGGAAGCGCGGGACAGCAGGGCATCCAGAGTGTTCATCATGTTGCTCCTCCGGCCAGCGGTCGTGGGGGATGACCTAAGGCCGGTATAATGCAATTGCAAGTCATTTGCATTTGTTGAGGAAAGAAAGGCGGGCAGGAAGCGTGAGCCCCCTGCCCGCCCGGGCTTATTCACCCGAGCCTATTTGAACGTCACCGGGGCATCGTTCTCCGGAATGTCCGACATCGGTATTTCGATACGAACGGTGTTGGGGTCTACCCCCGTGCCCTTATCCAGCCAGTAAGTCACGCTCTCCGGCCAGAAGATGACGATGGCGACGAGGATAAGCTGCAAGGCCACCCACGGAATCGCGCCCATATAGATGTCCCGCGACAGGACCGTCTTGGGAGCGATGCCCCGCAGGTAAAACAGCGCAAAGCCGAAGGGCGGGTGCATGAAGCTGGTCTGCATGTTCACGCAGAGCAGGACACCGAACCAGACGAGGTCGATGTCCAGCTTGGCGGCCGCCGGCACCAGCAACGGCACGACGATGAAGACGATCTCGAAGAAATCGAGGAAGAAGGCCAGGAAGAAGATGAAGATGTTGACGAAGATCAGGAAGCCGGCCTGACCGCCAGGCAGGTGGGACAGCAGGTGCTCGATCCAGAGCCCGCCATCGACGCCCTGGAAGACCAGCGAGAACACCGTGGAGCCGACCAGGATGAAAATGACCATGGCCGTCAGGCGCATGGTGTTCTGCATGGCCTGATTGATCAGCGTCCAGGTCAGGCGACGGTTCATCGCCGCCAGCAGGACGGCGCCGACCGCGCCCATGGCACCCGCCTCGGTCGGCGTGGCCAGACCCAGGAAGATCGTCCCCAGCACGAGGAAGATGAGCACCAGGCACGGCACCATGCCCTTCACCACCCGCCAGATCAGCGGCCAGCCGCGCGGGCCGAGCGCCTCGTCCGGCAGCGGCGGCACGCGCTTCGGCTGGAAGATGGAGACCAGCGCGATGAAGCCCATGAAGAGGAGCACCTGGAGTATGCTGGGCCCGATGGCGCCGGCATACATGTCCCCCACGCTGCGGCCGAGCTGATCGCCCAGGACGATCAGCACCAGAGAGGGCGGAATGACCTGTGTGATGGTGCCCGAGGCGGCGATGACGCCCGTCGCGATGCGCATGTCGTAGCCGTAGCGCATCATGATCGGCAGGCTGATCATGCCCATGGCGATGACGGAGGCGGCGACCGTGCCGGTAATGGCGCCCAGCACCGCACCTACCAGAATGACCGCATAGGCCAGGCCGCCGGGCACCTTGCCGAACAACTGGCCTGTGCCTTCCAGCAGGTCCTCGGCCAGCCCGCATCGTTCCAGAATGGCACCCATCAGGGTGAAGAACGGAATGGCCAGTAGCAGTTCATTGGACAGGATGCCGAAGACACGCAGCGGCAAATTGCCCAGATAAGCGGGGGTGAAGAACCCCAGCTCGATCGAGAGAAAGCCGAAGAACAACCCAACCGCCGCAAGGGAAAAGGCGACCGGAAAGCCAATCAGCAGGAATACGACCAGACCGCCGAACATCAGCGGCGGCATCAGCTCAAGGGAGAGCATCGTCGGACAGGTTCCAGTGCGGGATTATTGTTCGGGACGGACGTATTCGACGACCACCTCACCGGACGGCTGGATGCCGCGCAGAAGGGCGATGCGTTTGATCAGCTCGGCGAAGCCCTGCAGCGTCAGGAGTAGAAAACCCAGCGGCATGAGCAGCTTGACAGGCCAGCGGACCAGCCCGCCCGCATTGGAGGATTGCTCGTTGCGGACAAAGGCATCCAGGAAGAATGGCCATGTCATCCAGGTCAGCAGCGCCATGGCAGGCAGCAGGAACAGGATGAGGCCGAAGACATCGACCCACAATTTCCCGCGCTGGCCGAGGCTGCCATAGACCAGATCCACCCGCACATGCTCGTTGCGGACGAGGGTGTAGGAGGCGCCGAGCATGACGATGCCCGCGAAGAGGTACCACTGCACCTCCAGCCAGGCATTGGAACTGTAGTTGATCGTGTAGCGTACCGTCGCATTACCGGCACTGATCAGACACGCCAGCAACACCATCCAGTCGGCCACCCAGCCGAAAGCGCCGCTCACCTTATCCATGGCGCGGCTGAAGGCCAGAAACGGACCCATCCCGTGGGTTCCTCCTATTAAGCTATCCATAAAAGGGGCCGCGCGCCTGCCGTCCCGCCCGGCCGGGAGCAGGCGCGCCCCACATCAGCGCCGCTGGGCCTGCTGCTGCAATTCCTGCCCATACATGAAATAAACGAACTGGTCGAAGCTGTATTCGGTCACCCGGAACCAGCCATACTGGGTCTCCCGGAACGCCTTCCAGTGGTCGTAGACCTTCTTGAACTCCGCATTCTGGGCAGCGATTTCGTCATACAGTTCGAAGGCCGCCTTGTAGCAGGCCTGCATTACCTCGCGTGGGAAGGGGCGAAGCTGGGTGCCGGCGGCCACGAGGCGCCGTAGCGCCGCCGGGTTCTGCACATCGTATTTGGCGATGGTTTCGATCGTGGAGTCGCGACAGGCGCTCTCCAGCGCTTCCCGGTACAAGGCTGGCAGTTCGTCCATCTTCGCCTTGTTGACGTAGAAGGAGAGGTTCAGCGAACCTTCCCAGAAGCCAGGGTAGTAATAGAACGGCGCCACACGGTTGAAGCCGAGCTTCTCATCGTCATAGGGCCCGACCCATTCGGCGGCGTCGATCGTGCCCTTCTCCAGCGCCGGATAGATGTCGCCACCGGCGATCTGCTGCGGGATGACGCCGAGCTTCTGCATCATGCTGCCGGCGATGCCGGCAATGCGGAACTTCAGCCCATCCAGATCCTTGACCGTCTTGATCTCCCGCCGGAACCAGCCGCCCATCTGCGCGCCTGTGTTGCCAGCCGGGATGGAGACGATGTTGTAGCCGGCGAAGAATTCCTTCAGCACATCTCGCCCGCCACCCTGGATCAGCCAAGCATTGGTCTGGCGCATATTCAGGCCAAACGGCACGGCGCCATCGAAAGCAAAGGTCGGATCCTTGCCCGTGAAATAGTAGGAGGCCGTGTGGGCGCATTCCACCGTGCCATTCTGAACGGCATCGGCCACCTGAAGCCCCGGCACCAGCTCGCCTGCTGGGAAGGAGCGGATCTGAAACTTTCCATCCGTCAGGATAGCGACGCGCTTTGCCACATGCTCGCCGGCGCCATAGATGGTGTCCAGCGAGCGTGGAAAGCTGCTGGCCATACGCCAGCGGATTTCAGGCGCGGTCTGCGCGATTGCGGGGGTGGCGAGCGCGGCGGTGGTCCCCGCCAGGGCGCTACCGGCCAGAAAGCGACGGCTTATCATTTCCTGTTCTGCTCCTCCTGGAGTCCCGGCGGCTTCTCGCCGTCTCGGCACAGGATTTTGAAGCGGAACAGGGGCGCTTGTCACCGTTTCTTACAAGAATTCACGCCTACAGCCGGGCTTGGTTCAGGCCATGCCGCCATTGATCGAAATCGTCTGGCCGGAAATGTAGCTCGCCCGGTCCGAGGCGAGGAAGCTGACGAGGTCCGCCACCTCCTCCGGCCGGCCCGCACGCTTCGCCGGAACCAGCTGCGCGATCTGCTCCTTCGTCATCACCGCCTTCACTGCGGGACTGTCGATCACGCCTGGCGCGACAACGTTCGCAGTCACGCCTCGCGGGGCGCATTCGAGGCTCAGGGACCTCACCGCGCCCGTCAACCCCGCCTTGGCGGCCGCGTAGTTCGCCTGCCCACGATTGCCCATGATGGCCGACACAGAGGAGATGGCGACGATGCGCCCCCAGCGGGTGCCGATCATGGGCAGCAGCAACGGCTGAACGACATGGAAAAAGCCATTCAATGATATATCGATCACGCTGTGCCACTGCGCCGCCGTCATACCCGCCATCGGGGCGTCGGCGTGGGTACCAGCGTTGTGGACCAGCACCTGCACGGGGCCAGCCTCCAACACCGCTGCCACCGCTGCCGCGCTGGCAGCGGCATCCGAGAGGTCGAAGCCGATGGCCTCAGCCTTCTGCCCGGCACCTCTGAGCTCTCCCGCGAGCGTCTTGGCGCGTTCCAGATTGGCATGGGCGTGCAGAATAACGTGCAGCCCATCCGCCGCGAGTTGCCGGGCGATAGCAGCCCCGATGGGACTGGCGGCCCCTGTCACCAAAGCCCGCTTCATGCCGCGCCATCCTGCGGAAGGATGATGGCGGCCTGCCCCGCGAAGAGGGCGCGGCTGCCCGCCAGGGCGCGAAATGCATAAATGAAGGAACGCGCTTCCCGCGTCAGCGCCGAGGCTTCGATACGAAGGTCATCCTTGATGTCGTCGAGCCGGCTCACCCCCAGCTCGATGCCGCGCAGGCTGGCCAGATAGCCGGGGGGCTGGGGACCATCCGTTCCGGTCAGCGCGCCGTGCAGCGCCATGGCCTGCAAGGCATATTCCACGCCACATATCGCCGGTAACACGCCGTCCCGCCGCAGCGGGTTAGCAGTATCGCGGTGGGAGACGGCCATACAGACAATGTCGTTCTCATCCCAATGGAGCGCACGGTCCAGCAGACACATGCTCCCGGCATGCGGCACCAGGGCCGCGATCGCGGCATGCGCCAGCGGCGCCTTCCTCACGGCGATACCTCGATGTCGAGCCGCCCGCCATCCAGCAAAGGCAATGCCACGGTCCTGGCCCGCCCAGCCGCCAGTGCCGCCAGCAGAGGCAGGGACCGGGCAGCGGGATTTCCTCGCTCCATCTCCTCCCATGCTGACGGAGGATCCACGGCATCATCCGCCGTAGGCACGTATTGCAGCGTCAAGCGGGCGCGGCTGCAGGGCAAGCGTTCCGGCGTCAGCACGCAGGCCATGGCGAATGGGAAATCGGTGGGATGAAGCGGCGCGAGCGGTTCTGGCAACGGGGCATCGTAAGCGCAGAACAGCACCGGCACCCCCCGCCCCGCCACCTGGGATGCCGCATGCAGCAGCCCCATGGGGAAGCTGTCGCGATGACATCCCAGACTGATCGACGGCCGGGTGGATCGGGCGCCGATGCCCCAGTAGCCAGCGGCGGCATTGTGCACCGAATTATGGAACTGGGTCGGCGAGACAGCGCCTTCAGATATGGCCAGCGCATCCAATATGGCTCCCACCACCGCGCCATCTCCGTTGGAGCTGGCGAAGACCGTGTCCAACCCCTCGGCCTCGAGCCCTGTATCTCCTACGGCCTCCGCCGATACGGCCAAGGCGAGGCGCACGACGAGGCTTGTCCGCCGCCGTTCCACAGGAGCCAGCATGGCGGGAGGAGGAATGGTGACCGGCGTATCCTGCCACGGCTCGCTGCCGCTCAGAACCGCCTGGCTGGCGGCCCAGCCAGGCAACCCGGGACCGAGAAGCGCAATGCCACCAACGAAGCACTCGATCCCGCTCACGCGCCCGCCCCCGCCGGCGCGCCAATGATCAGGCTGCAGTTGCTGCCGCCGAAGCCGAATGAATTGCTGAGAACATGACGGATCGGCGCGCTGCGATTGGCCGTCACGATGTCGATCTCGAACTCCGGATCAATCTCGGTGACGCCCAGGCAACCCGGCATCAACCCATCCTGGATGCTGAGCGCGGCAATCACTGCCTCCAGCGCGCCGGATGCACCCAAGGTATGCCCCGTCCAGCCCTTGGTGGAGGAACACGGCACCTCCCGGCCGAACAGATGCGCCACGGCGCGGGCCTCCATGGAGTCATTAGCGCGGGTGCCCGTGCCATGCAGGTTGATGTAATCGATCTGGCCCGGCTCCAGCCCGCTGGCCGCCAGCGCTGCCTGCATGGCCGAGACCGCGCCGAGGCCCTCAGGATGAGGCGAGGACATATGGTGCCCGTCACTGCTCGCACCCGCGCCCAGCAGCACAGGAGTCCCTGAAGGAGCGTGCTGCGGAGCCACGACCAGGGCAAACCCCGCAGCCTCCCCGACAGTAATACCATCCCGGTCAGAGGCGCAGGGCCGCGTCGGTCCCTCGGACAGCAGCGCCAGCGAGCCGAAACCTTGCAGTGTCATCCGGCAGAGCGTGTCCACGCCCCCGACGACGGCAGCATCGCACAACCCGAGCTGGATCATGGTCGACGCCTCCATGAAAGCGCGCGCTCCCGAGGTGCAGGCGGTGGAAATGCTGAATGCGGGCCCTGAGAGGCCGAGCCTTGCCCGTACGAAACGCGGCAGGGAAAACAGGTCATGCGTCGCCGCGAAGTCGAAATCATCCGGCAGCGCCGTCTGCCCCTTTGGCCGGCGACGATAGGCGGCCTCTGTCTCGGCAATGCCGGATGTGCTGGTGCCGAGGATGACAGCCACGCGCCCGGCGCCAAAGCGCTGCCGCGCATGCTCGACGGCGGCGGCGAAGCCATCCTGACGCAAGGCCAATTCGGCCAGTCGATTGTTACGGCAGCTGAAGCGCGCCAGCTCCGGCGGCAGTTCCACGGCCTCGATATCCGTGACACGGCCAACCCAGCGCGCGGGTGCGTCATCCGGCTCCGCCGGGCGCAGGCCGCCCTGCCTGTCTTGCAACGCTTTTCGCGTGGCATCGAGGCCCGTACCGATTGCACTGACTGCCGTATAGGCCGAAAGCGCCAGGGGAAAGAAAGCAGAGTGCATGATCAGTTTCAATTGGGAGGCGTATCAGCCAGCCGCCAGTGAGGAATGCGGCCTGGGAGATAAACTCAGGGCCAGCAGGAACGCAGCGATGACGCCAACGAAGACGGTCAGGCCGATACTGTGCAAAACCGGGGTCGCGCAAAAGGCAAGCAGACCGAAGGTCAGCAAAGTCGTCATGCTGCAGTTGAAGATCGCGCTCAGGGTGCGCTCAAACTCCTCCCTGCCCTGATGGGCGGCGGTACCGAGGAACAGGGCGTAATCCATTCCGACGCCCGCCGCCAGCAGCAGCGCCACCAGGTGGAATGGCGTCAGGCGCTGCCCAAGCAGCTCAAGGATGCAGAGGGTGATAAGCAAAGCTCCGAAAATCGGGGCGGCCGTCCACAAGGCCGGCACGATCCCGCCTAGCCAGGAGACGCCCCGTTGGCGCCTCTGGCCCAGAACCAGTAGCAACAGCACAGCCACACCGCCGATAGCGCACCAGAGGATGGCCTTGCGGCTGGTCAGCGCGACAATTCCCTCCATCTCCGCCTTCACATCGACCCACATGACCGAGGGGTCGTTCAGCTCCGCCAATGCCTGACGCAGGGCATCGGGGTCTTGGAGATCCTGGGGAATCAGGAGCCCCTGCCACTGGCCGCCACGCTCCGAAAGAAGAGGGCCAAGCCGCGCCCCAAGCACAGTCAGCCGTGGGAGATCCTGGACCGTCAGCGGAGGCAGGGCGGCGGACTCCGTCAGACTGTCCAGGAAGCGCTGAAAGGCCCCGGGCCGGAAAGGCAGCCCTTCCATGGCCCCCTCCAGCCGCTGGGCCATCTCATCACGGGAGGGCAAGGCACGTTGGCGCGCCTGCTGGGTCTCGGTGCTGGGAAGGTAACGGGCCGGGGTATCAAATCCGCCCAGGGCGCCGCTGGCGACCAGCGGCTGCAAAGCATGGCCCACTCTCTCGGCGCGCCGCAGCACGTCCTCCGCATCCCTGCCAGTGACCGAGACGATGCCACGCACATCGGGCGCACCAAGCTGCCGGCGCAGCGTTTCGTCGAGATCGCGTTGGGCCTGGGGAACAGGACTCAACCGCGCCAGGTCATCCTCCCACCGCATTCCTCCGGCAATGAGGAGGAACACCCCAGCCAAGGGCGCCAGCCACGCAAGCTGCCTCCGCCCTCGCAGGGCCCAGAAGGCCCGCCCGAGAAAGGATGGAAGGGGACGGGCAATGAACACCTGCCCTGCCAGTAGCCAGGGAAGGACCCATGCCGTGACGAGCACGCCCACCAGCAGCCCCACCGCGCCGAAGACGCCCAGCTGCGCCAGCATCGGAAAGCCGGAAGCCATCATGCCCGTGAGCCCGAGGGCGGCCGCGCCGGCGGCGAGGCTCAGGGTCGGCCAGATGCGCCGGGCGGCCTGGTGCAGGCTTTCATCCGGGCGCCTTTGGGTAATGAGCAGAAGCGGATAATCGACCACGACACCCAGCATCGTCATGCCGAAGCCCAGCGCGGCGCCATGAACGGCACCAAATAGCATCCCTACGGCCAGCAAGCCGGCCAGGGTGCCCGCTGCCAAAGGCACGGCCACAGCCAGAAGCATCAGCCCGGAGCGGTAACGCAGCCAGAGAAAGCCCAGGATCAAGGCACCGGAGAGGATGGAGATCATCTCCACGTCGCTCCGCACGGCCGCCGCCGCTTCCGCCCCGAAGACACCAGGACCGCTCAGCAACAGCTTTGCCCCGCCCGGGCTGGCCGCGGCGAAGGCTTCACGGAAGGTGGCGACCGCGGCGGCCTGGGCCTCCGTGTCGAGGCCGGAAGCATGGCTTCGCGCGACGATCAGCGCCCGGGGCGGTAAGGCGCCCTCGGCGAACCAGACGCCGTGAAGGAGTTGCACGCGACTCTGCCCCAGCCAGCCCCGCAGCAAATCGAGGAAGGCCCCTGTAGGATCAGCGAAGCCGAAACGTGCCACGAGTGGGGAAGCAGATGACCGCAGTCCTTCAAGAAGGCCAGAGAGCTTTGCTTTCAGATCGTTGCCGTCCATCTCTCCCAGATTGCTGGAAGAGAGAAGGTAGCGGTAGCGGAAGATCAGGTCCCGCTCAGCATCGTCCAGATCGAGGGAGCCGTTGCCGACAAAGGAGAACCGACCGGATTGCCGCAGGCTGTCGCCAAGCTGCCGACTGATCCGGGCCAGTTCCTGCTCAGGAGCCCCTTCGATGCCGGCCAGGAGCAAGGTCGTGGCCACACCCGATTGCAATTCACGCAGAAGAAATTCGGCGGCCGGGGTGCGCCCAGGCGGCAGGAGATCGCTCATCTCGGCGCGGATAGGGATGAGCCGGAACAAGGCCCAGCCCACGACCGCCAGCAGCAGCAAGGCGGCGGCCAGCCGCGGCAAGGCGCGCGACAGCAAACCCGGCATCACGGACGGGGGGTGATCCGCAGCCGCGTGGTTCCGTCGCTCGCGCGCGTCTCGACCGAGAGGAGGTCAGCACCTTTTCCACGAAAATCAAATAATTGCAGGGCGGCCCTCGTCCGCATTGAGAGCGGCGTCAGCAGCATCCGCCACCCCTCGCCCTCCGGCTTGAAGTCTATCGAGTAGTACTGTTGCAACGTCGCCAGATCGCCCGCCATCGTGGCGCGAATGGCCTCGACAAACGGGCGGAGATCGGGGGACTGCTGAAGGCTGAGCTCCTGGCGGAGATTCTGCGCTGGGCGCTCCAGCAGGAGACGATCGCCTTCGATCAATAGGCGCTCCTCCGCCGGCCAGGTCGTATGCTTTTCCAGCCGGCTGGGGGCGGACCAGGACAAGGTCCCCGTGCTGGGAAGGGGCGCGCTGAGCTCCGGAATGGCCTTTTCCTCACTGAACTCCGCCTGCCTGTGGGGCTGGGCGGCGAGCGCGCGCATCGTTCCTTCCAGTGTGGCCTCGGCGGCAGCAGGCTGCGAGGCGGCCCAAAGGCAGCCGGCGATCAGCAACCCAGCCAAACGACGCACCATCATCGCAAACCTGTCTCTTCCCAAAAATCGTAAAAATTGAACCAGTTATACGGGAATTCTCGAGCGATATGCTCAAATCTGCTGGCGTAATCCCGCACCGTGGCCTCAAGGGATGCCTCGCGGTTGCGCCTGTTCATGGTGATCCGGTCAGCAAAGGGCCGGAAATGCACCTCATAGCTGCGCGGGCCCGTCCAGACCCCGAACGCGATCATCACAGGGGCATCAAGCACCGCGGCCAGAATGTGGGGACCGAGCGGGAAGGCCGCATCGGCGCCCAGAAATGGAACCCGGGTGACCTTGCCCGTGCCCGGCGTCCGATCCGCCAGAATGCCGACCAGCCCCCCCCGCTCCAGGCATTCCTTCGCCCGCAACATGGCATCCGGCCGCCCTAGTGGAATGACCGCCGCAGCCTGGCGGGGCGCCCATTCGGCAAAGAAGCTGGCCACGTTTACCGCATTGTCCTGGTGCATCAGGGCCACGACCTCCACCGGGCAGCCGGTATCGGCCACGGCGCGCATGGCTTCAAAGCTGCCAAGATGGGCCCCCAGCAGAATACAGCCCTGCCCCCGTGCGATGCGCTCGTTCAGCAGGTCGAGGCCAACGATGCGCAGTGCGTAGCCGTGCCGCTTGCCATCGACGAGGAAGAGACGATCCAGCAAGGTGGCTGAAAATATGAAGAAAGGCCGGAAGAGATCGCGGTAGCCAGGCTCCCTGCCCAGTGCCCGCCGCTGAAACTGCCGCACCGCGCGGCGCTGTTTCGGTGAGGAGAGGAAGAAATAGACTGCGATCGGATAAAGCAGCGCATAGCCGACGCGGTAGCCGAGCCGCGTTACGATCCAGGCCATCAATCGTAGGGCGGCAATGCTGCCGCGTTCTCGCTGCCGCGTCCAGGTCACGGGGGGAAAGCCACCTCCACCTCGCCCGCCAGCGTGAGGTTCTCACCGCTCCGGCAGCGGAAGCCGACCCGCCCCGGGGCGAGCGGCTGCAGTTCGATTTCCATCGCGACGCCTGGCCCTACAGGTGCGCGAAACTTGGCATGCCGCAGACGCGTGACCTGGCCGTGGCCTGCTTCCGCGATCGCCTGAAAAACGGCGTCCAGCAGCACGACGCCGGGCACAAGCGGCCGCCCCGGGAAGTGGCCCGCGAAGCATGGGTGCTCTGGCGGCAGCGAAAACGCCGTCATTCTGCTTCGTGGACGGGCTGGCGGCGGAGCGCATCCAACGCGTGCCGTGTCAGCTTGCCGATCTCATTGCGGGGAAGCGAAGAGACGAGGACGACGCGGCGCGGCAGGAACACCGGGTCCACTTGTCCCCGCAACGCTGCGAGAATCTCGGCGGGGCTGTGGTCTGGCGCGACAGCATAGACCATCAGCCTCGCCGCGGGATTGATATCCAGGTCCTCCGGCGCGACGAAGACACCGTCCTCGACACCCTTCACCTGCAGGAGCAGCCTGTTGAGGCTGGTCAGCGATGCGCGCTTGCCCGCAAGCTTGACCATATCAGCGCGCCGGCCCAGCAGGCGAAACCGGCGATCGGGCTCGAAGGCCACGGCATCTGCGAGCACCACAGGGCACGGCATACCCGGTACGCTCACAAGCACCGCGTCTTCTCCATCCCGCTCGAACTCAATGCCATCATACAGGCTCCAGATATCGCCTTCCGTGGTACGGCGGCTGGCGATGGAGCCAATCTCGGTAGCCCCGTAAATTTCCAGGACTTCGGTTTCCCAGGCAGCTTCAGCGCCAGCGGCCAGCTCGGGTGCCAGGGGCGCCGTCGCGGAGATGACGCAGGCCAAATCCGGCAGCGCCTCGCCCGAGCCCAGCAATGCCCGCATCTGGAGGGGCGTTGTAATCAGCACGCGCGGCGCCGGCACAGCATGCAGCGCCTCGGCGATTTCCACGGGGTAAAAATGCGGTCCGTCATGGCTTGCCGTGGCAGCATGCAGCGGCATCGCCATGGTCGTCTCGAAGCCATACATGTGCTGCGGCGGTACCGTGGCCACGAGGTTCGTGACCTCGGGCCCTTGAAAGCCAAACCGTGCAGCCGCCGCGCGCGTGGCGCCCACGAGCGCGCCCCAGGGCTTAGGATGGGCGGCCGGCTCCCCCGTGCTGCCCGAAGTGAAGCCGATGATCGCCACACGATCGGCTGGAATTTCAGGGCTGGGCCCGCTCTGCCCCTGCCCCATGGCCTCTACCTGAACGGCGCCAGCCAGGGGGTGCCAGCCGCCGGAAGGTTGGGGCCCAATGCCCCCGTCGGTCATGACATAGAGGTCAGGATAGGCTGCGGCGATCTCGTCCAGGCGGCGCTCCGTCCGGTCGGCGGAGAGCAGCATGACATGCCCTCGGCTGACAGCGGCAGCGAGCCCCAGCAGGGCATGGTAGCGGTCACTGCACAGGTTCAGCGCGTAAGCACGGTCCGGCAGGCTTGCCGCCAGCGCAGCCACATCGGCCAGGAAACGGCCGATGGTGATCGCCTCAGCGCCACGACGGAACATGATCTCGCCCGGTGCGCGATCGGTCAGCGGGATGGTCTCAGGCATGACGGGCCACAGTGGCGGCGATCACGGCGCGCAGCGTACGGACGGGCGTCGCGAGGCCAAAATGGGGAAAGCGCAGCGTACGAACCACATGTTCGCCCAGGAACAGCAGCAGCATCAAGGCACCGCTGGCGGTCATGATGATGGCACCGTCCTCACCCGTGCCCAAAAAGGCCATGGCGTAAAGCGGCGTGAGCAGTAGGAAAACGATCGTCCAGAACCATGTCAGCCCCCGGGCATAGGAAGCGCATTCCGTCAGGTCGACACCGGGATCATACCGCGTGTACCGCGCGATCAGAGGCTCCTGGCCTGGACGCAAGGTCAGGCCAAAATGTGCGGCCATCAGCAACATTCCAAGCGCTGGCAGCAGCCGCACCAGGGATGCCAGGGCCAAAGGATGGTACCAGAACCCGAAGCTCAGCACGACCACGCCTGCCCCCAGTGCAAGGCGTGCCTGGAAGCGCAGATAACGCCCGAAACAGGCCGCCAGCGCTGCCAACCCGAGCAGTGCAGCGGCGGCGGTATGCCCGGCGAGACGCAGGCCGAAGGCGGTGCCCGCGAGCAACAGCAGCGGAGCATGCCGGCGCAGCAGGCCGCGCAGGTCTCCGGGGTTCGCGGCCCCGGCCTGCCTCACTGAACGCGGTTCTTGTCGATATGCGCCGCCAGGTTCCTCAAGGATGCGAAGATCTGGCCGTTTCTTTCGTCATCCGAGCGAAGCTGGAAGCCATAACGGCGGGACACGGCCAGCGCGATCTCCAGTGCATCGATGGAGTCCAACCCCAACCCCTCTCCGAACAGTGCGGCATCGGGGTCGATTTCCTCGGGCGTCATTTCCAGATGCAGGGCTTCGACGATCAGGGCGGCCACTTCCGACTCAATGGCTATCGCAGAGCTCAAGATCATCCTCCCGAAGCTGGGCATCGTGTCACAGGATGCACTACCCTGTCACAAGGCCTGAAAATTTTCAAAAAAAGAAACCATGCGGACCAGCACAGCAGGAAGCCCGGTACCCAGGAGCAAGAGCGCGGTCAACGGCTCAGGACCCTAAAGCGGTAGGAACAAGCCGGAAAATCGCCGTGGGTTGCAGGGCCGTCATTCAATCGAAGGGGCCGGAGGTGGAAGGAACCCGTGTCTCGGACTGGTACAGCGACCAGGAGAAGCCTAGCGCA
This sequence comes from Acetobacteraceae bacterium AT-5844, assembly GCA_000245075.1. Classification (GTDB taxonomy): domain Bacteria; phylum Pseudomonadota; class Alphaproteobacteria; order Acetobacterales; family Acetobacteraceae; genus Pseudoroseomonas. The sequence continues at coordinate 38,898 of JH599955.1, forward strand.
AGGCTCGTGTTCCACTTCTGGCGGAACAGGGGGCTGTCATCGTTGGTGGCGCCGTGAAAGGATTCCAGCCTGCCGCCGGCGACCATGGACAGCCGGCCTGTCAGTGGAAGGCGATAGGAAAACTGGAGGCGTGTGCCGAGATATCCGGCCTGGGCGTCGTAAGCGGCGCGGCCGGGGCGGACATATTCCGGGTCCACCCGGTAGTAATAGTCCATCAATCGGCCTGTCGCGAAAACGGGACCGATGCCGACCCGTAGCCGGGAGGCAGTTGCACCCAGCCCGAGCCGCTCATAGGCCAGTTCCGGCGAGGCCGTCAGACCCCGGTAGCGGATCGAAGTCCAATCGGTTGAAAATACGGCGCGGACGGGCAGTTCCACGTTCACACGCTGGGGGGTCTGCTCGTCCTGCCAGAGCGTGACGCGAAGGGAGGGCCCGACCTCCCCCTGCCAGTCCAGGTCGGGCATGCCTTCCCGGGCCCGGTTGTCGTCCGACGAGGTAGGGAACGCCCCGGAAAAGCTGAGATCGAGGCCAACGCCTGGCGTATTATAGACCCGCCCGCGGACGCCTTGATCATCGCTCCGCAGGATCTCACCGCGATAGATGATGTAGGGCACGACCAGGCCACGGAAGTGGTTCTGCTCAGCCGCCGGGTAGTCCGGCAGCCACCCGCCGCCGCCGCCGATGCCGGCTTCGAACACCGGGAGCGTCGGAAGCGCGCTTTCTTGCGCCCATGCCGGAAAGGAAAAGACGCTGACGGCGAGGCAGCAGGCCACGCCGCGCCGTAATGGCAGCGACGGGCGCCGCCTTGCCTCCCCTTTTGCATCAGTCGAGAGGCCGATGCCTGCGACAGGTCGTTGTGTGGTCGGATTAAGGGGATCGGACGGGGCGGACAGGTCACGTCTCCGGCACTGGCGAGGCATTATGCGATCGCTTCGGAAGGGGAACAAGGCGTAGCCATTCGCCTTCCTTACACTTCAGGATCAGGCAAGGGGACAGCCTCCAGCGCCTGCTCGCGCAGCTGGGCCAACAATCGGGGCAGCACGGTCAGCAAGGGCGGCCGGCCGCCACGAGGACGCCAGGTCCCGTCATGGAGCAAAAGCACATCTCCCGCCTGGGTACCTTGCAGGCGGCGAAGAATACGCGCTGGGTCCGAGAGGAGGCCGTCGGCTCCCCGCCGGCTCCAGGACGCGTGCCGAAGCCCGAGGCGGGCCAGGACGGGATACAATAGCGGGCTCCGCAGCCCCGCCGGCGGGCGGAAATAACGTGGCTGTCCGCCTACTGCTTCGATCGCTGCCTGGGCGCGTTCGATCTGACGCCTCTGCGCCGCCATGCCCAGGGCGGCAAAATGCAAAGGGTGAGTGTCCGTGTGGTTTTCGGCCGTGTGCCCCGCGGCGAGCAGAGCGCGCACAAGGTCCGGGTGCCGGCGGGCACGCTCACCGATCAGGAAGAAGGATGCCCGCGCGCCATGGCGCTCCAGCAAAGCGAGCACCTGAGGCGTGAGCGTCGGGTCCGGGCCATCGTCAAAAGTCAGCGCGACCTGACGGCACTGGGCGCTAGTTTCCGGAAGGCACGACAGGTTGGGCCCCAGCCATGGACTGCGCGGCATCATGCCGGCGGTCGTCAACATGGCATGGTTCAAGGCCACCGCGCCCAGCGCCCAGGGCCATGCGCCGGGCACCGCAAGCGCCGCCATGGCCCCGATATGACAGCCAGCCGAGACCCAGATCGCGCCGGAAGGTTGCCAGCGTCGCTCCTGCGGCGCCTCAGCGCCGGGCGATGTAGGAGCGGAAGATTCCAAGCGTCGTCTCACACTCGACCTGCGCGAAGCCGGCCATCCGCAGGTGGTGCAGGATGGTCTCGGCAGGCACGCAAGCTTCGATCGTGTCCCAGTAATACTGCATCAGCATGCCGGAGCGGGCGGCGGGGGCGGCTACGCGGCACAGCGCAGGCACCACCTTTCCCAGATAGGTCTTCGCCAACGCATGAGCCACAGGACCATCGGGCCGGCCGATCTCGAGCAGGAGTACCGTGCCCCCTGGCCGCAGCACGCGACGATACTCGGCGAAGGGCCCGGCCAGGTCAGCTACGTGCCGGAGAGCGTAGCCCATGGTGATGAAGTCGAGGCTGGCATCCGCCAGCGGCAGCGTTTCCGCCCTGCCCTGCAGGAAAGGCAGGCGCAGTTGCCGCCGTGCCTCCGCCAGCATGCCCGCGCTGGGGTCGAGGCCCATGACATGGCCTTCCGCCCCCACGATACGGGCGGCTTCCCTCGTCACCAGGCCGGTGCCGCATGCGACATCCAGGACACGCATGCCGGAGCGCAGGCCGGCCCGCTGCAAGGTCTGGCGGCGGTAGCGGCCGCCTGTCCCAAGGGAAAAAACCGCATTGATCCGGTCGTAGTGCCGGGCCGTATCGTCGAAGAGGCGGCGCACGAAGCCGGCGCGCTCTTCCGCAACATCGTAATAGCCGGGCAATGTGGGGTGCGGCGCCTGAGAGCCGGCGGCCTGACGCTCGGCGGTCGGGGGGGCGTTCAAGGCAGACTCTCCTCGGCGTTTCCGGCAGAGCAGCGATAGACCGCTTCCGTAGGTCTCGGCTAGGGTCGGCAGAGGCACGAAGAAGAAGCCACTCGCCATTCCATGCCGGATCCGCGCGGCCATGATACCACAGAGAGCCACAAAACCGCGGCAGTCGCGCCCTTGACCGGGCTGCGGGCAGCGATGGATGCCGTGCTGTTCTACCTTCTGCTGTGCGCGTTCGGCATTCTATGCCTGCTATGGAGCATGCCGGCAGGACTATTGGCCTGGCTTCTCCCGCCCTCTGTAGGGCGACCGCTGGGGCAGAAAGCGATCTATCTCGGCTTCAGGCTTTATATCGGCATGCTGAAGGGAACGGGCCTGCTCCGTTGCGACCTGTCGCCCCTGGAGGCGCTGCGCGAGGAACACGGCGTTGTCATCGCCGCGAATCATCCCTCTCTGCTCGATGCGGTCATGCTGTTGTCACGCCTGCCGCGGGGGGTCTGCATCGCCAAGGCGTCGATCTGGAAGAACGTCCTGCTCGGCGGCGGCATGCGGCTGGCGGGATATGTGCGGAACGATGCGCCCTTGCCCATGATCCGCCATTCCGCCGAGGCCGTGCGCGCCAGGCGGCAGTTGCTGATCTTCCCAGAGGGTACGCGCACCCGGCGTGGCACGACGCTGGGGCCTTTCAGCCGCTCCTTCGCCATGATGGCGCAGCAGGCCGGCGCGCCGGTGCAGACCGTCGTGATCGAGTGCGAATCGGAATACCTGCGCAAGAACGTCCCGCTGTTCCGCGTACCGCGCCTGCCGCTGCGCTACCACGTCCGGCTCGGCGAGCGTTTTTGGCCCCGGGGGGACGCACAGGCCTTCAGCCAGGAGGTCGAGACCTATCTGCGCGCCACCCTGCCCCAGCCTGACCAGTCCTGATGACACGCGACGAGTACGCAGGAGCCGAATCGTGGGGTAGAAGCGCTCGGGCATGACACCCTCTTCCCGGACCCATTTCGTCCTCATCCCGACCTACAACAGCGGCCCTCTGGTGCTCCAGACCGTGCGGGAAGCCCGGCAGCGCTGGAACCCGGTCTGGGTAGTCGTGGACGGCAGCACCGATGGAACGGCGGCGCAGCTGGAAGCGCTTGCTGCTCTGGACGACGGCCTGCAGGTGCTTTGCCTCCCGGCCAACCAGGGCAAGGGCGCTGCCGTGCTGCATGGCCTGGAGGCCGCTGCCGCGGCCGGCTTCACGCATGCTCTGGCGATGGACGCTGACGGCCAGCATCCGGCCGACCGCATTCCGCAATTCATGGCTCTTTCCATGGCCGAGCCGGATGCCCTGATCCTGGGCCAGCCGATTTTTGGACCAGAAGCGCCGTTAGTGCGGGTGCGCGGCCGGCGCCTGTCCAACGCTTGTGCCAATGTAGAAACCCTCTGGCACGGCATCGGCGATTCTTTGTTTGGATTCCGTGTCTATCCAGTCCGGCCGCTGATGGCGGTCATGCGTGCCAGCCGTTGGATGCGCCGTTACGATTTCGATGCAGAAGCAGCTGTGCGGCTGTGCTGGCAAGGCCTGCCTGTCCGGAATATCCGGGTACCTGTGCGATATCTGCGCGCCGATGAGGGCGGCGTGTCGCACTTCCGCTACGGGCGGGATAATGTCGTCCTGACCTGGATGCATCTCCGCCTCGGCGCCGGTTTTCTCTGGCGGCTGCCATGGCTGCTCTTCCGCAAGCTGCGCGCGTCGCCGCCGGCCCGGGCAGGGCTCACGCCCCAGTGAATCGCGGCTCGCGCTTCTCCCGCCAGGCAAGCCGCCCCTCGGCGAAATCGGCGGACTGAGCCACGGCGGCAGCACGGGTGGCGATTTCCACGTCGACATCCTCGCCCCGGGCGATGTCGTTCAGCGCCTTCTTCATGCCCTGCACGGCCAGTGGCGCCCCCGCCTGGAGGCGTTCCGCCAGCCTGTCCACATGCGCCATCAGTTCGGCGGGAGGAACTGCTTCATCCAGATAGCCGGTGGCCAGCAACGCGTCCGTGCCCATCGGTTCGGCGGCGAGGAACAGCCTTTTCGCGACGTTCAGGCCCAGCCGGGACACATAACGACGCATGCCGCTGGGATAATAGTGCAGGCCCAGGCGGGCGGCCGGCATGACCAGCTTCATGCCCTCCACGCCGATTCGGAAATCGCAGGCCAGGGCCAGATCGGTGGAACCGCCATAGACGCTGCCATTGAGGGCGCAGATTGTCGGCACCGAGAGCCGCTCCAGCGCCTCGATCACCGCCTCAAGCGTCGGGCCGGATTCGGCTTGGCCGAAGGCGCCGATATGATAGCCCGCGCTGAAGGAGCGGCCGGTTGCCGTCAGCACAAGGACACGCAACGTCCGGTCTGCCTCGACCGTGCGGAAGATCTCCATGAGAGCCGCCAGGTCCGCCGGCTCCAGGCGATTGTGGTGGTGCGGCCGCCGCAGCTGGACCGTGGCGCGGGAACCCTCGACCGTCAGCGAAGGGATCTGTCCCAGATCGGCATTGCTTCGCGCGGGTTCCGACATGCTTCTCATCCTTCCGGTGCCGGGGCAGAATCGCCGCCTCTCCGCCGGCTGACAAGTCAGGCGGGCCCTTCGCCGCCGATGCGGCCAATGGCAGGATGCCGCTATGAGCACCGATGACACAGCCATAACCCCACGGGCCGAGACCCTGCCGCCGCCCGCGGCCGGGGACCACCCTGCCCTGGCCAAAGCCCTGTTGCGGGAAGCACGGACCGCCAGCCTCGCCACACTGGACGCCGGAACCGGGCACCCCTTCGTGTCACTCGTGACTGCTGCCACGGATTTCGATGGGGCGCCGATCCTGCTGGCGTCCCGGCTTGCGCTGCATACCCGCAATATGCAGGCCGACTGGCGGGTTTCCCTTCTCTTTCAGCGACCGGGAAAAGGTGACCCGCTGGCGCATCCGCGCCTGAGCCTTTCCGGCCGCGCCACGCCTACGGCCGCTCCCCATGTGAGAGGGCGCTTCCTGGCCCGCCATCCCAAGGCCGCCCTTTACATAGACTTTCCGGATTTCGCTTTCTGGCGGGTCGAGCCTCTGTCTGCGCATCTTGTCGCCGGCTTTGGCCGCGCGCCGGAGCTGCCGGGCGACGCCGTGCTGACCTCAATCGATGGCGCGGCGGATCTGTTGGCGGGCGAGGCAAGCGCGGTCAGGCATATGAACGAAGATCATGCCGAGGCGCTCAACCTGTACGCGACACGGTTCGGCAGAGCGGCATCTGGCCTGTGGCGCCTGGCCGGGCTGGACCCGGAAGGCATGGACCTGCTGCTGGAGGACCGCGGACTGCGCGTGCCGTTCCCGGAACGGGTGACCGATCTCGCGGGCTTGAGGAACACCCTGGTCCGCATGGCGCAGGAGGCGCGAGCTCGCACGGAGAAAGGGCCGGAAATGGATAAGGGAGATGGAGCGGGCGATGGGAATTGAACCCACGACATTCAGCTTGGGAAGCTGACGTTCTACCTCTGAACTACGCCCGCAGTGAAAGCTGTCATAGCGTGCCCTTGTGCACTCGGCAAGCCGGGCGTAAGGTCTGGGCATCTCCGGAAGGGGATGCTCGCGATTTGTCCGGCCAGCTTGCGGCGAGCTAAAAGAACCGCGCTAAACGGCCGAGGCGGTATGCGTGGAGTCGCGCGCAGCGCCGCCCCGACCGGGCCGGGTGCCTAACAGCCCGAGAGTCGCTGCCCGATGGCCAAGCCCGCTCCAAACCGTCCCCTTCGTCCCGCCACCCTGCTGGTGCGCGGCGGGCAGATGCGCAGCAACCTCGAGGAAACTAGCGAGGCGCTCTACCTGACCTCCGGCTTTGTCTATGACAGCGCCCGTCAGGCCGAGCAGACCTTCACCGGCGAAATCCAGCACTATCAGTATTCGCGCTTCGGCAACCCCACCATCGAGATGCTGGAGAAGCGCCTGGCGCAGCTGGAAGGCGCCGAGGCCTGCCGCGCCACGGCAACGGGCATGGCGGCGGTCTCCTCCGCCATGCTCGCGCATCTCAAGACCGGCGACCGCGTCGTGGCGAGCCGCGCGCTGTTCGGGTCCTGTCACTGGATCGTCTCGACCCTTCTGCCGCGCTACGGCATCCAGACCGAGTTCGTCGACGGGGCCGACCTCGAGCAGTGGAAGACCGCCTTCAAGCGGCCGTGCCAGCTCGTCCTGCTGGAAACGCCCTCTAACCCGATGCTGGAGCTGGTGGATCTGACCGCCGTCTGCGACATGGCGCATAAGGCGGGCGCGATTGTCGTGGTGGACAATGTTTTCGCCACGCCGCTGCTGCAACGGCCGATGAAATTCGGTGCGGATGTCGTGGTGTATTCCGCCACCAAGCATTTCGATGGCCAGGGCCGCGTGCTGGGCGGCGCCGTGCTGGGCAGCAAGAAGTGGATCGAAGAGGTTTTGCAGCCCTTCACGCGGAATACGGGCCCTGCCATTTCCGCTTTCAACGCCTGGACCATTCTCAAGGGCCTGGAGACTTTGCATCTGCGTGTGCCGGCCATGTGCCGCAGTGCCGCGGCCATTGCCCAGATGCTGGAGGAGCGCGCGGAAGTGGAACGGGTTCACTACCCCTTCCTCGCGAGCCATCCGCAATATGGCCTGGCCAAGCAGCAGATGGCAGCCGGCGGCACGCTGGTGAGCTTCGACATCAAGGGAGGAAAGGAAGCCACCTTCCGCTTCCTGGATGCGCTGCGCGTCATCGATATCTCCAACAACCTTGGCGATTCGAAAAGCCTGATCACCCATCCCGCCACGACCACGCATATGCGCGTGCCCGCGGAAGAACGGGCGCGGCTCGGCATTTCCGAGGGATCGGTGCGCCTGTCCGTCGGCCTTGAGGATGTCGCCGATCTGATCGAGGATATCGCCACGGCGCTTGACGCCGCGGCCGGCAATGTTGCTCCGCCGCGTAGCAAATCGGCTGGCAAGCAGGTGTTGGAGGAGGCCGGCCCGGCACCGGCCGAGGTGGCTGCGCCGCGCAGCAAAAAGGCCGCCGCGCCGGCACGGGCTGCCAAACAGGCTGAGCCGGACCTGTTTGCGGAAGCGATGCAGGATTTGTTCCGCGAAGCGGAACCGGCCGCCCCTGTTGCCGCAGCCAAGCCGGCGAAGCGCCGGAAGGCCTGACCGGAACAACGAGGCGGGAGCTACAGCTCCCGCCCTTCCGATCAGACGTGCTGACCACCGTTGATGTGGATCTCGGCGCCGTTGATGTAGGATGAGCGCGACGAACACAGAAACAGGATCGTCTCCGCGACTTCGCTGGCATCTCCCAGACGGCGCATCGGAATCTGCCGCTGGATGATATCCTCCGTGCCCGGAGAGAGAATGGCCGTGTCGATCTCTCCCGGGGCGATGGCATTCACGCGGATGCCATGCCCGCCGAACTCATGGGCCATTTCCCGCGTGAGCGCGGCCAGTGCCGCCTTCGAACAGGCATAGGCGGGCCCGGCAAAGGGATGAACCCGTGAGCCCACAATGGATGTGACGTTCACGATCGTCCCGCCAGCCTTCTTCAGCGGCTCGAAAAGTCCGCGCGCCAGCGCCGCCGTTGCGAACAGGTTGACGTTGAAGACATTCATCCAGGTGGCGTAGTCGGTATCCCGCAGCCCCATGCGCCCGCCGCCGGGCAGTTTGGGAGAGATGCCGGCATTGTTGACCAGAGCCTGCAACTCGCCATCGGGCAGGCGCCGTTGGACTTCTTCGATCAGCGGCGCAAACGCCGCAGGGTCGGAAAGGTCGGCCTGCAGATGACTCTCGCGCGCCTCAGGCCAGCGACATTCCTCGGAGAACGCCTGGCGAGACACTGTCAGGATGCGCCAGCCCTCCGCCTGGAAGCGTTTCACCGTGGCATGGCCAATCCCGCGGCTGGCGCCGGTGAGAAGCATGATGGGGCGGCTGGCGGCCATGGAAGCGTCTCCGAAGACTCGTCTGGAGCGTGAGGCGAAACGCATAGCGGGCAGCGGCGATCCCGCTGCCCGACAACCTCAGGTGTCCGCGATAACCTTGGGAGTGTCAATCTCGGTGCCCGCCAAGCCCAGGCCTCGGCGGCATGACGTCGCGACCTAGTTCAGGGCTAGCAGGCCCTCGCGGATGGTTGTGAAGAGCCGATCTATCTCGGCAGGCGAGATAATGAGCGGTGGAGAGAGGACGAGCGTGTCGCCCGCCGTCCTGACAAGGACATCTCTATCGAAGCAGTATTGCATGACGCTCGCCGCCCGCGTACCGGCGGCGCCTTCGCGCGGAGCGAGTTCGATCGCAGCCAGCAGGCCGATATTGCGGATATCCGTGACATGCGGCGCATCCTTCAGCGCATGGGCGGCATCCTCCCACAGGCTGGTGGTTTTCGGCGTGTTTTCGAAGATGCCGTCCTGTTCATAGGTGTCGAGTGCAGCGATGCCGGCGGCACAGGCCAGAGGGTGGCCCGAATAGGTGTAGCCATGCATCAACTCCGGCATTTCCGCCGGCCCATCCATGAAGCTGTCATAGACCCTCTGGTTGACGAGCACGCCGCCCATCGGGACAGCGCCATTGGTCATGCCCTTCGCGCAGGTGATGATGTCGGGCGTGACACCCAAAATCTGCGATCCGAAAGGCGTGCCGATGCGGCCGAAACCGGTGATCACCTCATCGAAGATGAGAAGGATGCCATGCCGGTCGCAGATCTGCCGCAGCCTCTCCAGGTAGCCAACCGGCGGCGGCAGAACCCCGCCAGAGCCTGTGACAGGCTCCACGATGACAGCCGCGATGGTGGAGGCATCCTGCACGGCACAGATGGCCTCGAGTTCGTCAGCGAGATGGGCGCCCCAGGCGGGCTGGCCACGCGAGAAAGCGTTGTGCTCTGGCCTGTGCGTATGGGGAAGATGGTCGACCTCGCCCAGGAGCGGCCCGAAATCCCTTTTGTGTCGGGCTATCCCGGCCACTGAGAGGCCGCCGAAGCCCATGCCGTGATAGCCCTTGGCCCGCCCCACCAGCCTGATCCGCCGGGCATCGCCGCGCGCCTTATGATAGGCGCGGGCGATCTTCAGGGCCGTGTCCACCGCCTCCGAACCTGAATTCACGAAGAAGACGTGGTCCAGGCCCGGCGGCGAAACCGCGGCGATGCGGCGCGCAAACTCGAAGGCCAGCGGATGGCTCATGCCAAAGGAGGAGACGTAATCCAGCCGTCCCGCCTGCTCCCGGATGGCCGCAGCGATGCGAGGCGCATTATGGCCGGCGTTGACACACCAGAGCCCGGCCATGCCATCGAGCACCCGGCGGCCATCGGGCGTGATATAGTACATGCCGTCCGCGCCGGCGAAGATCTTGGGTTGCGCCTTGAAGCTGCGATTGGCGGTAAAGGGCAGCCAATAGGCCTCCATGGCCTCGCGGCTGGGGGCTGTTGTCGCAGCATCGTTCATCGGTCGGTCCTCTGTTTTTTGGCGCGGAACGATTTCAGCACTTTGCTTTTACAAAAAGCAAGACACTTCAGTCCTGGGGCCGCGGCCCGGTGACAGGCAGTTGGCTGGTCCGTTCGAGATGGCGGCGCATCAGCAACGAGGCCACTTCCAATTCCCCACGTTCCAGCTGTTCCATGATCTCCAGATGCTGGGTGCAGGAGGCGATGACCCCCGCCCTGCCCCAGGACCAATCGTAATTGGTGAAGCGCCGCAGGCGGGTCTGCTGCTGCACCGCCAGAGCGAGATGACGGTTGCCGGAAGCAGCGGCCAGGCCGTCGTGGAATGCCGCATTCATCTCGAATAATGCGATGGCGCTGGTTTCGGTCCAGGGCGCCGCCATGAACGCTTCGTGCCGGCTGCGCATTTCAGCGAGCCAACCGGGTGGCAAGGAGAAGCCAGGCGTCAAAATGCCCGCGGGCTCCAGGATCAGGCGAAACCGGTAGCTCTCCGCCCTCGCCGCCGGATCATTCAGCGTCTGCGAAAAGACCCAGCCGTGGCCGGGCTTCCTGTGAACCATCGAGATTTCGGAGAGGCTGCCGAGAACGCGCAGCAAAAGCGGACGGGTGATCCCGTAACGCCGCATCAGATCCGCCTCGGAAGTCTCGTTCGGCAGCAGCCCGGCCACTCTGTCCCGTGCGATGCGCAGGCACAGCTTCTCGACCTCGTCCAGTGGCAGTGCTGGCGGCGCATCGGGATTTTGCGACGGCACGGCGCGCAGGACGTAGCCTCCTGCCGCCCGCCTTTCTGCCACGCCCTGACGTTCAAGCTCCTCTAGCACCGCGCGAACGGGCGTTCGGGAGACCCGAAGAGCTCTCGCCATGGACTGCTCAGTAAGGCGTGCGCCGGGCTCCAGCTCCTCCCGCCGGATCCACTCCAGCACCGGCGTAAGCAGGTCTCGGACCAGTTTGCTGAGATGAAGCGGCGAAGAGGGCGCGATTTTCTGTTTCATGACACATCGAAGTACATTAACGTTTCGCTTCATTCCACCGGAGAGGCCCGATGCCGCAAGCGGAATGTTGCCTTGATGCTCCTTTGCCAGGTGCCGCGCTCCGATGACGGCGGAGCTCTGGGCCCTGGAGGCCACCACCGCGGCAAGCTTGATCCGCCTTGGCGCGGCATCCAGCCGAGAGATCGTCTCCGCTTCCCTGACCCGCCTGGAGCAGGTCAACCCGCGTATCAACGCCGTGGTGCGGCGAATGGACCAGGAGGCGCTCGCCGCGGCGGACGAGGCCGACCGGGCAAGGGCTGCGGGAGTGAGTTTGGGCCCGCTGCATGGTGTGCCTGTCACCATCAAGGTCAATATCGATCAGGCGGGGCACCCGACGGATGGCGGAGTGGCTGCCTACCGCGACATCGTCGCGCAGGAAGACAATCCGGTGGTCGCCAATTTCCGCAAGGCAGGCGCCATCATCATCGGCCGCACCAATACGCCTTGCTATTCCATGCGGTGGTTCACGGCCAATGAACTGCACGGAGCCACGCTCAATCCCTGGGACGCGGCGATGACGTGCGGGGGCTCGTCGGGTGGAGCAGGCGCGGCGGTCGCCGCCGGCATCGGTCCCATCGCACATGGGAACGACATCGCCGGTTCCGTGCGCTACCCGGCCTATTGCTGCGGGCTTGTCGGCATGCGCCCGACTTATGGCCGCGTGGCTTCCTTCAATGCGACGGCGAAGGGCGCCGCCTCGATCTCGTCCCAGCTCATGGCGGTGCAAGGCCCCCTCACCCGAAGCGTGCGGGACAACAGGCTTGCCCTGACGGTCATGGCTCAGCCCGACGCGCGGGACCCTCGCCATGTCACTCCTGCTCCCGCTCCGCCGCCGCGCAGGCCACGCCACGCCGCACTGGTGCCCGAAATGGGCACCACGCATCCTCGCATCGCGGCAGCTGTTCGTGAGGCTGGACGGCGGCTTACCGCTGCTGGCTGGACTGTGGAAGAAATCTCTCCCCCCCGCCTCGAGGAAGCGGCCGGCCTCTGGCCTGTCATCGGGATGCCTGACGTGACGACGGGGCTTTTGCCGCTGGTTGAGCAGAACGGCGACGCCGCCATTCGCCGCTCCCTGGACCTATGGCAACGATGCTGGCCCGGGGCAGATGCCGCGGCCTGCCTTGCGGGCCTTGGCCGACGCGCCGCGATATTGCGGGAATGGCAAATCTTTCTCGAAGACTGGCCGCTCGTGGTCATGCCCGTATCCTGCAACCTACCCTATGCGGTGGACGAGGATTTGCGGGACGAGGAGACAACTGCCCGCATGCTTCGCGAACAGTCTCCCATGCTCGCGGTTTCGGTTCTGGGTCTCCCGGGCCTCTCCGTTCCTGTCGAGGATTCGGCAGGCTGGCCGGCCGGCGTGCAGCTTGTGGCCGGCCGCTTCCGGGAAGACATGTGCTATGACGCAGCGGAAATTATCGAAGCACAACGTAGGCCTGTTCAGCCTATTGACCCAAGGGAGGCGGCGTGATGGTTCGGAAAACACCAGGACACGGCCGCCATCTCAGCTATTATGACTTTGGCCGCACAACAGTGCAGGCCTGCCAGAGCGACCCCCGTTTCTCGTACTGCGCCTACATACCGGAGAGCTACGAGGAGGACGGGCAACAGCAATACCCCCTGCTGGTCGTCGTCCATGGCACGCTGCGCAATATCGAGTCCTATCGGGAGACCTTCATCCCGCTGGCTGAGCGATGCCAACTTATTCTTCTGGTTCCTCTTTTCCCTGCTGGCATCACGGCTCCAGGTGAACTCAACAGCTACAAGTTCCTGCGCGCCGGCGACCTCCGCTATGACCTTGTCCTGCTGGATATGGTGGCGGAAATGCGTGCCAAGTACCGTGTAGCAGGTGATCGTTTTTCCCTTTTTGGCTTTTCGGGAGGCGGCCATTTTGCGCACCGGATGCTTTACGCTCAGCCGCAAGCGCTCGATGCCGTATCGGTCGGCGCACCGGGCATTGTCACGCTGCTGAACGATTCCTTCGACTACTGGGTTGGAACGCGAGACTTCGCAACGCATTTCGGCCGCCCCGTGGACGTCGATGCGTTGCGTCGGGTCAGCATCCAGACGGTCGTCGGCGGAGACGACACGGATACCTGGGAAATTGCAGTGCCCCGTGAGAGCCGCCTGTGGATGCCGGGAGCTGACGCCATGGGCGCCACGAGGATCGACCGAATTCATGCCTTGGGCAGGAGCCTGGAAGAGCACAGGATTCCGGTCCGGCGTGATATCGTTCCAGGTGTCGCGCACAGTCACGCGGGAGTGGCGTCGGCTGTCGAAGACTTCTTCACCGACCATTACACACGCTCCCGCCGCGGAGCCAAAGCCGAGACAGGAGTCTTGCCATGACGCTGCTTCGCGCGACAGTCCTCGCGGCTTGTATTGCCGCACTGCCCCCCGCCGCTCGCTCCGTAGCTGCACAGCAACCGCAGCGGGGCGGGCAAATGACAGTCTGGCTCAATGCGGATATCCGTAGTCTTGAGCCTGGTATCAACCGCGATGCCAACACAGACGGCATCGTCCATCAGATCTACGAAGGCCTTGTTGGCTACCGGGCCGATCTGAGTGTCGGCCCTGCCCTCGCTGACAGCTGGAGCAGCAGCGAAGACGGCCGTGTGTGGACCTTTACCCTCCGGGACAATGCCGTCTTTCACAACGGCGCGCGACTGACTTCCGCGGACGTCAAGGCAGCCTGGGACCGGCAATGGAACAATACGTCATGGCCGTGCCGTCGGATCTTCGATCAGGCTGGCGGGCTACAGGTACAGTCGGTTGAGGCGCCGGATGCCCGGACTATCGTCTATCGTCTCGCCGCATCGAGCGCGCTTTTCCTGCCATGGATGGCGAGCGTTCAATGTGGCGTTGTTGTAGCGCACGAGGCCAGCTTTGCAGCTGACGGCAAGTTCCAGAGCCCGATCGGCACGGGCCCGTGGAAGCTGGGCGAGTGGCGCCGCGGCGAATTCGTGACGCTGCAACGCTTCAACGAATATGGCGCGAGCAGCGCCCCTGCCGGTGGCTACTCAGGCCAGCGTATGGTGTGGCTGGATCAGGTCACTTATCGTGTCGTGCCGGACCAGAGTGCCGCGGAAGCGGCATTGCAAACCGGTGCGATAGATCTGATGCCGGACGCAGATATCGAGCGTGTCGAGCAGCTCCGTAATCAGGGCCTGCGTGTGCAGTCGGGCCCGGGCCTTTCCTGGAGCACCCTTCTTATCCAGACGGCAGACCCTGTGCTGCGGGATCCTCGCATTCGCCGCGCCATGGCTCACGCTATCGACTTAAAACAGCTGGCAGAAATTCGGACGGCCGGTCTGGCAGAACCGAGTCCCTCGCCAGTAAGTCCGTCGATGAGCTTCTTCGACGAGAGCTTCCGATCTTGGCCGGAATATGACCCCGGCCGCGCACAGACCCTGCTGCGTGAAGCTGGTTACCGTAACCAGCTGATCAAGTTGCAGACCAATCGGCGCTATAACGGCATGTATGACAACTCCGTTGCCATACAGGCCATGCTGGCTGCGGCCGGCATGCGTGTAGAGCTCGAGGTGCTCGATTGGGCAACACAGCTATCGAATTACGCAAACGGCAATTTTCAGCTTCAGTCCTTCTCCTTCTCGCCTCGCCTGGATACCGGCCTCGCCTTCAGCTCCCTGATCGGCAGCAAAGCGCGGGGGGCTACTGCCCAATGGGAGAACCCTGAGGCCATACGACTCCTGGCCGAAAGCTCGGCCACCAGCGACGTCGAACGTCGCGCCGCCCTATTCCGCCAGCTTCACGCCCTGATGGCACAGGACGTTCCTTCGATTGGTCTCTATTTCATGCCGCAGATCGTCGCCAGCCGCCAGGATCTGCAGGGCGTTACCCCTTGGGCCGCCGGCCGTCCGGTGACCTGGGGTGTGTGGCGGCAGCGCTAGGGAGCCGCGCGTCATGACCGAACCCTTTCCTCTGATCGAGCTCCACGGTTCCCCTGAGGCGCGCGGGCGTCTTTATGGGCAGCAGGCCGCGGCCCGAATCCACCGCAGCATCGGCCATTACGCTGCACAGCTCTCGGCCTCCGGGCATGGTGCGGAGCGTGTTCGCGGATGGGCCCGCAGCTTCGTGCCACGCATCGAGGAGTTCGATGCCGATTTTGTGGCGGAGATGCGCGGGATCGCTGCCGGCGCGAATGTTCCTTTCGAGGACATCGTTCTCATCAATGCTCGGACGGAGGTCCTTCAGCTCGGCAAGCGCAGTGCGGCCGCGGCTGTTCCATCGCCGGCGGCAGACCCTGATGGATGCACCGGCGTCGTGCTGCTGCCCGACGTAACGCGTGACGGGCTGCTTGTTCATGCGCAGAATTGGGACTGGAAATCGGAATGCGCGGAAACAGGCGTCGTTCTGCGCATTCGGGAAGAGAACGGTCCCGATATCCTGACCTTTGTCGAAGCCGGCGGTCTTGCACGTGCGGGGCTGAATTCAGCCGGAATCGCGGTGACGGCGAATTACCTTGAAAGCGATCGGGATTACCGCCAGCTCGGTGTTCCGCTGGCCCTTCTGCGCCGCAAGTTCCTCAAGTCCGAATACCTGGCGATGGCTATGCGTGCGGCTTATGTCACGCCCAAATCCGGCTCGAACAATATTATTCTGAGCCATACGGACGGGGTGGCGCTGGATTTCGAATGTGCTCCCGACGAGACCTTTCTGGTCCATCCAGAAAATGGCATCATCGTCCATGCCAATCATTGGCAAAGCCCTGTTGCGCTGAGCAAGCTCAAAGACACAGGCATCGCCAACACGCCGGACTCGCTCTATCGCGACATGCGCGTCCGCTCTCTGCTCGAGGCGCGGCGAGGCCAACTCGATATGACGGCTGTTCGCGATGCGCTTTTCGACGACTTCCAACACCCCTGGGCCGTCTGCCGCCCGCCGAGGCTGTCGCTGGGCGGTAATCTGTCTGCCACCGTGGCAATGCTGCTGATGCAGCCTCAAAAAGGTGTTCTCGAGATCGCTCCGCTTCCGGCCATTAACCGTAACTTTACTCGGTATACGCTCGAAGGAGGCGCTGCACAGGCGGTCGCCGCATGACGCGCCCATCTCTCTGTACCGCCAGCGTTATACTTGGCCTCCTCACGGCAGGCCCGGGGCTCGCCCAGTCGCCGGGAGACTACACCATTCGCGCGGCGCTGAACTCCGATATCCGCAGCACGCAGCCGGGCGGCAACCGGGACGCGAACACCGATGTCGTCATGATGCATGTCGTTGAGGGCCTGGTGGCGTATCGGGAGGATACGTCGGTCGGCCCGATGCTGGCGGAAAGCTGGACAGTTTCGGATGACGGCCGAAGCTACACTTTCAAGCTGCGTGAGGGTGTTGTCTTCCATAATGGCGCGCCAGTGACCTCCGCTGAAGTGGTGTGGAGTTGGCGGCGGTATCTGACACCCGCGACGCAGTGGCGGTGCCTGCCCGACCTGGACGGCCGGGGGTTGGCGAAGGTGGTTTCGGTCGAGGCAACCGATCCGCGCGCCGTGACAATTACGCTCGACAAGCCATCGGCGATTTTCCTGAGTATCATCGCCCGGGCCGATTGCGGCCAGACTGCCGTCCTGCATCCGGATTCCGTAGGGCCAGACGGCCAGTGGCGGGAGCCGATCGGTACCGGCCCTTACCGTCTGGGCGAATGGCGACGCGGTCAGTCTGTGGAACTGACACGTTTCGACGGCTATTCGTCACGTGGCGGCGAAATGGATGGCTTCACGGGCGGCAAGATCGCCTACGCCGCGCGGCTGCGCTTCATTGTTATCCCGGATGCTTCGGCAGCACGGGCGGCGTTGCTCTCAGATTCAGTCGACGTCCTGACTGATATTCCAATGGCCGAGGCCATGGACCTGCGGCAACGGCCCGAGGTGACGCTGCTGCACACGCCTACCATGGGCGCTACGGCATTTCTGCTGCAAACACGCGACGCGCTGTTAAAAGATCCTCGTGTAAGGCGGGCCTTCGCACTGTCGCTCGATGTGCAGCAGATTGTCGACGGCACGATGGAGGGGATGGCGGAGCAGAATCCTTCCATCGTGCCAATCCGAAGCCGCTGGCATGGTGGCGACCAGTCCAGACGGCCACAGCGCGATGTTGCAGCGGCGCGGCGCCTTCTGGCTGAAGCTGGCTATCGCGGCCAGCCCATCCGCATGCAGGTCAACCGCCGATACGCCAACACCTACGATGCCGCCGTGGCAGCTCAGGCGATGGCACAGGAAGCGGGGCTGAATATCGAGCTCGAGGTACTGGACTGGGCCACCCAGCTGGACCGCTATACCCGTGGCGAGTATCAGATGCAGTCCTTCATCTATTCCGCAAGGCTCGATCCGTCTCTCTCCTATGAAATGATCGCCGGCCCTAAGGACGTCCAGCCACGCAAGGTGTGGGACAACCCGGAGGCGCAGGAGTTGATCCAGCGCAGCATGCAGGTGACGGGAGAGGAAGAGCGTCAACGCATTCTGAGCGAGCTGTTCACGCGCTTCAGCCAGGATGTGCCAATGATCGTCTTGTATAATCAGCCCGACTTCCTCGCCGGCCGCGCCAACATCCATGGCCTGCGTGCCTGGCCATCCGGGCACACACGCCTGTGGAACGTGTCGGTGCGCTGAAGCATGTTGCGGTATGCACTCAACCGACTCGCGCTTTCGCTGCCAACGCTGCTGCTGGTTTCAGCAGCGGTCTTTCTGCTGATCCGTCTCGTACCGGGCGATCCGGTCGTGCTCATGCTGGGCGATCAGGCCGATCCGCAACAGATCGCCGATATGCGCGCGGCCATGGGGCTGGATCGCTCCATATTCGTACAGTACGGCCTCTGGCTCCTTCATGCGCTTGGAGGCGATCTCGGCCGTTCGACGACGAACGATCTTCCGGTGCTGCCGCTGGTTCTATCCCGGTTTCAGGTTACGGCGACGATCGTCTTCGCCGCGGTGGCCATTGCTGCGTTGATTGCGATTCCCATCGGCACGATTGCAGCATGGAAGCAGAACACGAAGGCCGACTTCGCCATCGTTTCCGGCGCGACGCTGCTGTTGTCCATCCCGAGCTTTTGGCTCGGTTTGCTGATGCTGCTGCTGTTCGGGCTGAAGCTCGGCTGGGTACCTGTCGTCGGCTATGTCTCCTTTTCGGAGAATGCCTTTCAGGCTGCGCTGTACATCGTTCTGCCGGTCGTCACCTTGACGCTGATCGAAATCGGCATTCTGACGCGGATGGCGCGGGCCGCCGCCATCGACGTGCTGCGGCTGGAATTCGTCGCCCATGCGCGGGCCAAGGGTCTGCGGGAAGGGAAGGTTCTGCGCCGGCACGTGTTGCCAAACGCCTTTGCGCCCACGCTGACGCTCATCGGCATCGTACTCGGCAATCTGCTCGGCGGCGTGGCCGTCATTGAGACGGTGTTCACCCTGCCCGGCCTCGGCCGCCTGCTCGTCGACGGCATTTATGCCCGGGACTATCCGGTCGTCCAAGGATGCATGCTGTTCATCGCAACCATTTACGTGGTGGTGAATCTGCTCGTGGATCTCGCCTATCCCCTTTTCGACCCACGCGTGACGGCCGCGTGATGGCCCGCATCCCTCTCAAGGCAAATGCGCTGATTGGCGGTCTTCTGGTTGGGGGCACGCTGCTCATGGCGGCCACGTCAGTCGTGTGGACACCTCGCAACCCGCTCGCCGTCGCGTTGAGGCAGCGGTTGAAGCCACCGTCGCCCGATTTCTGGCTCGGAACCGATGAAGTGGGGCGCGATGTCCTCAGCCGTATCATGGCCGGCGCAGGAACATCCGTCATGGTTGCTGGCCTGGCGGTGCTGGCGGCCGTTCTGCTGGGCTCCACCCTCGGGCTGATCGCGGGCTTTCTTCGTGGCTGGGTGGATCGGGCGCTGATGGGCATCAACGACGCCCTTCTGGCCTTTCCCGGCATCCTCCTGGCCCTTGGCCTGATGGCGGTTATCGGCGCCAGCCAATGGGGTATCGTCCTGGCGCTGGGCCTCGCTTATGCGCCGACCGTGGCACGTGTGGTGCGAGGTGCGGTGTTGTCCATCCGGGAGCGGGAATTCGTCGAGGCATCGCGCTCCATTGGCAACGGAGAGGGCTACACAATGTGGCGGCATGTGCTGCCCAACACGGCATCTCCGGTGATTGTCCTGGCTACCAGCATGTTCGGCTGGGCCATTCTCGCAGAGAGCGCGCTCAGCTTTCTGGGCCTGGGCGTGCCACCGCCCGCGCCGACATGGGGCAATATGCTGGCTGCGGCCCGGCCCTATATGGAATCCGCTGTCTGGCTCAGCCTGGCGCCCGGGCTGTGCATCGCATTGACCTTGCTGGGCGTGAATCTTTTGGGCGACGCCTTGCGTGACCGTCTTGATCCGCGGAGCACTGAACGATGAGGCAGCCGCTCCTGGACATTCAGGGCCTTCGGGTAACCGCTGCCGGCGGCAGGATCGTGGCCGTGGATGGCATTTCGTTCCATGTCGAGGCCGGCGAAATTCTTGCCGTGGTCGGTGAATCCGGCAGCGGCAAAACAGCCACGGGCCGCGCCGTCATCGGCCTGTTGCCGCCGGGCCTCACCTGCTCAGGCGGGGCCATTCGCTTTCGGGGAGAGGATCTTCTTGCCGCCTCATCCAGCCGTATCCGGGAGTTCCGGGGAGCGGAGATCGGCATGGTGTTTCAGGAGCCCATGGTCTCGCTGAACCCCGCCATGACCATTGGCGCACAGATGGAGGAGGGCATGGCACTGCACACCGCCCTCTCCCGCGCCGAAATTCGTGCGGCCTGCATCGCGATGCTGAAGCGGGTGCAGATCCGGGACCCAGAGCAATGCCTTGCCGCTTATCCGCACGAATTTTCGGGCGGCATGCGGCAGCGCATCATGCTTGCTTCCGTCATGATGCTGAAGCCCGCCCTTCTCATCGCCGACGAGCCCACGACCGCACTGGATACGCTCTCCCAGCGGGAAATTCTGGATCTCATGGTCGGGCTGGCGCGGGATGAGGGCACAGCGGTGCTGCTCATTACGCACAATCTTGGCCTTGTCGCCCGTTATGCCGACCGCGCGATTGTCATGCAGCGCGGCCGTATCGTGGAGGAAGGAGAAGCCCGATCCCTGCTGGCCTCTCCACAGCAGGCCTATACGCAGGCACTGGTGGATGCACTCCCACGCCGCCTTCCCCGCATCCGCCGCCAATCTGAAGGAACCCCCGTGCTCGAGGCGCGGGCGTTGGAAGTGCAATATGGAGGGCGCCAACGGCTCTTTCGTCGTACCCCGGGCGTGAAGGCCGTGAATGGCGTCGATCTCGCCATCTATCCCGGCGAGACTGTCGCGCTGGTGGGCGGGAGCGGTTCCGGCAAGACAACCCTGGGCAGAGCCATGCTACGGCTGGTGGAACCCACTGGTGGGCAACTCCTGTTCCGGGGCGAAGATATCACCCGTGCCAAAGGTGAGGCCTACAGGCGCTTCCGCCTGGCATGCCAAATCGTCTTCCAGGACCCCTACTCGTCCCTCGACCCCCGGCAGCGCATTGGCTCCATTGTCATGGAGCCGCTGCGGCACGAACCGGGCATCAGCCAGGCCGAGAAGCGGGAGCGGGTTCTCAAGACCTTTGAGGATGTCGGGCTTCCTGGCTTCGAGGACCGTTTCCCGCATCAGCTGTCCGGGGGGCAGCGGCAACGCGTAGCGATCGCCCGCGCCATCGTGCGCCATCCCGCCCTTGTGGTGGCGGATGAGCCGGTCAGTGCCCTGGACATGACAGTTCAAAAGCAGATCCTCACGCTGTTCAGGCGCCTCCAGCAGGAACGCGGCTTTGCCTGCCTGTTCGTCTCGCATGACCTCGCAGCCGTTGAGGAGGTGGCCGATCGCGTCATCGTCATGCAGCAAGGCAAGCTGGTGGAGGAAGGCGACCGGGACGGAATTTTCGACTGCCCTCGCCATCCCTATACCCGGGCGCTTCTGGAGGCTGCCCCACGGCTGGAAGCTATCGCCTGACAGGCCGTCGGAGCTTCGCACGGGAGAGAGCGTAGGCTGCCTCGCCTTGCGAATGCTGGGCGCTTCCGCGCCATCTGGTATGATCGACCTTGCGCATGGCGTGGAACCGCCGGCAAAGCGGGCTGGGCGCGGCCACAATGACGTCCCTACGCCGCGGGGGGCTTTTCCAGGCCCTTGCCGCGGCCCATGGAGAAGAAGCAGGTAACGATATGTCCTTGCGACCTCGCCTCTCATATCTCCTCCGCGCTGCGGCCTGCCTGGCTGCGCTCATGCCAGCGGCGGCTTTTGCCGCTGATGAGAATCCTCCCCCGGCCGCTGAGCGCCCCTCCGAACCAGTTCCCGACCCTGCCACGCCGGCCCCGCCGAGCCAGGACACGCCTCCTCCGCCCGCCCAGCCGCAGCAGCCCCCCGCGGAAGCCGTGGTACCCGCCGTGCGGGAGACGCTAGAGCCAGGAACGGCTTTCCGCACGCTGGGCCGGGAAGTGAAAGGCGCCTCAGGCATCGTGGTCGCCCAGCTTGTCAACGTCCTGGTCAACGCCGAAGGTCAGCCGGTCGCCGCTGTTCTGGACTATGGCGGCTTTCTGGGCGTCGGTAAGCGGCGCATTGCTGTGGCGTGGCGGGCGCTGCAGTTCAGTTCGGAAGGCATCGCGCTCAGCCTGAGTCGTGAGCAGCTCCGTGATCTGCCCGAGCTCAAGGAAAATGAGCCGGTCGTGGTTGCCGCCCCTCCGCCCGCCAGCGATTCGGCGGCGCGGACGCAGCCCGGCCCGTGACGTTCGTATCATGGTAAGGCGTCCCAGCGACCGGGCGCTCGACTGGCTGAATTTCTTCGTCGCCAATGTGCAGACGGGGTTTGGCCCGTTCATCGCCGTCTATCTAACGGCACAGGCATGGACGGATGTCGAGATCGGCATCGCCTTGAGTGTCGGCACCGCCACGATGATGCTGGCGCAGGTGCCGGCCGGCATGCTGGTGGACGCCACGCCACGCAAGCGGCTGGCGGCATTCTGGTCGTTGATCGGTGTCGCCCTGAGCGCGGTCCTGCTGGCGGCCTGGCCAGAGCGGTTGCCCATCCTGGCTTCCGAAGTGCTGCATGGGGTGGCGAGCTGCGTCCTCGCGCCCGCCATCGCCGCCATCAGCCTCGCCCTGGTCGGGCGGGAGCGACTGGGAGAACGGCTTGGCCGCAACGCCCGCTATGCCTCTCTCGGCAACGGCGTCGCGGCGGCGGCCATGGGGAGCGCCGGAGCATGGCTTTCCGGCGCCTCGGTCTTCTGGATTACGGCGGCGCTAATGATCCCCAGCATGATAGCGCTGGCTGCCATACGGCCGGCGGAGTTGCATCCGCCTCAGCTCCACTCCGCCGGCCTTGCGCAGCCTGCAGGCCGGAAGGAGATACTGGACCTCCTGACCGATCGGGGAGTTCTGGTCTTCGCGGCCTGCTGTCTGCTCTTCACGCTGGCCAATGCCGCCATGCTCCCGCTGGTCGGGGCGGAGATCACACGGGTGGCGGGGGATGAAGCCAATCTCGTCATCGCCGCCTGTATCGTCATTCCGCAGCTCGTGGTCGCCATCATCTCCCCCTGGGTCGGGCGCGGCGCAGAGAGGTGGGGGCGGCGGGCGATACTACTGATCGGTTTCGCCGCCTTGCCGGTGCGGGGCGTATTGCTGGGCATGATCTCCGACCCCTTCGCCCTCGCTGTGGTGCAGATGCTGGATGGCATCAGCGCCGCAGTACTAGGGGTGTTGCTGCCCCTGCTGGCCGCCGATCTGACCCGCCGGAGCAACCGCTTCAACCTCTGCATGGGAATATTCGGCCTGGCCGTCGGCGTTGGCGGCACCATCAGCACAACGCTTGGCGGTGCCATCGCCAGCTGGTTCGGCGCCGGCACGGCCTTCGTGGCCCTGGCCGGCTGCGGCCTCCTGGCTTTTCTCCTGGTCCTGTTTGCCATGCCCGAGACACGGGGGACGCCCACCCCGCCTCAGTCCACGACAGCCTGATAGGTCAGTACGCGAAGCTCGCGCCGAAGCGGGTAGGTCGAGGACGGCATGAGTTGCGTGAGAAGGATCACCGCCATGTCCTCGGCGGGATCAACCCAGAAGGCGGTGCTGGCGGCGCCGCCCCAGGCGCATTCACCGGGCGTGCCGAGGATTTGCGCCCGGGCGGGGTCCAGCATCACCGAAAAGCCCAGGCCGAAGCCAACACCTTCATAAGTGGATTCCGAAAAGCGTGGCTGGCCCATGGCGGCCATGTCTCCGCGCAGGTGGTTCGCCATCATCAACTCGATGGTCTTGCGCCCGAGCAGCCGCACGCCATCCAGCTCGCCCTTGTTCAACAGGAAGCGGCAAAAGCGTGCATAATCGCCCACGGTTGAGACCAGCCCGCCACCGCCGGATGCGATGGCGCGCGGCGCATTGAAGCGGCTGTCATAGGGGTCATCGATCAGCGCGGGCCGGCCATCCTCGCCCCTGCGATAATTGGCCGCAAAGCGCGACAGCTTCTCCTTCGGCACATGGAAGCCCGTGTCCACCATACCGAGCGGCGCGAGTATGCGCTGCTGCATGAAGGTGGCGAAATCCTCGCCTGATATGACGGCGACGAGATGGCCCAGCACGTCTGTGGCAATCGAATAATTCCACTCCCTGCCGGGCTGCGCCAGGAGGGGAAGGCCGGCGGCAGTTTCCACCACCTCGGCCAATGTGCGCGTTGAGGTCTGGAAGTCCACGTCATGGTCGCGATACATCGCGTCGACCATGTTGGCGTGCATCATGCCATAGGTCAGGCCGGAAGTATGGGTCAGCAGGTCCCGGAAGGTGATGTCCCTCTCCGCCGGCACTGTTTCGTAGCTACCGCGGCTGCCGCTGGTGAAGACTCGCATTTCCCGGAAACACGGCAGGAAGCGGGTAATGGGATCATCGAGCTGGAAGCGGCCTTCCTCGTACAGCATCATGATCGCGACGCTGGTGAGTGGCTTGGTCATCGAATAGATGCGGATGATGGTTTCCGGCGCCATGGCCACGCCGCGCGCGATATCCGCCAGGCCAGAGCAACCAAGATGCGCTATCCGCCCCCGCCGCATCACCAGGGTCGTGGCGCCAGCGAGCTTGCCACTGCTCACCAGCCCTTCTCGCCAGCGATCCACCCGGGCCAGGCGCTCGCTGGAGAGGCCGGTGTCTTCCGGGCAGGTAAGGGCGATATCGGGCATGGTGCGTCTCCATCCTGCGGTCGCGATCACGCAGCATGCGCTCCTTGAGGAGCGCTGGCCAGGGTGTGGCTGCTATTGCGGATGAATGAGCGGGGCAGCCTCGGCTGCTTGCGGCACCCGTACCTTCTCACGAACGAAGGTGAACAGGCCGGAGACGACGATGAGCAACACGCCCACAGCCATCGGCCAGTCCAGGTGATCGCCGAAGACGAAATAGCCGAAGAGGATGGCCCAGATCATCTGGCTGTATTGCGGCGGCGCGACCAGCGTGGCGGGAGCACGCATGGAGGCCATCATAACCAGCGCGTTCCCCGCAGCTGCCAGCAGGCCGTAGCCGGCCAGCCACAGCCACTGTAGGGGCGTCGGCCACTGGAAGTACGGCAGCATCAGCGCCCCGCTTCCGACAATCAGCCCGACCAGCCCGGCGCCATAGAGCGAAATCTTGCGCTCCCTCCCGCCCATGGCCCGCATGAGAACAATGGTCATGGCGCCGGAAAACCCGCCCAGCACAGCGCCGGCATGGCCGATGTTCAACTCACGAAAGCCGGGACGCAACACGACCAATACGCCGATGAAGCCTAGGATCACAGCGAACCACCGGCGCCAACCCACATCCTCCTTCAGGAACACCACCGACATGACGGTGACGAAAGCCGGCATCAGGAAGAGCAGACAGAATGCCTCGGCCATGGAGAGATGGGTGAAGGCGGTGATGCTGCCGAGAGCGCCCGTCAGCGCCGCGAAGGCGCGCAGCAGCCACAGCCGTCTGTCCCGCGTCTTGAAGGCGTAATGCCAGCGCTCCCCCGGACCCAGAAGAAAAGGAATGGCGGCGATGCCGAACACCCCGCCGAAGAAGGCCGATTGGAACGGATTGATCGTTCCTTCCAACAGCTTCACGGAAGCGTCACTGATGGCGTAAGCGAAATAAGCCAGAAAGGCGAGGCCGACGCCCCTTAGCACGCTGCGGTCCATGGGAGAGCCTGGAAAAGAAACAAGGGATGACGGGATGGCGGCCCCACTACACGCCTATTGGAAAAGCTTCCAGAGCAGGGGCAGCCAAATTGCGGTTGCCACTGCGTTGAAGCCCATGGCGAGACCGCTGAATACGCCCGCGGTGACATTGACCGAAAGCGCCCTGGCGGTGCCGATACCATGCGATGCTGTGCCCATGGCCAGTCCCCTCGCCCGCCAGTCGGTCACCCGGACCCAGTTCAGCACCAGAGGCCCGACAGCCGCGCCCACGACACCGGAGGACAGCACCACAACTGCTGTCAGGGAGGGCAAGCCCCCCAGCCGCTCCGCAATACTCATGGCAACCGGCGTGGTCACGGAACGCGGCGCCAGTGAAGCAAGCACCTCCGGCGTGCCGCCCAAGGCCATGGCAAGACCGACGCCGGCCATCCCCGCGAAGGCTCCGCCCAGCACGATAGCGATAAGCGCCGGCAGAATAGCCGCGCGCATATTGCTCCATTGCCGGTGCAGCGGCACAGCCAAGGCCACCGTCGCCGGGCCAAGCAGGAAATGGACGAACTGCGCTCCCTGGAAGTAGCTGCGGTAATCCACGCCGGTCGCCAGCAAGCCGCCGGCGATGATGGCCACAGCCAGAAGCACAGGGTTGGCCAGCGGATGGCGATGAAGGAGGCGTTGCAGCCGCAGCGCAGCCAGCCAGGCCAGCAGGGTGACGGTCAACGCAGAGAGGGGCTCACGCGCCAGGTAAACCCAGATCTCGCTCAGGTCCGGTGTCATGGCCACTTCAACTCATCCGCCGCAGCAGCGCCTGTGCCAGCCGCCCCGTGAATGCGATGCCCAACAGCGTTCCGGCGCCAACCGCCACAGCCAGCGGCAGCCAGTTCTCGGCCAAGGTATGCAGCAGGACCACGACGCCAACGCCTGCCGGTACGAAGAGCAGGCCCAGATGCCCCAGCAGGGCGTCCGACACACGCTCAAGCTGCTCCGGAGGCGGTTCGCCATTGCGATGCCGCAGCAGCAGGAAGGCAAACAGCAGCACCATACCGATAACAGGGCCAGGTACGGGCAGGTGCAGCATGCGAGCCAGCACTTCACCCAGAAGCTGGCAGAACAGCAGGGCGGTGATGGCGCCGGTCATAGGCGGGATGCCTGGGGCAGGAAAGGCATACCGGGGTCCTCCAAAGGCTCGTGGCCCTGGACGCCTCCCCCCAGTGCGTGGCCGCGGCACATCACCACAGCCTTGGCGCCCGCCTGCCGCAACACGGCGGACGCCTCTCTTCTGTGCTCCCCCGCGCGCGGCAGATCAAGCCGCGCGGGCTCAGGGTGGCGGCTGCCCCGCGCGAAGCGCGGCGCTAGCGGCAAATGATGCCGTGCCGGGGCGGCTCAGGCCGCCTGATAGGTCACGGTGACTTCGCCAACGCCCTCGCAGGTGCCGTGCAGCTTGTCGCCGGGCTTCACGGCGCTGACGCCCGCAGGCGTACCCGTCATGATCAGGTCTCCCGGCAGAAGCTCCACGAAGCGGGACAGGTATGCGATAGCCTCAGGCACGGACCAGATCATCTGGTTCATGTTGCCGGTC
This sequence comes from Acetobacteraceae bacterium AT-5844, assembly GCA_000245075.1. Lineage (GTDB taxonomy): Bacteria > Pseudomonadota > Alphaproteobacteria > Acetobacterales > Acetobacteraceae > Pseudoroseomonas. The sequence goes on from JH599955.1 coordinate 65,591, forward strand.
TGCTGCACCTTGCCGTTCACCGTGACCTCGATCTTGCCCTGCGTGGGGTGGCCGATGCGAGCGGCCGGCACGATCGGGCTGACCGGGCAGGACTGGTCAAAACCCTTGGACAGCTCCCACGGCCTGCCAAGCTTCTTCGCTTCCGCCTGAATGTCGCGGCGTGTCATGTCCAGTCCGATGGCGTAGCCATAGACATGCTCCAGCGCCTGCTCGGGAGCGATGTCGCGCCCACCCTTGCCAAGGGCCACGACCAGTTCGACCTCGTGGTGGAGATCCTTGGTCTGACCGGGGAACGGCAGCGTGCCACCGGGGACCGCGGCATTGGCCGGCTTCGAGAAGAAGAAGGGCGGCTCGCGGTCAGGGTCATGGCCCATTTCGCGGGCGTGGTCGGCGTAGTTGCGCCCCACGCACCAGATGCGACGAACCGGGAACACGGCATCCTCGCCAGCCACCGGAACGGTGGTCTCGGGCGGGGGCTGGACGGCATAGCGCATGAGGGGATCTCCAAAACCAATCCGGCAAATTGGTTACGCCTGACACTGCGCACCGTCAAGCCAACCCTGGCGCAACCACCGCCTTGCATTCTATGCCATCCAGCCATGGACACCGACTCCGCGCCGGTCCTGACGCTGCTGCAGGCCTATCTCGCGACCACCACCCTGCCCCCCAGCGGCCGCCTGCCGCCGGAACGGGAACTGGCGGAGGCGCTGGGCGTCTCACGCGCCGAGCTGCGTAAGGCCCTGGCCGCGCTGGAGGCCGAAGGGCAGCTGTGGCGTCATGTGGGAAAAGGCACCTTTCTGGGCCCCCGGCCACTCGCTGCCATCGGCGATGTCGCGCATCTCGCACAGGAAACGCGGCCGGGCGACATGGTGCAGGCCCGCCTGGTGCTCGAACCGCAGTTGGCTGCCCTGGCTGCCAGGCATGCAACAGCCGCGCAATGCGAGGCGATGCGGGAGGCGATGGCGGCATCCCGCCGGCCGGGGCAGTCCTGGCGCGGCTATGAGGGACAGGATGCGCGCCTCCACCGGGAAATCGCCATGGCGGCGGCGAACCCCCTGTTGCTGCACTTGTTTGACGAGCTGGCCGCCATTCGCCGTGTCCTCACCTGGAACCGCCCTCGCCAGCGGCCGGACGGTCCAGCACCCGACCATCCTTCCTTCGCTGAGCATGAATCCATCGTGCAAGCCATCATCGACCATGATGAGGCAGCGGCCGCTGCCCGCATGCGCGACCATATCGCAGCGGTCCACCGACTGATCGCCACGCCCTGAACAAGACATTTGGAGAGACGTTGCCATGAAGAACACCGCCAATGCCGGTTCGGCGACCCTGGCCCTGCATGCCGGTGACGCCGCCCGTGTGGTTGGGGTTCCTGTCGCGGTGTCCCCGGTGCTGTCTGCCAGTTTCCATACCCATCCGGATGCCGTGGGCTTTTCAGCGACCGATCTGGCGGAGCAGTCACCGCATTTCTATTCGCGTTGGAGCAATCCGACCCTCGACATTTTGGAGGCACGCCTGGCCGCCCTTGAGGAGGGCGAGGCCGCCCTGGCCTTCGGGAGTGGCATGGCCGCCATCAGCGCGCTGTTCCTCGGCAAACTCAAGGCAGGCGATCATCTCGTGCTCTCCGACGTCTGCTACGCGGGCGTTGCTGAACTGGCCCGGCACATGCTGCCGCGCCATGGCATCGACGTCACCTCCGTCGATAGCAGTGATCCGGCAGCGGTCGAAGCCGCGCTGCAGCGGAACACACGCCTTGTACACATCGAAACACCGGCCAATCCTATCCTCAGCCTTTCTGATATCAGCGCCATCGCGGCCATTGCACGCGCCGCCGGGGCAGAGCTTTCGGTGGACTCAACCCTCGCCACGCCGCTGGCGACCAAGCCTCTCTCCCTTGGCGCAGACTATGTCGTGCATTCCCTGACGAAGTATCTCTGTGGCCATGGGGATACGCTGGGGGGAGCCATTATCGCCAGCGCTAAGCGGATAGAGCCGCTGCGCCGAGATAGCCTGATCCATCTGGGCGGCGCGCTCTCGCCACACTCCGCCTGGTTGATTCTGCGCGGCATGGAAACGTTGGTGCCGCGGATGCAACTCCATGAAGGCAATGCGCGACAGGTGGAGGCCTTTCTTGCCACGCATCCCGCCATTCGGGCTGTCTACTGGCCCGGCTCGGAGCGGCATCCTCAACATGCCTTGGCCGCCCGCCAGATGCGGAACTTCTCTGGCATGATCTCCTTCTGTGTGAAGGGCGACAGCCTCGGAATGGCACGGCAGCTGGCGGAGAAGTTGAAGGTGTTTTCCTATGCGGTATCGCTGGGAAAGACGAAAAGCCTTCTCTTCCATATTCCGACGGAAGATATCCTGCGGTCATCCTTCGGCCTGGAAAAGACGCGTGCCGCCGCCTATCGGGATTGGACAGGCGACGGTACATTCAGGGTTTCCGTCGGGCTCGAAGATGCGCAGGACCTGATAACGGATCTGGCGCAGGCGCTGGGCTGAGCGGAACCGCGCAGCCTCGTTCAGAAGCGGTAGCGTACGCCCGCGCCGATAATCCAGGGATCGAGATCGGCGCCCGCTCCGATAGCGCCGCTATTCACGGCGACATCCGGGCGAAGGAACAGCTTCTTCACATCGAGATTCAAGCCCCAGTTCGGCGTCAACTCGTAGTCCACGCCGATATTCAACGCCCAGCCCCAACTGTTCTCGACATCAACCTTGTTGATAACGGGGCTGCGGGAGCAGCCTTCATTATATGCCACTGTGTAATTCACGCCGACGCCCACATAGGGGCTGAACCGCTCCTGTGGCAGCGGATGATACTGCACCGTCAGGGTCGGCGGCAGCAGCCAGACGCGCCCCAGATCCACGTCCCCCAACGCCGTGCCGCGCACATGGACATCATGCCGCGTCGTCGCGGCGATAAGGTTGAGCGAGATATTGGGCGTGGCAAACCAGGTGATGTCGAGCTGAGGCGTCATGGTATCGCTGGCTTCGGGCTTGCCGCCGATACCATCTACCCGGCCGCCGCTTTCAGGCAACACCCCCAGCACGCTGAAGCCCAGCACCACGTCGCCCGCCTGCTTGCCCCGGACGGCGTCCTGCGCCGCTGCGGGAAGCGCGGCCAAGCAAGCCAGAAGAGCGATGGCAGGAAGTTTCGGGATCATCGTATTCACGGCCTCTCTTACTTTCACCCGGCGATCTTCATCGCCTGATCCCGAATCTAACTTATGCCGCCTAGCCCTTCTTTGATTTGCATCAGACGGCTACGGAATGCCGCGCCGTACCTGACCGAAAATATGCGTCGAAGCACGCGGCAACCTGACGCACGAAACGGCGCCCCTGCGGTTGAACGAGCAAGCTGCCGCTGTCGATCGCAACCAGCCCGTCATGCCGCACGCTTTCCAGCTTGTGCATGATTTCGGGAAGCATGCTGGGCGGAACCTCACGCAGATCGAGCCTGAATTCGCACATCAGCCGCTCGATGCAGCGGGCACGCAGGCGATCTTCCTCGTTGGTCACGACGCCACGGACCACCGGTAGCCGGCCGGCACCTACGGCGGCGATGTAGCGGCGCTCGTCGGGTTCATTCTGCGCAAACCCGCCAGGGAGGGCGCCGATGGAAGAGGCGCCGAGCCCCAGCAAGGCAGGAGCATCGTCCGTCGTATAGCCCTGGAAATTGCGACGAAGACGGCCCGCCATCGCCGCGCGGGTCATGGAATCCCCCGGCAGCGCAAAATGATCCAGGCCAAGAGCGGCATAACCGGCTGAGCACAGCACTGACTCGGCGACCTCCGCCTGCTCCATGCGCTCGATGGCGCCCGGTAGTATGCTGGCATCGATGGCGTTCTGGTGCGGCTTCATCCAGGCCACATGCGCATAGCCGAACACCGCCACGCGGTCGGCGCCCAGCGCGGCGGCGAAGCGCGTGCTGGCCTCGACGTGGCGAGCGGTCTGTCCCGGCAAGCCGTACATCAGATCGAGATTGACATGGGCGATACCGGCGCGGCGCAGGCGCTCCACGCCGGCCCGCACCAACTCAGCCGGTTGGGGCCGGCCGATCCGCGCCTGAATATCGGGCGCAATATCCTGCACCCCAAGGCTTGCCCGGGAGAAACCGGCTTCGGCCAGGGCATCGGTCAGCCTCTCATCCATGAGACGGGGGTCCAACTCAATGGCGATCTCCGCGCCGGACCTGATGCCGAAGAGATCCCGTAGGCGCGCCACGATGCGGCGTAATCCCTCGCCTCCCAGAATGGAGGGGGTGCCCCCACCGAAATGGAGGTGGGATATCCCACCATGGGCCGGCATGGCTGCATGCAGCAGGACCATCTCCGCCATGAGGGCATCGGCATAGGCTGAAAGGCGGGCCTCGGAGCGCGTTGGGCGGGTATGACAGGCACAGTACCAGCACACGTCGCGGCAAAAGGGGACGTGAACGTATAAGGACAGCGGATCGGCCGGCGCCACCCCGTTCGCCAGCCAGGAGCGGTAGAGCCCCTCCTCCAGCACTCCGAACTGGGCCGCGGTGGGGTAGCTCGTGTAACGAGGCACCTTGGCTTCGGCGAGCGCGAGCAAAGCGCGGGATGGCGTCACATGCTGTGTCATGCGCCGCACCCTGGCGCATCTCGGAACAAGACGCCTTGAGATGGATCAAAGCGCCCGAGGCCCCGGGCAGCCAGATTTGGTGCTCCGGGCTCAGGCCCCTTCGCAGAGGGATTCCAACGCCGTGCGACGCAGCAGATGGACTTCGCTGGTTCCGTTCAAGCGGATCAACCCCTCGGTGCGGAGCTGGGTGAATACGCGGCTGACCGTTTCCGTGGTCAGGCCGAGATAGTCCGCGATGTCGCTGCGCCCCATCGGCAGATGAATAGGGTCCGCACTCCGCCCAAGCCGCGCCGCGCGCCGGGAGAGGCCGAGCAGAAAGCTCGCCACCCGCTCGCGTGCGGCCTTGCGGCCCAGCAACAACATCTGCTCCCGCGCCGCCTCCAATTCATCGGCGGTGCGGTCCAGCAGGGCGCGTTCCAGGTTTGGCAGCCGGACCAGCGCTTCCTTGAACGCCCGGCGCTCGAACCGGCAAAGGGTGAGCGAGGTCATCGCCTCGGCGCTGACGCTGTAGGGGCCAGTGGCCGTGGTCCCGAGAAAGTCGCCGGTGAACAGGAAGCCGATGATCTGCCGCCTGCCGTCCGGCAGCAGCTTGTAGATCTTGGCGCTGCCCTGCGTGATGTTGAAGCAGTGCTCGGTAGGATCGCCCTCATGGATGAAGGTGGCCCCCGGCTTCAGATGCAGGGTGGTACTGAGCCGGTCCAGTTCCGCCAGTTCATGGCCGCTCAATGGGGCGCAAATGCTGAAAGGCCGCGCCTCACAAGCCGCACAGGCCTCCGCTGTCGCCATGCAATGCGGGTCAGGGGCCATCCCCGGGCCCGACATTGCGGGCTGCTTCGGTGCTGTTCCACGAGCCGACATCGGGCGCAATGAGTCCTACGTAGAGTGTCAAGGCGGCAGGATAGCAACAACCACCCTCGCCTGTCATGGCGCAGGGGCGGCAGGGAGCCTTGACGGCTACGCATCGCACGGCCCCGGCAAGGCGCGCAGCTCTTGCCTTTTACGGAACGGCACCGGATGTGTTTGCCATGCGATGCGCGCTGAAATGGGCCGCCGGCCTGTTCGTTCTCCTCTTCCTGCTACCGCTCGGCGTGTCTGCAGGGATGTATGCAACAAGTGGCCAGGGAGCCGGTTGGCGGACTGCCGACCGCTCCAGCAGCGGCCTCCTGCCGCCCGCGGCGACGCACCAGCCAGCGGTGCTGCGTGTCTTCGCTGCGCAGACCGTGCGCTGGCGGGGCATCTTCGCGGTGCATTGCTGGATCGTCTTCAAGGAGGAAGGTGCCGCCAGCTACACGCGCTACGATTATACCGCCTGGGGGAATCCCGTTCGCATGAACGGCTTCGAGCCCGATGGGCGATGGTTCGGGCACATGCCGGAGACGGTCTTCGCGGCGGATGGCGAAGCCGCCGCCGCCATGATTCCTCAGGTCCGTAGCGCCATTGCTGAGTACGCCTTCAGCAACCGGGGCGATTATCGCGCCTGGCCAGGCCCCAACTCCAACACCTTCGTTGCCGCGGTGCTGGAGCACGTCCCGAGCCTGCATGCGGCGCTCCCCCCTAACGCCATCGGCAAGGATTTTCCCTATGACGGACGCTGGTTGCGGGCCACCCCGTCAGGCACAGGTTTCCGTTTCAATCTCGGGGGTTACGGCGGCATCACCGTGGCCTGGGTCGAAGGCCTGGAGCTCAACATCCTGGGCGCGGTTGCTGGGTTCGATCTGCGCCGCCCGGCGATCAAACTACCGGGGCTGGGCCGCTTCGGTCTGAGCTGAGCGGCCTTGCGGGCACGCCGCGCCATCTGCTATTGCAGTTCGCAATGGCAATCGTTCAGGCACCCTCGGCGCTGTGTCCTCTGGCTGCGGACGATCTCCGGCCCCTGGCCGATCTCGTCTATGAACGGCTCGTCGGCGCCATCGTCGATGGGGTCCTCATGCCCGGTGCCCGGCTCTCCGAGCGGGGTCTTGCCGCGGCGCTCGGCATCTCGGCCCAGCCCGTGCGTGAGGCCCTTCGGCGGCTTGAGGGCGAAGGCATGGTGGAGACACGCCCACGCAGCGGCTCCGTGGTCGCCACGCTGGATAACGACAAGCTGGTAGAAATGGGGCGGATCCGCGCGGTGCTGGAAGGTGCCGCCGCCGATCTCGCCGCGCGCCACGCCACGGAGGATGACCTGCGGCGCCTCGAGCAACGCCTTACTGCCATGCGGGAGGCCACACAGCTTGGGGATGCCACCGCCTTGCGACTGGCGAACGAGGCGTTTCACTCCACGCTCCACGCCATTAGCGACAACCCATTCCTGATCCGAGGCCTGCAGGCGCTGCGAGCCTATGATCACATCGGGCGCGCGCGAGTGCTCGCGACCGATGACCAGCCACGCCTGGCCTTGTCGGAACATGCCGACATCCTGGCCGCCATCATGGCCCGCGACCCCGAAGCCGCAGAACGGCGCATGCGTGCCCATACGTTGCGCTCGCTCGCGGTTGCCTTCCCGGAGGAGACCAGGACCTAAAAGAACTACCGCCCGGCGCGCAGCGGCCGGAATAGTTACGCTGCGGAACAAATCAGGCAGGCCGACAATGCACTGCCCCAGGAGGAATGAACATGACCGGGACTTTCTTGCGCCGTACCCTCGCGGCGGCGACAGCCACGCTCTCCCTGGCCGCCTTCGGGGCGGCGTCGCCAGCTTCCGCGCAGGGCCGTGGAGCCTATCCCAACCAACCGATCCGTGTGATCGTGCCGTTCTCCGCCGGCACCTCGGACACTGTCGCCCGCCTCGTCGGCCAACAGATGAGCCAGACGATGGGGCAGCCCTTCGTCGTTGAAAGCCGCCCAGGGGCCGGTGGCAATATCGGCAGCGAGGCCTGCGCCCGCGCCACACCCGATGGCTACACCATCTGCCTTGGCACCATCAGCAGCCACGCCATCAACCCCTCCATCTTCACCCGCATGCCTTACGACAACCTGCGGGACTTCGCGCCGATCACCCAGCTCGCCTCGCAGCCGAATGCGCTGGCGGTGACCAACGATCTGCCCGCGCGGAACGTGCAGGAGCTGATCGCCCTGCTGAAGTCGAAGCCCGGGCAACTCAATTACGGATCGTCCGGCGTCGGCACCTCGATCCATCTGGCGGGCGCGCTGTTCTCGCAGCTCACCGGCACCCAGATGGAACACGTTCCCTATCGTGGCAGCGGCCAGATCATGACGGCGCTGTTGAGCGGTGAATTGCCCCTCGCCTTCGACAACTTCTCTTCCGCCTGGCCCTTCGCCCGTGACGGAAAGATCCGCATCCTCGGCGTCGCATCTCTCGAGCGTAACCCGGCGGCGCCGGATATCCCGACCATCGCCGAGACCGTTCCCGGCTTCGAGAGTCTCTCCTGGCACGGCTTCTTCGCGCCGGCCGGCACACCCCCCGAGATCGTCGCGCGGCTGAACCAGGAGGCCGTGGCCGCGCTGCGTTCCGAGGCCGTCTCAGCGCGCTTCCGCGATCTGGGCATCACGCCGGTCGGCAATACCCCGGAAGAATTCCGCGCCTTCATCGCCAGCGAAACCCAGCGCTGGGGCGAGGTCGCGCGTAAGGCGGACATCCGCGTCGAGTGAAAAAGCTTCCGCCTCGCCGGTTTGCGGCGAGGCGGATCTCACCGCTGCCCTGCCCCGGGCGCCCGCCGTGCAAGAGCCTGGCAACCGCTATCCTCATCCGTGCCGAACTGAATGGTCGGCAAAATGGCCAGAAGCGGATTGATGAAGGCAAGGCCGACCGCGGCGCCGCCTCGTGCACCGAGTTCCAGAGGCTCAGGCATGACACCCGGCTCGCGGAATGTGCCGCGGATGCGGATATCGGTCGAAAGAGCACCGATCGTGAAATCCCGTGACTGCGTCCGAAGCCTGTAAGCCAGCCGTTCTCTTGCGAGGTCAATGGAACCGTCGCCCACGATGATGGCGTCATCGGTATCGATGATCATGGCCTTCGTCTGAAGAGTGCCACGACGCAACTCCAAATCTGCGATGAAGCATTGCAGAGTTGTCCGCTGCGGCAAGCCAAGGGCGGAGAGAATGGCATTCGCCAGCCGCAGACCCGAAAGGTCTACGAGCAAGGCGGACAGATTGCCGCCAGAGGTGGTCAAGGTGACGCGGCCGTCTCCCCGCCCCAGCAATTGGGCCAGCGAAGCTCCCGTCGAACGCAGTTCCGCGCGGCCGCTGAGGGTGCCCCCACCCTGAGATCCGGCGGCATTCATAAGCCGGGAAATATCCAGCCGCTGGAACCGCGCCTTCACATCGGCGCGGAGCCCGCCTTCATCGACCGGAGCCAGCGTGCCTTCAAACAGCATGTTGCCTCTGCCGACGCCGAAGCCAATCGGATGGAGGTTGATGACGCCGTCCACGATGTCGAATTCGGCCCGGAGGTCGTCAAGCGGCATGCTCCGTCCGCCGCGAATCTGACGCGCACGGTAGTTCACGTGCATGTCGGCCGCCGTCAGCTTCGGAATGCTGACGGGCGTATTTGGCAGAACACGGTCATTCGCGCGGCTTGGCCCCGACTCACCGGGCGTCTCGCCAATGAACCCAGCCAGATCATCCAGATCGACACGGTTGGATGTCAGATTGACGGTGATGTCGGGTCGTGGATCGCGCGGTAGGATCGTCACGGCGCCGGCGACATCGCTTCGGCCTACCGTCCCCTCGATCCGCTCGAACCGTATGCGGCCTTCCCCGTAATCAAGGGCGCCGGCCACCCGGTACTTTGGCGTACGGGGTATGGGAACGCCGGTCAGCGGGGTGAGCAGGCTCATATCTGGGCCCGTGAGAACCAGCTGAAGGGATGCGCCCCGGAAATGCAACGGATCTTGCACAGTGCCTTCAAGAGTGACCCGCGTCGGACCATTATCGACCTGTAGTTCCAGGGGCCAGGGCTTCTCGGTATCCCGCAGAGACAGCAGGGCGCCTCCTATCAGATTCGCCTTGATGGGCTGCTCCGCATACTGCCCCTCGGCACTGACCACGATGCGGGCTTCCTGCCCCTCGGGCTCCTGCGTCTCCATACGCAAGGCAAAATCGGCCCTGAGCTGCGGCAAGGTGACTTGCCCCTGGCCATCCCGAATGCGGACCATGCCGATCTGCGGAGCGGGAGCCGGTTCAGCTCCCGCCGGGTCAGGCGCGGTGTTACCCGTATTGAGGAGGTAGTTGGCTTTCCCGTCGGGCGTCGATGCCACGTGCAGAACCGGCTGTTCGACCTCGATCCAGGGCAAGGTCAGCGGCTGCCCACGCCACCAGTCCCAGGCGTTGATGGCGGCGCTCAGCTTTGCAATTCGTGCCAGAGGCGTGGGGTCCGGGAAATCCTCGGGATTTCCCACGGTAACACCCTCCGCGGAGACAATGATCGTTCGCCCCAGTGAGACATGCAGATGCTCAAGCGTCACCGGCCGGCCTATGGCGGCCGATGCACGGGGCTCGATGAAGGGGATCAGCCAGTCCCAGCGGAACAGAGCGAGGAACAGCGCCACCAACAGGAGCGGCGTGCCCAGCCACAACAGCCATTTCCGCCCGCGCCGTTGCACCATGGCCGCCAGCCTCCCTGTTGCCCTCCGCTGTTCAGAACACCGCCATGAAGCCTGGAGTTCCCTCATCAAGCCATGGTGAGGCTGGCGCGGCCGTCTGGGCCGGCTATCCTTTGCCGGAGACCGGGCACGGCTGGTCATTTTTCAGGGATGACACCGATGGCGGTGGAACAGGGCAGCGAGCTGATACGCGTTGTGACGGTCCTGGCCGCGGGAGTAGTGGCGGTGCCCCTGTTCCGGCGGCTCGGACTCGGATCAGTACTGGGCTATCTGGCCGCCGGCCTGGTGATAGGCCCCTTTGGCTTGGCCATTTTCAGCGATCCGCAGGCCGTGCTGCATGTCGCGGAACTCGGCGTGGTGATGTTCCTGTTCATCATCGGGCTGGAAATGCAGCCGAGCCGATTGTGGAGCATGCGGCGGGACATCTTCGGTTCGGGATTGGCCCAGGTTGCCGTCTGCGGTGGCCTGCTGACCCTGCTCTGCCGCGCGGCAGGGCTGGGCTGGCCCGCGGCGTTTGTCGCGGCCATGGGCTTTGTCCTGTCCTCCACCGCCATCGTCATGCAGATCCTGGAGGAGAGAGGCGAGACAGGAGGGCTGGCGGGGCAGCGCATCGTGTCCATCCTTCTCCTGGAAGATCTGGCGATCGTGCCTTTGCTGGCCATCGTGGCGCTGCTGGCGCCTGTACCGCCAGGTGAAGGCGCGGCATCGCAATGGATCACGGTCGGAATCGCTGTTGCGGCCATCGTCGGGCTGGTGGCCGTCAGCCGCTGGCTGCTGACGCCGCTCTTTTCGTTCCTCGCCAATGTGCAGGCGCGGGAGGTCATGACGGGCGCGGCGCTGCTCGTTGTCCTGGGCGCGGCCCTCGCCATGCAGGAAGCGGGGCTCTCCATGGCGATGGGCGCCTTTGCCGCGGGCGTGATGCTCTCCGAAAGCACGTTCCGCCGTCAGCTCGAAGCCGATATCGAGCCCTTCCGGGGCATCCTGCTCGGCCTGTTCTTCATCAGCGTGGGTATGTCGCTCGATCTGGCGCTGGTTGCCCGTGACTGGCCGCTGATCCTGGCGGGCGTTCTGGCGATGATGGCCGTCAAATCCGTCGGTATTCTTCTGGTTGCACGCCTGACCTGCTCCGGCACGCGGGGCGCGCTCCATCGCGCGGCACTGATGGGCCAGGGCGGCGAATTCGCCTTTGTTCTCTACGCGGCAGCTGCAACCGCCGGCATCTTCGAGCCCAGCCTCCACGCGGTGATGACGGCCATCATTGTCGTATCAATGGCCCTCACGCCATTGATGGTCCTTGCCCTGCGCTTTCTGCCGCCCGCAGATAACGCGCAGGAGATGGAGGGCATTGAGGACGCCGGGCAGATCGGCGAGGTGCAGGGGCATGTCCTGATGATCGGTTTCGGCCGCTTCGGGCAGGTCGCCAGCCAGGCGCTGCTGGCGCGCGGCATCGACATCACCATCATTGAGACCGATACGGAGATGATCCAGGCCGCTGCGGGCTTCGGCTTCAAAGTATATTATGGTGATGGCCGGCGGCTGGATGTCCTGCATGCCAGCGGCGCCGAACATGCGCGCGCCATCCTTGTCTGCGTGGACCGGCCGGAAAGCGCGACGGAGATCGTCGAGCTGGTCAAAAGCGAGTTCAGCCTGACACCTGTGCTGGCGCGCGCTTATGACCGGCCGCACGCCCTGCGCCTGATACAGGCCGGGGTGGATTACCAAATCCGCGAAACCTTCGAATCGGCCCTCCTGTTCGGGAATGCCGCCCTGCGGCAGCTCGGCATCGAAGAGGAGGAGGTCGCGGAGCTGGAACAGGATATCCGGCGCCGGGACCGTGCGCGGCTGGAACTCGAAGGCCTGGGGGAACGGCAGGCCGCCATATCCCTGCTGCATGGGAACCGCATGACGCCAACGCCCCTGGTGCGTCCCAAGCAGGAAGGTCAGGGACTCAGCGAAGAGACGATCGCCGTTATCCAGGAGGCTGTACGGCGCGAAAAGGCAGGCACAGACGGGCATTCCGTTTAACAAAAACTCCTGTAACGAAAACTCTCCTGCCACGTTAAAGCTGGCGGGACAGCGAGGGGTGCCCTATGCGCGGACGGTTGAAGCCTGCTCTGACCTTGGCGCTAATGATCGGCGGCTTGGCGAGTTGTGCCGCTCCACCTCCTCCTCCGCCCCCTCCCACAGCCATCACATCCCTCTCGCCACAACGGCAGAGGCTGGTAGAGGTAGTTCTCGCTGAATGGAGCCGCTGGGGGCGTCTCACCGTCGATGGCTGGCCGGAATTTCTGGAGCCACCGGCGGCCCCCGAGCACTACAGCGACGTCCTGGCTTACTGGGAAGCCGTGCCGGAAGGGCCCGGAGTCATCCGGCGCCACCAGCAGACGCATGACGCATTGATGGCAGGGCTCACTGAGATGTTGCCCGAAGGAACACCGCCCCCAGCCCTGCCCGCCATTTCGCTTTGGGCTTATCCGGCCTGGTCGGCCGCCTTCATCAGCTATGTGATGCAGCGGGCAGACGTCCCGGGCTATGTGGTGCCGCCTGCTGCCGCGCACTCCTATTATGTCGATGCCCTGCTGGCCACCGCGGCCGGCAACCCGGATGGCGCCGCGTTCCGCCCCCATGATCCAGGTGAGTACACGCCTGTGCCTGGGGATCTGATCTGCGCGGACCGCTCGTTCCGTCCATTGTACCACTGGCAGGACAGGCTGGCGGAGCCAGGCCAGTTCCGGCCCATGCATTGCGATGTCGTGGTATCCGTCGGCGGGGGCCTCGTACAAGCTGTCGGCGGTAACGTGCTGGACGCGGTTGTCCTGCGGCGCTTTCCGGCAGACAGCAACGGTCGCGCCCTGCCGGCACCGGTGGACAAGCCCGCCTTCTTCGTTGTGTTTGAGAACCGCCTGGATCGGACACAGTGACGAAACGGTCATCCGCCTCCGGGTTCCGGGAAGCAGGGAGACGGGGTAGAGACGGCGCCTGACGGACGGACAGGCACGGCGATGGCGACGACAACCCACGAAGATTCACCGCACCCGGGTATGGGGTTCAGGCAGTTCGTCGCGATTATCGCGGCCATGATGGCGACGAATGCCCTCGCCATCGATTCCATGCTGCCTGCCCTGCCCGCTATCGGTGAGGCCCTTGGCATTGCCTCCGACAACCAGCGCCAGTGGATCATAACGGCTTATCTGCTCGGATTTGGCGCGGCTCAGATTATCTATGGTCCCCTGGCGGATCGCTTCGGGCGCCGCCCGGTCCTGCTGACAGGCTTGGCCATTTATGTGGTGGGCAGCCTGCTGGCATCACTGACGGGACATTTCGAGACCATGCTGCTTGCCCGCATCGTCCAGGGCATCGGGGCCGCCAGCACGCGTGTTCTTGTCGTCTCCATTGTCCGCGATTGCTATTCCGGGCGGAAGATGGCGCAGGTGATGTCGCTGTCCTTTATCGTCTTCCTCGCCGTGCCGATCATCGCCCCCTCGATCGGCCAGTTGATCGTGCTGTTCGCGCCGTGGCGATGGATTTTCCTGTTCCTGGCGCTGTTCGGAGCAATCCTCGCGCTCTGGGCCAGTCTGCGGTTGCCCGAAACCCTGCATCCGCAGGACAGGCTGCCGATCTCTCCCCGGCAGATCCTCCGGGCTTTCAGCCTGGCGCTCAGCAACCGCGTTGCCGTCGGCTACATGTTGGCCATGACATCCCTGCTGGGCAGCCTGTTCGGCTTCATCAATTCCTCGCAGCAGGTTTTCGTCGATACCTTCCAGGCGCCGGGGCTGTTCACGACCATCTTCGCGCTGATCGCCGTCGCGATGGCGGTTGCGTCATTACTGAACGCCAAGCTGGTCGGGCGCTTCGGAACCCGCCGGATCTCTCACACCGCCCTGCTGGGCTATATCGCTTTCGCAGTCGCCCATGCCGCGCTGGCGTTGGCAGGGCATGAAGAGTTGTGGAGCTTCGCGGTGCTGCAGGCCGGCATGATGTTCTGCTTCGGCCTGACCGGACCCAATTTCGGTTCCATGGCGATGGAACCGCTCGGTCATATCGCCGGCACCGCTTCTTCCGTGCAGGGCTTCGTAACGACAGTGGGCGGTGCCTTGATCGGCTTTGCCATCGGGCAGCAATTCGATGGCACGACCGTTCCGCTGATGCTGGGCTTCGCCGTCTGCGGCGTATTGAGCCTCGCCTTGGTGCTGATAGCGGAAAGCGGGCGGCTGTTCCGCCCGCATCACGGCAGCTAGGCCCCTAGCCCACCCGCTCCATCGTTACGCGGATATCCAGCGCCGGAGCGTCATAAGGCGCCGAGGTCACCAGGATATCCGCCCCCGCCCGGGCAAAGGCCGCGGCGTTCGCTTCGGTGATTCCGCCATTCGCTGCCAGCAGCGGGCGGGCCGGATGATCCGCCAGGGCGCGCGCCACCTCGGCAAACTGCTCGGGCGACAAGCGGTCGCATTGCACGATGTCGACATTGGCGTGGGCGAGCAGCACGGCCTCGTCCACTGTCTCAGCCTCCGCCACCACGGCGCGCCCCGGTTGGGCCGCCCGCAGACGCGACACCCAGCGGTAAGCAGGCTCACGGCCCAGGAACGCCCGGTGCTGGGCGAAGACCAGCAGGCTGTCGGACAGGCCAAGGCGGTGCGGAACACACCCCGCTGTGGTGATGGCCTTCAGCATCACGTCCTTCGCACCCGGCAAGTGCTTCCGGGTACAGGCGACGACGATATCGGGCCGGGCCGTCCGGGCCTCTGTACGGATTCGTGCGGCCCGCGTGGCGATGCCGGAGGTGATCTCCATCAGCGCCTGCGCCACCTTCGAGGCGAGTTGGAGGCAATGGGCAGACCCAACGGCCGTCAGGATCGTCCCCCCTTCCTCCAGGAGAGCACCGGAGGCAGCCACCCGGTGAACGTCCGTACAACCGGCCAGGCGGAACAGGGCTTCAGCTTCTTCCGCGCAGCACAACGTCATGGTTGCGCCGGCACGGAGAACCGCCTGACCGCGAGCGTCCCCAATGTCCAAGGCCAGAGTGGTCAAATCCCCATAAGGGGCATCCTCTCGCAGCATCGCCTCCAGCCGGGCGGTCGCAATGCGAAACGTCATGCGGGATCACACGGGGTCATGGATCATCTCCTCAAGGCTTGGTTGCCGCGAGATGTACGATAACCCTTGCTGTTCTCCAAAATCGCCCCGGGCAGGCGGGCGGCACGCATGCTTTCCGCTCATGCCTCCCGCCAGCGGCGGTCAGTCGGGGTGAAAATCCATCGCTACGCCGTTGATGCAGTAGCGCTGGAAGCTGGGAGGCGGCCCGTCCGGGAAGACATGGCCAAGATGGCTGCCGCAACGGGCACAGTGCACCTCTGTCCGCACCATACCGTAGCTGCGATCCGTGGTGGTCTCCACGGCGCCCTCAAGCGGGTCATCAAAGCTCGGCCAGCCAGTGCCGCTCTCGAACTTGCGGTTGGACCGGAACAAGGGCTGCCCACAGCCCGCGCAGGAAAAGCTGCCTGGGCGCTTCTCCTGCAACAGGGCGCAACTGCCCGGGCGCTCGGTACCGTGCGCCCGCATGACGCGATACTGCTCCGGGGTCAGGCGCTGCCGCCACTCAGCGTCGGTGTATGTCACGGGGTAGGTACGGGCCTGGTCGTCCATCGGTTTTCCCTCCTTGGGGCTGGCCCGCAAGATGGGGATCGGCCGGTCAGGCGTCCAGCCGTCTCCGCAACGCCGGCTGAGGTGAAGGTCTGGCCTCAAGGCAATGCGCCGGGCGGCCTTGCCATGGTGGACCGCCATCGCGATGTAATCCCTATGTCCCACGCCCAGAGCCAGGATCGGGTGCTCAGCCTCCCGTTCGACAACAGCTATAGCCGCTTGCCCGAGCGCTTTTATGCCCGCGTCGAGCCCAGCCCCGTCTCGGCACCCCGCCTCATCCGGCTGAACACCGCGCTCGCGGAGCAGCTGGGCCTGGACGCCGAGGCATTGAACACCCCCGAGGGCGTGGCCTTCCTTGCCGGCAACTCCATCCCCGCCGGGGCCGCCCCGCTCGCCATGGCCTATGCGGGCCATCAATTCGGCCAGTTCGTACCCCAGCTTGGTGACGGGCGTGCCCTGTTGATGGGAGAAGTGGTGGGCCGCGACGGGCAGCGCCGTGACATTCAACTGAAGGGTTCCGGCCCCACACCCTTCTCCCGCCGCGGTGATGGCCGAGCCGCGCTGGGGCCTGTCCTGCGTGAATATTTGATCAGCGAGGCCATGGCGGCGCTGGGCGTGCCGACGACCCGAGCCCTCGCCGCCGTCGCCACCGGAGAGGCTGTTCTGCGGGAGCGCGTGTTGCCTGGTGCCGTGCTGGCGCGGGTTGCCGCCAGCCATATCCGGGTGGGCACTTTCCAGTACTTTGCTGCGCGGGGTGATCTGGAGGCTCTGCGCCTCCTGGCGGACCATGCCATTGCCCGGCACGATCCTGCCGCTGCCGATGCCTCGAATCCCTATCAGGCGTTCCTCGCGGGCGTGGTGCTACGCCAGGCGGATCTGGTCTCCCGGTGGCTGGAGCTGGGCTTCATCCACGGTGTGATGAACACTGATAATACGACGGTCTCCGGCGAGACCATCGACTATGGTCCCTGCGCCTTCATGGAAGGCTTCGACCCCGCCACGGTCTTCAGCTCGATCGACTATGCCGGCCGTTACGCCTACGGCAACCAGCCCCGTATCATGCACTGGAACCTTGCCCGGCTCGCGGAGGCCTTGCTGCCGCTTCTAGGAGAGGATGAGGACAGCGCCCTGGCCAATGCGCAGGAAGCTCTTGCGGGCTTTGGCCCGCGCTTCGAACAGGCGTGGCTCGATGGCATGCGGCGGAAACTTGGCCTGACCACGGCGCAGGAGGACGACCCGACGCTGGTGGAAGGCCTTTTGAATGTCATGGGCGGGAATGGCGCGGACTTCACCCTGACCTTCCGCCGGCTCGGCGATGCCGCGATGGGCGAGACGGGCGAGGCTGCGTTACGGGACCTGTTTACCGACCCTGCCAGCCTAACCCCCTGGCTCCAGGACTGGCGCAGGCGGCTTGAGCGCGAACCCTTGACCCCTCAGGCACGCCGAGACGCCATGCATGCCACGAACCCAGCCCTGATTCCCCGGAACCATCTGGTCGAGGCGGCGTTGGAGGCTGCGACGGAACGGCTGGATTTCGCGCCCTTTGAGGAGATGCTGGACGCGTTAAGCCGTCCCTTCGAGGAGCGCTTAGGTCTCGAACGATACATGCTGCCAGCCGCGCCTCAGGAGCGGGTCCTGCGCACCTTCTGCGGTACCTGACACGGGGCCGTAGCCCACTCCCTGACTGGCGCAGCGCGCGTGACAGCGAGGCCCCGGAACATGGGCGGTTGAAGAGAAAGCATGGACATTGCCATGCGCTCGTCGTTCCATGCGCTCTGCATAAGGTTAAGCAGAGCGAGCGCCATGGGCCTGATCGTCCGCCTTATCCTGACCTTGGGAGGCAGCGTCGCCTCCCTTTTCGTCGCGCAGGGAACCGCGAACTTTCCTGTCGTTCAAGCCATGTTCGGGATATTGGCGGTCGTCATCCTGGTGGTCGGCTTCGTGACCTGGCGGCGCAGGGACTGACCTGGGCAGGGAAGGATGACATCGCATGAGCCTGAAAGACATTCTGGTCTATCTGGACGATCCGGATGCAAGCGCGCCTGCCCTGCGAGCCGGCGTCGCCCTCGCCAAGAACCACGGCGCGCATCTTGCAGGCATCCACGCTTATAATTTCGATCTGCCGCTTGCGATGTTCAGCGGCGGCTATATGGATCCGGGAATGCTGACCCGCTTCCTCGAGCAAGGCCGCCATGCGGTGCAGCAGAAAAGCAAGACGCTTGAGACAGCCTTCTCCGACGCCGTGGCGAAGGGTCAGATTGAGGGCAAGTGGCATGCGGTTGAAGGAGATGTCGAAGGCACATTGATCCGGCGCACGCGGTATTCTGACCTGCTCATCTTCGGCCGGCCCGAGAGCGACGACGCCGCAGTCGTCGAACTGGCGGAATCGGTTATGTTCGGATGCGGAAGGCCCCTGCTCCTGGTGCCGCCGGGATGGTCGCACCCCACACTCGGGCAGCGCGTACTGATCGGCTGGAATGGCTCGCGAGAAGCCACCCGGGCAGTCGCCGATGCTCTGCCGCTGTTACGTCAGGCAGAGGCGGTACATGTGCTGAGTGCGGTGGACCAAGGGCAGGACACGCCTAAGCGCCGGGCGGATGAACTGGCGGAGCACCTGGCACGTCATGATGTGCGTGTCTCGGCGTCCACCGTTTCCACCGGCGGGCGGGAAGCGCAGGACGTGTTGCTGAACGCCGCGGCCGATCGTGGCAGCGATCTGCTGGTCATGGGCGGTTATGGCCGCGGCAGGCTCCGGGAACTGGTGTTGGGTGGCGTCACCCGTACCCTGTTCCGCAGCGCGCCGATGCCTGTCTTGTTTTCTCACTGAGCAGGCGGAGGCCTCACTGCCTCCGATCCGCGAGACCAGCACTGCACTCCAGCTCTCAGGCGGAAGGATTCGCCTGAGGCCGGCGCAGTCCATCACGGGCTCGTGTGGCGCCCAGCTTCAGTCCAACACCGAAGCATTGACGCCCAGCCGCGTAGCCCAGAGCCGTAATGTCTCCCGGGCGCCAGCGGATACCGGCACCCCTTCCGTTTGCGCCCGGGCGATGCTGCGATCCGCTTGCTCTCCGGGCAGACGGACCGGCCGCTCCGGGTCAATCGGCGCATTGGCGTGGCATTGCTCGGCCAGGAAATCCATTTGCTCCACAAAGGCGTCCCGGCCGGCGAATGCTTCCGGGTCCATCAATTGCAGGTAGACGCTGGCACCCCACTGCTTCGGCGCATCCTTGCGGCCGTGGCCGGCCAGCCCCTGCGTCAGCGCCTCCACCATAAGCGCCAAGCCAAAGCCCTTATGCCCTGCCTCCTGCCCGCCGAGCAGCATGAGGCTACCCCGTCCGGCTTCGCGCTCCATCACGGTGGGGTCCCGCGTGGGGCGGCCTTCACTGTCGAGAAGCCAGGGGTGCTCGAACTGGGCGCCAGCGGTAACCTTCTCCCGCGTCATCGAAACCGTCGTGATGGAAGCGGAAATATCGACCAGCACGGGGAACCGGCTGGCGGGGAAGCCGATGGCAAAGGGGTTCGGGCTGAACAGCGCTTCCTTGCCACCGAACGGCGCCACGATGCGGCTGTGCGGGCCCGAGGAGGCCAGGAAAACGAAATAGCCCCGCTCCGTCGCCATCCGAGCCAGCGCGGCGAGGCAGCCGATATGATGGCTACGGCGGATGGCGAAGGTTACCACGCCATGCTCGGAGAGCCGCTCGAAACCGGCCTGCAGGGCGCTTTCGACCAGCCAAAGGCCAGGCAGGTAATGGCCGTCCCAGACCAGTGTCGAGCCACGGTCCTGCACCACGTCCGGCTGGCCGTCCTTGGCCATCAGGCCGCGCGCGACCTGGTCCAGATACGAGCCGCACTGGGCCAGCCCGTGAGTGTACCTCCCCATCATGTCGGTGAGCACCAGCAGGCGGCTCACGCTGTCTGCCTTCCGGGCCTCCATTCCGGCTGCCGAGAACAGGTCTGATGCCAAACGAACAAGCGCCGCTTCCGGCCGCCTGACAGGTTGTGAAGCAGCGACAAACGTCATGACGAGACTTCCACTCGGGAGAAATCCGGCCTTACTCGGGCCGGATATTATGCTTGCGAACGATGTCGCCAAAGGTGGCAGTTGATTGGGCCAGCCAGGTCCGGAATGCTTCCGGCCCTTCAGGGCGCGCCTCGCCGCCCAGATCTGCGAGACGGGAGGCAATCTCTGGCTTTGCCAGGATGTCGCGCAGTTCCTTATGCAGCCGATCGATCAGCGGCCGCGGCGTATTGCCCTGCACCATCACGCCTTGCCAGGTGCCCGCATCGGCCATCGGCCACCCCACCTCCTTGAAGGTAGGCACATTCGGCAATGCCGGAAGACGCTTGTCGCCGGAGACGGCAATGCCCCGCATCTGGCCATTGACGACGTAAGGCTGCGTTGCGGTTGCTCCGTTGATGATCATGTCCGCCTCACCGGACGCCACGGCGAGCAGCGCCGGCGCGCCGCCACGATAGGGCACCTGCGTCCCTTCGATACCCAGATGCGCCAGGACCTCGACGCCGGTGAGATGGGTCAGGCTGCCGACGCCGGCATTTGCAATGTTCAGCCCGCCACCATGGGACTTCGCATAGGTCACCAGGCCGGCGGCGTCCTGCACCGGCAGGGCCTTCTTCACCGCTGCCAGATACGGTGCGTAAATCACCATCGTCACCGGAGCGAGATCGCGCTGCACGTCGAAGGGCAGGCGCGGGAACAGCGACGGGTTGATGGCGAGAGTAGATACGTCCATCAGGAGCAGGGTGGTGCCATCGGGCGCGCTCTTGGCAACGGCGTCCGCGCCGATATTGCCGGCGGCGCCCGCCCGATTCTCCACGACGACGCTCTGGCCGATGGCCCGGGTCAGCTCGGGCGCCAACAGACGGGCCAGGATATCGCTGGTGCCGCCGGGGGCGTTGGGCACGATGATGCGCACGGTATGGTCGAAACTCTGCGCGCGGAGGGCCGGCGCGGCCAGAGGGGACAGCGCGGGCGCCAGCAGCGTGGCCTGCAGCAAGGTGCGGCGATTCATGGTCCGATTCTCCCAGGTACGGGCTCGCCGCGGATGCGGTTGTCCCGGCCGCCTTCGGGCGGTCATTGCTTCCGCGTTACGCCAGTTGACTGACACCCGTCCACGCTTGATTCGGCATCAATTGATACTCATGCTGTATCAATGATCGGTCTTGTACAGCTTCGCTGCTTCGTGGCAGTCGCGGAGGAACTCCACTTCCGCCGGGCGGCTGCTCGGCTGAACATGACGCAGCCGCCCCTGAGCCGGCACATACAAATGCTGGAACATGAGCTGGGCGCACCACTGCTGGAGCGTGGCAGCCGCAGCGTCCGCCTGACGGCAGCCGGAGAGACGCTGCTACGGGATGCGCGGCGCCTGCTCCTTCTGGCGGAGGAGGCCACCCGCACGACACGCCGCGTCGCACGCGGTGAGGCCGGAGCCGTGGTGATCGGCTTCACCGCAGCCTCCAGCTATCATGTGCTGCCTGGGCTTGTGTCGCTCATTCGCGCCAAGCTGCCGGACATCAGCCTGACGCTGCGTGAAAAAGTCTCCAACGAGCAGCTGGAAGCGCTGCGCGCCGGACAGCTCGATTTCGGCCTGCTCCGCCCTCCGGTGACGCTGCCAGGCGTACAGGCGGCACGTGTCCACCGCGAGCCGCTGCTTGTCGCCCTTCCTTGCGATCATCCTCTGGCCACTCAGCCCACGGTCGATTTGGCGTCCCTCGCAGGCCAGCCACTGATCACCTATCCGCCTGTGGATGGTAGATATCTGCATGACCTCGTGATGGGCGCCCTGCGCGATGCCAACGTCACGCCCGGAGCGGTGCAGCACATCAGCCAGACGCATTCGATCCTGGCCTTGGTGGGGGCTGGTATCGGCAACGCACTGGTTCCGCAGGCCGCCGAGCGCTTCTGCCCTTCCGAGGTCGTACTCCGGCCCATGACGCCGTCCACGGCCCAGTACGCCGACCTGCTCTGTGCCTGGCAAGAGGAGGGAGGCAACCCTGCTCGCCTCGCCGTCCTCAAGATGCTGCGCCAGGAATGGCCACCGCTCCAAGGACCGGTGGGCCAGACCTGACGCTGCATTTCTCAGTCGCTACCCTGCGTAAGTTCCAGCGCCTGACGCTCGAAAAGCCTGCGATACAGGCCCCCTGCACGCTGCACCAAGGCTTCGTGGCGCCCCTCCTCAACCACTTCGCCCCGATCGAAGACCAGAATGCGGTCCATGGCGCGGACAGTAGCGAGACGGTGGGCGATGACGATGGCCGTTCTCCCCTTCAGCAGGCGGCGCATGGCCTCCTGGATGGCCGCCTCGCTCTCGGAATCGAGGGCGGAGGTCGCTTCGTCCAGGATCAGGATCGGTGCATCGGCCAGGAAGGCACGCGCCAGTGCGACGCGCTGGCGCTCCCCTCCCGACAGCTTCACCCCCCGCTCCCCCACCAGTGTCGCGTAACCGCGAGGCAGGCGCTGGATGAAATCATCCGCATTGGCGAGCGCCGCGGCATGATGGATCTCCTCCATCGTGGCGCCAGGACGGGCATAGGCAATGTTCTCGGCCAGGGACCGGTGGAACAGCACCGGCTCCTGCTGCACGATTGCAATGCGGGCACGAAGTGACGCCTGCGTCGCGTGCCGGACATCCTGGCCGTCGATGGTCACGCGCCCTTCCGTCACATCGTGCAGCCGCTGGATCAGCTTGACGAGCGTGGTTTTCCCGGAGCCGGACGGGCCGACGAGACCGACGCTTTCACCACTGCGGATGTGCAGGTTCAGATCGCGGTAGAGCGGTGTAGGATGGCCGCCATACCGGAAGGTCACGTGCTCGAAGCGGATATCTCCCTTCGTGATGGAGATGGGCAGGGCATTCGCCATATCCTCGATGCCGAGCGCCGTATGGTGCAGAGCGACGAGTTCCTCCATCTCGTTGACGCCGCGCTGAAGGTTGCTGATGTGGTAGCCCACATCGCGCAGATAACCCTGAACGATGAAGAACATGGTCAGCACGGCAGTCAGATCGCCCGCGCTCGCCCTGCCCTCCCACCATAACCAGATGGCGGCTCCGATGATGGCAATGCGCAGCAGCAGCAAGGTGACGATCTGCAAAGCCTCTGAGGCCATGCTGCGATTCCACGTGCGGCTGGTGCGGCGCCGCCATTTGTCGATCAGCATGGCCAGCCGCGCATCCTCACGCGCCTCCGCACCGAAGGCCTTCACCACGGCGTTGGCGCCCACAGCATCCGCCATGGCGCCGCCGAGCTTCGTATCCCAGCTGTTGGAAAGGCGCGCCGCCGGCGCGATCCAACGCAAGGACATCGCCAGCGTCAGCAGCACATAGAGAAGGCCGCCCACCGCGACCAGCAGGCCCATCAGCGGCCACTGCCAGCCGAGCAGCACAGTCGCGCCGACCAGAACGACGGCGGAGGGCAGCAGCGCGATCAGCACAGTGTCGTTCAGCAGGTCGATAGCCCACATGCCGCGGCTGATGCGCCGCACGGTGGAGCCGGCGAAGCTATTGGCATGCCAGTCCGCCGAGAAGCGTTGCACGCGCTGGAAGGATTCCGCGCCGACGGCACTCATCATGCGCAATGTCAGCGCGATGACAGCGAGAATGCCGGCAACGCGGCCGGCAAGGACCAACAGCCCGAGCCCTGCCAAAGCGCCCAATGCCGAAAGAGCGTGGTCGAGGGCAGCCTCGCGGCCGGCCTCATCAGCTCGTGAAAGGGCATCAACCAGGCGGCCAGCGAACATCGGCACGAACAGGTCTGCCAAAGTGGCCAGCATCAATCCGGCAAGGACAACAGCCATCAGCGCAGGCTGCCGGCGCCACCGATGTCCGATGAAGGTCAACACGACCCGGAAAGGGCTCGCGCGATTCTGTGTGGAATTCACGTCCGTTCCCATCCGCATGGCGAATGGCCCCGACAACGAGGCGGCAAAACACCGCCTGATCTTTGTTCAAATACGAGGAGATTCAGGTCCCGGCGGCGAGGGCCGACGGTGACCTAGCGGCTCTTCACCAAACGCCGGGCCAAACTGGCCCCAGGTGGTCGGAGGAGCATATGCGGATGGCAGAATGCAATCATGTCGCCCCTCCCTGTCTGAGCCGTTGCGGGAAAAATAGCATAGTTTGGAAAGCACAACATTCGCAAGCCGGTTGCTGAACACGGCGTCGCGATCATTTGGCTCTACGGCGCGAGCCCGCGCATGATCAGGTCGAGATGAGCGTTCCGCATGGCTTGCGATGAAGGAGCTTTCTCAGCCCCAAGCATCATGCGCCAAACAGCGCTCATAACGATGGGCGCCAGCAGTACCGCCGCCAGCCCCGGCTCATCCGCCGCGCCTGGCCGGAAGTCGCCTGCCGCAGAGCCGGCCTTCACCACTTCCCGGGCCAGATCGAGCGAAGGTTGCAGCATGGTGGACTGGTACAACTCAGCGAGTTCCGGAAAACGGTCGGCTTCGATCAGCAGGAGCTTCAGAAGGATATGCTCCCGCCGTTCCATCTCGGTACGGCCATAGCCAAGATCGATCAGCGCCTCCAGCAACTCGCGCCGGCTGCCGGAAAAGCCTGCGGCCAACCTGCGCGCTTCCTCGAACAGGGGATTGACGCAGCCCACAATCGCCGCCCGGAACAGGTCCAGCTTCCCCCCCGGGAAGTAGTGATACAGCAAGCCCTTCGTCACGCCGGCCCTGGATGCCACGGCGGCCATACGCGCGCTGGCGAACCCCCTCTCCGCGAATTCCTCTACCGCCGCGTCCAAGATCTGGGCCTGCCGTTCGGCTGAAGGCAGGCGGCTGGCGCGTGAGGCGGTTGCAGGCAGGGCGGGCGGGGCATCGGTCATGATCTTACTTCGGGCAGTTATTGACCATTTGGTCAACAAGCATGATATACGGGCGGAAGGCCAGTGTTTCCACTGGCATGGCAGGAAGGACGCCTTAGGTCCATGCTCGACAGCCCATCCCGGCACATCGAAAGCCAAGCCGAAGCGCCTCGCCGTCGGGTATGGCCCGCGCTGGCTCTGGGGCTGTGCGTCCTTGCTGGCTTCGCCGGCTGGCGGTTCCTCGCGGCAACGCCGACTCCAGGCACCGAAGCCAGCCGTGCGGAGCCCCCCCCTGCCCTCACCGTGACTGTCGCCCCGGCACAGCAACGCCTCATGACCCGGACCGTCGCCGGAGATGGCAGTGTCGTCGCCTGGCAGGAGCTTGTCCTCGCTGCCGAGATCGGTGGCCTGCGTGTGGCCGAGGTCACGGTGGAGGAAGGCGACCATGTCCGGGCGGGGCAGGTGCTGGTCAGGCTGGAAGATGCCGTACCGGCGGCACAACTGGCCCAGGCAGAAGCCGGCGTGGCGGAAGCCGAGGCGGCATTAGGCATAGCCAGAACCGATCTCGCCCGTGCTGCCGAGCTCCTGCGCACCCAAAATACCCCGCGGCAGGTCCTGGACCAGCGGCAGGCGGCGATGCAGCAGGCGGAGGCGCGCCTCGCCTCCGCCCGTGCAATGCGGGACGAAGCACGGGTGAAGCTGGAGCAGACCCGGCTGCGCGCGCCTTATGACGGTATTGTCCTGAAGCGGGGCATCCTTCCCGGCGCCGTCAGCGGCGTGGGCCAGGAAATGATTCGCCTGCTGCGAGATGGACGGCTGGAACTGGATGCTCGGCTGCCGGAGCTGGACCTGGCGCAGATACGCCCTGGCCAGGCAGTACGGGTCCTCCACGGAACGCGGGAGATCACGGCCACGGTCCGCGCCATTGCTCCTGTGGTGACTGCGGAAAGCCGCCTCGGCACGGTGCATATCGCCCTGCCGGCGGATGCCGGTTTGCGTCCGGGCATGTTCGCGCGGGCGGAAATCCGCACGGAGGCCTTGCCGCGCATCGTGGTGCCACAGGAAGCCGTTGTGTTTCGTGACGGCGCGCCCGCCATTTTGGTGCTGCAAGGCAACAGCGTCACCCAGCGCGCACTGGTTACCGGCGCGAGACAGGATGGGGTGGTGGAAGTTCTGGATGGCGTAGCTGAGGGCGAGCAGGTCGTCGTATCCGGTGCCGGCTTCCTGACGGAGGGGGATCGCGTCCGCGTCGGCCCCGGTCTGGCGGGACGCTGAGCAATGGAAGAGCGGAACCACCGGAACATCTCCGCCTGGGCGATCAACAATCCGGTCGCCACTATCGTGCTGTTCCTGTTGCTGACTGTGGCTGGGCTCTTCGCCTACCCCCAGCTTCGTATCAACAACATGCCGGACATCGACCTACCCGTTGTTGTCGTGACGGTCATGCAGCCGGGCGCCGCGCCCTCCGAACTGGAGACGCAGGTCACGCGCAGGGTGGAGGATGCGGTCGCCGGCCTTGGCGATGTGCGGCATATTATGTCCACGGTGGTGGATGGCACCTCCACCACCGTCATCGAATTTGCTCTCGGCAAGAATGTCGACCGCGCCACCAACGACGTGCGTGACCGCGTCGCCCGGATCCGCACCGATCTGCCGGCCGATATCCGCGAGCCGGTCGTTACCCGCGTCGAAGCCACGGGAGGTGCCATCCTCACCTACACCGTCGCCGCGCCACGGCTGAGTGAGACGGAACTGAGCTGGTTCGTGGAGGATGTGGTCGCCAAGGCGCTGCTCTCCGTGCGGGGTGTCGCGGAGATCAACCGGATCGGCGGCGTGCAGCGTGAGATCCGCGTGGCGTTGCGGCCTGACAGAATGCTGGCCCTCGGCATCACGGCGGCGCAGGTGAACGAGCAGCTCCGCGCCCTGAATGTCGATTTGCCTGGCGGGCGGGGTACGCTGGGTGTGGCCGAGCAGACCATCCGCACCCTTGGCTCGGCCGATAGCGTGGAGACATTGCGGGACCGCCAGATTGTCCTCCCCAATGGCCGCACCGCGCGCCTGTCCGAGTTGGCGGATGTCAGCGACGGCACGGCCGAGGTTCGCACCGCGGCAAGGTTGGACGGCCGTCCTGTCGTGGCCTTCGAGGTACTGCGCACCAAGGGTTCGTCGGAAGTCGGCGTCGCGGAAGGTGTCGCTGCGCGCGTGCAGCAGCTGATGGCCGAGCATGAAGGCGTGGACATCAAGCTGGTGGCTTCCACGGTCAGCTTCGTGCTGGATGGCTACCACGCCGCCGTCGAGGCCCTCGCGGTTGGCGCCGGGCTTGCCATGCTCGTTGTCTGGGTCTTTCTGCGGGACTGGCGCGCCACCTGGATCGCGTCCATCGCCATGCCGCTGTCGCTCATCCCGACCTTCGTGGTGATGTGGGCCTTCGGCTTTTCCCTCAACAACGTGACGTTGCTGGGTCTGACCCTTGTCGTCGGCGTGCTGGTGGATGACGCGATCGTCGAGATCGAGAACATCGTCCGCCATCTCCGCGCCCGTCCCGAGCGCGGCATCCGCCGGGCTGCTCTGGATGCCTCGGCGGAGATCGGCCTGGCCGTCGTCGCCACGACTGCGACCATTCTAGC
This sequence comes from Acetobacteraceae bacterium AT-5844, assembly GCA_000245075.1. GTDB lineage: Bacteria > Pseudomonadota > Alphaproteobacteria > Acetobacterales > Acetobacteraceae > Pseudoroseomonas. The sequence continues at coordinate 92,838 of JH599955.1, forward strand.
CGTGTTTGTGCCGGTGGCTTTCATGCCTGGCATCCCCGGACAGTTTTTCCGCGAATTCGGGCTGACCGTGGCCGCAGCCGTGGCCTTCTCCCTGGTTGTGGCGAGACTGCTGACGCCCTTGCTGGGCGCGCATTTCCTCAAGGCCGGGGGTCATGCGCATCAGGAGGACGCGACGGGCTGGTTTGGCCGCCGCTACATCCCTCTTCTCCAATGGTGCCTGCACCACAGGTTGATCACCGTCGTCGCCGGCGTGGGGTTCCTGGCGCTATCGATTTCCCTGGTTCCGTTCATTCCGCAGGATTTCGTGCCGGGCGCCGACCGGGGTCGCGCTTCGCTCTCCATCGAGCTGGCGCCGGGCGCGACCCTCACGGAAACGGAGGCAGTGGTGAAGGCCGCGACGGAGATCCTGCGTTCTCGTCCGGAGACGCAGAGTGTCTTCGCTTCCCTCGGCACGGACAATAGCGGCCAGATGGCCATCGGCAGCGTCACGCATGCCGGCGATCCCCGTCAGGCAAACCTGATCGTCACGCTGGTGCCGCGCAGCCAGCGCAGTATCACGCAGCAGCAGTTCGAGGCGCTGCTGCGGCCGGAGCTGGAGAAGCTTCCCGGCGCCCGTGTGCGCTTCGGCGCCGATGGCCAGAGCGGGTCAAAGCTGGAAGTCACGCTGGTGGGAGACGACAGCGCCGCCCTTTCCGCCACCGCACGTGAACTGGAACGGCAGATGCGGGCGCTGCCGCAACTTGCGGGCGCACGCTCCACGGCGAGTTTGGCGAGGCCGGAGATCCAGATCATTCCCCTGGAAGGTCGGGCGGCCGATGCGGGGGTCTCCGCTGCCGTCATCGCGGCAACGGCGCGTATCGCAACCACGGGCGACATCGACCAGAATCTGGCCCGCTTCAACCTGCCCGACCGGCAGATTCCCATTCGCGTCATGCTTGATGAACGCGCACGCGGTGATTTGGAGAGGCTTCGTGCCTTGCGGGTGGATGCACGAGGCGGAGCCGTGCCGCTGGGAAGCGTCGCCGAGTTGCGGCACGGCGCCGGCCCGGCACAGATTGACCGGCTGGACCGTATTCGCAAGGTGACGATCCAGGCAGAGTTGAACGGCCTGCCCTTGGGCGCCGCCACCGCACTGGTCAATGAGCTGCCTGTGCTTCAGCACTTGCCCCCCGGAATCCAGCGCAAGGACGTGGGTGATGCCGAGGTCATGCAGGAGCTGTTCGCCGGCTTCGGAATGGCTCTCGGGGCGGGCGTGCTTATGGTCTATCTCGTGCTGGTGCTGCTCTTCGGCGGCTTCCTGCAACCGCTGACCATCATGTCCGCGCTCCCGCTTTCACTAGGCGGGGCGCTGATGGCCTTGCTCATTGCCCAGAAGTCACTGGGCGTCTCCGCCGTCATCGGCGTGCTGATGCTGATGGGTATTGTCGCCAAGAACTCCATCCTCCTGGTAGAGTATGCCATTCTGGCGCGGCGGGAACGCCAAATGGACCGGGATGAGGCGATCATCGAAGCGGCGCGGAAGCGTGCACGGCCGATCATCATGACAACCATCGCGATGTGCGCCGGCATGGCACATATCGCCATGGGCCTCGGCGCCGATAGCGAGTTCCGTTCCCCGATGGCGCTGGTCGTCATCGGCGGGCTCATCACCTCGACACTGCTGAGCCTGGTCTTCGTACCCGTCGCCTATTCCTATATGGATGGCTTCGAGCAATGGCTGGCCCGGCATCTGCGCCCCTCGGCTAAAGCGGCCCCGGTGCCCCAGCCAGGAAGCCTGCGGCCGCGAACATCGTCCCAAAAACTGTGATCGAAGTACAATATTAACGCTTGATGCATCTCGCCTTTTCGCTCCAGTAATTTTATATGGCGCGGGGACAGGTGAGTCCCCCACCCTTGGAGCGCGTTCCACATGCAGTCTGTCCTGATGGGCCTCACCCTGCTGATCCTGGGCGACAGCCACTTCGGCACCCAGGGTTACCTCATCAGCACCCTACAGGATGAGCTGGTCAGGCAGGGCGCGAAAGTCACCACTTATTCCGCCTGCGGCTCGCCTCCAAGTGTCTGGCTCAGCGTCCGCGTTGCCTCCTGTGGTACGGCGCAGCGTGTCCAGTCTGGACCGGTCCGCCAGCAGACCGGTGCAAACGCCCGTACCACCCCGCTCAACCAGCTCGCCGCGACAGTAAAGCCCAACATGATCATGGTCGCGATGGCGGACACGATCGGCGGCTATACCCAGCCGGAACTGCCGCGCGAGCAGATCCTGGAAGAGGTGACGGCGCTGACGGACAAGATCCGCAGCATGAACATCCCCTGTCTTTGGGTGGGGCCAAGCTGGGGTACCGAGGGGGGTCCGTACATGAAGACCTACCCGCGGGTGCAGGAACTTTCGCAGTACATGGCGACCATCGTCAGCCCCTGCACATATATCGATAGCACCAAACTGGCCCGCCCAGGCCAGTGGCCGACTTTCGATGGCCAGCATTATACCGTCGATGGATATCGGGCCTACGGCACGGCACTGGCGCAGCACATGCTGCGGATGTCCGAGGTTCTGGCTGTCGCCAAGCCCCGCTGACCCGGTAGCCGGCGACATCCGTTGCCGGCCCTCCAGTCTTCGTCCCGATTGATAGCAGGGCCACCTGCACCGGCACCTCTGGGGAGGGCCGCGCAACACATCCGCCCCGGAGCAGACGTGACAGCATGATCTTCGCGTCGTTCGAGTTCGTCTTCCTCTTCCTGCCGGTTTATTTCGCCGCATATTTTCTTACCCCGGCAAAATGGCGCAACTGGCCAATGCTGCTGCTTTCCTGGGCGTTCTATGCCTGGTGGAGAGTGGACTTCCTGGCCTTGCTGATAGGCGTTACGGCGTACACCTTCCTCATTGCCCGCGGCATGGATGCCGTTGGGCCGAAATCGCGCCTTGGCCGCTTCCTCTTCGGCGCGGGCATTATCGGCAATCTCGGTGTTCTGGCTTACTTCAAATATGCCAATTTTGGCGTCGCGACATTCAATGACGCGGTGCGCAGCATGGGCCTCGAGCCCGTGGCATGGACGGAGATCCTGCTCCCAATCGGCCTCTCCTTCTATGTGCTGCAGTCGGTCTCTTATCTGATCGACTTGTATCGCGGTGATGTTCCGCTGAGCCGCAACTTCATCGCCTACGCGACCTACAAGGCCGTGTTCAGCCAGCTGATTGCCGGGCCGATTGTCCGCTATGCCGAGGTCAAGCAAGACCTCGTCAGCCGCCAGCACAGCCTTGCTATCTTTGGCGCGGGGGCACGCCGCTTCATGATCGGCTTCATCATGAAGGTCGTGCTGGCGGATACGCTGAGCCCGATGGTTGATGTCATCTTTGCCCTGCCCGCGCCCACGCTCCTGGAAGCGTGGACAGGCGCCATTGCCTACACGCTGCAGTTGTTCTTCGACTTCGCGGGCTACTCCGCGATGGCCATCGGCCTGGCCCTGATGTGTGGCCTGCACTTTCCCGAAAACTTCAACCACCCCTACCTTGCCGGCAACATTCAGGATTTCTGGAACCGCTGGCACATGACGCTGGGCCGGTTCCTGCGGGACTATCTCTACATCTCCATGGGGGGCAATCGTCGCGGACGCTTCCGCACTTATGTCAATCTGTTCCTGACCATGGTGATTGGCGGCTTGTGGCACGGCGCCAACTGGACCTTCGTGCTCTGGGGCGTCTGGCATGGCGGAATGCTGGCGGCACACCGTGCCTGGCGAAACATGGGCTTCGGCCCCCTGCCCTTCCTGCTGGCCAACCCGCTGCTGATGCTTTGTATCATCCTCGGCTGGGTAACCTTCCGTGCTCCCTCGATCGAGGGAACCTACGGCATGTATCGCGGCATGCTGGGCCTCAATGGCTACGGCCTGACCGATGCGGTCACGTGGCAGATCATGCCCGACCAGTGGTGGATGATGCTCATTGCCATCATCGTCGTGTATCTGCCGCTCTTAGCTCGCCGGACGCCGCTGTTCCGCCCGCCGGAGGAGTATGGAGCGGTCTGGCGCACGGTATGGACCATGGCGCCCTTCATCGGATTCCTGCTGAGCCTGATCCTGCTCTACAGTCGCGCTGCCGTCCCTTTCCTGTATTTCCAGTTCTGAGGCGAGCATGAAACAGCCGGACAGCCGCTTCCGCCATGTTGCCGCCGTTGGGCAAGGCATCGCGATGATAGCCCTGCTGGGCTGGGGCTTCTGGCAAGGCGTCAACGCCATGACCAAGCCGGAAGCATTGGACAGGGTGCGCCAGACGCTCTCCTTCAGTTCCATGCTGAAGGGCGAGACTGCAGCGGCGGTGAATTACGCCATGGCGCACGATCTGCCGGTGGATCCGCAGTTCCGCGCCATCGGGGGCGTCCTGCGCTGGAACCTCTTCCGTTCGGCCGGCCCCCAGGTGCGCGGTGGATGCAATGACTGGCTTTTCCTAACGGAGGAGCTTCGCCCCTGGCCGGAAGCCGAGGTTCATCAGTCGGCGCGCATCGCGGCGCTCCGCCGGATTGCGGACTCGCTAGCGCAACGCGATATCCGCCTGCTGATCGTGACCGTGCCAGACAAGGCGCGCATCTATCGCGATGAGCATTGCGGCATTCCTTGGTCCGCGCAGTCGCAGGCACGTTACGCCCAGTTTCGGAGCGCATTGGAACAGGCAGATCTGCGGTTCCTCGACCTTCAGGAAGCCCTTGAAGCGGCGAAGCAAACCGCCCCAGCCTATTACCGGACAGATACCCACTGGAATCAGCACGGCACGGCAGCCGCCGCCGCCGCGATCGCGCCGCTGGTCCGGGAAGAGGGCATCGAGCCCGCCGAACGGTTCAACACGACACTGGAAGCCCAGGAAACAAACGGCCCCGGCGATCTGCTGCGTTTGATGAGCCTGGATCATGTCCCGGATTGGCTACGCCCCGCCCCGGACCGCCAGCACAAGGCGACGACAGAAGCCGCCGAGTCCTCTTCCTCAGGTGGATTACTCGACGAAGCGCCTGTTCCCCCTGTCGCCCTAATTGGCTCCTCCTATTCCGTGAACGCAAACTTCCACGGCTACCTGCAGGAGGCGCTTAGCGTAACCGTTACGAATTTTGCCGAGGCTGGAGGCGGCTTCTTCCGCGCAGCGGACAGCTACTTCAGCAGCCTCGCGTTCCGAGAGACGCCACCCCGGCTCGTTATCTGGGAAATACCGGAACGCGTGATCGGCATGCCGGTCGAAGCCGCCGAGCGCCGTTTCCTCGACCGGTGGTGAGGCCGCACCCGGGCCGGCAGTGGCGCCTAATGGCCTAGTAGCGCGCGAATCTGCGGCTCCAAAGCCGCAGAGAGGATCGCATACCCCACCATGGTCGGATGCAGATAGTCGAACGCGATCTGGTTCGACATCGTGCCGCTAGCATCAACCATCATCGGCCCTGGCTCGGCGTAGAAAACCGAGCGGTTATCAGCACAGCGTGCAATTCGGGCGTTAACCTGGGCAATGGAGGCCCGCAGGGGATCGGCCCCACTCGCCCCGCGAGGCAGAAGGCCCACCAGCAAAATACGCGTGGCCGGGGAACGCTGCCGGATCAGCCGGATATTCTCGGCGACGCCCAATGCGACATCATCAGGCGAGGCAAATAAGAGGTTGTTGGTGCCGATCAGGACGACAGCCAGACGCGGCCGCAGAGTGGTTCCGAGCGGCAAACGGTTGAGCCGCCAGAGCAGGCCCTGTGTGCCATCCGTGCCGACACCGAGATTGAGCGGCGCGCGGTGGCCATAGAATTGCTGGAAGAGCGACGGGAACCACCCCTGGGTGATGGAATCACCCAGAAACAGCAACTGGATGCGCGAGAGATCAGTGGCAGCGATAACGCGGTCCAGTTCCTCGACACGCTCGCGCCAGTAAGGAATCGGAACAGTGGCAGGGACCGCGGTTGGCGGCATAGGCTGCCGGGCGGGCAGCTCCGGACACGCCACCTGCGCCAAGGCCGGTGAGGCAGCAGCCAGCCCCGCCAGCAGGATCAGGGACGCGAGGCGTGTAGGAAAAGGCATCAGCGCCGCGGCATAATCCGGTCCCGCGCCAGCACCGTTATGGGCGCGCCGGCGGGAGCCATGAGCCAGACGCTGTATTGCCCACCAGCCTCCAGCCTTCCGAGATCCAGCACGGGCGCGGATTGTCCGCCGCAGGCAGCAACGACCTTGGCATTCGCTGGATTCACGCTGCGCGCCTTTGTCGTATAAGGATCGACGGCGGTAAAGACGGCCTGGTTAGTACCCTGCAGGGTCAACGAAGCCGCAGGACAGTCAGAGACGAGATTGTAGAAAGCGAGGCGCGCACGGGTCTGATTGAACTCCAGCGAGTCCGCGATGTTCACCGCATCGAGGGCCTCACCCTTCATGCGCAGTATGACGGTGTTGTAGCCGGCCTTGAACTGCAGCGTCGCGCGGCCAGTCTTACCGCCCTCAGCAATCTCGATCTCAACCGGACGATCTGTCACCTTCTGGGCGGGAACATAAGGCCCGACTCTATCGGCATCCCCGGCACCCTGGGTAAAAGCGGGGGTGAAATCCGCCTTCACCGATACCTCACCCGCAAGAGCGTTGATGAAGCGGATGAAGGCCGTACCGTCCGGCAAACGCTGCTCATAGAGCATCGGAGCCTGAGCGGACGCACTGGCCAGCGGCACTGCCCCTAGCAGAAAGCCGAGGAAGGTCCGCCGTCCGTGACCGCTCGGGACAGTGACGTCCGTCATGATGGTGCTCATCTCCCTATCTTCCATGGCAAGCGACCTGCCATGGCGCATTGAGTCCCGCTCACGGCGCCGCCTGAACGAGGTCCGGTCCGGGCTGCTCGAAGGCATAGCGCAGCCGGATCATGCCCATGGTCTGATCCCAGTCGCCCGCCCGCTCATAGCTGGCACCTGCACTGATCCGCAGCTGTGGCGTGATCGGATACTCGATCTCGACCCGTGCGTTGCCCGCGAGCCCGCTGTTCCGCCCACCCTTGTTCATCGTGTTCAGGCTCGGGTCGGCAGCTGCCACCGAAACCAGCTGGCTTTGCAGGGCAGCATCGTTCGGGAAGACGGGAGTGTCATTCTCGCGATAGGTCTGCCAGCCGAGGCCACCGGCGAGCCGCAGTTGGAAGTCACCAAACCGCTTGCGCCAATCGGCCAACGCCAAGGCGGAGAAATAGGATTGCGGGCTGAAGTAACCGCCATGCCCCAGCGTGAAGCCGCTGAGATCACGGTCATAAGAGGCGTAGCGCAGATCCACGCCCAGGCGGAGTTCCTCATCGCGCCGCCGCAGCGCCGCCCAGGACACGCCGCCGCCAGCATCGAAGCGTGTGTTGCCAGCAACGTTTCGGCCATCCACCGACGCATAGCCACCGCCGCCATACAGCACCACATTGCCGATCTGGTATTCGAGCTGTGCCCGGCCCCCTGTCTGCACGACGCCGCCCCAGGTGGTACCGGTGCGGCTGTCCCGCAGCCCGGCATGGGCAAGAATGCTATCCGTCACGGCGCGGCGCTCAGCCGTAAGGCGCAGGCGGAGATTATCAGTCAGCCGTGGGGCATACTCGACCCCGCCGACCACATTGGCCACGCGGAAGCCCAGCGGAGTGGAGCCGATATCGGCACGGACATCGCCATAGGCATAGCCAACGTTCAGCGCCACGCCTGTTGCAGAGCTGGACGGACGGGCCGGCCTCGCTGTGCCGCTCCCGGCAAGGGGATTCGAGCCGAAGCTGCGTTGACGGTAAATATCGTTTCCAAGAGACCCACTGTTCAGCACATAGGTTTCGGCCCGGGCCGTGACGCGCCCACCCGCGCCCGGAAGCGGTGCAGAGAATTCAACCGGGGCCGTCACCTCTGACAGCCGGCTCAGGCCCGGCTGCCCGGTGCGATAACGATAGCCACCGCCCGCCTGGATCCATGTCTCGGTTTCCCTGCGGACCTCCCCCAACTCGCGGGCGACCTGCGCAGCCACAGGATCGTTGATCTCGCTGCCGCTGGCCGAGGCACCGTTGCGCCCGCGCAGGCTTGCTGCCAGCAGAGCCGCATCGCTGGTGCTGCTACCGGTACCTGCCGCCTGCAACTGCGTGTAGCGGCGCACCCCCGCGCTTTCCAGGGAGCGCAAGGCGCGGTGGCTGTCTCCACGGGCCCGTGCCATACGGGCGTCCATGAGCATGATCTGGGGGTCAGCCGGATACCGGCTGCGGCCTTCCTGCAAGAGCTCCTCGGCGCGGTTCCAGTCACGGCGCGCAAGGGCTGCATCAGCCGCCACGGTCAGCGCTTCCTGATTGCCGGGCCGGCGCTCCAGCACTGCCTCCGCGATCCGCTGAGCGTCAGCGGCGCGCCCGCTGGCCAGGTAAACGCGGGCAAGGGCAAGATTCAGCGGGACGTTATCCGGCAGATCTTCCAGCGCCGGCTGCAGCCGGGCAAAGGCTGCATCCTGATGGCCCTCCGCGCTCAGCTGGCCGGAATCGACGATAGCCGCGCTCGCATTCACCACTGCGAGCTGACGCTGTTGCTCAGGGCTGAGCTGGCCACTGGAGCGTAGCGAATTGGCGATCGCATCAGCGTCCTCGGGCCGCCGGGCACTTACCAGGGCCTCCGCCAAGCGAATCTGCGCATCAACTGAAGACCGTGGGTTGGCGGCCAGAGCTCTGCGCGCGGCCTCACCCGCTGCCTCCCTGTCTCCCAACCGGCCGAAGGCCCGCACGACGCCGGCCCCCAGGGCCCCGGACGGATCAGGCCGGGCGGCGAGGCTCAACAGATCCTGGCGCGCGGAGGAGGCTGGCTGTTTACGCGCTTGCTCCTCGAGCCGCGAGATATCCTGCAACTGCCGCGCATCATTCATGAGCCGCGTCATGTCAGGGGTACGGACGCGGTTGGGAACGGCTTCCAGCCGCGCCAGCGCCACACCGTATTGCTCCTGGTCCGTGGCGAGCAAGGCAGAGGCGTACAGCGCATCCGGCGTGCCGATAGCCGCCAGCTGCCGCTCTTCCAGCTCGGCGTCAGCGTCCTGGCCCTCATCACGGAGCTGGCGGATCATGTCCAGCCGGATCCAGGGATTTTCCGGATCCACCGTCCGCGCCTGCCGCAGCAGGTCCATGGCCTGCGCCGGGTCGTCCGCTCGGGAAGCCTGGTCACGCAGATAATAGGCATGCCGGGCGGAGGAACCCGGCGGCGTGCGGAAGCCAGCCTCCTGCTGAAGGGCGTCCGCCTCGGCGAAGCGGTTCTGGCGTTGCAGGACTTCGTAGAGGCCCCCCAGCGCCTCCGGCAAGCCCGGCCGCCGGGCCAGTGCGGACCGGAAACGCACCTCGGCCGTCGTCAGATCGTTCCGGCGCAGAGCGACCTGGCCAAGAATGACATCGGCCTGGATGCGCTCATTGGCATTGCCATTGGCGGCACGGCGCGCATAGCGATCGGCCTGCGCCAGATCGCCACGGAGCAGCGCGCGGCGCGCTTGCACGGAGGGAACAACGACCGGAGCGCGCCGGATGGCGACCGCGTCCAGGCCCGCAAACATCCTGGTGAATTCGTCAGTACGGTCCGGCGCGGCAGCGATCGCGCGGTCCCGCAGCTGGCGGGCCTCGGCCTTGCGCCCCTGGCGCATGCGCAGGATACCCAGCCCCGCAAGCGCCGAGGCATCCTGGGCGTTCTTCTCGATAGCCGTCGTGAAAGCGCGCTCGGCCTCGTCATTCTGATTCTGCTGCATCGCCTCGAAGCCGGCCATGCGGGCCTGGCTGGCTTCATCCGGCATGGCGCCGCGCACTTCCTGCAGCTTGGCCTCAATCTGAGGATCGGAAGGATTACTCTTTAAATAGGTCTCCAGCGCCGCCAGCGTTTCACCGTTGGCGCCGCTCCACAGCAGCGCCTGGCGCCACGCCATACGGGCGGCAGGCGCTACCGCCGGGTTCCTGGACAGGCTGACCAGGCTTTCGATACCGGTAAAGCGTGTGGTTTCACGATAGGTCTGGATCTGCGCGAGGGTCAGTTCCAGCCTCGTATCGGCCGGCGAACGCTCGATTGCACGCTCCAGGGCGGCGATCGCCTCGCGGAAGCCGCTGAGCGATGTGGATGCGAGGGCAGCATAAAATTCCGGAATGATATTGTCCGGAATATCGCTCTCCTTGGGAAACAGCGTGCGATAGCGCGCTACCGCGTCTGTCGTCCGGCCAGATTGGGCAAGAGTGCGGGCCTCCTCCAGCAGCGCGCGGTCGGAATCGCTGAAACTCCGCTGGCGTTCGATGCGGGCGATGTGCGGATCGCTGGGCGCGATACGGCGGAGGGTGGCGAGATAACCCTCCGCCTCCTGTTGCCGCCCTAACTGGCCGGCTACTTCGGCGGCAACGGCCAGTAGTTCCGGATTGTGCGGCCGAACGGCGAGCAGGCGCTCGATAGCAGGCATGGCCATTTCCGGCCGGTTCTGCGCGCGCCAGTACTCGATCTGTTCGCTCAGAGCAGCAATAGCCGGATCCTGCTGGGCGGATGTTCCCGGCCCTGGCACCGGCGCGGCAGTGGCGGAAGATTCAGAAGCGGAAGAGGCAGCAGAGGGAGAGGCAGTCTGCGCTACCGCAGCTCCACCCGCCAGCAGGGCCCCAAAAAAAATGCCCGCCAGGGAAGCGTGCCGAGCTGCGCCCTCAACGGCGAGGCTGCGTTCCTCAGAAACCTCTAGCGGAACGTGGTGCCGTTGAAAGTTTTTTTCCATCCGCGCGACTCGCCACCCGCTGTTGAACGCGACCTGTCATCCCTTAACCGAAACCACAAGCGCAATCGCCGTACAGGCCCGATCCAGGCCGTCGCAATTTATCAACGATCGCATCATTTTGGAAAGCCCAACTTAGCATAAAGTAAAGTTTTTACCGTGAACGCCGCGAGGCGCCCGCCTTTTTCGATCTGAAACCCCGTTTTCGGGACAAAATCGGAGAAGTGAGCACCTCCGGGCTGGCCCGGTAGCATCCACCCACGTTTCACAACCTTGTTGCGTTAAGGTAATAGCAACTTTTGGTTGTATCTAGGTCTCAGGTCAGGCGTGGCGGCTTCTTGTGTCCCACAACAGAAGAAGGGAGCCGGTTTCTAGCCCGCAGAAGCTTGCCTCGTGGCATTCACGAATGGCTGCGGTCATGGCACGGTCGCCATCCGATTCTGAATAGCGGGGTCAGCCGTGCGAGCAAGCATTCGTGGTACCGAAATCTATTTCGACGTGGAGGGCCTGGGCCTGGTACCGGACGGGCCGCGAATGCGGGAACGACCCGCTGCCTTCATCCTCCACGGCGGCCCGGGCGGCGACCATAGCGGCTTCAAGCCCAGCTTCTCTCCGCTGTCCGAGCGGATGCAGCTCGTCTACATCGACCACCGCGGCCAGGGCCGCTCCGCGAAAGGGGATGAGGAAAAGTATAACCTCGACGAGAATGTTGAGGACCTTGAGGCGCTGCGCAAATATCTCGGTCTGGACCGGATCGTCTCTATCGGCACCAGCTATGGTGGCATGGTCGCGATGGCGCATGCCGCACGCTACCCGTCCTCTGTCTCCCACCTGGTCTGCGTCGTCACCGCCGCGCATTCCGGCTTTATGGCCCGAGCTCAGGAAATCGTGCAGGAACGGGGAACACCGGAGCAGCAGCAGGTCTGCCAGTTGCTCTGGGACGGCGCTCTCGATACGGTTGAGAAGGTCCAGCATTATTACGACGTCATGGGGCCGCTCTATTCCACGACCTACGATGCCGCGGCGAGCAGGAACGGCAGGTTGCGGACACTGCACGAGCCGATTGCTCTCAACCGCGCATTCCGCCCGGGCGGTTTTCTCCACGACTATGACCTGCGCCCGGAGCTGCCTCGAATCACGGCTAAAACCCTCGTACTCGGTGGCCGGCACGACTGGATCTGCGCGCCCGAGTTCTCCGAGGAAATCCATCGCCTGATCCCCGGTTCCGACCTGCGCATTTTTGAGCACAGCAGTCACTCCATCCGCGCCGACGAGCCGGAAGCCATGATGGACGCCATCAAAGGCTTCATCGTCTACTGACGGCAATCGGGTTCGGGCCGCGCTCACTGGGGGCGGCCCCCCTGGCGGTAGCGCGGTGCGCCACGGGGTGAGCTGAGGCGAGGAACGCAACGGTGCAGAGCAAGGCGGTCAACGTCGCCATCATTATCGCCGCGCAGATTCTGGCTCTCGCGCTCTGGTTCTCCGGCACAGCCGCGGGGCCCGGAATGGCGCGAGAGGCCCCAACCGTCACAGCCAGCTTTCAAGCCATGTTGACCGGCGCCGTACAGGCTGGCTTCGTCCTTGGGACACTGATCTGCGCCATTTTGAGTCTGCCTGATCGTTTCGATCCAAGGCGCCTCTTCGCGGCCTCAGCCATTATTGGCGCGCTGGCCAACGCCACCATTCTCTTCCTGCCGCCCGGCGAGTCCGCCATGCTCGTGGCCCGGCTGATAACGGGCATGTGCCTCGCTGGCGTGTACCCTGTCGGGATGAAGCTCGCCATCGGCTGGGCCGACCGAGGCGATGCCGGCCTGTTGGTAGGCCTGCTTGTCGCCGGCCTTACGCTGGGCTCCGCCTCCCCTCACCTGGTCAACAGCTTCGGCGCAATACCATGGCGGGTGGCCCTGGCCACGGCGTCAGGCGGCGCAGTTTTCGCGGCCGTACTGATCACCCTCGTCCAGCTTGGCCCACGCCACGGCCGCGCGGCCCGTTTCCGGCCCGGCGCTGCCTTGGAACTATGCCGCCGCAGGGGCCTGCGGCTTGTGACGACCGGCTATCTTGGCCACATGTGGGAACTCTATGCCATGTGGGCCTGGGTCGGCGCCTATCTGCAGGCGAGCTTCGCCGCGTGGCGCGGTGGCGAGGCTGCGCCTGCTCCATTCCTGACCTTTCTCATCATTGCAGCGGGCGCGATTGGCAGCGTTGCGGCGGGTTTCCTGGCCGACCGTTTCGGCAGAGTGCCGGTCACGGTCACCGCCATGCTCATCTCGGGCACATGCTGTTTGTTGGCAGGCGTCGCCTTCGGGCTTCACCCTGCCTGGACGGTTCTGTTGTGCTTGGTCTGGGGCGTGGCAGTGGTGGCCGACTCCGCCCAGTTCTCGGCCAGCGCCGCCGAACTGTCAGAGCCTGCGCTGGTTGGTACGGTCCTGACGATGCAGACCTGCCTGGGCTTCGCGCTGACAATCGTCACGATTCAGCTCATGCCGTTTCTCGTCGCCTGGCTTGGCTGGGGCGGGTCTTTCGCGGTCCTGGCGGCCGGGCCACTGCTCGGCGCCTGGGCCATGCTCCGCCTGGGACCGCAGGCGGGCGTAACGCCGGCCCGTAGCTGACAGCAGTTACGACAAGCCTTGGCCGGCTGCCATTTCGAGACCAGCCTCCACTGCCGCCTGCGCCTGCGCGACGCTTTCCACGAAGTTGTCGCGACGGGCGATGTAGCTTGCGGCCAGGGACCTGACATCGCCGGATACGCCAGCTGGGGTGACGCGGGGGGTGCCGAGCGCGCGGCGGCTGGGAAAGGCATCGACTGCAACGTAGCCCTGTTGGCCAGCGGCGGTTTCGACCAGGGCAAATCCATTTGACGAAGCGCGTGCACGCACGGCCTGGCGTGCTTCCACGCCCCCGATTTCAGGCGAGGCGGCATCCGGCCGCAAGCGTAGCGGCGTGGCCCGGTTCACCCGCACCTCACGGAACGGCACGTTGCGCGCGGCAAGGGCCGCCTTCGTCGCGCCCGGCGCCACGCCTTCCACCGCTGCATCAAACTCCGCGCCGCGCTTGCTCACATTCTCCCGCACGCTCTGTGCCATAGCCACTTCACGCTGCGTGCGGTCGCGTAGCCTCACCATCTGCGCGTCGCCACCTGCGGCATCCAGGCTTCCATTGGCAACCACGGCGCGAATGGCGAGGACCTGCCGGACACGGCAGTCCATCAGCAGGTCAAAAGCCAACTGCGCCCGATCCAGCTCGAGATTTTCCCGTTCCAAATCCGCGGCGAGAGAGGCGCGAAGGCTTGTCCGATTTGGATTCTCCTGCCGCAGTGCCTGCAAGTAACCGCCAGCTGTACCAGTGGCTGCCGCGCCGCCCGGGTTCTGTGGTGCTTCGCCTTCCCCCGGCGCGATGTTCTCAGCAAAAAAAGAGGCCGTATTATTAAGGGCCAACCGTTGCGCGCGGCAGGCATCGGCATCCGCAACGAAGTCGCCTTCACCCGGAGCGACACAACCGCCAAGGAGGCCGAACAAGAAAAGAACGGCCGTGATGCGCCGCGCACTAACAGACATGAATGGAGTTCTCGGCACTTTCAGATCAGGGCAATTAGATACCAGTGGAGCGAAATGCCAAGATACTGACTTTCGCGCGCCCAGGATACGCATCAGTGAGACGGTTCAGGCCGGTGAAATCCGTGCGCGGCGGGCAAGCGTTTCGCCATCCAGCAGATAGAGGCGATCGAGCACCTGGATCTGGAAGCTGCCGGGCGCCGAAGCATGTTCCGCTGCTTGCTCGCCCACGACGCCAAGCACCGCAAGACCTGCTACCGCGGCGGACATCGCGTGGAGGCCTGCGCCCAGAAAGGCGCCGATCAACGCCGTCGCGGTGCAGCCCATGCCCGTTACCCGTGTCAGCATGGGGTGGCCATTAGCAATGGCCAGGGTGTCCTTACCATCCGTCACATAGTCCACCTCACCGGTCACGGCGACGGTCGCGCCGTGCGTGCGTGCCAATTGCCGGGCAGCTTGCAGTGCGGCGTCGGAGCGGTGGGCGCTATCGACGCCCTTCGAGCTTCCGGCCTCGCCGGCCAGGGCGAGAATTTCAGAGGCATTGCCCCGCACGACGTTGGGCCGCCGGCGCAACAAGCCCCGCGCGGCTTCCAGACGGTAAGGCGTCGCTCCCGCAGCCACAGGGTCCAAAATCCAAGGACGGCCGGCCGAAGCCGCTGCTTCCGCCGCGAGGTGCATGGCAGCCAGCTGCGGCGCCGTGAGCGTGCCGATATTCACCACGAGCGCCGCGGCCCGGGGCGCGAAATCGGCCACCTCCTGCTCCGCTTGCACCATCGCGGGTGACGCGCCGATAGCCAGCAGAGCATTGGCAGTAACATTGGCAACGACCTGGTTGGTGATGTTGTGCACCAGCGGCGCCTCTCGACGCAGGCGGGCCAGGGCGTCAATCAGATCGGGTTCGGACATGGGAAACGGGGCCTTGGCTCGAGCGAATGGGCGGGTGGAACGACCGGTAACAACGCCCTCACATAACCCGCTCAGCCAGCCGAGCCATAGCCCCCGGAAGCTGCGGGGAGGCCAGAGCTGGGATAAAGCCAGTGCATGCACCGCAGCGAGCGGGCTGGCGCCGCCAATGCCGCAGCCATACCCGGAATAGTCGGCAGGGCGAAAACGTGCCAGGGATACGGGGCTGATATTGAAGAACATATTCCCGGCTGGCTGACCTCCTCGGTCAACCCGCGCCACACCTCCAGCTTGCGAAGGTCGAGCGCCAAGCCCAGCCCCATGGCCTTTGCGAGAGCCTCCTTCCGGGTCCACAACGCATAAAACACATCATCGCGGCGGCCTTTATCCGTGCGCGCCAAAAGCTCCTGCTCAGTGGGTGTGCAGATAGTCGGCACGACATCGAAGGGAGCGGGCGCCGACATATCTTCCAGATCAATACCGACCGGCCCCTCCAGGGCCACCACAATGAGCGCATATCCTCCGCTGTGCGAAAGGTTGAAGTGTAGCTCCGGGGACGACACCAAGCCCGGCTTGCCCCACCGCCCCCGGGTGAAGGACAGTTGTCGCGGCGGCATCTGGGTATACGTGGCCAGGATATGACGCAGGGCCACATGGGAACCGACATAGGCAGTCCGGAGATCCTCGCGTCGGAACGCGGCAGCCCTCGTCCGTTCTTCCTCTGAAAGCACTTCCCCCGCCGTGGCCTGGGTGCAAGGGGGACATAGCCATATGTGAACTTCCCCCTCCTGCAGGACGGGCGCAGCAGCAGGCTCGACCCAGCCATTTATCACCGGCTGAGTCGGCATGACCTTAGCCACGCTTCACCCCCCAGAAGGCCGCAAAGCCAGACGGGACGCCGACGATGTCGCGCCGATAGGCGGTGCGCTGCATCATCTGCCCCAACGGGATGTAGGGGAGATCCTCAAATGCCTGCCGCTGGATCTGCTCCGCAATCCGGCCCTGCGTCGCTTCATCGGGTGCGGCGATCCAGCGGTCTCGCAGGCGCTCCAGGGCCTCGCTGCTTGGCCAGCCGCGACCGGCCTGTGCCCCGTTTGCCCGGAGCGAGGAGTTAACCGCGGGGTTCAGCTGATCGAGCCCCGACCAGAAGGTGTGAAACACACTCCAGCCGCCTTGTTCGACAGGCTCCGTCTTCGCAACGCGCTGAAGCACCGAGCCCCAGTCCATGGCCTGGTAGTCCACCTTGATACCAATACGCGTCAACAGGTCCGCGCCGATGTCAGCCAGCGCCTTGAGATTCGGGAAATCCGATGGCGCCAGCAGCGCGGCCGGCTGCCCAGCATAGCCCGACGCCGCCACGGCACGACGGGCCTTTTCGACGTCTCGCGGCGCCCTCAAGGCGTCCATTCCCGCGTCACTGGCCATAGGCGTTCCCGGGCAGAAAAAGCCGACGCCATCATGCCAGCTGCCGGGAGCTTCCCCCGCCACCGCCGTCATGAAGTCAGCCTGGCGCAGAGCCGGTAGCACCGCCCGGCGCAGGGCCGGATTATCGAAGGGCGGTTGCAGATGATTCATCCGCATCGTGCCAATGAAACCTGTCTTGTCCGGCACATCGAGGCGGATATCAGGATTGCGGGCCAACAGAGGCAGCAGGTCGAAGCCGGGCGCTTCCCACCAATCCACCTCTCCGGCCATAAGGGCAGCCGCCGCGGTGGATGGATCAGGCAGCACCTGCCATTCGACCCTGTCCATGAAGGCCTGCTTGGAACCTGCCGTGAAGCTGGATGGCTCTTCCCGCGCGACATAGGCCGGGTTGCGATCATAAACGACACGTGCGCCGACGACCCTCTCCCCCGGGTTGAACCGGAAAGGGCCACTGCCGACCATCTCCGCGACTGGTTTGTAAGGATCTGTAGCCGCCAACCTCTCCGGCATCATGAAGCATACCGGCGTCCCCGGCTTACCGAGGGCGTAGGGCAGCAACGGGAAAGGATGGCGCAGCCTGAACCGGAGCTGGCGGTCGTTCACCGCCGTTAACTCCGCCGTGGCAGCCAGCAATGTCTGCCCCAGGGAATCACGTATGCCCCAGCGCTGGATGCTCGCCACGCAGTCCCGCGCCAGCACGGGTTCGCCGTCGTGCCAGGTAAGGTTAGGCCTCAAGGTCAGCAGCCAGGTATGGCCGTCATCCTCCACGCTGTGCCCGGCCACCATCTGAGGGCGGATACGGTAGGCCGCATCCATGCCATACAGCGTATCGAACACCATCATGCCGTGGTTGCGCGTCACATAGGCGCCTGTCAGCACCGGATCGAGGACGGAGAGATCCGATTGCGGCACGAAGCGCAGCCGCGAATGGTTCTGACCACGCCCAATGCGCGGAGCGGAAAGTGAAGTGGCGACAAAGGCGCTGCCGGCCAGCGCCATTCGGCGGGTCAGTGGCATGATCAGGCGTATCCCGGCTGTTATGAGATCAAGAGCCTTTTTGACGAAGGACGTAAACCCCTTCGTATAGAGTGCCTGCAAGGCGGTACGATTGGGGCTTGGCGGGTAGCGGCGTTGGCTTCACCATTCCGGCATGACACTCAACCTCCTCACGGACATTCCCGGCCTTCAGGTTGGTCACGCCACTGATCTGGCCCTCGGCTCCGGTGTCACTGCCATCCTGTTCGACAAGCCGGCGGTGGCGGCAGTGCATGTCGGCGGCGGCGCCCCCGGAGGCCGAGACACCGACCTGCTGCGGACGGATATGACGGTGGAACGCGTGGATGCCATCGTGTTGTCCGGTGGCTCCACTTTTGGCCTGGATGCCGCTGGGGGCGTGCAAGCCGCCTTGCGGGAGGATGGACGCGGCACATTGTTTGGCGGGATCGCCATACCGCTGGCCCCGCAGGCAATCCTGTTCGACCTGCTCAATGGCGGCAACAAGGATTGGGAGCGCTTCAGCCCTTACCGCTCCCTCGGATATGACGCGGCACGGGCGGCACGGCCTGGTGTGTTCGAGCTCGGCTCGGTCGGCGCGGGCACCGGCGCGACGACCGCTACCGTCAAAGGGGGGATCGGCTCGGCCAGCGCCCTCACTCGCCACGGACATCGCGTGGCCGCTATCGTCGCTGTGAATGCCGTCGGCTCGCCTCTGGTGGGCGAAGGTCCGTGGTTCTGGGCCGCGCCATTCGAGCAGAATGAGGAGTTCGGGGGCGCCGGCCTTCCTGCGGAATTCAGGCCGGAGCATCTGGAGCCGCGCATGAAAGGATTGGCAGGTACGGCCACGACCATCGGGCTCGTGGTAACCGACGCAGCCTTGACCAAGGCCCAGGCACGGCGGTTGGCGATCATGGCCGATGACGGCCTGGCACGCGCCATACTTCCTGCGCACGCGCCGACGGACGGAGATACCGTCTTCGCTGCGGCCACAGGCGATCGCGCGCTGGGGGATGCCATCGCCGAGATGAGCGTCCTGGGCCATACGGCGACGCAGGTCATGGCCCGAGCCGTTGCCCGCGCAGTCTACCACGCCCAAGCCCTGCCTTACGCAAGTGCACAGGTGAGTTGGCAGGACCGCTTCGGCAAGCATCAACCGGCTTCATAGGCCCGGGCCGCCAAAACGCGCAGCTGGCACCGGTCCCCTGGCTGAAGAGAGGTCGTCGGAAGTTCCGCCTCCACCACCTCCCCGCCCAGTGCCAGTTCCAGCCGGATGCCCTGCGCGACAGGATGGCGGGCCCTGAGGACAGCATTGCCTTCCTCTCCGGCAGCTTCCACCGCCCAATCATGCGGCCGCACGAAAGCCCAGGCCGCACCTGGGCGCCCCGGATGACGCCGCAGCGAGGGCGCCGACAGTGGCGGCAAGGGCGAAGCGGTAAAATGAAGCCGCGCACCATCCCATTCAGCCTGAAGGCGGCTCGTTTCTCCGAGGAAGCCTGCGATGAAGCTGTCGGCGGGGCTTTCCATCAGCACTTCCGGCGTGTCGTATTGGGCGATACGGCCCGCCCGCATCACCGCCACACGATCCGCCAACTCCATGGCCTCCTCCTGGTCATGTGTGACGAAGATGCTGGTCAGGCCCAACTCCCGATGCAGGTCACGCAGCCAGCGGCGCAGCCCCTTCCTCACCTCGGCGTCCAGCGCGCCGAAGGGCTCGTCGAGCAACAGAAGCTTCGGTTCGATAGCCAGTGCCCGCGCCAATGCCGCACGCTGGCGCTGCCCGCCGGAAATCTGGTCCGGCCGACGTTTTGCGAGGTCCGCGATTTGCACGCGCTCCAGCAGCGCCATGACCCGGCGCGAGATCTCCGCCTCCGCGGGCGGACGCGGACGGACGCGCAAGCCAAAGGCGACATTTTCGAAGACGCTCATGTGCCGGAACAGGGCGTAGTGCTGGAAAACGAAGCCGATGCGGCGCCCGCGCGCGGGAACATCGGTCATGTCCTGGCCGTCAATACGGACCGTACCGGCATCGGCCCGATCCAGACCAGCCAGGATGCGCAGCAAGGTCGTCTTGCCGGAACCAGAAGGCCCCAGCAACGCGACAAACTCCCCACGCTCCACCACCAGCGCGACGTCGTGCAGCGCGGCGGCCATACCGAAGCGCCGATGCAGGTGCTCGACCACGACACTCACAGCATCGCTCCCAGCATGCCCGAATAGCGTTCCAGCACCGCCTTCGCCCCCAGGGTCACGAGCGCCAGCAAGGCCAGCAGCGCCGCGACGGCGAAGGCACCTACGAACTGGTACTCATTGTAGAGAATTTCGACGTGCAGCGGCATGGTATTCGTCTCACCGCGAATATGGCCGGAAACGACGGAGACGGCGCCAAACTCGCCCATGGCCCGCGCATTGCAGAGGAGAACGCCGGAGAGCAAAGCCCAGCGGATATCCGGCAGCGTGACCCGCAGGAAGGTTTGCCAACCGCTTGCGCCCAGCGTGGCCGCGGCTTCTTCTGCGGAGCGGCCTTGCTCCTGCATCAGCGGCACGAGTGTTCTGGCCACGAAGGGGAAGGTTACGAACACCGTCGCCAGCACGAGGCCCGGCAAGGCGAAAATGATCTGGATGTCCCTCTCCTGCAGCCAAGGCCCGAACCAGCCCTGGGCGCCGAACAGCAGAACCCACACAAGGCCCGAAATTACGGGGGAAACGGAGAATGGCAGTTCGATGAAGGCCAGCATTGCGCCACGGCCGGGAAAGTCGAACTTGGTAATGCACCAAGCGGCCGCCACACCTCCGATTGTGTTGACGGGTACCGCGATGGCAGCCACCAGAAGCGTCAGGCGGATGGAAGCGATTGCGTCAGGATCGGCGATGGCCTCCAGCGCCGGTGGCAAGCCGCGGCGTAGAGCCTCGACAAACACCGCGAGCAGAGGCAACAGCAGGAACAGCACCCCCACTAATATTGCGGCGAGGATGGCCGACCGGCGAGCCAAGAGATTTTCCCGGCGGTCCGTATTCATCAGCCGGCCCGCCTTTGCAAAAGATTGAGCGCCAGGAGAATGGCAAAGGCCAGGACCAGCATAGCCAGTCCAACGGCTGATGCCCCGGCATAATCAAACTGTTCCAGCCTGATGACGATCAGCAAAGGAGCAATCTCGCTGACCATGGGCCGGTTTCCGGCAATGAAGATGATGCTTCCGTATTCACCCACGGCCCGTGCGAATGCCATGGTGAAACCCGCGAGAAGAGCCGGCCGCAAGGCAGGCAATACGACGCGCCACATCGTCTGCGCGGCGGTGGCGCCAAGAGTTGCGGCAACCTCCTCAGCGTCGCGTGGAAAATCGCGGAGGACCGGCTCCACACTGCGTACGATGAAGGGCAGGCCTACAAACATCATGGCGATGCCGATACCCCACGGCGTATACGCCACTTGCCAGCCCAACGCGGCAAGCGGCGCACCGAGCCAGCCATTGGGCGCATAAAGCGCCGTCAGCGCCAGCCCGGCCACGGCAGTGGGTAGGGCGAAAGGCAGATCCACCGCCGCATCGAGCAGGCGACGGCCAGGGAATCTTTCACGCACCAGGACCCATGCCAGCAACAGGCCAAGAGGCACATTCAGTGCGGCTGCCAGCAGCGCTGAAACGAAGGAGAGCCGCAACGCCGCGAGGACGCGGGGCTCAGACAACGAACGAAACACGCCCTCTATCCCAAGCGTCCACGGCCGAAGCGCCAGGGCCGCCAAGGGCAACAGCACGATCAGGCCCAACCACAGGAGAGTGAGGCCGAAGGTCAAGCCAAAGCCAGGCAGAGGACCGCGCCGCAAGCCAAACCACCGGCCCCTGGCGGCGCCGGTGGGCTTTTCGCGTTCAACGGGCGGGGCGATAAACACGGTCGAAGCTGCCGCCATCATCAAAATGGCGCCTTTGAGCTTCGCCCCACCCGCCGAACTCGGCATCCACCGTCACCAGCTCCAGCGTGGGGAAACGGTCCCCTGCGGAAGCGCGAGCCTGGGCATCCCGTGGGCGATAAAAGTGCTTCGCTGCCAGCGCCTGTGCCTCTGGTGTGTAGAGGCCCTGCAAGTAAGCCTCCGCCAAGGCGCGTGTCCCTCGCCGGTCCACTATACGGTCCACCACCGCCACAGAAGGTTCAGCCAGAACGGAGATCGAGGGATAGATAATCTCGAACTTGTCTCTGCCGAACTCTTCGAAGGCGAGGTGTGCCTCATTCTCCCACGCCAGCAGAACATCGCCCTGCTCTCGTTGAGCAAAGGTCGTGGTTGAACCGCGCGCTCCGGTATCCAGCACCGGAACATTGCGATACAGGCGGCTCAGAAACGCCTCGGCGGAGGCGTCATCTCCACCTGGTTGTCTTCGCGCCCAAGCCCAGGCCGCCAAATGATTCCATCGCGCTCCACCAGACGTCTTCGGATTTGGCGTGATGACCCCCACTCCGTCCCGGATGAGATCACCCCAGTCGCGGATGGCCTTTGGGTTCCCCTTCCGGACCAGAAAGACAATGGTGCTGGTATAAGGGGCGCTGTTGTCCGGCAGCCGCTTCTGCCAGTCCGGCGCGATAAGACCCCGCTCGGCGATGGCATCGATATCGTAGGCGAGGGCAAGGGTCACGACGTCAGCCTGCAGCCCGTCAATGACGGAGCGTGCCTGACGGCCGGAGCCACCATGAGAGGTGCGGATCTGCACATTCTGGTTGGTGCGCGTCCTCCACTGGCGCGCGAACTCAGCATTGTAGGCCCGGTAAAATTCCCGCGTGGGATCGTAAGATACGTTGAGAAGCTGGGACGTACCCTGCCCCAGAGCGGCACGCCCAGCCAAAGCTATGCCGGGCAGTGAAGCCGTAAGCGCACGACGCGTGATTTGAAGCGAAGACAGGACGCCGGTGATATGCATGGCGAAGTCCTCTCCGTGCCGGGTAAAGGCCCGATGCTGCGGTCAGCCGAGTGTTCCTCGGCGTTCGTTGCGATACAACGCCTATCGCTCCCACATCATATTACGCCATCAGAAACCGTGTAATTAAATTTCTACTTGATCTCGCGTCACGCCTCTGCCACAGAGGGCTTGCTACCATTGTCCACGAGCTTCGGCTCCGCGGGGATTTGACCTATGCAGCTTGCACCGCGTCACCAAACGCTAAAGCGCCGTCCTGCCCGCCAGTTTCTGGCCCGGCCCGATGGCCTATCGTCGCGCCGGATGGCCCGAATGTGTTGTCGGGGCTGAGCCCTCCGTACCTCCACATTCCCATCAGCCTTCATTGCTGCTGCCATAACGCGCAGCGGCGCCAGGAACA
Source organism: Acetobacteraceae bacterium AT-5844 (assembly GCA_000245075.1). Classification (GTDB taxonomy): domain Bacteria; phylum Pseudomonadota; class Alphaproteobacteria; order Acetobacterales; family Acetobacteraceae; genus Pseudoroseomonas. Next base: position 115,706 of record JH599955.1, read on the forward strand.
TGCGCCATGATCGCATCACGCCCTATCGATATCGCCGGCCGGTTTGTCGGTGTTGCCGTTTCCCATCAGGCTGGCTGGCGCTTCCGCGCCATCGACCCCGCCGTGGATGACCTGGATGGTGCCACTTTTGGCACCCTGAGCGAGGCCGCGCGTGTCGCCAAGCTTGTGCTTTCCCGCACGCAGGACTGGCCGCGCGCCGCTCCCGCGGCGGCGCACTGAATGTAAGCCCAAACGAGACGGGGGCGCCTGAGCGCCCCCGTTTTCTGGTTCAGGCTTTATGGATCGGGTCGATCCAGGGAACGTTCTCCGGCTTCTCTACCGGCTCGATATCGAGATTCACGACCACAGCCTCGTTATCGCTCCGGACCAGCACGCATTCGAGCGTTTCATCCGAGGAGGCGTTGATTTCCTGGTGCGGCACGTAAGGCGGCACATAGATGAAATCGCCCGGTCCCGCTTCAGCCACAAACTCCAGCTTTTCTCCCCAACGCATCCGTGCGCGCCCCTTAACCACATAGATCACGCTTTCCAGCGGCCCATGGTGGTGCGCTCCAGTTTTGGCATTTGCGTGGATATGAACGGTGCCGGCCCAGATCTTCTGTGCGCCGACCCGCGCCAGATTGATCGCCGCACGGCGGTCCATGCCGGGCGTCTGGGCCGTGTTGGGATCCAGGCTGCCGCCAGGGATCACGCGAACGCCGGAATGCTTCCATGCATCCTCGGGCACATTCGGCCCCAAGGAGGAATGGTCGTGGCCGTCATGCGGCATGGCTGTAGCTCCTTCCTCATATGTTCTGCGCTGGCGACGCTGGGCACGTCAAAATACCAGTGAAAACTGTTTAAATTTTATAACGCAATCCTCACTGCGTCTATTGGCTGGTCATCATGGCGTGGATGTTGCCCTTCCGCCGCAATACGGCCATCCCAACTTCCGAATGCATACGGCCTAATCCGACATCCAGATGTGCGCCGCGCAGGCTCAGATTGCGAAGCACAACGCGCTCCAGAAACCTCGGCAGCACAGGCCCCTGGAAGCTGACGCGACCGAGGCCAGGCTCGAAGCCCATTCCCAGACAGGAGGCCAGCAGGGACAGCGGCGCCACCGCCGCCCATGCCTGAGGGGCACAGGCTACCGGGTAGGGCGTGGGCCCAGCCCCATTGCGCCGAGGGAAGCCGCAGAACAATTCGGGCAGCCTGTGCAGTTCCAGTTGCTCGGCGGCCGCGAACAAGCCATCCAGCAGCCGGGCAGCTTCTTCGCTGAAACCATAGCGGGAAAATCCCTCGGCGATCATGGCGTTGTCGTGCGGCCAAACGGAGCCGTTGTGGTAGCTCATGGGATTGTACCGCGCCTCTCCCACGGCAAGGGTGCGAATGCCCCAGCCGGAAAAACTCGCGGCGTCCATCAGGGTCTGGACCAGCCGTGGAGCCCTCTCAGGCTTCGCTATCCCGGCGAAGAGGGCATATCCCGCATTGGAACTCCGCACACGGCAGGGCCGCTTCTGTCCGTCCAATGCAAGAACGTAGGTGCCTAGCTCGTCATCCCAGAAAGCGGCGTCGAAATGCTCCCGCAAATCACTTGCTCTTTGCTCGAGCAAGGAAGCACGACTCTCGTCGTTCAGAACGCGGGCGATCCGCGCAGCGGCGCGCCAGGCGGCATAGACGTAGCCTTGCATCTCCACCAGCGCGATGGGGCCATGCGCCAGAGTGCCATCGGCGTGGAAAATACTATCGCCACTGTCTTTCCAGCCCTGATTCACGAGGCCCATGGGCGTGCGGCGGAGATATTCGACAAATCCATCGCCGTCGAGGTCGCCGGAATTGTCGATCCAGCCGAGCGCCGCTTCGATGTTCGGCCAAAGCCCGCGCAAGGTCCGCACATCGCCCGTGCGGTCAAGATAAGCCCCGGCCAGCATGACAAAAAGTGGCGTGGAGTCGACACTGCCATAGTAGCGGCCGTATGGGACCTCCCGCAGCTGCGCCATCTCGCCGCCGCGCATCTCGTGCAGAATTTTTCCCGGTTCAGCATCGTTGGTCGGGTCTTCCTGGTCGGCCTGGGTCTCGGCCAGGAACTTCAATACGCCGCGTGCGATTTCCGGGTCGAACCAGAGTGCCTGCCAGGCTGTGATCAGCGCGTCGCGACCGAAAGCCGTGCTGAACCATGGAATACCTGCATAGGGATACGGTCCACCAGGCTTGTCTGTCAGCAGCATGCGCAGATCGGCGGCAGCGCGATCCAGCACGTCATTGAAGACCTCGTGGGAGGTCTCCCAACTGGCTGCCCGCGCCCGAGCGTAGCGTTGCCGCCGGCGCGTATCGCGCAGCGCGGTATGAAAGGCCCGGTCGGCCTGCAGACCCAATACGGGGCTTTCGCCGAAGCTCACGGAAAAGAAAAAGACGCGCTGCTCACCGGGCTCCAGCGTGCAGATGAAAACCGCCTGATACTGCTCCAGCACATCCAGAGCCGGAGCGAAGTTCAGACTGGTGAAACGCGTGACCTCGTCGAGGCCGGTATAGGAGAGGACGACACTCTGCCCCTCGATCCGCGAAGGGTGCGTCGTGCCACGTGCCGGCCGGCTGCGCCCGCGTACCTCAAAGAGATCGGCGAAATCGGATGCGAAGTCGACATCGATACGGACATGGTGCGGCTTGTCCCCAAAATTCCGGATCGCGACGCGCTCATGGCACGCCCCTGTCCAGAAAAGCTTGGTGCGCCGCAAGTGAAGCTGTCCACGCGGCAGGTCGCTGCCTTCCTGGTTGGTCAGATCACAAGTGAGCGTGGTATTGTCCGTACAGACTGCGGAGCCAAGTAGGACGGGCGTGGCGCCATTGAGCCGCAGGCGAAGGCGCGACAGATAGCGTGTGTCGAGATGGAACAGGCCCTCTGGGCTGCCGTTTTGTCCGTCCAGATCGCCGGCGCGGTCGAACAGGCCAAAGCTGTCCCCGTGCTTCAATGTACGGGGGCGGCGCTCCTGGAGGGAAATGCGGACCGCTGGGGCCGGCTCGGCGGAAGATTTGGCAGGATGCTGCAAGGGGACGTCTCCAACTTCCCGCAGCATGTCGAGCGGACCCGACCGATGTCCAGTCCCCCGCCACGAATACGTCGGAGGGGCGTAAATCCCGAAAGGGAACATACAGCACCTTGGCCGCGGCCTGTCAGGAGCCGCATGGCGTCGTTGCCCTTGCATCACCGCCGCGCCAATTTGTGATAGAGGCAATGCCGGGCTGCCCTGACAAACTGAGCAAGCTGTGGTGGGGAAGGCGGTGCAGCAGGCACATGACGTCGCCCTCCACCAGAGCATGAAAGGTCCACAACTATGTCTGCCACCCTGTCGATCGGGGACCTCTCCCGCCGGACGGGCGTCAACATCCGCACTATCCGATATTATGAAAGCGTCGGCCTTCTGCCGGAGCCACCGCGCACGGCAGGCAACCAGCGCATCTACGACGAAACACACCGCCGACGTCTGGCCTTCATCCGCCATGCACGCGATATGGGCTTCTCCATGGAGGCCATACAGGACCTGCTACGCTTGGCGGAGGCGGGACCGCATGCGCCTTGCGCGGATGCCGATGCCATTGCCCGGCAGCAACTCCTGGCCGTGACCAGCCGTATCGCCCGCCTCCAATCTCTCCAGGCCGAGTTGGAGCGGATGCTGGAACATGATTGCCACACCCTTGGTCACTGCCGTGTCATGGAGGTTCTCGCGGACGAAAGCCACGCACACTGCCTGGACCCCCGGCATGGGCGGCAGCATGGCGATTCGGCTGAGATTGATTCCTTGCGACATCGTTCCGAATAATCTTATTCTCCGCGGCCATGATGGACCCGAAATCACTCCTCGACCAATTCCTCGGACCTCGGGGGCAGAGTGGCGGCCAGGGTGGCGGCGCGCTGGGTGACCTGATGAACCAGCTGAGCACCGCCGCCACAGGTCAGTCACAGCGACGAAGCGGTGCTGGCCTGCCGATGGATGTGCTTGGCGGTGCAGCCGGCGGCGGCCTGCTTGGGGTCCTGCTCGGCAGCGGCAGGCGAGGAGGCCTCGGCAGCGTTCTCAGCCATGGAGGGGCCGCCGCTCTTGCGGCCTTGGCTTATCGGGCTTGGCAGAACTACCAGCAGGGCCAGACGGCTGCCTCAGCCCCCCCTGCCACAGCACAGGATGCACGGATCGGCAGCGAAAGCTTTCATCCCGAAGCGGCACCCGCCTCCTTCAGCCTGGCATTGATCCAGGCCCTGATCGGCGCGGCCAAGGCTGATGGCCATGTCGATGAGGAGGAGCAACGTGCCATCTCGACCCAGGTAGAGCAGGCCGGACTGGACGCCGAGGCCAAAGCCTTCATCCTCGATGCCCTGTCCCAACCCACCGATCTCGATGCCATCGCCGCTGGCGTGACGACGCAGGAGCAGGCGTCGCAACTGTTTCTGGCGGTGCGGCTGGCCATCAATGCCGACCAGCCATCGGAGCGCGCTTATCTCGACGGTCTGGCGCAGCGACTGAATCTTCCCGACGGTCTTATCCAGCACCTGTCGGCGCAAGGCGATGCCGCCTTGCAAGGCCGTGCCTTCATCTAAGGGGTGACTGGTCGGCGCATGCTGCCTCTGCCATGCTGAGCAAGCATTGCGGAGGATGAATGGCGATGAATGACCTTCCCCAGCCCCTTCAGCCGGATGGCGAGGTCATCGCTGCCCAGGCGACGTTCAAGGCGCGTGGCCTGGTGAATGGTGATGTGCTGCGTCAACCTCTCGCCGAGGCCCGCTCCGCCACCTACGCGTACCAGGCCTTCCTGAACGAGGGCGGGCCCGATACCGAAGTCGTGGAACATCACCTGCCTACCACTCCGCCGACGCCCGTCCGTATTTACCGCCCCCAGGGCAGTGCAGGCCCGCTCCCGGTCTATCTGCATATCCATGGCGGGGGCTTTGCCATCGGCAATCTGAACACCTTGGACCGCTGGAAGCGGGAAGTCGCGGCGGATGCCGGCGTTGCAGTGGTCGGGATGGAGTATGCACTTTCGCCCGAACATCCTTATCCCACCGCTCTGAATCAGGTCATGGCGGTGCTGCACTGGCTGCGGAAGGACGCTGCCGCCCTCGACCTGGACATGCAGAGGTTCGCCATTGGTGGAGATTCAGCCGGTGGCAACCTTGCTCTCGCTGCGCTGCTCAGGTTGCGTGACGGACATCAGCCCCTGCCTCGTCTCGGTGCCATCGTCTACGGTATGCTTTCGACCAACCATGCCACTCCTTCGCACCGCGATCTGGGCGATGGTCGATTTGGCCTTTCAACTGAAAAGCTGGACTGGTTCTGGACGCAGTATCTGGGCGGGGAAGCCACGCTGCGAGTTCACCCGGAAGCCACGCCCCTCACGGCCAGGCTGGAAGGTCTCCCTCCCTTGCTGCTTCTGGCTGCGGCGCTGGACCCCTTGCTGGATGATACGCTGAATCTCGACCGTCGGCTTGAAGAGACCGGCATACCACATGAGACAAGGATCTATCCCGGCATGCCCCACGGCTTTCTCGGACAGACCGCACTTCTGGAGAAGGCGCGGCAAGCCCAGGCGGACCTTGTCGCTGCCCTTCGTCGCTCTCTCGCCTAAAGATCCTGCAACGACGCAAAGTGATGGGGGAAAAATTCCCCCCAAAACCGTGTCAGCTCTTCGACGGCTTGTTGCCGTGTGAGACGTCCGGCGTCCCACGGAACAGCGACATATGCGTGTGGGTCGCAACCCAAGGCTCGCCAATGGCTTTGCGGGCGAAGGAGACAGTGGCGCGGCCCTTGCGGTCGAACGGCTTGCCATCCGGCAGGTAGCCGGTGGAATCCCATACCGCCAGGCCAACGGCGAAAAGCCGGTCGGGGGAGACAAGCGCCTGCACGTCGTCCAGCCGCCACAGGAAGCCATCAATCGTCGGCCATACCTTGCGCCACTGGTTGGCCTCGGCGTTATCCCGGCCATAGACGAAGTTGCTGAACGTGCCGAAGGCGATGAAATCCTCGGCGAAGAGATGCCGGGCCGCGGCGAAATCCACCGCCTGCACATGGTCGGAGAGTTCCTTGAACCAATCGCGCACCAGCGCATGGTCCTGGGTATCGACGGTAGCGGTAGCTTGGATGGTCATGTCGAATCCTTGAGCATTGGCTTATTGCGGCTCGAACTTGGCAAGGCGTAGCAGTTCCGCGCTGTGGCTGACATCCTTCTCGATCGCGGCTTCGATCTGAGGAATGGTTTCCCTGACAGGCTCGAAGCCCTGGCTGGCGAGGCGCGCCACCATGTCTGGCTCATGCAGCCCGTCGACGATGATGCTATTGATGCGCTCGGCGATCTCGCGCGGCAGGCCACGAGGCCCCCACACGCCGTACCAGGAATAAAACTCGAAGCCCGGCAGGCCGGCCTCGACAAGCGTCGGCAGTTCCGCCGCCAGATTGGTGCGGGCCAGGGTCGCGATGCCCATACCCTTGAGCTGCCCGCCGCGGATCATCGGCAGGGTTGCCAGAACAGGGTCGAACATGAGTTGCGCGTTGCCGGCCGCCACGTCGGTGAGCGCCGGGGCGGAGCCGCGATAGGGCACGATCTCGATGTCAACGCCCGCCGCGTGGTTGAACTGGATAGAGGCAAGATGCCCGGCGGCGCCCAGGGAGGAGGTGGCGAAGGACCACTTGCGCGACTCAGCCTTGGCGGCGGCAATCACATCGGCCACTGACGCCTGCGGCAAGCGCGGGTCCATCACCAGCACGCAAGGGCCTCGCGCCGTACGCGCCAGGGGTAGGAAGTCACCGACGGGATCGTAAGGGACGGCCTTCATCACATACCGCGCCATCGGATGAATCGAGGCGGACCCCATAATCGTGTAGCCATCAGCCGGCGCCTGAAGCAGTTGCTGTCCACCTAGCGTGCCACTGCCCCCTGGCCGGTTCTCCACGACCACGCTGACACCCAGTTTTTCCTGCATTTTCAAAGCAGCCAACCGTGCCATGGCGTCCGTAGCGGCCCCCGGGGTGTAGGGCACGATCATCCGGATAGGGCGGTTGGGCCAAGTGCCGCCCTGGGCCCATACCGCAGGGGCGGCCAAGGTGGACATGATCGGGGCGAGCCCTGCCGCCACCAGAAAATCACGACGCCTCATCATGGAATTCCTTTTCCGCGGCATAAACACGTCATTCATGTGCGGTTTGCCGCAACGCGGTGAATAACACAATGGAGTCGTGCAAAATCTATTCCACAGTCCGAGGGCGAGCACGACGGCCGCGGAAGTGAGGCTGGCAAGCTCGCGAGGCTCTACCGCTCTGCTCTGGACACTGGAGGCCTCATGACCCAAACCCCCTCAGCCAAGATGGAGAGCCCCAGATGAACACCCGTCCGCCCCTGCCCTCCCAACTCTCTGTGATTGGCCATCCCCTGGTCCAGCATAAGCTGACCCTGATGCGGCAGAAGCAGACTTCCACGGGCGAGTTTCGCCGCCTTGCGCGGGAAATCAGCCTGCTGATGGCTTATGAACTGACGCGTGACCTGCCGCTGGAATATGCCGCGATCGAGACGCCGCTCGAGCCGATGCAGGCGCCCATCCTGGCTGGCAAGAAGCTCTGCATTGTGACCATTCTGCGGGCAGGTGACGGCATCGCCGAGGGCATGTTGGATCTCGTACCCTCCGCCCGTGTCGGCCATATCGGCCTGTACCGGGACCCGGACACGCTGAAGCCGGTTGAGTATTACTTGAAGCTCCCGGAGGATATCGGCGAGCGGCTGGTGATCGTCGTAGACCCGATGCTGGCCACCGGCCATTCCGCCGCCGCCGCCATCGCCCGGCTGAAGCAGGCGGGCGCCCAGCAGCTCCGCTTCGCCTGCCTGCTGGCGGCGCCGGAAGGTGTGAAGGTGCTGACGGAGGCGCATCCGGACGTGCCGGTGTTTACCTGCTCCGTCGACCGGGAGCTGGACAGCCATGCCTATATCAGGCCCGGCCTGGGCGATGCCGGAGACCGGCTGTTCGGCACCAAATAGGAACGCCAAGACCCCGCCGCCTTGAAAGAGGGCCGGGCGCGCCCAAAAAACTCGTCATCGCCCGCGTGGGTTACGCCGTGCTGCCTCGTATCAGGTAGAGAACCACGGCGGACCCATGTTCCTCAGCCTTTCACCGATGGCCCTGCACGGCCGGAGCGCGCCACTGACCCCGCCCCGCACAGAGGCCCAGGCCGTCCTGAACCGCGACCGGATGGCAGCGACCGATGAGGCCTTGCTGGCCTGGGCGGTCGAGGGTGACCGGCTGGCCTTCGACCAGCTCTCCCTGCGGCACCTGCCGCGCCTCTACCAGCTCGCGCACCGCATCACTGGCGATGCCGCAGCGGCCGAGGACGTGGCGCAGGAGGCCATGCTGCGCGTCTGGCAGGTGGCGTCCAGCTTCGACCCTGAGCGGGCACGCTTCACTACTTGGCTGCACCGTATCGCAACCAATATCGCCATCGACCGGACCCGACAGGCCCAGCGCATCGCGCCCCCGCCGGATGAATCCCTCCCCGCCCCAGGGCCCGACCCGGAGCAGCAGGCCGCCGCGCGCCAGCAGCGTGGGCGCATCGCCGCCGCCTTGCAGGAGATGCCCGCCCGGCAGCGTGCCGCGCTGGCGCTGTTCTACGATCAGGAGATGGATGGAGCCGAGGCTGCGGCCACCCTTTCAGTCTCCACCCGCGCGCTCGAGGGGCTGCTTCGCCGCGCGCGGCGCTTCCTGGCAGGCCGTTTGGAAGGTTGAGGATCATGCAGCTTTCTCGCTTCCTTCATCTGCTGGACACTTATGGCGCGGACCTTCAGCGCTGGCCGGCAATCGACGCCGCGGCCGCCAGGGCGCTGCTGGCCACCTCCGCCGAGGCGCAGGCGGACTGGAACCGCGCCGTGCTGCTGGACGAGGCACTGCGTGACACTCGCAACCTGCCGGATGCCGCGACGCTGGAGCGGATGCGCGCCCATGTCGCCCGGCATGTTGCGCGCACTCCGCCGCCCGCCCGTCCGGGCCTTTTGCACTGGCTTCGGCCACTGCTGCCCATGGGCAGCGGCGCGCTGGCGGCCCTCGCGCTCTGCGCGGCCTGGCTCACCTTCGTCACCCCCGCCCCCGTCGAGGACAATGGCTTCAGCGCCCCTCGTCAGATCGCGATGATCGAAAGCACCGAGTAATGCGTCTTTCCGGCAATCTGATCCTGAAAGTGGCGCTGGGCGCGTCACTGGCCGTGAACTGCGTCCTCGCCGGGCTCCTGTTCTGGCAGGATGATCACCGGCCTCGCGGCGTGCGCGGCCTACAGGCGCGCATGGAGCGCGTGCTGTCGGATGAGGACCGCGCCACCTTCCACGCTGTCATGGACGCCAATCGCCCCCGCTATGAGGAGGCGCAACGCGCCATGCGCCAGGCGAGGCCACTGATTCCAAAGGCCATCGGAGCGGAGCCCTTTTCCGAAGAGGCGCTACGGGCAGCCATGGCGCTGAACCGCGAGAAGTGGCTGGCCTTCAGCGAAACCTTCGAGGGCAGCCTCGCCCAGGCCACTGCCGCGATTTCGCCCGAAGGCCGGCGCAGACTGCTTGCTGATATGCCGGAGAATCGCTGAATGCTGCCGCTACGCCTGCCCGGGAGCGGCCTGCTCATCCTGTTGGCCCTGGCCGGTTGTGCCACGAAGCCTGACCCCGTGACGGCAGGCCTTACCTTGCCGGAGCAATTCCAACAGTCGCGGCAGCCGGCCCAGTGGCCGGACCCCGCCTGGTGGCATAGCTTCAACTCGCCCGAACTCGACCGGCTTATGGAGGCCGCCACCACCGGTGCCTTCGACATTGCGAGCGCCGCCGCCCGCGTGCGACAGGCGGACGCCCAGGCCCGCATCGCGGGTTCCGGGCTGCTGCCTCTCGTCACGGGTGGTCTGGATGCCAGCCGGCGGCAGAATGGCGGCGGCAACCGCCGGGTCACTGCCTATGACGCCACCCTTTCGGCCAGCTACGAGGTGGATTTCTGGGGGGTGAACCGCAACACCGCCGATGCCGCCGCGCTGGCCGCCCGAGCCAGCCGCTTCGACGCCGCCACGGTCATGCTGACCACCCAGGCCAGCCTCGCGAACACCTATTTCGATATTATCGCCACTCGCGAACAGCTGCGGGTACAGAACGAAAACCTGGAGGCCGCTCGCCGCATTCTCACTGTTATACGCGCGCAGGTGGCGGCGGGCACGGCCACTGGCCTCGATCTCGCACAACAGGAGACAGTGGTAGCACAGCAGGAGGCGCAGATCCCCTCGCTGAGGCAGAGCATCGCGCAGAGTACCAATGCGCTCGGCGTGCTGCTAGGCATTCCGCCGGAACAGATCTCCGTCGCCCCCGGCGGTCTGGAGCGGCTGGCGGTGCCCTCCGCGGCACCCGGCCTGCCAAGCGAGTTGCTGGCCCGCCGCCCGGATGTTCTTTATGCGGAAGCACAACTGGCGGCCGCGAATGCCGATGTCGCCGTGGCCCGCGGCGCCCTGTTGCCGAGCGTCACGCTCTCCGCCAGCGGCGGGTTCGGCAGCGCGGTCTTCGGTACGTTGCTTCGGCCAGAGGCGCAGGTCTGGTCCCTTGCCGCCAGCCTGACGCAGACGATTTTCGACGGTGGCGCCAAGCGTGGCCAGGTGGAACTCAGCGAGGCGCAGGCGGAAGAACTCGTTGTGTCCTACCGTCGCGCCATCGTGACGGCGCTTGCGGATGTGGAGGACACGCTGGTGGCCCTTCGCGAGACAACGGAGCAGGAGAAGCTGCGCCGTGAGGCCGCCACCCTGGCTGAACGTGCCGCCAACATTGCCGAGGCGCAGCTGCGCGCCGGCACCATCAACCTGATTACCCTGCTGAATACGCAGCAGAGCCTGTTCTCCGCCCGCGTCAGCCTGGTGGACGCCCGGCTGGCCCGTCTGCAGGCCGCCGTTGGCCTGTTCCGGGCTCTGGGCGGCGGCTGGCAGCAATAACCCCTGAGGCACTTCATGGCGCGTGTGTTCCGATTCCTCTTTCTGCTGCTGCTGCTGGCGGCCGTGCTTGCCGGCGGATGGTGGTGGTGGAACCGCCCTGCCGGAACGGCGCAGGAGGCACAGAGGCCCCCTCGTGCCGGTGCTCGCGGGGCCGCGGGCCCGGGCGGCATGATGGGCATGGCCATTCCCGTCACCATGGCGCCCGCCACGCGGCGCGATCTGCCGCTCACGCTGGATGCGCTGGGCACGGTGCAGGCGCTGGCTAGCGTCATTGTGCGCCCGCAGGTGGAAGGCCAGCTTATGGAAGTGCTGTTCCAGGAAGGCCAGGACGTGAAGGCCGGTGATATCCTGGCCCGCATCGACGACCGCACCTATCGCGCGGCGCTGGCCCAGGCGGAGGCCAAGAAGGCATACGATCAGGCGCAACTGACCAATGCGCGGGTCGATCTCACGCGTTATCAGCAGTTGTTGCAATCCGGCGGCGTCACGCGCCAGCAGGTGGATACGCAGCGCGCGCAGGTGGCGATGTATGAGGCGCAGATCCAGCAGGATCAGGCCTCCATCGACTCCGCCCGGACGCAGCTGGATTACACCACCATCCGCAGCCCTATCGATGGTCGTGTGGGCCTGCGGCAGGTGGATGTCGGCAATATTGTCCGCTCCTCGGACACCAATGGCATCGTCACCGTCACGCAGATGCGCCCGATCGGTGTGACCTTCAGCCTGCCGCAGCAGGAACTGCCTCGGCTGCTGCGGGCCATGGCCGACGGGCCGGTGCCGGTGGAAAGCATTCCCGCTCGCGCCGGAGATCCGGTGGAACGTGGCACGGTTCTGACGGTGGATAATACGGTCGATGCGACAACCGGCACGGTGAAGGTGAAGGCGACCTTCCCGAATGATGGCGGCCGTCTCTGGCCTGCTGCCTTCGTGAATCTCCGTGTCCGCATGGAGGTGGTGGCGGGCGCCACCGTCGTACCGCTGGTCGGCGTACAACAGGGCCCGCGCGGCGCCTATGCCTTCGTCGTGAAGCCCGACAATACGGTCGAGATGCGGGACCTGACGCTCGGCCCCGTTACGCAAACCGAAGCCGTTATCCGCGAGGGACTTTCGATCGGGGAGCAGGTGGTGACTTCCGGCGCCCTACGGCTGAACGCGGGCAGCCGCGTGGTGCCGGCCGAGCCCACCGGAACGCCCGCGCGCGTGGCGCCCGCGGCCGGCGAGCCCAGCG
>JH599956.1 GCA_000245075.1 Acetobacteraceae bacterium AT-5844
CCCCAGCGGGGGTCCAGGGGGCAGCGCCCCCTGGTCTCCTCCTCAGGAGACTACCCGGCGCGGCGCCAGATCCACCGCCTGGCGCAGGGCTTCGATCAGCGAGCCTTCGTCGGCGATGCCCTTGCCCGCGATGTCGAAGGCGGTGCCGTGGTCCACGGAGGTGCGGACGACCGGCAGGCCGATGGTGATGTTCACCCCGGCTTCCAGCCCCATCACCTTCACCGGTCCGTGGCCCTGGTCGTGGTACATGGCGACGACGAGGTCGAAATCGCCCCGCGCGGCCCGGAAGAAGAGGGTATCGGCCGGCAGCGGGCCATCGACCTTCCAGCCCATGCCCTGGCACTTCTGCACGGCGGGGATGATTTTCTCTTCTTCCTCGCCCTGGCCGAACAGCCCGTTCTCGCCAGCATGGGGGTTGATGCCGCAGACGCCGATGCGCGGCTCGGCGATGCCGGCCTTGATGAGCGTGGCGCGGCCGCGCTCGATGACGCGGAAGACGAGGCCGGGCTCGATTTTCCGGATAGCGTCGATCAGGCCGATATGCGTCGTGACGTGGATGACGCGCAGCTTCGGCGCCACCAGCATCATGGAGACCTCGGGCGTGCCGGTCAGGTGCGCCAGCAGCTCCGTATGGCCGGGGTACTTATGCCCGGCGGCATGCAGTGCTTCCTTGGAGAGGGGGGCAGTGCAGATGGCGTCCGCCTCGCCCGCTTCCACCAGCCGCGTGGCGCGCTCGATGTAGCGATAGGCGCCCTCGCCGGAGAGGGGGATGACCTTGCCGAAGGGATGCCCGGCCGGGATCAGGCCGAGGTCGATGCAATCCACCGTGCCGCGGCTGTAGCTGGCGTCCTTCGCTTCCTGGAGGGCGGCGACCTTCAGGCCGGTCTTGGTGATGGCATCGGCCTCCCGCAGCCGGTTGGCGTCGCCCACCACCAGCGGGCGGCAGATATCGTACACATCCTGCCGGGCCAGGGCCTTCATGATGATCTCGGGGCCGATGCCGGAGGCGTCGCCCATGGTGATGGCGACGATGGGGCGGGTGTCAGGGGTCTGGGTCATGGTCACGGCTCCGGTGGTACTCAGGCGCGGGGCAGGGCGCGCAGGCGGGCGAGGCTGTTCAGGATGGTGGTCTCATGGCCGAAGGCGCCGGCCTTGGTCATCACGGGCACTTCCAGCGCGCCCTGGGTGATGCCGAGCGGTACGCCTGGCTCCACTTCTTCCAGCAGGCGGATGCCATGGACGCCGAGATGCGAGAGCAGGGCGCAGGCGGTCTCGCCGCCGGTGGCGAAGAGGCCGGCCATGTGGCGGGCGGCAGGTGCCAGGAGGTCGGCGAGGCGCTCCGCCAGGGCGGCACCCTGGGAGAGATCGGCGCGCGGGTCGGCGGCGATGGTGACGAGGGTGTTCCGGCCGGAGGCCAGGGTGGCGGCGATGCTCTCGGCCAGTGGTGCCCATTGAGGCGAGGCTTCGCCGTCACGGAGCGTCGCGGCAGGGATATCGAAGGCCGTGGCGGCATCGTCAGCCACCAGGCGGGCGGCGGCGGCGCGGGAGGCCTCGGCGACGCTGCCCACCACCACCAGCACGCCGCCATCGCGGCGGGGCAGGACAGGGTGCTGCGTCACCTCGGCCGTGCCGGGCAGGGCGGCGGCCAGGGCGGCGGCAATGCCACCGGAGCCGACCCAGAAGACCTCGCCGGCCAGCGGCAGGCTGGCACGCGCCAGCGTCGCCAGGTCCTCGACGGTGGTGGCATCGCAGATGACGGCGTCGATGCCCTCGGCAAGGGCCGCGCGCAGGGCGCCGGTGAGGGCGGCCTCGCTGCCACGCATGGCATCGAGCGTCAGCAGGCGGGTGGAGAGCCCCTCGGCGGCCAGGATGTCCGGCAGGAGAGCGCTGTCATAGCTGTGGTCGCGCGCCCAGAGAGGGGTTTCCTCCAGTGGCGTGCCGTTCATGTGCACGCGGCCGCCTTCCGTGGTGCGGCCGGTGGCGGGGAAGGCGGGGGCGATGATGGCGAGTGCGGGGCGCCCATCCTCGCGGAGGGCGCGGCAGGTGGCGGCCAGCTCCGCCGCGGGCTGGCCCCGCAGGGTGGAGTCGATCTTCTTGATCAGCCCCTGCCCGGCGCCGTGGCGGGCCCTCAGCAGGGCCACATGGCGTGCCGCGGCCTCGGCCGGCGGCAGGC
>JH599957.1 GCA_000245075.1 Acetobacteraceae bacterium AT-5844
GCCAGAGCCTCCGCCAGTAACGTCGCCGGGCTCGGGAGGACCAAGCACCGAGGAGCCTGCTCCCGGCGGAGGGACATCCGCGCCCTCAGATGATGAAAATCCGCTAGACGAAGAGCAGTCGCCCGACACGGGATCGGGAGACACCGGCACTCCGCCTTCGTTACCTACAGACGATAGGCCAACGCCAGAGCCTCTACCTGTGGGGGCAATGCAGCACGGACTAGTCCATGCTACCGAGGGTAAAGTAACAACAGATCGTTCGCTATCCGACATTCAACGAGTGACAAGAGGGCCGGATGGACTGACGCGTATCGATTTGCAGGACGGAAACTTGGTCTGGATCCAAGGGGCTACCCAAATCTTATGCATTGATGGCGAGATACAGTTGAGCGGAACGTCTTCTGAAGCGCGCCTGCAGGGCCTTTATACAGCCCTGTTAGGACGTAACGCGGACGATGCAGGCTTGGTTTACTGGATTTCCCAAATTACTTCGGGCCTGAGTTTAGAGGAAGTGGCCCAACAGTTCACCTTAAGCAAAGAGTTTTATGAAGTGACCGCGGAAATGACTATAGGCGAGATCGTTACACATCTTTATTACAACGGCCTCGGCCGCGCTCCCGATGAGGAGGGCAAGCAGTATTTCTTGTCCAGGCTGGTTGGCGGCGCTGGAATTGGTGCTGTAGCGGCGGGGATTATCGCGAGCGAGGAATATTCACTACATTTTCAATCCAGACATCCAGCAGGCATGACGATAACTGATAGCGCCGCCTCCATTATTATTGACGGCTATCAGGCACTGCTCGGGCGGTATCCAGATGCTTACGAAGTTTCCTTCTGGAAGAAGGATATGTTAAATACATCAATGAACCCAACAGGAATATTCAAACAAATTATTTCCAGCCCGGAATTTTCTATCGGATTGGGGACGTTAAATAACGCCAATTTTATTGAGAGCTTGTACAAGACAGTGCTCGGTCGGCTTCCCGATGAAAGCGGTCTCCGCTGGTGGTCCGCAGAGCTAGATAACGGGAGTCTCTCCAGAGCAGATATGGCGTGGCTTTTCATAAGTTCATCAGAGTACCAGGGACGGAAATCCGTTAATCAGGTGGAGATATAAAGCTGGAATGGCCTCCAGGCTGACACGGTACCAGCGGCGAATTCCCGGCAGTCTGCGCTGCCGGTATCCCGGCTGCTCCGAAGCGCACTAGAGCGATTTACGGCCTGACTGAATCGCTTGTGGTCCCAGCGCCGAGCTGAAGATGATTCAGTTGCCCCCGGTGTTGGAGGGGCATTGGGCATGTCGAAAGCGCTATCGGGATCTGCGCGAGCGTGTGGTGGCGGCGGTGATGGCAAGAGCCTCCTGCCGAGCTGTGGCGACCCGCATCGGGGTCTGCTTCCGGCGCGATCCGCTGGCACGCTCTGTCGCGGGAGTCTGGGTGGTGATGCCAGGGCCGCTGGCGGCAACCGCCGCTCGACACGCATCGAAGCCCATGCAGCGCTGATCCTGGACTTCCTCGAGCAGAAGTCCGACATCGCGCTAGGGGAAATCCGGGCTGAACTCGCTAAGGCCGGTATGGCGGCAGGCATCACGACGATCTGGCGGTTGTTTCGCCGACACGGATCCGGCGAAAAAAACAGCGCACGCCGCGGAGCAGGACCGCCCGGATATCCTGAAGCGGCGCTGGGACTGGTTCGAGAGCCAGCCCGACCTCGGACCGGACCACCTGGTGTTCATCGATGAAACCTGGGTGTCGACGAAGATGGCGCGCACTCATGGGCGTTCCCGCCGTGGCCACTGCCTGCGCGCCGCGATACCGCATGGGCATTGGAAGACCACGACCTTCATACGCAACAGTGGCAGGTTGCGCCGATAGTGCTCGATGGGCGGTCAACGGCGCCGCCTTCCAAGCTTACGTCACCAGATGCTGGCGCCTGAACTAAGGCGACGTCGTCATCATGGACAACCTCGGCCATACGACGCGGGCGTCAGGGCTGCGATCGAGGCGGCCGGAGCGGGCCCGCTTTACCTCCCGCCCTACTGCTCCGAGTTCAATCTCATCGAAACGCCTTCGCCAAGTTGAAGGCCATGTTGCGCAGGGCCGCTGAGCGCAGCGTTGACGGCCTCTGGAACACCATCGGCCGCATCATTGACACCTTCGCGCCCACCGAATGCGACAACTACTTCGCCGCCGCAGGATACAATGCAGCCTGATCGAAAACCGCCCTAGAGGC
>JH599958.1:0-15152 GCA_000245075.1 Acetobacteraceae bacterium AT-5844
TGGCAGCAGCCGGCACCGCCTCGAAGACCAGCGGGGGCACCGTCAGCACCTGCATGCGGCCACCGCGCGGCTCGAACCATTGCCAGGATGCGCCCGGCAATTCGTAACGGCCGGGCCGCTCCGGCACGAAGGCAGCGCGGTCCAGCCGCGTGGCGGAGAGCACGCCGCGATCCGCGTGGTCGGTCAGGCGCGGCGGGTCGGGATAGGCACGCACCCCCTCCGGCGCTGCCCAGGGCATGGGCGGCAGCAGCATGGCGCTGCTATCCTGCGCTACCAGGGTGACGGTGCGGGTAATGGCCTCGCCCACTGGCACGCGCGTCGGCTCGCCTTCCGACGTCACGCTTAACCGCAGCGAGGGCGTGGTAACGAGGCGCGTCGGATCAGTGGTGCCGGGGGGCAGCCGCACCTCCAGCACCAGCGGGGCGCTGCTGGCCTGCGCCGTCTCCACCCCGCCCGCCTCGGTGCCCACAGGCACGGAGAGGGTGAACGGCAGCAGGGTGAGCCGCCCCGCCTCGGCGGGAAAGACGTCATAGGAATGCTGCAGCAGCACGTAGCTGCGGCTGCCCTCCCGCTCCGAGCCTGGCGTGGTGGTACCATTGGGCAGGGCGATGGCCCGGCCCTCGAAAGCCAGCTCAGGAAAGGCCGGCGAGGAAGCGAAGCGCACCGGTGTGCGCAGGATGGCGGTGATGCCGACATGCTGGCCGAACCAGACCGGACCCTCACCCTCCCGGCTCAGCCGCAGCCCCAGTTCCGGCGCCTGGGCCTGAGCGCTGAGGGGAGCGAGCAGCAGAAGGGCAAACCACCGCCTCATGGCCTCGCCGCCTCCATCTGCCGGGCGAAGCGGGCGCGGAGAAAATCGGCCGGGCTGCCCCCCACTCGCCGCATCCACATCGCGGTGATCTCGTCATCCGAAAGCCCCTGGCCACCTTCCTGCTGAGACTGTGAAGGCGGGCGTGGCGGCGGGCGCGGGGCATTTTGATCCACTACCGTGTCGTCCGGCTTCTCATTCATCTGGTCGCTGGACTGGCGGGCCCGTTCTTCATCCAGTGCCCGCTGATAGGCGACGAAGGCGGCGGCGAGGTTCCGATTGGCCTTCGCTTCCGGAAAGTCCGGCCGCAGGGCGAGCGCGCGGTCATAGGCCGCCAAGGCCTCTCCCCAGGCGAAGGGCTGCAACATCTGGGCATTGCCCCGGTTGTACCAGGCCAGCGCCGTGTCGGAGGCCGCGAAGGCGGCGATGGCGCCGGCGAAGTCGCCCGACCGGTACAGCGCCACACCGCGCCAGACCGGATCGGTAAACAACGAGGCGGCCGCGACGAAGTCGCCACGCTCGAAGGCCAACCGGCCGCGCTGGTCTGAAGTCAGCCAAAGCCCCGCGAACCAGTCCCACAGCGGGCGCGTGGTCTGGGTCGCTGCAGGAGGTTCCGGCGGTGCCGTACGGATGGCCGGCTCCTGCGCCACGGCCGGGGCGGAGACGGCCAAGGCGAGAAGGAAGGGCAAGACGAGGAAGCCCCGGCGCGACCACAGCAACGCCAGCGGCACCAGCACGAGGGAAAGCGCGTAGCCCGCATCCTGCCAGCGCAGGGTCGGGTCGTCCGACGGTGCAGCGGTGAAGTGCCGTTGCGCTGCCTGCAGCACCGCCCGGATATCCGCACGGTCCGGCGTCGGCGTTACCCGCCCAGCCCCTTGCGCCCCGGCCAGCGCCTCCGGCGCCGTAGCACCGGGCGGCAGGATGACAACCGCATGCCGCGTGCCGGCGCGGGCCCGGGTGAAAGCCTCGCCCTGCGCCGCCGGGATGCTGTCGGTGACGAGCACCACCGTGCCCGCTCCCTCCTGGCGGTCGAGCTGCCGCAGCGCCTCCGCCAGGGCGGCGGGCGCATCGCGGCCGTCACGTGGCATGACGCCGGGGGAAAGCGCGTCCAGGTAGGTCTCCAGCAGGCCGGGATCGGCGGTCGGCGGCAGGACGAGGAAGGCGCCCTCGGCATAGGCCAGCAGCCCGGTGCGCGCCCCGCCCCGCGCTTCCACCAGGTCGCGGATCTTGCGCTTGGCGGCGGCGAGGCGCGGCTCCGCGGCACGGGAGACATCCAGCGCCACCATCATCGGCGCCTGATCGGAAACGAAGGGGCCGGGCTCCCGCCGCCAGCTGGGGCCGGCCAACGCCAGTGCCGCCACGGCCAGCAGCAGCGCAGCGGTGCGGCCGGGGCGCAGGCGCGGCGCCTTTCCCTGTGTCACCAGCAGCCAGGGGAGCAGCACGGGCGCCACCACGCCGCGCCAGCCGCCGGCGTCGCGCAGCCTGATGCGGTCCAGCCACCAGGCGGCCGCCGCGGGAAGCAGCAGCAGAAGCCACCAGGGCCGCAGCAGATGCAGGTTGGCCAGAGCCTCGCGCATGTCAGGCCCTCCCCGCCCCGGCCTGGCCCGGCGGAGCCCGCAGCCGGCGGGTGGCGCCAAGGAGGTGCAGCACGGCGGCGAGCAGCGCGAAGCCACCCAGCGGCCAGGGGAAAAGCGGGGTACGTGGGCGGGAGGAGATGCTGTCGAAGACCTGCGGCTCAATCCGGTCGATTTCCGCATAGATGCCTTCCAGCGAGGCACGATCCGTGGCGTGGAAATGCCGGCCGCCCGCCGCCTGGGCGATGCCCTCCAGCGTAGGGATGTCCAGCGCGGCCTCTCCCACGGCCTGCGGGTCGCCCATCGAGACGGTGTGGATGCGCACCCCCAGCCCCGCCGCGATCTGTGCCGCGCGCAGCGGCGGCACCTTGCTGCCGGTGTCGTTTCCATCGGTCAGCAGCACCAACAGCCGGCCGCGCGCCGCCGCTTTCTCAAAGTTCTGGGCGGCGAGCCCGATCGCCTCGCCGATCATTGTCTGTGGCCCCGCCATGCGCGGCGCCGTCTCGGCCAGCAATGCCAGCAGTGTCTCGTGATCGTCGCTGAAGGGAGCAAGGACGAAGGCGGCACTGCCGAAGACGATCAAGCCGATGCGGTCGCCTTTCCGCCGCGCGATGAAGTCGCGCAGTACGCCTTGCGCCGCCGCGACGCGTGTCAGGCGCGTGCCGTCTGGTGCGGCGAAATCCTGGGTTTCCATCGAACCCGAGAGATCAAGCGCCAGCATCAGGTCGCGCCCGCTGCTCTGGCGGGTGACAGGCGGCTCGATCCGCACCGGGCCGGCAACCGCCAACACCAGTAGCGCCCAGGCCAGAAGCGCCAGCGCCGTTTGCCATAGACGCGGCCGCGGTGCCGGAGGCAGCGGACGCGCCGCCTCACCGGCCAGGCGTTGTAGCCCCGGCAGGCGCAAGGCACGCTGCTGGTCGTGCCAGGGCGGAAGCAGCCAGCGCAACAGCAGCGGCAAGGGGAGCAGCAGCAGCGCCCAGGGATGGTCCAGCGCGAGTTGCCCCGCCCCCAGGCCGAAGCGGTCAAGCAGCGCGGTCATGGTGGGCGATCCAGCCGCTCGCGGCAGCGAGGGCTGCTGGGCCGGCGGTCCGGGCCTCGGCCGGAGCAAGATAGGGCAAGCGTGCCAGCGCCAGGGCCTGCTCCTCAGTCAGCCGCGCGCGTGGGGCAGTGCGGCGCAGGAAGGCGGCCCAGTCGGCGCCGCTCAACCCCGCCACGGCCTCACGGGGAAAAGCGGCAAGAGCGGTGCGCTTGACCAGCGCGGGAAGTGTGGCGAAGTCGCCGCTGGACGCCACCGCGTCCACCGCTCGCCGAGCGTCGCGCCGATAGGCCTCGCGCCGCCAATGCCGTCCGCCACGCCAGGCGAGCCAGAGCAACAGCGCCAGCAGCACTGCACCCAGCACCGCCCAGGCCGGCGTCGCCGGTGTGAGCGAAACCGCTGGCGGCAGGAGGATGTCACGCATCCCCTGCAGGCTCGGTTGCGGCGGCAACTCGGGGTTCATCGGCGCAACGGGGCCTTCATCGCAGGCGGGTCATGACGGCGCCGTCGCCACGCAGTCATTGCCGCGGCTGGTGAAGCTCTCGACACGCCCGCCGGCGACCTCGAAGGTCACGCTGCAATCCCAGGACTGAACCTCGACGGCGCTGCCCCAGCCCCAGCCCCAACCGGGCATGGAATCCGCGGTGACCCGGCGCCGCTCAAACTGGAGGAAGCGGCGGTTACCGCTCTCGAAGGTGCGGAGGGGAACGCCAAGCGAGGCGACAAGGTCGCCCTCGGAGCGGCCGATATAAGCGCTCATCCGCTGCTCGAAACCCTGCCGGGTGGCGCAGCCCGCCAGGATGGGGAGCGCCGCAAGAAGCACATAGGCAATCCTTGGGGTCCGATATTGCATCGTCTTCCTCCTCCTCTGGTGGCCCGACTTCGTCGTTGCATCCGTCATGGGACCGCCACGCTCAGGGAACCCATGGCTCGCTCACCCCTTCAATTCATGATCTCGAAATCGCCCGGTTTCCAGCTGCGGTCGAAGGCAGCCTGTTCCGGCCCGTAGATGCGGAAATAGGCGAACCAGCCCCGCCCCGGCGCTGTCCGGATCCAGCGCTGCTCCTGCCCTGCCGGGGCCTGGGGCCCGAAAAACAGATCGACCGGCGCGCCGGCTGCAACGTCCTTCAGCTCGAACAGGGAGCGCAGGGCAGCCTTATCCTGCTCCGTCTGCACCTGCGAGCGCGTCTGCGCGTCATAGGCGGTGACCGACCAGAACAGCTTGCCTGGCACCGGCCCGGGCACGGTCAGCCGATAGTTCTGGCCACCATCAAGGTAGGTGCCGCCGCTGTCGCGCGCGCTCAGCCAGTAGAGAGAGCCCGCGCCGGCGCTGCGGCGGAACATTGCCGGCGACGTGACGATGGCCTGGGCGAACCAGCGGTCGCGGGCTTCCAGGTCGAGACCGGCCGGCGTCTCGAACTGGGCGCTGCCGGGAACGAGGCCGGCCCACTCCCAGTGCCGGTCTGGCCAATTGAGCCGGTCCGGCCGGTCGCTGGCGAAAGCAGAGACAAGGAGCTGGTCTCGCCCCTCGCGTGCCGCGCGCTCCAGAAGGGCACGCATGCGGGCGTCCGGCGCGAAGGGCTTGTCCCGCTCGATGCCCAGTTCGGCCAGCATGCCGTACATGGGCAGATATTTCTCGACCAGCGGCTCTTCGCGAAGGACGCGATGCAGCACCTCCCAGTACTGGACGTCGGCTTCCCAGCGCAGGCAGGTCGAGTCCATGCGGGTCTGCGACGTGTCCTGGAAGGTCAATGCAGGTGGGTTCGCCGCAGCGGCCAGCGGGTAGAAGCGAATCTGCCGCAATGCCTCCAGCGCCGCCGACAGGTCTCCGCCCGCCGGCAGTGCCCGGACCGCGAAAAGCAGCTTGTTGGATAGCGCCCGGCCGACCTGGTAGCCGGACGGTACCTCGCCGCCGTAACCGGGTGGCAGGACCAGATGCTTGCCACCGCGCCCCTCGTTCGGACCGGGCAGCCCGACATCCATGACCCAGCCCTGGTGATGGTCGTTTACAAGGCCGATGTAGGGGCCTGGCGGTACCTCGATGACCATGGGGCCGTTCGACAGATCGAGCACCGCGGAGCCATAGGGCGTGTCCGAGTTCAGGGTGAAGCCGACCTGGCGCGGACCTGTAGAAGCAATGCCCATCGCCGTGTTGTCGGGGATGCCGGCTTCACGGTTGCCGTTGAAGATACCCTCGGCGGAGACTGTGGGGTACCAGAAGCGGTAGGCCACGACGGCGCGCTGGAAGTCGGCATCGTCACGTGCCGCGCGCGCGGCGTCAGGTGTCGGAAAGCCACGCTCGAAACCCCGGGCTGGGCCAGGTTGACCCTGTGCCCGGAGCGTCCTGGGCAGCGCGGCGGCTCCAACCAGCGCGCCACCGGCCAGGAGAGCGTGGCGGCGGAGAAGCGATAAGCTGGGCATGGTTCCTTCTCCTTCAGCTTAGGCGTGGTGAGAGCGCCTGCCCCAGCAGGCGGCGGAGCTGGGCGGCGGTGTCTTCCTCGGTGCCAAGCGGCAGCGCCGGTATCTCATGCCGCTGGCTGGCGTGGCGCAGTGTCTCCGTCCGCTGCGCGAAGCCGGCCGGCACCGCCGCGCCGAGGCCACTGGCGCGGGGGTCCAGCACCGCCAGCCGCCCGCCATCCGTCGCCACGCCATGCCAGGGTGCCGGCGGAAGGGCGCGCTCCAGCGGGTCGGAGACGGGAATGGCGACGACGTCATTATGCCGCGCGATCCGCGCAGCGATGGTCCCGGTCGTGGCATCGGCCGAGAGCAGGTCGAAGACCATCAGCACCAGCACGTCGTGTTTCGCCAGTGCCTCTGCCCGCTCCAGCGCTTCGTTCAGCAGGGCGGACCCGGCGGGGGCGGGAGGTGTGTCCGGCAGGGCGGCGCCACGCCGTACCACCGTCTCCAGCAGCCGCATCACCGCCGCGCGGCTGCGGGCAGGGCGAAGCTCTTCGATCCCCTCGGCGCCGAACAGCACCCCACCGACCCGGTCGCCGCCACGCAGGCAGCGCCAGGCTGCCAGCGCCACGGCCTCGGCAGCGGTGACGGATTTCACCACCCGTGCGGTGCCGAAGAACATGGCGGGGGAGAGATCCACCACCAGCAGCATGGGCCGGTCGCGCTCTTCGGTGAAAACGCGGGTCTGCGGCCGCCCCGTGCGGGCGGTGGCGCGCCAGTCCATCAGCCGCACGTCGTCGCCGGGGCGGTAGGCGCGCAGTTCCTCGAAGCTCAGCCCCCTGCCCCGGATGCGCGAGGCGCGCCGCCCCGCCAGCAGGGAACGCACCGGCTGGCGGGAGCGAAAGGAGAAGCCCCGCGCCGCATGCTGCAACCGGATCAGCGATTCCAGGCTGGCGGCGATTTCGGGCGGGAGGGGGCGGGCGGCCATGTCAGGCCACCGCCACGAGCGAGAGGAGCTTCGCGATCACCGCATCGGCAGCAATGCGGTCGGCATTGGCCTCATAGCTAAGGATCAGCCGGTGGCGCAGCACGTCCGGCGCCACGTCACGGACATCGTCGGGCTCCACATGGTCGCGCCCTTGCAGCCAGGCGCGGGCGCGGGAGGCACGGTCCAGTGCGATGGTGGCGCGCGGACTGGCGCCCACCTCGATCCAGCGGTCGAGGTCCTGGTCGTAATCGCCCGGGCGGCGGGTGGCGCAGACCAGCGCCACCACGTAGTCATCGATGGAATCCGCGACATGCAGGCGCGACAGCGCGGCGCGCGCCTCCATCACCGCCTGTTGCGGCACTGGCGGCGGCGGGGCCGGTGGCGCGCCGGAGCGTGCGGCCTGCTCCTCGCCGCGCACGAGGCGCAGCACGGATTTTTCATCCGCGTCGGCGGGGTAATCGACGCGGGCATGCAGCAGGAAACGGTCGAGCTGCGCTTCCGGCAGAGGATAGGTGCCCTCTTGCTCGATCGGGTTTTGCGTGGCCATGACCATGAAGAGCGGCGGCAACCGATGAGTGGTGCCAGCCACGGTGACCTGCCGCTCTTCCATCGCCTCCAGCAGTGCGGATTGCACCTTGGCGGGAGCGCGGTTGATCTCATCCACCAGGATGAGGTTGCCGAAGACAGGGCCAGGCTCGAAGCGGAAGGTGCTGCCCTCGGTGGTCTGGTGATAGACCTCGCTGCCGACCACATCGGTCGGCAGCAGGTCGGGCGTGAACTGGATGCGGCGGAACTCCGCCTCCATCGCGGCGGCGAGGGATTTTACCGCGCGCGTCTTGGCCACGCCGGGAAGCCCCTCCAGCAGCACGTTGCCATCGGCCAGCAGGGCGATCAGCAGGCGCTCGATCACCCGCTCCTGGCCGATGATCGCGGCGCCCATGCGGGCGCGCAGGGTGGCGAAGGCCGCGCGTGCGTCCGTCGTGGGCACCCCGGCGCCCCCGCTCACCGCGACACGCTGTGTGCTGCGTCTGTCAGCACCTTCAGAAAGGCATCGACATTGAACGAGGCGGGTGCCTGCCGTGGCGGAAAGTCGCGGAAGCTGGAAAGCCACTGCTGCGCCGTCTGTTGCGACAGCATGATCAGGTAGGCGTTCTGGATCAGCCAGTGATAGTAATTGTTGGAATCGGTCGGCGCGCGTTCGAATGGATCCATCTTCAGGTCGATAATGAGCGGCACACGCATGGGCACGAAGGGGTCCATCCAGACCCGGAAGCCGTGAGCCCGCTGCTCCTGGAACACGAATTTCCAGCGGCCCTTGCGGATCGCCACCAGCCCGCCATCGTCATTGAAGTAGAAGAACTCGTCGCGCGGACTTGGCGTATCGCCGGTCAGCGTCGGGAGCTGATTGTATCCGTCCAGATGTACCTTGAAGGTCTTGCCTCCGGCCGTATGCCCGGCCAGCAGCTTTTCCTTGATGTCCGGCACGCCGGCGGCGGCGAGCAGGGTAGGCATCCAGTCATTCGCCTGGACGATGCCTGTGACGATCTTGCCGGGCTGGATCCTTCCCGGCCAGCGGATGGCGCAGGGAACGCGGAAGCCGCCTTCCCAGTTCGTGTCCTTCTCACTGCGGAAGGGCGTAATGGCGCCGTCCGGCCATTCGTTGAAATGTGGCCCGTTATCGGTGGAGTAGACGACAATGGTGTCGTTGGCGATGCCGAGGTCGTCCAGCTTCTTCAGGATCTGCCCGACATGGTCGTCATGCTGCACCATGCCGTCTGCATAGAAGTTGAGGCCGGTCTTGCCGTCGTAGCTTTCCGGCACATGCGTGTAGATGTGCATGCGCGTGGCATTGTGCCAGATAAAGAATGGCCTGTTTGCCTGGTGCTGCCGCTCGATGAAGTTAATGCAGGCGGCGGTGGTTTCGTCGTCGATCGTCTCCATCCGCTTCTTGTTCAGCGGGCCGGTGTCCTCAACGCGCCCATCCGCGAAGCTGCGGATGACGCCGCGCGGCCCCCAACGGCGGCGGAATTCCGGGTCGCTCGGGTAGTTCGGCCGCTCGGGCTCCTCCTCCGCATTCAGGTGGTAGAGATTGCCGAAGAATTCGTCGAAGCCGTGCTGGGTCGGCAGGAACTCGTCCTTGTCGCCCAGGTGGTTCTTGCCGAACTGGCCGGTGGCGTAGCCCAGCGGCTTCAGCATCTCGGCGATCGTCGGGTCTTCCTTCTGCAGGCCAATATCGGCGCCGGGGATGCCCACCTTGGTGAGCCCGGTGCGGACGGGCGACTGGCCAGTAATGAAAGCGGCGCGGCCGGCGGTGCAGGACTGCTCGCCGTAGTAATCGGTGAAGGTCGCGCCCTCCGCGTGGATCCGGTCGATATTGGGCGTGCGATAGCCCATCATGCCACGGTTGTTGTGGCTGATGTTCCACAGCCCGATATCGTCACCGAAGATCACCAAGATGTTCGGCGGCCGGCCGGAGCCCGTCGCGGCGGGCGCGGCACCGGTGGCGGGTGCAGGTGCCGGCTGCGGCGCCTGGGCCATTGCAGTGCCGCCTGTCATCGCCGCTGCGATGCCGGCCACGCTGCCCAACAGCATATCCCGCCGGTTCGCCCGGCCCTTCCCGGTGTCGTCCGTCATAGTGGAATCCTCTCCTGGTTGTTGGGGCGGCGGATGCAGCGGAAACCCAGATGGCTCATCGCGCTGTCCACCATCTGCGGCTGCCGCGCGGCCGGCCGGTAGCGGCGGCAATAGCTGGGCGCGCAGAGAAAGGACCCGCCCTTGACCACCTTGCGCGGAATGCGGATGGCAGGCTGGTGCGGGTCGTAACTGCCCTCGACCGGCGCGCCGCGCGGGTTGTGCGGCGCGCAGCAGGGCTTGCCCGGATCGGCCTCATGCCGGGCGGCGTACCAATCCTCCGTCCATTCCCAGACATTGCCGGTGACATCGGAAAGGCCGTAGCCATTGGCTGGGAAGCTGCCGACGGGGGAGGTGCCGGCAAAGCCGTCCGCCGCGAAGTCCCGCCAGGGGAAAGGGCCTTGCCAGGTATTGGCCATGTGCCGGCCCTCCGGCGTCAGCTCCTCGCCCCAGGCGAACTCGGCGGCCTCCAGGCCGCCGCGCGCCGCGCGCTCCCACTCGGCCTCGGTGGGCAGGGCCTTGCCGGCCCAGGCGGCATAGGCCGCGGCATCTTCATGCGCCACATGCACCACCGGGTGGTCGTCCCGGCCGTCCAGGGTACTGCCCGGCCCTTCCGGCCGCTTCCAGCAGGCGCCGGGGGTATAGGACCACCACTGGCGGACGTCGCGTGTGTTCACGGGCCCGGGAGTCATACGGAAGACAAGCGCGCCCGGCACCAGCAGCTCCGGCATGGCGCCGGGATAGAGAGCCGGGTCAAGCGGCCGCTCCGCCAGGGTGAGATGACCGGTGTCAGCGACAAAGCGCGCGAAGGCCGCGTTGGTGACCGGTGTCGCATCCATCCAGAAGCCATCCACCGCCACCGGGTGGGCAGGTCTTTCCTCGGCGTAATGGTGGTCGGAGCCCATGGTGAAACGGCCGCCAGGAATCCACCGCATTCCCGCGGGGGCGGTCATGGCTTTCACAGTCTGAATATCGCAGCAATCCGTCATGGGCTGCTCCTGCCGGCGGTCTTGTTCGGATCGGGAAGAGGAACGGCATGCCGGGGCAAAAGGCCAACTGGGCACTCCGGCTCGGCCGCTGGAGAAAGCTTAGACATCCAGGGAACAGGCTGGCCGGCAATTCGCCGAGCTTCACGGTCCGTGCCCTCATGACGGTCACCAGGAGGGGGAACCGCCGAGCGGGCGGCAAAAGAGAACGGGAATGATCATCGGCAAGCAGCACCCCGCCACCGATCGGCGCTGACAGTGACCCGCCCTTTGCCGGAGGACGGAACACTGGCTGTGGAACCACGGTCGTGGCCGCGGCTTCCCAGGAGCAGCATGGGTGCGTGTCCTTCTTGATGACAAGGAGGGCTATCCCGGAGATCCGGCAGGCATGCCTGCTGGTAAGAGATTTACGGGATATGCGAGCCTGAGGACGATCAGGCTTTACCCTGAGTTGCCGCCAGAAGTCGCTTGAGGAACGTCGGCGGGATCTCTGGCCGCTGGCCCGCCCCCGGTCGCCGTGAAACGAGCTCGTATTCGCTCAGCCAGAAAGCACTAGGCCAAGGAAGCTGCGTATTACGAGCAGGCCGGCGCTCCGCCGCGCAGCATCGGCGCTGCGGGGCACGACGTGCAGGCCAAGGTCTCCGAAACCCCGTATCCTTGGCCTTAAGATGCCGGCGGCAAAGGCTCTTGCACAGCGATGGAATCCATGCCTCCATGCAAACGATTTAATAAATCGTTTGCATAAAGCGCCGAGGGGAAGCGGAGCCATGGCCGCAGTGAGACGTTGGATATCCGGCCTTGCCGCCATGGCATGGGCCGCTGGCGCGCCCCTGCCCGGACAGGCCGCCAGCCTCACCATCGCGTTGCAAACCGATGCCACCAGCATGGACCCCCATGTCGCACCCACTTTCACGACCGCCGCCATGCAGGAACACCTGTATGGCAGCCTGATCGGCCTGGATGCCGAGCTCAGGCTGCAGCCCAATCTCGCTCTGCGCTGGCAGGCAGTGGCGCCGACGCGCTGGCAACTGGAGCTGCGCCCAGGAGTCGTGTTCTCCGACGGCTCAACCTTCGGGGCAGAGGATGTGGCGTACTCGCTTAAGCGCGCCACCACCGTGCGGCACGCGGCGGGAACGGCGGCACCCTACGTCAAGGCCATTACTGCCATCCGAGTGATCGACCCGCTGCGGCTGGAGCTGGAGACCGAGACCCCCTACCCCCAGCTGCCGCTGGATTTGGCCCGGCTGCGCATTCTGCCGGCGCATCTCGGCGAGGCCAGCACGGAGGACTTCAACCGTGGCAGGGCAGCTATCGGCACCGGGCCCTATCTGCTGCGCGGCTGGTCGCCCGGCGAAGCCCTGCGGCTTGAGCGCAACCCACGCTTCTGGGGGGAAGCCCCGGAATGGGACAGCGTGACCTTTCGCCCCATCCCCAGCGATGCCGCCCGGCTGGCGGCACTGCTTTCCGGCAGCGCCGACCTGATCGACAAGGTGCCGACGCCGGATGTCGCACGGCTGCGGCGGGAGGGCTCGGTGGATGTCTTCGCCCATGAGGGCAACCGCACAATGTTCCTGGTACCGGACAGTGTGCGGGAGAGCACACCCTTCATCACGGGCACGGACGGGCAGCCCCTGCCCTCTAACCCCTTGCGGGATCCGCGCGTTCGCCGCGCCCTCTCCCTCGCCATCAATCGGACGGCGCTGGTGGAACGTGTTCTGGAGGGCCAGGGCAGCGTTGCCAACCAGGCGGCGCCGGCGGGCATGTTCGGAGGGTCGTCTGCCATTCCACCGGCGGAGTGGAAGCCGGAGGAAGCAAAAGCGCTGCTGGCGGAGGCGGGATATCCCCAAGGCTTCCGTATGACGCTGCATTGTTCCAATGGCCGCTATCTGGCAGACCGCGCCACCTGTCAGGCCGTAGCCCAGATGCTGACGCGTATCGGCATCACCACCGCCGCCGAGGCCGAGCCGCAATCGGTGTTCTACACACGCATGTCGCGCTTCGACGCCAGCCTGCTGCTGAATGGTTGGGGCAGCATTGGGGACAATCTGGTGGTGCTGCGACAGGCCCTGCATTCCGTGGACGCGGCGCGGGGCCTGGGGGGATTCAATCGCGGCCGGTACGCCAATGCGGCGCTGGACCAGTTGATCGGCACCGCATCCAGAACGATCGATGACCAGGAAAGGGCAAGGCTACAGGCGAAGGCGATGGAAACTGCGATGGCGGATGGCGCGGTGGTGCCTCTCTACACCCCTGCCTGGATCTGGGCATCCCGAAAAGGGCTACGCTATACGCCAGGGTTCGACGAAGGGACCTTTGCCACCCGCGCCACAGGCCGGCCTTGAGCATGCCTGACGACAGTGTGGCGCTGACCGCCCGGCCGCGTGTTGCCGACGTGGCACGGATGGCAGGGGTTTCTGCCGCCACGGTTTCCCGCATCCTGAATGGCAGCACCAACTTCGCGGAGGAAACCCGCAAGCGCGTCCAGGAAGCCGCGCTCGAGCTTGGTTTTCAGCCGGACCCTGCCGCGCGGTCCCTCCGCCGTGGTCAGGGCGATAGCATTGCGCTGCTAGTGGGCGATATCGAACAAGGCGTTTATGCCGGGCTGACCCGCCACATGCAGTCGGCGCTGGAGGCCATGGGGCTGGACCTGCTGGTCTATGATCTGGCGCATAATGAAACGCGGCTGCGGCGCTTTCTGGAGCGGGCCGCAGCCAGGCGCCTGCGTGGCATCGTGTTGGCGACTACGGACACACTGCCGGATGACTGCCTGAATCTACTCAAGAACCTGGCGCGGCAGCAGGTGCAGGTTATCGCGCTGCGGCAACGGATGGATCACCACGGCATCGTCTCCGTCATTCAGGATGAGCGTGGCGCCGCCCATGTCGCGACCACGGCACTTCTCGAAAAAGGGCACCGGTCTATCGCCTTTCTGGGCCGCATCAATGGATCGCGTATAGGGGCGGAGCGTTGCGAAGGTTATCGCGACGCCTTGCGAGGGGCAGGACTGGCCGTTCCATCCGATTTGGCCTGGGACGCGTTCTACCGCTATCGCGCCGGCTATTCCGCCGTTCAGCAATCTCTGGAAAAGAATCTTCGATACACCGCGATTCTTGCCGCCAGCGACGAGCTGGCGCTGGGGGCCATCGCCGCGCTGCAGGATGCAGGATTGAGCGTGCCCCAGGACGTGGCTGTGATTGGATTCGGCGATGCTGACTGGGCGCCTTATCAGCGCCCTGCTCTGACGACGATGAGCGAGCATCCGGCTGAGCTGGCCGCCATCGTGCGCGACATCCTCGAAGGAAACACCAGAGAGCTCCTCTATACTATCAAGCGCCATCTGATCCCTCGAAAATCTTCCTGAATTTTCGCTGACTTTTCCGTGGCCGGCGACACCTTTCCACAGCATGCGCATTTCGACGCGACGGTTGTGGCGTTGGCCGGGGGACCGCAGCGACCATGACGACGATACCGTTCCACTCACCGAAAAGGCTCCCTGATGCTGATCGACGCGTTGCAATGTGGCCATTTCTCGCGCGAGGTTTTCGCGCAGCTCCGGCAAGGAAATGTCTCGGCTGTCACCGTGACCTGCGGCTTCTGGGAAGACCCCATGGAGTCTTTCGATTCACTGGGTAAGTGGCGCGATCTCGTTGGTGAAAACGAGGATCTTGTCGCTATCGCCCGCTCGCCGTCCGAGATCGAAGCCGTGGCAAAGTCCGGCCGCACCGCCATCGTGCTAGGCTTCCAGAACACCGATCTGTTCGGCAACCGTATCCGGCTTGTGGAGATGTTCGCCGAGCTGGGTGTGCGCGTCGTCCAGCTGACGTATAATAACCAAAATTCGGTCGGCGGCAGCTGCTACGAAACCGAGGATAGCGGGCTCGCCCGTTTCGGCCGGGAGCTGGTGCGGGAAATGAACACAGCCGGCATCCTGGTCGACTGCTCGCATGTCGGCGAGAAGACCACGCTGGATGCCATTCGTCATTCCCACAAGCCGATCGCGGTGACGCATGGTAATGCGCGCAGCGTC
The DNA here is from genome assembly GCA_000245075.1 of Acetobacteraceae bacterium AT-5844. Taxonomy (GTDB): domain Bacteria; phylum Pseudomonadota; class Alphaproteobacteria; order Acetobacterales; family Acetobacteraceae; genus Pseudoroseomonas. The sequence goes on from JH599958.1 coordinate 14,448, forward strand.
TTCGAGCACAGCCGCAACAAGAGCGACGACATTCTGCATGCGCTGCGGGAAACCCAAGGCGTGGTGGGGTGCGCCGTCTATCGCAACATCACCGGTGATTATTTCTGTGCTTCCGTTCGGAACTGGGCGGAGATGGTGGCGAAGACAGTCGATATCGCTGGCATCGATTCAGTGGGGATCGGCACGGATTACGGCCATGATAATGGTCCGGCGGACTACGCATGGATGCGAATGGGACGCTGGACGCGCCATGTCGATTACGGCGCCTCGGCGCCCGGCAGGCCGCTGAAAACCCCGCGTGCCGAATGGCTGTCGGAAGGCGTCTCCGGCCTCGGGAAAATTCCCGGAGCCCTGCGCGAGGTCGGATTCAACGAAGAGGAAATCGCCAAGCTGACACATGGGAACTGGATGCGCGTGTATGGAGAAACCTTCCGAAAGGGCTGATTCCTCCTCTCCGCCGGTACCGCATGACACAGAGGGTATGGCTTGAACCATATCCGCGGCCGCAGGCCTGGCTTGAAGGGCTGGCAGCACGAGGCATTTCGCGAGCGATACCATTCCCTCGGGCGGTCGGCCGGGTCCACTCCCATTCCCGGCTGAGACCATGGAGCATCGGCGTCTAAGCCGTGATGACAGCCGCGGCAGGAAGCACCAGAGCCGGCCGCCGGAGGGCCGAGGCCCCCGCCGACATCGCGGGGGGGGGGG